>NZ_CP030036.1:8562500-9482549 GCF_015291305.1 Bradyrhizobium sp. CCBAU 21365
CGCTACGCCTTCGCCTATCGGCTTAAGCTTGCTCGTTAAATTAAGTCGCTGGCCCATAATACAAAAGGTACGACGTCACCCAGAACGTATCTTGGGCTCCGTCTGTTTGTAGGTGTCCGGTTTCAGGTCTATTTCACTCCCCTCGTCGGGGTGCTTTTCACCTTTCCCTCACGGTACTGGTTCACTATCGGTCGCTGAGGAGTACTTAGGCTTGGAGGGTGGTCCCCCCGTGTTCAGACAGGATTACACGTGTCCCGCCTTACTCATGGATACATCATCGCATTACTCGTACGGGGCTATCACCCTCTGAGGCCCTGCTTTCCTGACAGGTTCCGATTGTCTTTGATGTATCACTGGCCTGGTCCGCGTTCGCTCGCCACTACTAACGGAGTCTCGATTGATGTCCTTTCCTCCAGGTACTTAGATGTTTCAGTTCCCTGGGTTTGCTTAAAACCTCCTATTTTATTCGGAGGTCTCATACCTTCTCTTGATAACCGGAAATCCAAAACCTCGCGGTTTGATTTCTCGCATTTCTGGTCGAACCCCAACACACAAGGTCTTGGAGTTCCGGCTATCGAAGGTGGGTTTCCCCATTCGGAAATCCGCGGATCAAAGCTTCTTCGCAGCTCCCCACGGCTTATCGCAGCGTAGCACGTCCTTCATCGCCTCTCAGCGCCAAGGCATCCACCGAACACCCTTAAGGCACTTGATTGCTCTCATTATCAATGTCCACACACTCGGCAGAATGTTGTCTGCGCAACTGCCCGAAGACCGAAGTCCCAGGCACGCATCCTCGATGAATGCGATTGCGCAGCCGGACATTGACTAGAAAGACCAGCTTGCTTCGTAAGATCGGCCCGATAGCGAGGCGGTCAAGCTTCGCTAAAAGGGATCATTTACAACCCGCATCCAATCTCACGATTGAAAACGAGCGCCGAAATGATCCCGGAGATAATGAATGGTTCAGGCGAACTGCTTCGCTTGATCCAAACTCGGATCGATCTCCTCTTTACGATGTCAGAAAACACGCACGTCACCGTCCATCCGGACCAATGAGTGCGAAGTGATGTTTCGCGGACGACGGTAACGCCGTTGGTGATCAAACCATCTGGTGGAGCCAGACGGGATCGAACCGACGACCTCATGCTTGCAAAGCACGCGCTCTCCCAGCTGAGCTATGGCCCCGTACCAGAAGACGAATGCTCCGCACTCGATCAAAATGGTGGGCCTGGGAAGACTTGAACTTCCGACCTCACGCTTATCAAGCGCGCGCTCTAACCAACTGAGCTACAAGCCCCTAACACGAGAGACATGCCGGCGCGCACGCGACGTTTAGTCGGTGCACCGCACAGCGCTCAGCCCCTGGCGCGTGTTCGTCCGCGAAGAAAGAGAAACGAAGACGGCGAAATCCCGCCAATGGAGCTCAACAATCCTGAAACTGTTGGCCCCTGAATGTTTCTAAAACGATCCGATAGATAGCGTGAGCTGATCTGAAGGATCATCCTTAGAAAGGAGGTGATCCAGCCGCAGGTTCCCCTACGGCTACCTTGTTACGACTTCACCCCAGTCGCTGACCCTACCGTGGCCGGCTGCCCCCTTTCGGTTAGCGCACCGTCTTCAGGTAAAACCAACTCCCATGGTGTGACGGGCGGTGTGTACAAGGCCCGGGAACGTATTCACCGTGGCGTGCTGATCCACGATTACTAGCGATTCCAACTTCATGGGCTCGAGTTGCAGAGCCCAATCCGAACTGAGACGGCTTTTTGAGATTTGCGAAGGGTCGCCCCTTAGCATCCCATTGTCACCGCCATTGTAGCACGTGTGTAGCCCAGCCCGTAAGGGCCATGAGGACTTGACGTCATCCCCACCTTCCTCGCGGCTTATCACCGGCAGTCTCCTTAGAGTGCTCAACTAAATGGTAGCAACTAAGGACGGGGGTTGCGCTCGTTGCGGGACTTAACCCAACATCTCACGACACGAGCTGACGACAGCCATGCAGCACCTGTCTCCGGTCCAGCCGAACTGAAGAACTCCGTCTCTGGAGTCCGCGACCGGGATGTCAAGGGCTGGTAAGGTTCTGCGCGTTGCGTCGAATTAAACCACATGCTCCACCGCTTGTGCGGGCCCCCGTCAATTCCTTTGAGTTTTAATCTTGCGACCGTACTCCCCAGGCGGAATGCTTAAAGCGTTAGCTGCGCCACTAGTGAGTAAACCCACTAACGGCTGGCATTCATCGTTTACAGCGTGGACTACCAGGGTATCTAATCCTGTTTGCTCCCCACGCTTTCGTGCCTCAGCGTCAGTATCGGGCCAGTGAGCCGCCTTCGCCACTGGTGTTCTTGCGAATATCTACGAATTTCACCTCTACACTCGCAGTTCCACTCACCTCTCCCGAACTCAAGATCTTCAGTATCAAAGGCAGTTCTGGAGTTGAGCTCCAGGATTTCACCCCTGACTTAAAGACCCGCCTACGCACCCTTTACGCCCAGTGATTCCGAGCAACGCTAGCCCCCTTCGTATTACCGCGGCTGCTGGCACGAAGTTAGCCGGGGCTTATTCTTGCGGTACCGTCATTATCTTCCCGCACAAAAGAGCTTTACAACCCTAGGGCCTTCATCACTCACGCGGCATGGCTGGATCAGGCTTGCGCCCATTGTCCAATATTCCCCACTGCTGCCTCCCGTAGGAGTTTGGGCCGTGTCTCAGTCCCAATGTGGCTGATCATCCTCTCAGACCAGCTACTGATCGTCGCCTTGGTGAGCCATTACCTCACCAACTAGCTAATCAGACGCGGGCCGATCTTTCGGCGATAAATCTTTCCCCGTAAGGGCTTATCCGGTATTAGCTGAAGTTTCCCTCAGTTGTTCCGAACCAAAAGGTACGTTCCCACGCGTTACTCACCCGTCTGCCGCTGACATATTGCTATGCCCGCTCGACTTGCATGTGTTAAGCCTGCCGCCAGCGTTCGCTCTGAGCCAGGATCAAACTCTCAAGTTGGACTTGAAACCTTGAACCGGCTGATCACAACGTTTGACGAGGTCCCACCATTCTTCACCGGCCGAAACCGGCAAGCTGCTGACGATTCACATCGTGTGCAGCGATGGTGTAACCTTTAAAACGTGTACCGCCGAAGTCTTTCGTCCACTCTCAGAAGTCAAAAGCCGAAGCTTTCAAGTATTCCGAGAGACGCAAGGACTCCGCCGTCCACGTTTCTCTTTCTTCATCTTTACTTGTCAAACAGCCCGGGATCCGGTGATCCCACACCCTTAGAGGGTGGTTCTACCCTTCACCGGCCGACGATGAACTCCAACCGATTTATGTCGGCTGTTGTGTCACTCATCGAAGTGAGGAGCATCAGTGGCGCGTTCGCTCGCCTTGGTCAGTGACCCGGCGGCGCCGCGCTCAGTGGTTGGTTTATAGTCCGCACCCCTCGGGATTGTCAACGGCCATTGTCAACAAATCGTCGCACGCCCAAATCGCTTGTGCAGTGCGAAGAAATTCTCGTGCTTTCCGTGACTTAGGTCGGAGGTAAAAATTCGCCACCCAGCCCTCGCGGCAAAAAACTTTAAAAAAAGTTTGTCGCCGTGGAGCCCGTGAGGCCCTCCAAAATGGGTTCCAACCGCCCCGGGCCGGGCGGCGGGCATCGACCTGCTTTCAAGGAAGCTTTTCCACCTCAAATGCCGCACTTGAGCCACAATCCTGCGACGTTCTGGCTATAACGAATGCATTGAACCGCTCGTAACCTGTGGGGGCTGGGGCGGTTTTTCTGGGGGACCAGGCGATTTTCTCCGAGAACCCGTCGCCTCTTCCCTTCGCGGCCGAGCAACATCGAGAGATCTGCACACCATTGACGTTCGAGATCGCGGCTAGCTAATGGCCATCGGCTTCTCGAATTCGATGCGTGTGGCTCGCCACACTGCCGAGATCCCTCGTCACGGGATCAAGGTGGGGACAAGGACGAGCAGAGGTCGATCGCAGTTGCTGGAATTTGGGGGGATGCAGGGTTGAGCCAACGGGCGTCACGCGGAAGCGGCATTGGGCGCGAGACCGGGATGATCGATCTCGGTCACGAACCGCCGCTTTCGGTCGACGGCACCGAGGCTGCGGTGATCGATCGCCGCCGTGTCTCCGTTCAATGGTTCAGCGGCACCATTCTGACTGGTCTATGTGGCGCGGCCCTGATCGGCGGCGCCGTTTTTGCGTCGCTCGACGGCGAGATGACCTTCGCCAAGGTGCCGGAGCGCGTCGAAGGCGCGCTGCGCGGCGCGTTCACCGGCAATGATCGCGTCGTCAGCCTGCACAAGGGCGACCGCCTGCCGCCGCCCAGCGAATCCTCCGCTTCCCGCAGCCTGGTGCGCGTGTCGACCGTGACCCGCGTCGGCAATCGCGACGTGATGCGGGTACGGCCCTTCATCCGAATTTCCGGCAATCTCTCGATGACCACGAGCGACCTGTCGGCAAAAATCCCCGCGTTCAACGCGCAGCGTCTGCTGACCGATGTCGGCTCCGACACGCCGGCGGCGGCCGAGGATCCGAATGCCGCGGCCGAGCCCGACGCCGAGGTCTCGTTCGTCACCAAGGATCTCGGCTCCGTGCTGCCGAAAGCCAAGCTCGCCGCCGTCGTCGCGCTCGACGACGTGCTGATGCGGGTCCGCGACGCCGCCAACTGGCGCGGCTCCGGCGGCTCGGTGCGCTACGCTTCACTCGCCAATGCAGCGGCTGACGCGAGTGGCGCCGGCCCCGACATGAGGATGGCCTACGCCACCGAGGGCAACACCTCCGATCCCTATGCCGGCTTCGAGACCCGCGTGGTGCCGGAAAACGTCACCCTGCTGCCGAAGACCAAAGAGCAGGTCACCGGCGGCAATCCGGTCGGTGAGCGGGTTCACCTCGTCAAGAAGGGCGACAGCATCACCTCGATCCTGCGCGATCAGGGCGCAACGCCCGACGAGGCGAAGGCGATCGCCGCGACGCTCGGCCCGCGCGGCCGCGACGGCGGCCTGAAGGAAGGCCAGAAGGTACGAATCCTGATGGCGCCGGCGGCTCCCGGACCGAATGTCAGGCTGCAGCCCTATCGCGTGATCGTCGCCAACGAATCGGTCATCGAGGCCGTCGCTGCGCTGTCCGATCTCGGCAAATACGTTGCCGTCGACGTGCAGAGCATGAACACCGTCACCGAGACCGCCGACAATTCCAGCGACGATGACGAGGATGATGGCAGCGGCGTGCGGCTCTATCAGAGCATTTACGAGACCGCGCTGCGCAACAAGGTGCCGCCGACCGTCATCGAAGACATGGTCAAGATCTACTCCTATGACGTCGATTTCCAGCGCAAGGTACAGCCCGGCGACTCGTTCGACGTGTTTTTTGCCGGCGAGGACGAGGGCGTCACCAGCACCGAAAAGACCGAAGTGCTCTACGCTGCGCTGACCGTGGGCGGCGAAACCAAGAAATACTACCGATTCCAGAGTTCGGACGACGGCCTCGTCGACTATTATGACGAGACCGGCAAGAGCGCGAAGAAGTTCCTGGTGCGCAAGCCGGTCAACAACGCGATCATGCGGTCGGGCTTCGGCGGGCGCCGCCACCCGATCCTCGGCTATGTGAAGATGCACACCGGCGTCGACTGGGCCACCGCCTACGGCACGCCGATCTTCGCGTCCGGCAACGGCGTGCTCGAGAAGGTCGGATACGAGGGCGGTTACGGCAAATATATCCGCATGAAGCATGCCAATGGCTATGAGACGGCCTACGGCCACATGTCGGCCTTCGCCAAGGGCATGGAGATCGGCAAGAAGGTGCGGCAGGGCCAGGTGATCGGCTTCGTCGGCTCGACCGGCCAGTCGACCGGCCCGCACGTCCACTACGAAATCCTGGTCAACGGCCGATTCGTCGACCCGATGCGCGTGAAGCTGCCGCGCGGCCGTTCGCTCGAAGGCCCGATGCTGGCGAACTTCGAGAAGGAGCGCGACCGGATCGAGGCCCAGATGTCCAGCCGCGGCAGCTCGCGAATCGTCTCGGATGCCACGAGCTCCACGTCGCAGACGCGCTCCATCACCAACCGCTGATGCCGTTTTCCGGGCCGGCGCTCCGCCAGTTTCAATAAATTTCGCACCATGGGATGGGAACCCGAACGGCGATCATCTGGTTGATTCAGCAGTGAAACCTCCAATGGAGGGTGTCATGGAGAACTGGACGAACGCAAAACTGTGCGACGTCGCAAACCTGATCCTCGGCGCGATTCTTTTCCTCTCGCCATGGCTGCTCAAGTTCGACGCCGGAATGGTTTCCACCAACGCCCACATCGTCGGCCTCGTGATGGCGGTCCTTGCGATCGCCGCGCTCGCGGCATTCGCGGTCTGGGAGGAGTGGCTGAACCTCATCGTCGGGCTTTGGGCGCTGGTCTCGCCCTGGGTCCTGGGTTTCCAGGGAATGACCACCGCGACGACCGTGCACGTAGTGATCGGCATCGCCGTCGCAGTCCTTGCGGCGATCGAGCTCTGGGTAATGTCCCAGCATCCGCCTCGGCTCACAACGCACAGCTGAGGCCTTGAAACCATGCATCCCTACCCGCTGGCGGGGATCACCGGCGGGCGGGGGTTTGGTCGTGCTCAACGAAAATATGCACGAGGATTTGTACCATGACGCAGCTCACCCGTGACGACGTGCTCAAATCGGTCGGCCACGCCGACGATGTCACCATCGCCAGAATCATCGCATCGGGCGCAACCGTCGCCGAGCTCGCCGAGGCGCAGGCCTGGCTCGCCAATGACGAGCCGCTGATCAATGCCGGCAGGCCGCTGGCCACAGGCCGCGCCCGCGAGCTGGTCGACATCCTGTCCGAACTCGAGCCCAGCGCGGACGACGAGCCGTCACCGCCGATCGTTCCGCAGGAATAATTTGCGAAGAAAGCCCTCCCCGCGGCATGCGGGGAGGGTTCTCGTTATTGCACTCAGTTCAGCTTGCGCTTCGAGACCGGGGCCTCGAACTGCACGACCTCGGCGGTCTTGGGCACCTGACCGTTGAAGGTCAGCACGTTGCCCTTCTCCGAGATCACGACGTGATCGCCGTCCTTGACCTCGCCGGCGAGGATCATCTCGGCCAGCGGATCCTGCACGCTGCGCTGGATCACCCGCTTCAGCGGGCGGGCGCCGTAAGCTGGATCCCAGCCCTTCTCGGCGAGCCAGTCCCGCGCCTTGGCGTCCAGCGTGAGCTCGATCTTGCGATCCTCGAGCAGCCTGGTCAGCCGCGCGAACTGGATCTCGACGATACGGCCCATCTCGCTCTTCTGCAGGCGGTGGAACAGAATGATCTCGTCGATGCGGTTCAGGAATTCCGGCCTGAAATGCGCCCGCACGACGCCCATCACCTGATCGCGGACCGCCGCAGTGTCCTCACCCTCCGGCTGATTCACCAGGAATTCCGAACCGAGATTCGAGGTCATGATGATCAGCGTGTTGCGGAAGTCGACGGTACGGCCCTGACCATCGGTCAGGCGGCCGTCGTCGAGCACCTGCAACAGCACGTTGAAGACGTCGGGATGCGCTTTCTCGATCTCGTCGAACAGCACGACCTGGTAGGGCCGCCGCCGCACGGCTTCGGTCAGGGCACCGCCCTCATCGTAGCCGACATAGCCGGGAGGCGCACCGATCAGCCGCGAGACCGAGTGCTTCTCCATGAACTCGGACATGTCGAGGCGGACCATCGCGGTCTCGTCGTTGAACAGGTCAGCGGCGAGCGCCTTGGTCAGCTCGGTCTTGCCGACGCCGGTGGGGCCTAGGAACATGAACGAGCCGGTCGGCCGGTTCGGATCCTGCAGGCCCGCACGGGCACGGCGCACGGCGGTTGCCACCGCCCGCACCGCTTCGGCCTGGCCGACGACGCGCCTGGCGAGACTGTCCTCCATCTTCAGGAGCTTGTCCTTTTCGCCCTCGAGCATCTTGTCGACGGGCACGCCGGTCCAGCGCGAGACGACCTGCGCGATGTGGTTGGCGGTGACCGCCTCCTCCATCATCTCGCCGCCGTTCGGCTTGCTGTTTTCTTGCGCCTCGATATCGGCGAGCTTCCTTTCCAGCTCGGGAATCCGGCCATAGGCCAGCTCGCCCGCCTTCTGGAATTCGCCGCGACGCTGCGCATTGGCAAGCTCGACGCGGAGCGCATCGAGTTCGCTCTTCAGCTTCTGGGCATTGGAGAGCTTGTTCTTCTCCGCGCTCCAGCGCGCCGTCAGCGCCGTCGACCGCTCCTCGAGCCCGGCGAGCTCCTTCTCCAGGGTCTGCAAGCGGCTCTTGGAGCCGGCATCATTCTCCTTCTTCAGCGCCTCCTGCTCAATCTTGAGCCGGATGATGTCGCGATCCAGCGAATCGAGCTCTTCCGGCTTGGAATCGACCTGCATCTTCAGCCGCGCTGCCGCCTCGTCCATCAGGTCGATGGCCTTGTCGGGCAGGAAGCGGTCGGTGATGTAGCGGTTCGACAGCGTGGTCGCGGCCACCAGCGCGGAGTCGGTGATGCGCACGCCGTGATGCTGCTCGTACTTGTCCTTCAGGCCGCGCAGGATCGAGATGGTGTCCTCGACCGTCGGCTCGCTGACATAGATCGGCTGGAACCGGCGGGCCAGCGCCGCATCCTTCTCGACATGCTTGCGGTACTCGTCGAGCGTGGTCGCACCGATACAGTGCAGCTCGCCGCGCGCGAGAGCCGGCTTCAACAGGTTGGACGCGTCCATCGCGCCGTCGGTCTTGCCGGCGCCGATCAGCGTGTGCATCTCGTCGATGAACAGGATGATGCCGCCCTCGGCGGTCGAGACCTCCTGCAGGACGGACTTCAGCCGCTCCTCGAACTCGCCGCGATATTTCGCGCCGGCGATCAGGGCGCCCATGTCGAGCGACAGCAGCTTCTTGTCCTTCAGGCTCTCCGGCACGTCGCCGTTGAGGATGCGCAGCGCCAGGCCCTCGACGATCGCGGTCTTGCCGACGCCGGGCTCACCGATCAGGACGGGATTGTTCTTGGTCCGCCGCGACAGCACCTGGATGGTACGACGGATCTCCTCGTCGCGGCCGATCACCGGGTCGAGCTTGCCGTCGCGCGCGGCCTGGGTCAGGTCGCGGGCATATTTCTTCAGCGCGTCGTAAGCATTCTCGGCGGTCGCACTGTCAGCGGTGCGGCCCTTGCGCAGCGCTTCGATCGCCGCGTTCAGGTTCTGCGCCGTGACGCCGCCCTTGCTCAGGATGGAGGCGGCCTCGCTGCCCTTCTCGAGCGTGAGCCCGAGCAGCAGCCGCTCGACGGTGACAAAACTGTCGCCGGCCTTGTCGGCGGCCTTTTCCGCCGCATCGAAGGCACGCGCCAGTTCCGGCGACAGGTAGACCTGCCCGGCACCATTGCCCGAGACCTTCGGCAGCTTGTTCAGCGCCTCTTCGATCGCTTTCAGGATTGCTCTGGAATTACCGCCAGCACGGTCGATCAGACCGCCGGCGAGTCCCTCATTGTCGTCCAGCAGCACCTTCAACAGATGCAACGGCGAGAACTGCTGGTGACCGTCACGCATTGCGAGCGACTGGGCAGACTGGATGAATCCGCGCGCGCGCTCGGTGTACTTCTCAATGTTCATTCGTTTTCCCTCGGCCTGCCGTCACCACCCATTCAGGCATGGTTCCGGCATCTTCATTGGGTTTCCGCGGGCCGCATTGACGTTCCTCAACCAGCCTCTGGTCGTCGCCATCATCTTTCAGGCTTGCCGCAGATGTGGGCACTTGGTTCCAAAACGGAAGAGCCGCAGCCTGCGATTTCACCCGATGAAGCTCAGCGCCGCACGATGGCGACAAGGTAGCGGCAGGGCTGAGCGGTTTCGTTACGGAAGACGATGTCCGACGGCGGACCAAGCTCGACGCGGTCACCCGCAGCGAGCTCGTGGCGCTCCGCCCCTTCCATCAAAATGAGGCGGCCGCTGATCACCCACACCACCTGGCGGACCAGGTGATAGGCGCTGGCGGGAAAGCCGGCTTCCTGCCTCGCAGGCAGCTCGATCTCCACCAGCTCCAGCGGATTGGCCGGATGCAGGAACACCTGCCGCCGCAGATAGGCCGCCTTCGGATCGCGCCAGACCGGCTGATCCTTGGCCCGCTGCAGGCGGGAATTGTGTGAGGCAACCTCGAACAGCGCGGCCATGGTCACCCCATAGGCTGTGGCGATCCGCGACAGCGTCGCCGCCGTCGGGCTTGCCTCCGCCCGCTCGATCTTGCTCAGCATGGCCTTGGACACGCCTGCCCGCCCGGCGAGGTCCGCCAGCGACCAGCCGCGGCCCTCCCGTTCGGCGCGAACCCGCCGCCCGAGAGCCTCATCGGCCTTGTCCTCTATAATTGACATACCGTCTTATATAGTAGACGATGCGGTCCGTTCAAGAGGCCCGTCAAGGAACCACCGATGATTATCCGCCCCGCCACCGAGCAGGACATCCCGGCAATTACCGCGATCTTCAATGAGGCGGTCGCCAACTCGAACGCGATCTGGACGGAGAAGCAGGATTCCGACGCCGAGCGGCTGGCCTGGATGAAGGCCCGGCTGGCGCTGGGTTACCCGGTGCTGGTTGCGGCCGAAGGGCCTGTGGTGCACGGCTACGGCACGTTCGGCGACTTCCGGGCGTTCCCGGGCTACCGCTACAGCGTCGAGCATAGCGTCTATATCCATGCCGATCATCGCGGCCGCGGCCTCGGCCGAATCATCGTCGACGAACTGATCGCCGCGGCCACCGCGCTCGGCAAGCACGTCATGATCGCCGGCATCGACGGCGGCAATCCGGCCTCGCTCCGGCTGCACGCGCAGGCCGGGTTCGTCGAGGTCGCCCGGATGCCGGAGGTCGGACGCAAGTTCGGCCGCTGGCTCGATCTCGTGTTCATGCAGCGCCTGCTGGACGCGCCTGGAGCGGCGCGCGCCGACTAGAGTGAGAACTCATTAATTGTTCTGCTCCGACAATACGATACTGATTCTCTTTTGGGGAAGGATTGGGATCGTGAGTAGGAGTTTGTTTTGGCTGAGCGACGAGCAGTGGCAGCGGATCGAACCTCACTTGCCAACCGATGTGCGCGGTGTCGAGCGGCAGGACGATCGCCGCATTATCAGCGGCATTATACATGTGCTGAAAAGCGGCTGCCGCTGGTCCGATTGCCCCGAAGCCTACGGGCCTCCGACAACGATCTACAATCGCTTCGCCCGGTGGGCGCGGCGCGGCATATGGGAAAGCCTGTTCCGCACGCTTGCCGGCAACGGTCGATCGATAGACACGCAGATGATCGACTCCACGCACGTCAAAGCGCATCGCTCAGCAGCGGGCGGAAAAGGGGGGAGCAGAAGCAGGCTGTTGGCCGCTCGCGCGGAGGGCGCAACACGAAGATACACGCACTTGCAGATGCTAAGGGACGCCTGATCGCGATTTTGTTGACCGGAGGTGAAGCGCACGACTGTCCGGTCGCAGAACGCCTGATCCGCAGGGTCAAGCCTCCGAAACGGATGCTCGGCGACAAGGCCTATGACAGCGCCGAATTGCGCGAGGAGCTGGATGCGCGCGGAACCAAGCCGGTCATTCCAAACCGCAGCAATCGCAAACAACCCTACAGCTTCTCAAAGCGCCTCTACAAACTGCGCTGGCGCATCGAGAGTGCATTCAACCGGCTGAAGGACTTCAGGCGTATCGCGACCCGTTATGACAGGCTGGCGCGAAACTATCTCGCCTCCGTCTGCCTCACCGCAGCTCTTGTATGGTGGATCTAATGAGTCTGGACCCTAGTACCTTCCCGCAGGCGGCAGTTCTCCTCGCACGCCAAACAGGCTAGAGCGGGCGAATGGACAACACGCACGCTTCCTCCGCCAGGATCACCGGCATCTATCGCTACCCCGTCAAGGGTCTCACGCCCGAGCCGCTGCCGCACGCAGAGCTCAAGATCGGCGAGACGCTCCGCTCGGATCGCCGCTATGCGATCGAGAACGGCCCGAGCGGCTTCGATCCCTCGGCGCCGAAGTGGCTGCCGAAGCCGCATTTCCTGATGCTGCAGCGGGATGAGTGGCTGGCGCCGCTGCGCGCCCATTTCGACGATGACAGCCATGTACTGACGCTGCGCCGGGATGGCGCGATGGTGGCCCAGGGCAACCTCGAGACCGCAGAAGGCCGCGCAGCCATCGAGCGCTATTTCGCCGACCGTCACACCGGCCAGATCAAGGGACCGCCCAAGGTCCTGGTCAGCCCCGGGCACAGTTTCTCCGACGTGCCGCGCAAGGTGGTCTCGATCATCAATCTGGCCAGCCTGCGGGCGATCGAGGAGATGGTGCAGGCGCCGGTCCATCCGCTGCGCTTCCGCGCCAATCTCTATGTCGAGGGCTGGCCGGCCTGGCATGAAGCCAGCCTGCTCGACCAGACCATCGCGATCGGCAGCGCGCGGGCCAGGGTGGTAAAGCGCATCACCCGCTGCGCCGCGGTCAATGTCGATCCCGATACCGGCGCGCGCGACCTCTCGGTGCCGAACACGCTGATGCAACGCTTCGGCAACAATGAATGCGGCATCTACGCCGAGATCATCAGCGATGGCGCCGCCGCCGTCGGCAACACGATTGCCGCCGAGGGACCTGTCGCGTCGTAGGCCGGGCAAGGCGCGTGCGCGCCCTGCCCCGCTTTCGACCGGTCAGTTGGTCGGCATCACATAGGCGTAGATCCGGCCGCGCGAGACCGGCGTCTCGCGGACGCGGTGGCCGCTGTTGCCCGAGATCATGATCGGATTGCCCTTGGCATCGACGCCGGTGATGATGCCGACATGGCCGCCGCCGCGGCGGCTCATCACGGCGATGGCGCCGACCTGCGGTCCCGAAACGCGCGTGCCGTATTTGGCGAACGAGCTCGCCATGTCGGAGCCGGTGCCGCGATGGCCGGTGTGCTGCAGCACCATGTTCATGAAGCGGGCGCACCACAGGCTTGAGCGACCGGTCGGATTGCCGCCGAGATAGCGGCGCGCCTCGGCCACGATGCCGGACGAGCCGAAGCCGCCTGCCGCACTGACGCCGCCGGTGTTGGGCACGGGGTCAGCGCTGCCGGGCAACGGCGCTGCGTTGGTTTCGACGATCCCGCCCGGCTGCGCGAGGGCGCGGCGCTCGGCGCGCGACAGCCGCGCTGTGCGCCCGTAATGACGATGGGCATAGTGGCGCGCGTGATGGCCGGCATGGGCCGAATGCGCGTGACGTGAATGGTGCGGACGGGCGGATGCCGGAGCGGCGGAGATTACGGCGAGAGTGAGCGAACACAGAGCCAGCGCCAAAACACGAAGCGACCGGCGACACGCAAGCAACTGAACCATACTTCACTAGATCCTCTATAACGCCCCCCAATTCCCCGTCGCGTTCCCGGGGGAACACGGCGGTGGTTTTGAAAATCGGGATGGCGCGAGGAAGATTTCATGCGGCACTGCGGGAACAATTTCTGGGTCATTCCGCGATGAATCGATGACGAGAAAGGAACCGGAACTGCCGCATTGCGGCCTTGAAAATTAACTGCAAATCTGGAGGCGGCCAACGAGAGGAGAATTTCAATGCCCTACGCCACGACGAAAGATCATGTCCGCCTCCATTTCGAAGAGGCCGGCAGCGGCAGCCCGATCATCTTCCTGCACGAGTTTGCCGCTGATCACACCAATTGGGAGCGCAGATGCGCTACTTCGCGCGCGGCCACCGCTGCATCGCCTATTCGGCGCGCGGCTACACGCCGTCGGATGTGCCGCCGAGCGCCGACGTCTACACCTACCAGCACTTCTATACCGACGCGCTCGCCGTGCTCGACCATCTTGGCATCGCAAGGGCGCATTTCGTCGGGCTCTCGATGGGCTCCTATTCGTCGCTGCAGGTCGCGCTCAATGCGCCGGAGCGCGCGCTGTCGATGACGCTGGCCGCCGTCGGCTCCGGCTCGAGCCTCGAGAATCTCGATGCCTTCCGCGCGCAGTGCCGCGCCAATGCCGAGCAATACGAGAGCATCGGCTCGGTCGAGGTCGCCAAGGTGACGCGCGAGGCGCCGAGCCGGATTCCGTTCCTGATCAAGGATCCGCGCGGCCACGCCGACTTCTACGCCGCACTCGCCCGCCACGACGCCAGGGGCTCCGCCAACACGATGCGCAGCTTCCAGGGCGGCCGGCCCTCGATCTACACCATGACCGACGCCATCAAGCGTGTGTCAACGCCGGCGCTGATCCTGTGCGGCGACGAGGACGACAATTGCATCGCGCCCAGCATGTTCCTGAAGCAGCATCTGCCGGCCGCCGGGCTTTCCTTCTTCCCGAAGTCGGGTCACGTGCTCAACCTCGAGGAGCCGGCGCTGTTCAACGAGATGGTCGAGCGCTTCATCGCGCTGGTCGAGGCCGGCCGCTGGCCGGTGCGCGATCCGCGGTCGCTGGTGGCGGCGCCGGTGTAGTCTTGTCATTCCGGGGCACGCGAAGCGTGAACCCGGAATGACGCCAAGACGTCACTTCCCCTGCCCACCCCGGCTGAGCAGGAACACGCCCTGCTCGCCGAACATGTTCCACACCCACCACGGCAGGTTGAGCGGCACCGGGCGGCCGTAGAGATCGAGCGCGACCGCGCGCTCCATCTTGACGTTGATCTCCTCGCAGAGCTGCACGAAATCCTTGATGGTGCAGAAATGGATGTTCGAGGTGTCGTACCAGCTCGCCGGCAAATTCTCGGTCCGCGGCATGTGGCCGCCGATCAGGAGCTGCAGCCGCATCTTCCAGAATCCGAAATTCGGGAACGAGACGATGGCGCGCTGGCCGATCCGCAGCAGATTTTCCAGCACCACCTTGGGCTGCCGCGTCGCCTGCAAGGTCTGCGACAGGATCACGTAGTCGAACGCATCGTCGGGATAGTTGACGAGATCGGTGTCGGCATCGCCCTGCACCACGGCGAGCCCCTTGGCGACGCAGCCGTTGACACCCTCGCGCGACAGCTCGATGCCGCGGCCGTCGATGCCGCGGCTCTCCAGCAGTTGCAGCAGCTCGCCGTCGCCGCAGCCGACATCGAGCACGCGCGAGCCTGGCCGCACCATGTCGGCGACCAGCAGATGATCGGTGCGATAGCCGCCGGTCCGCTCCGGCGCGACGCCCGGCAAGGGCAATGTCTGCTGCATGCTCATGACTGGCCGCCGTCCTTCAATCCGCGCGCCTTGCCTGCGGCCAGCAGGAAAGCGCGGGAGATCTCGAGGAATTCGGGCACGTCGAGCAGGAAGGCGTCGTGCCCCTTGTCGGTCTCGATCTCGGCGAACGACACCCGCGCGCTCGACGCGTTCAGCGCATGCACCAGCGCGCGCGATTCCGAGGTCGGAAACAGCCAGTCACTGGTGAACGACACCACGCAGAACCGGGTCTGGATGCCGGTGAACGCCTTCGCCAGCACGCCGTTGTGGTCGGCGGCGATGTCGAAATAGTCCATCGCACGGGTCAGATAGAGATAGGAGTTGGCGTCGAACCGTTCGACAAAGGACGAGCCCTGGTAGCGCAGATAGCTCTCGACCTGGAAATCCGCATCGAACGAGAAGGTCGGCAGCTCGCGGTCCTGCATCCGCCGTCCGAACTTGCGATGCAGCGCGGCGTCCGAGAGATAGGTGATGTGCGCGGCCATCCGCGCCACTGCCAATCCGCGATGCGGATGGGTGTCCTCGTCGACATAGCGGCCGCCGCGCCAGTCCGGATCGGCCATCACGGCCTGGCGGCCGAGCTCGTGGAACGCGATGTTCTGCGCCGAGTGGCGCGTCGAGCAGGCGATCGCGAGCGTCGAGAACACGCGCTCCGGATAGGCCGCGGTCCATTGCAGCACCTGCATGCCGCCCATCGAGCCGCCGACCACGCAGAACAGCGTCGTGATGCCGAGGCGGTCGATCAGCATCGCCTGCGCGCGCACCATGTCGGGGATGGTGATGATCGGGAAATCAAGTCCCCACACCTTGCCGGTCGCGGGATTCAGCGACGCGGGCCCGGTCGAGCCCATGCAGCCGCCGATCACATTGGAGCAGATGATGAAGTATTTTTCGGGATCGATCGGCCGGCCGGCGCCGACCATGGTCTCCCACCAGCCGGGCTTGCCGGTGACGGGATGGATGTTGTTGACATGCTGATCGCCGGTCAGCGCGTGGCAGACCAGGATCGCGTTGGAGCGGTCGGCATTGAGCTCGCCATAGGTCTGGTAGGCGATCTGGAACGGTGCGAGATCGACGCCGCAATCGAGCTTGAGCGGCTGGTCCATCCCGAACTTCGCCACCAGTGACGACGGATGGTCGGCCTCATGGGCGCGATCATCGCTTTGGGTTTGTGGGCTCGGTATCGGACGCACGTTGCTCATCTAGGCGACCCTGCCTCCGCGCGGGAGGGCTCGACGGACCTCAGGCCAATAAAAAACCCGGCCTGAACAAAGGTTCGGCCGGGAGCTGATAAGGTCCCCGGCCTGTTTAGCGAGTTGTTTAACGTGGCTGCAAGCCGGCCGGCTCAAATGACCACGGGACGCAGGGAACGTAGTCCCCGCGCCCCCCGGCGTCAAGACAGCCCTGCCCACGGCCAATTGGTTAACCGAATGCGCAAGGCACGCCTGCGACGTTTCTCTTTGCTTTCGCTGCCCGTCTTTCCTAATCAGGGACCCTGTCCGACGCGGCAACGGGCCGCCCCGACGACAAGGTTTGAGAGCATGTCCAACCCACCCCCGTCGCCGCCCTCGCTGCAGGAGCTGCGCAAGGAAATCGATGCGATCGACGAGCAGGTTCACCGCCTGCTGATGGCGCGCGGCGACATCATCGACCGCCTGATCCAGGTCAAGAAGACCCAGGAGGTCGGCTCCGCATTCCGCCCGGCGCGCGAGGCCAGCATGATGCGCGAACTGGTGCGGCGTCATCGCGGCATCCTGCCGCTCGACACCATCGAGAGCATCTGGCGCGTCATCATCTCGACCTTCACCTATGTGCAGGCGCCGTTCGCGGTGCATGCCGATGTTTCCGTCGGCGAGTCGGCCATGCGCGACTCGGCGCGCTTTCACTTCGGCTTCGTGGTGCCTTACGTCTCGCATTTCAGCGCGCAGGCCGCGGTCGAGGCGGTGGCGAAGTCGAAGGGCGACCTCGCGCTGGTCTCCGCGATCGCGAGCCGCACGCCGTGGTGGAATGCGCTCGAGGCCAGTGGCGCGCCGAAGATCATCGCGCGGCTGCCGTTCCTCGAACGCGCCGACCATCCCGCCGCGCTGCCGGTGTTCGTGATCTCGCGGGTCGCCGACGACGCCATGGTCACCGAGGTGCAGACCTGGAGCGTGCGCGTCTCCGGCTGGAACGCCGATGTCGCCCGCGCGCTGGCGCCGCTCGCCGAGATCGTCGCGGTCCCCGACACCGCCTTCGACGGCGCGGCGCTGCTGGTCTCGGTCACCGGGCAAGACCTGACTAACAAGGGTTTCGAGGCCATCAAGCTCGCCTTGATCAAGGCCGGCGCCTCGGTGCGCTCGTCGGCCCTCGTCGGCAGCCACGCAACGCGCTATACGGTGCCCTCTAACGGATCGGCCAGGACCTGAAGGTAGAGCCAGCCGCCCGTCCAGGCTTTTGTTTTGACGCGTTTTCTTCACGCGAACCGGTATCCACGTCGCTCGAAAACGCTCTGTTCGGAGTTGATGATGTCCCGCCCCGTGCCGAACCCCGGCATCCTCGATATTGCGCCCTACACGCCCGGCAAGAGCCCGGTGCCGGAACCGGGCCGCAAGGTGTTCAAGCTGTCCGCCAACGAGACGCCGTTCGGTCCGTCTCCGAAGGCGATCGCGGCCTACAAGGCCGCGGCTGACCATCTCGAGGACTATCCGGAGGGCACCTCGCGCGTGCTGCGCGAGGCGATCGGCCGCGCCTACGGGCTCGATCCCGACCGCATCATCTGCGGCGCCGGCTCCGACGAGATCCTCAATCTCTTGGCGCACACCTATCTCGCCCCCGGCGACGAGGCGATCTCGACCACCCACGGCTTCCTGGTCTACCCGATCGCCACCATGGCGAACGGCGCCAGGAACGTGATCGCGGCCGAGACCAATTTCACCGCCGACGTCGACGCCATCCTCAAGGTGGTGACGCCGAAGACAAAACTGGTCTGGCTCGCCAACCCGAACAATCCGACCGGCACCTACATCCCGTTCGACGAGGTCAAGCGCCTGCGCGCCGCGCTGCCGTCGCATGTGCTGCTGGTGCTCGATGCCGCCTATGCCGACTACGTCTCGCGCAACGACTACGAGCTCGGCATCGAGCTGGTCGCGACCACGGACAACACGGTGGTGACGCACACCTTCTCGAAGATCCACGGCCTTGCGGCGCTGCGGGTCGGCTGGATGTTCGGGCCGGCGCATATCGTCGATGCCTGCAACCGCATCCGCGGTCCGTTCAACGTCACGACCCCTGCGATGCTGGCGGCGGTGGCGGCGATCGAGGACACGGCGCATGTGCAAATGTCGCGGACCCACACCGAACAATGGCGCAACTGGTTGACCGAGGAGATCGGCAAGCTCGGGCTGAAGGTGACGCCGAGCGTCGCCAATTTCGTGCTGATCCATTTCCCGACCGACAAGGGCAAGACCGCGGCGGAAGCCGACGCCTATCTCACGCGGCGCGGCCTCGTGCTGCGCGCACTCAACAATTACAAGCTGCCGCATGCGCTGCGCATGACCATTGGCACCGAGGAAGCCAACCGCCTCGTGGTCGAGGGGCTGCGCGACTTCCTGGCCGGAAAGTGACATCGTGACCACGGCTCCCCTCTTCAAACGCATCGCGCTCGTCGGCTTCGGCCTGATCGGCGGCTCGATCGCGCGCGGCGCGCGCGCGCAAGGGCTGGTCGGCGAGATCGTGACCACCGCGCGCTCGGAGAAGACGCGTGCGCGCGTCGCCGAGCTCGACATCGTCGATCGCGTCGTCGAGACCAACATCGAGGCGGTGAAGGATGCCGACCTCGTCATCCTCTGCATCCCGGTCGGCGCCTGCGGCCCGGTCGCCGCCGAGATCGCCGGACATCTCAAGCCCGGCGCCATCATCTCCGACGTCGGCTCGGTGAAGGGCGCCGTCGTCAAGGACATGGCGCCGCATCTGCCTGACGGCGTCCACTTCGTCCCGGCGCATCCGGTGGCCGGCACCGAGCATTCGGGGCCGGATTCCGGCTTCGCCGAGCTGTTCATCAACCGCTGGTGCATCCTCACCCCGCCCGAAGGCACCGATCCCGCGGCGACCGACCGGTTGCGCGCGTTCTGGGCCGCGCTCGGCGCCAAGGTCGAGATCATGACGCCCGACCATCATGACCTCGTGCTCGCGATCACCAGCCATCTGCCGCATCTGATCGCCTACACCATCGTCGGCACCGCCGACGAGCTGGCGCAGGTGACGGAATCCGAGGTCATCAAGTTCTCCGCCGGCGGCTTCCGCGACTTCACCCGCATCGCGGCTTCGGACCCGACGATGTGGCGCGACGTATTCCTCGCCAACAAGGACGCCGTGCTCGAGATGCTCGGCACCTTCAACGAGGATCTGTCGAAGCTGACCCGCGCGATCCGGCGCGGCGACGGCGAAGCGCTGTTCGACCACTTCACCCGCACCCGCGCCATCCGCCGCGGCATCGTCGAGACCGGCCAGGACTCCGCCGCGCCCGACTTCGGCCGCCCGCATGCGAATTTGAAGAAGTAGCCGGGGCGACTTCTCTCCATTCGTCGTCCCGGCCTAGTGCGCAATTGCGCACGGGGGCCGGGACCCATGCTCCGCGGCGGGTGTGGTTGACGGGACTCGTCGTCCCAGCATCGCGCAACAATGACCAGCGGTGGTTCGGGTTGTTTTGTCGCAGTTCCTGTTGTCATTCCCGAGCAGCCCGAAGAGCTGTAAGCTGGCGCGTCGCCGATGACAGGGAGCGATCAGATGATACTCAACCCGGATCATGTGACAATCGCGGTGGCAGATGCCGGCCCGGCGATCGCGTTCTTCGCACTGCTTGGCTTCAAGAAGACTCACGTCGCGACCATCGACGGCGGCGTTCCCGCCCGGTACATGGGCATGCCGGCCATGAAAGCGCAGCACATCACCCTCGCGCTGGAAGGAGCGGATTTTGAGATCCAGCTGCTTCAGTTCGACCCGCCCCCAGGGACCGATCCGGAGGTGCATCCGACCAATCTGCGAAAGCTGGGCTTCAACCACCTCGCCTTCCGCGTCGACGACATCGAGGCGGCCACCGCGCACCTGGTGGCCAACGGTGTCACCCTGCTGAGCGACGAGATGGACTACATCAGCCGGAAGCTCCGGCTGTTCGAGGGTCCCGAGGGCATCACCTTCGAGTTGGTGGAGCGGGACGCCTGAGACTACGCTGGCCAGGGCTCTTGCATTGCCCCAGGGACACCCCCCAAGGCTGCCCCGATGGCTAGCCCGGGCCGGTACCTCGCCCCATTATCACGAGACCTCAGGCGCGCTATCATCCGGCCATTCTTTGGACAAGACTGAAGCGAGTGCTGGAGGCTGATCGCCCCTGACGGATAGCCGAGTCGGTACTCTTGGGTGACATTGGACGGAAAGGGATACGTCAATGAACTCCACACCCACCCCGGACCCAGTTGGATCGAGCGATAGCCTGAGCGCGCGCGCCGACGAAAGACTCGCGGAAGCCCACAGGCAGATTGCGCGCGCCGATGAAGAGCTCACGCGTTTGAGTGAACAGCTCGCAAGAATGGAGCGCGATGCCGCGCCCCGCCCTTCGGCGCAGCCAAACCCGCCCTCGGTCGGACCTCACCCTGCTTCTTCCGCGCCGAGTCCTGCTTCTTCCGGACCGGCCTCGCAATCGCCGCCCGGAAGACCGATATTCCGAGCCCTCACCGCCTTGTCGGTGGCAGCATGTATCGTTGTCGCTGGCCTGGCGTTGCAGTCGTCATATGGCGGGGAAGCCAAGCTGCTTGTCGCCCGTTGGGCGCCGCAGCTCGTCTCAACTCCAGCATTGCCGCCGGGTGATCCGCAGCCTCCGGCGCAGCCCGCTCCACCTGCCGTTCAGGTCGCCGCGGCAGACGCCGCTCCGCCCCAAGCGACGCCGTTGCCTCAGACCGCACCGCCGCAGGACGCCGCGCCGACAGCCAACACAGCCCTTCCCGATCAGACGCAGCTGCTGCAAACGATCGCACGCGACCTTGCAAATGTTGAGCGAAACATCGAACAACTAAAGGCGAACCAGCAACAGCTGGCCCGCGAGAGCTCCAAAGCCATTGAGGAACTCAAGGCGAGCCAGGAAGAGATGAAACGGGCGCTCGCGAAGGTTTCCGAGCAGAAGGCGTCACCGCCTCCGGCGCAGCCGGCTCCGGCCGTGCGCAAGCCCGAGCGGACGTCTATGCCGCCATACGCAAGGGCGCGGCCTCGAATCCCAAGGGAGTGGTTCTACGACGAATGGTGACCGTCGATGCAGCCGTCCTTCAGCTCCGGATCGCGTTAGGCCGGCGGCAGGCCGAGTGACTGCGCGGCCTCCATCCAGACCGGCAATTCGCGCTGATACAGCGCATTGCTGTCCTTGAAGCCGATCGCGGGCTCCAGCACGAAGGTCGCGAGGACCTCCTTCACCTTCGGGTCGCTATTGGCGGCGACGCAAATCTCCGACAGCCGATCGACGATCGGCTGCGGCGTCGTCTTCGGCAGCGCCCAGCCCGAGAAGCCGCTCACGGTGAAGAACTTCGACGTCGCGCCCTGCTCGGGCAGCGTCCTGATCTCGGGGATCGCGTCGACCTTCTTCGAGTGAACTCCGAAGACGACGCCCCGGTTGCTCTGCAGCACGGTTTGCGCGGCGGTGTAGCTGCCCATCGCGACATCGAGCGTGCCTTCCGCGAGCCCGGTCCACATCGGTGCCTCGCCGCGATAGTGGATCGGCTCGATGGTGAGGCCATACTGCTTGTTGAGCTCGTTGATCGTCATGTGCGGCGCGGAGCCCGCGCTGTAAGTGCCGAAATTCACCTTGCCGCTGCTGCGCGCATAGGCGACGAATTCCGCCAGTGTCTTGACCCCCAATTTCGGGCTCGCGACCAGCAGCAGCCCGGCGCCCGGGATCACGCTGACCAGCGTCAGATCCTTGTCCATGTCGTAGCCGGGGTTCTTCATCATCGCGCGGTTCATCACGTAAGTGGTCGAGATCGAGCACAGGATGGTGTGACCGTCAGGCGCGGCGCGCGCCACCTCGGCGGCGCCGATCGAGCCGGAGGCGCCCGCCTTGTTCTCGATGACGACGGTTTGCCCGACTTGCCTTGCGATGAATTCGCCGAAGGCGCGTGCCAAAAGATCGGTCTGCCCGCCGGCCGGATAGCTGCAGATCATGCGGATTTGCCGCGAGGGCCAGGCGGCCTGCGCCGAAGCGCCGCGTGACAGGAAGGGCATCGCGGCACCGGCAGCTCCGGCAGCGATGACGTGACGGCGGCTGAATGTCGCTGGCATTGAAGTCCCTCCCCGATTTCTTGGTGAGGGTATCGCATCGGTCAGTCGCAGCTACGGGACAGATTGGCGCAGCGGGGCCGCAGGTCTGCGACCGTGCTCACCGCCTCAATCGTTGATCCCGGATTGGCCCGTCGACATCGCGGCGGCCTTCTGCGCCGGCCGCTGACGGCCGACGAGGCCGGCGGTTGCCAGCATGATGCCGCCGCCGAACCACCAGGAGCCGATCACGAACTCCCAGGCGCGCGGCGGAATCTCGTCGAACACGATGCCGTAGACCGACACCAGTGCAGCCAGCGCGGCGAGGAAGATGCCGCCCGCGCTCATGAGCTCGACGGCGTCGATGCGCCCCGTGCCGCGCATCGCGGGCTTGGGAATATCGATGCCGAGATAGAAGCCGGCGGCGCCGATCACGATCGCCGTCGCGATGAAGATCAGCGTGCCGAAGACAGCGACATGGCCCTTGGCAAGCTGGGCGGCGACGAAAGTGCCGGCCATGGCACCGGCCATCGCCAGCCCGGTTCGCTGCAGCACATGCGCGGCGCGGCTGACCATCATCAATTCGCGCGCGATCATGGCCCTCTGCTTCGGTCTGGTCACGATCCTCATCTGACACCTCCCTTTCCAGAAGCGACATCGGTTCTGGCCGCATCGGAATCAATGTTCACCGCGCGCGAAGCCATCATGGTCACTACCGACTTCCCCTCATCCTGAGGAGCCCGCGCTTGCGGGCGTCTCGAAGGATGCAGGCCATGGACCGGGCCTCATGGTTCGAGACGCGCTTCGCGCTCCTCACCATGAGGGTCTTGCGACACGGAGGACTAGAACGGGTAGTAGCGGATCTGGGTCATGACGATGTGATCGTCGGTCTTGGGCGCGCCGCCGACACCCTGGAAGGCGAAGCGCTGGGTGTAGGAATATTGCGCGCCGGCCTTGATGGTGCCGTAGGAGCCCTTGAAGATCGTGTCGTAGAAGCCCGCGGTGTACTGCCTCACCTCCGAAGTGTTGCCGTTACAGGTCGCAGCCGGCGAGTTCTCGATGTTGCAGCCGAGGTTGTTGTAGAGCGGATTGCCGTAGCCGAACGGCACCGTGCCGACATTGGAGAAGGTCGCCTTGGTCTTTTCGAGCCCGGCATAGGCGTAGAGATCGAGCGACGGCGTCGTGTGCCAGACCGAGCCGACCAGGAAGGCCGTGATCGGCAGCGGCTGGATCGAGCCGTCCTGGCGCACGGTTGCATCCGGGAATGGCGTTGCGGTGAAGCGGCCCAGCGCGCCATAGGAGGCGGAAGCCTGCACCTCGAGCAGCTTCGGCGCGATCTCGGCCGAGAGATGGCCGCCGAAGCTCACCGTGTTGACGTCGTGATTGGCGAAGTTGAAGCGATCATAGAAGTCGCGGTAGAGCGCCCACGCCTCGACATGCAGCTTGTAGGGCCCGAGCCGCGGATCCCACGCGCCCTTCACGGTGATGTCAGGAACGTGGTTGAGGCTGACATTGTTCAGGCTGTTGAAGAAGCTGCCGCCCGGGCCGGTGAGATTGACCAGCAGGTTCGGATTGAGCACGCCCTGCGGGCCGACCGCCGGCGTGCCGACCAGCGGGTTGTTGCCGCCGAAAAAGGATGTCTGCGGGTTCTCCGCCGAGACCGCGAGCTTGAACTCCGGCCCGATATCCTGCCAGGCCCGGACGCCCGGTTGACGCGCGCCGATGAAGCCCGGCACCAGTTCGAAATCGATCACGCCCGGCGTATCGGCGCCTCGCGGATCGATGCCCGCCTTGCTCGGCGTGTTCAGCGACCATGATTGGCCGGCGAGGACATGCAGGCCGAGATCGCTGCGGTCGATCTCGATGCTGGCCTGCCGCAGCCGCGGATTGAATGAATTGGTCGCGACCGAATTGGCGGTCTGCGCAGCGCCCTCGAAATCGAGCTCGCCATAGCCGGCGACGTGAACGTTCTCCGTGGCGTTGGCTTCGGCGAGCACCGAGAAGCGGGTCTGGCGCGCGGTGAAGCGCGACTCGCCGGTGTTGTAGTTCTTGCTCTGCGGGAACGGGATGAAATTGTAGACCGAGCCCGAATCGGAGGCGAGGTTGCGGCTGCGATAGATGCCGGTGAGATCGACCCAGCCGCCGAAGGTGAAGGTGACGCCCTTGTAGCAGAGCTTGCCCGATGCGCAGGGATCGAACGGCACCGGCGCCTTCGCCGTCATCTGCGCGTTCTGAATTGCGTTCTGTCTCGCGGCCAGCGCCTCCTCCTTGCGCGCCTGCGTCTCCATTTTCTGCTCGAGTTGCTTGAGCCGTGCCTTCAGCGCACGCAGCTCGGACGCATCGTCCTCCGCCAACGCCGGACCCGCCGACAGCAGCATGCTGCCGAGCAGAATTCCCCCGAGAATTCGCATCGCTTCTCCTCCACACGAGGTTGTTTCCTCAGGCGAGAGAGAGCGGTATTCGGGGAGTGATATTCGCGCCGGGGCGCATTATTCCGGTCACGTTTTTCTCATCGCGACGGCGGGAATAGACCGCGGTGATCGACGATAACGCGCGCGAGCAACGCTCAGGGTGGAGGCGTAACAACACCGATCGCGATTTCGAATTGTATTCGGGCGATGGTTTTCAACCTGCCTCGGACATTGGATCGACGGAGGACTGCAACATGATCGGTGAAGTCATTGTCGTTGGCGACTTGAAGTTACGGGAGAACGCCGCACTCGACGAATACAACCGGCTGGGCGAACGCATGTACGACATTGTCAGCCGCCTTCCGGGATTCCTGTCGGTCAAATCATTCAAGGCGGAGGATGGCGAGGAGCTCACCTTGTTTCGCTTTGCTTCGGAGGAGGCGCTCGAAGCCTGGCGCAATCACCCCGACCATGTCAAAACCATGAAGCGGGGACACGCCGAGTTCTATGCCAGCGGCTTCCTGCAGATCTGCAAGGTGATCCGCGAGGTCGGCCCGTTTGAGCACGCCTGACAGTGCGTGGGCGAGTTCGCGTCAGCGCAATCCGCCGTAGTTCAGAACAACGGCGGGATCTGCGCGACTTTCAGCGGGCCCAAGAACACCGCGCCGTCGGCGAAGCGCAGCGGGAAGCTGCGCGCCTTCTTGCCTTCGAGCGTGGCCTCGGTGCCGAGTGAATTGATGCCGGCGGAAATGCCGGCATTGGCGTTCTGCTTGATCACCTTGCCGAGGCCGGGGATGGCGCGATCCAGCGCGCCGAAGAGATTGCTGAGGTCCTGGCTCTTCACGCCCGGCGCGACGCGATCGAGCGTCGACTGCGGCACGCCTTCCTCCAGCATCTTGTCGATGCCGAGCGCGGGGATGACGCGTTCGAGGCCGGCGACCGTCATCTGCAATTCGCCCTCGATGCGGCCTTGCGCGTTGAGGCGCAGCGTGCCGGCGGCGACCGACAGCACATCGCCCTGTTCGATCCGCGACTGCTGGATCTCGACGCTGCCGCCGGCCGCCTGGATCTCGCGGAAGCGATCCGGCCAGGGTTTTGGCGAGAAATCCTTCAGGCCGTTGAGCCGCGCATGGATGTCGGCGGTGAACGGCTGGGCCAGCAGCGGATGCACGTCCTGCAAGGTGCCGCCGGCAATCTGCAGCACGGTCTCGATCGCGGGACTGTCCGGCGCCGAGCCGTCGACCTGCCGGCCGTGCAGCTCGATGTGATTGACCCGCGCCAGCGGCGCCGGCGTGGCACCGCCGGTGCGGTCGATGGCGAGATCGTCGAACACCAGCGAGGCGCGCTGCGGCACGGCCGGCAGCCCGACGACGCTGCTGCGTCCCTTGCTCCAGCTCACGGACAGCGTCGGCTGCGCGCCGCGTTCGGCGATCGTGGCCGGGCCCTTGAATTCGGCGATCACGAGCTTGGGATCGTAGACCTGCGCCACAACCAGGATCTCGGCGAGCCGCGCCACGAACGCCATTTGCGGCGAGGCGGTCTGCGAGACCAGCATCACGCTCGGATCGGTGCAGCGGACCTCGAACCGGAACGGGTAACCCGCCACCGAACGATCGCCGCAATCATAGACCCGGCCGGCCTTCGCCTCCTGCGCGCGCCAGGCATCGGCCTGCACGCCGACCTGCGAGGCGGCGAAGAACCAGAAGGCGCTCCACGCGACCGCGGCAATCAGGACCGCGACGGGGACGGCATAAAGGCCGAAGCGCGAGCGGCGGCGGGGGGCGGAGGTCTGATCCGACATGCAGGTCCTTTGGCGGGCGAATTTGTCAAAATCTAAGCGGTCGCGAGCCTTGAACAAGCCCCGAGCAACCCTTGAGCGAGCCTTCAGCAAGCCTTGAGCAAGCCTTGGAAACATCACGGAATCTGCTTCGCTTCGACGGCCCGTTCTGCTAGCCCATCAGCGCGATGTCAGCAAATCCTCCCCATTCCGAAACCGACGGCGACCTCTGGGTGTTCGGCTATGGCTCGCTGATGTGGAAGCCGGGCTTCGAGTTCCTGGAACAGGTGCCGGCGCGGCTGATCGGCGAGCATCGCGCGCTCTGCGTCTATTCGTTCGACCACCGCGGCACGCCGGAGAAGCCAGGCCTGGTGCTCGGGCTCGACCGCGGCGGCGCCTGCCGCGGCATCGCGTTCCGCGTCGCCGCCCGCCTGCGCCACGACACCATCGCCCATTTGCGCGGACGCGAGCAGACCACCAACGTCTATCGCGAGGTGATGCGCTCGGTGTGGCTGGAGAATGCGGCGCGCGAGCGCGTCTCTGCGCTGGCCTATGTGGTCGATCGCGGCCATGTGCAATATGCCGGGCGGCTGTCGCTCGCCGAGCAGCAACGCCTGGTGCTGCAGGGCCATGGCCGCTCCGGCAACAACCGCGACTATGTGCTCTCGACCGTGGCCTCGATCGAGAAGCAGGGCTTTCGCGACACACAGCTGCACCAGTTGGCGACAATGCTGCACGATGCGCATCCGGCTCGCCATCCGCTGCAAGATGTCCGGGATGCGTAGGGCTGCAGCGCATCCGGCAAATCACGGCGGCGGTATGGCGCCGCCCTGTGACATTTAGGCTTTTGCATCCCGGCGCGGACGGATAGAAGCTCATCCGCAAACAGCGCTCGCAAATTCGATGAACCTCTCCGCCCCCTTTGTCCGACGGCCGGTCGGCACCACACTGCTGTCGCTTGGCCTCGTGGTGGCGGGCATCATTGCGTTCTTCAAGCTGCCGGTGTCGCCGTTGCCCGACGTCGACATCCCGACCATCATGGTGCAGGCGACGCTGCCAGGCGCCAGCCCTGCCGACGTCGCCTCCACGGTGGCGAGCCCGCTCGAACGCCATCTCGGCCAGATCGCCAGCGTCACCGAAATGACGTCGGTGTCTTCGCTCGGCTCCGCCCGTATCACGCTGCAATTCGACATCGACCGCGACATCAACGGCGCCGCGCGCGACGTGCAGGCGGCGATCAACGCGGCGCGCGCCGACCTGCCGACCAACCTGCGCGCCAACCCCACCTACCGCAAGTTCAACCCGGCCTCGGCGCCGATCCTGATCTACACCTTGACCTCGGACACGCTGACGCCGGCCGAGCTGTATGACGCCGCCTCGACCGTGCTGGCGCAGAAGCTGTCGCAGGTCGAGGGCGTCGGCGAAGTCTCGGTCGGCGGCGGCTCGCTGCCGGCGGTGCGCGTCGAACTGATCCCGCCGGCGCTCTACAAATACGGCATCGGGCTCGAGGACGTCCGCGCCGCGCTCTCGAGCGCCAATGCGCACAGTCCGAAGGGCGGCATCGACGTCGGCAACCAGCGCTACCAGATCTACGCCAACGACCAGGCCCGCAAGGCGGCCGACTACAGGCCGCTGGTCGTCGCCTACCGCAACGGCGCGGCGGTGCGCCTGACCGACGTCGGCGACGTGATCGATTCCGTCGAGAACGTGCGCACGCTCGGCCTTTCCAACGGCAAGCCGGCCGTCGTGATGATCGTGTACCGGCAGCCGGGCGCCAACATCATCAAGATGGTCGACAGCGTCAAAGGGCTGATGCCGCAACTGAAGGCCTCGGTCTCGCCCGCGGTCGACATCACGCTGGCGATGGACCGCTCGAAGACGATCCGGGCCTCGCTGCACGACGTCGAGATCACGCTGTTGATCGCGGTGGCGCTGGTCATCCTGGTGGTGTTCGCCTTCCTGCGCAATGCGCGGGCGACGCTGGTCCCTGTGGTGGCGGTCGGCGTGTCGCTGATCGCGACCTTCGCCGTGATGTATTTGCTCGGCTACACGCTCGACATCTTCTCGCTGATGGCGCTGACGGTGGCGACCGGCTTCGTGGTCGACGACGCCATCGTGGTGCTGGAGAACATCACCCGCCACATGGACGCCGGACTGTCGCGGCTCGAAGCCACGCTGGTCGGCACCCGCGAGGTCGGCTTCACCGTGCTGTCGATGAGCGTGTCGCTGGTCGCGGTGTTCGTGCCGATCCTCTTGATGGGCGGCCTGGTCGGCCGCCTGTTCCGCGAATTCGCCATGACCATCACGATCGCGATCGTGATCTCGCTGGTGGTCTCGCTGACCACGACGCCGATGATGTGCGCGGTGCTGCTGCGCAAGGAAGAGGGCCGGCCGCATGGCCGGATTTACCGGATCAGCGAGCGCATCTTCGAGCTGATGCTGAACGGCTATCGCGCGACGCTCGGCCTCGCGCTACGCCATCCGCTCCTGGTGATGCTGATCCTCGGCTCGACGCTCTATTTGAACTTCCACCTCTACAAGGTGGTGCCCAAGGGCTTCGTGCCGCAGCAGGACACCGGATTGCTGGTCGGCTCGATCCAGGCCGACCAGAGCACCTCGTTCCAGCTGATGCAGCAGAAGCTGACCCAGTTCATCGACATCGTGAAGTCGGATCCGGCGGTCGACACCGCGGTCGGCTTCACCGGCGGCGGCGGCGTGGGTCCGGGCGGCACCAACACCGGCACCGTGTTCGCCTCGCTGAAGCCGATGGACGAGCGCCGGCTGCGCGCCGACAAGGTGATCGAGCGGCTGCGCGAACCGTTGGCGAGCGTCGCGGGCGCCACCCTGTTCCTGCAATCGATCGGCGACCTCGGCGCCGGCGGGCGCTCGGGCAACGCGGCGTATCAGTACACGCTGAAGGGCTCGACCTTCGAGGAGCTGAACGAGTGGACGCCAAAGCTCGTCGCGGCATTGCAGAAGGAGCCGACGCTCGCCGACGTCAACAGCGACCAGCAGAACAAGGCGCTGCAGGCCAATCTGATCATCGATCGCGACGCCGCCTCCCGGCTCGGCATCACGGTCAGCCAGCTCGACAACACGCTCTATGACGCGTTCGGGCAGCGCCAGGTCTCGACCATCTTCGTCGCGCGCAACCAGTATCACGTGATCATGGAGGTCGCGCCGCGCTTCTCGCAGGACCCGCAGACCCTGAAGGAGGTCTACATCTCGACCTCGGGCGGCTCGGCGAGCGGCACGCAGGGCACCAACGCGGTGGCCGGCACGGTGGCCTCGTCCTCGCAAAAAAACTCGGTCAGCGCGGTCGCCGCCAATGTGGTGCGCAACCAGGCCACCAATTCGATCGGCGCCACCGGCAAGGGCGTCGCATCGACCGGAACCGCGGTCTCCACCAGCGCGGAGACCATGATCCCGCTGTCGAGCGTTGCGCGCTTCGAGCACGGCGAGACGCCGCTCTCGGTCAACCACCAGGATCTCCTGGTCTCCAGCACCATCTCGTTCAACCTGCCGCCGGGCGTCTCGCTGAGCACGGCGACCACCACGATCGAGAACGCGATGCACGCGCTCGGCATGCCCGCGGGCATTTCCGGAGGGTTTGCGGGCTCCGCGAAAATCTTCCAGCAGGCTCTGGCGAACGAGCTGTTCCTGATCCTCGCCGCGCTGGCGACGATCTACATCTCGCTCGGCATGCTCTACGAGAGCTACATCCACCCGCTGACCATCCTCTCCACCCTTCCCTCGGCCGGCGTCGGCGCGGTGGCCGCCTTGATGCTGTCGCACACCGATTTCGACATCATCGGCATGATCGGGGTGATCCTGTTGGTCGGCATCGTGAAGAAGAACGCCATCATGATGATCGACTTCGCGCTCGATGCCGAGCGCCAGCGCGGGCTGTCGTCGCGCGATGCGATCTACGAGGCCTGCCTGATGCGGTTCCGGCCGATCATGATGACGACCCTCGCCGCCTTGTTCGGCGCGGTGCCGCTGATGATCGGCCTCGGCGAAGGCAGCGAGCTGCGCCAGCCGCTCGGCATCGCGATCTTCGGTGGGCTGATCCTGAGCCAGATCCTGACGCTCTACACGACGCCGGTGGTCTATCTCTATCTCGACCGCGCGCGGCTATGGACCCAGCGCCGCCGCGCCGCGCGCCGCGCACGCCGGGCAGCAGCACGCGCGTCCTGACTAGGCCGTGCACTCACGAATCCGCAACGCGTGTGCGGGGTAGCATGGACGACTCTCATAGGGAGGGGAATGACGAGGTTCGACGAACGTCAGCTCTCGCGGTGCATCGCGCGTGGTTCTCGTCATTCCCGATGAGATCAGGCTCGGGTGCTCGGCACGGGCGTGTTGAGCAACTGTTGCTCCCACAGAAACGCGATGCCGCTGCCGCCGGCATGCTGCGTGACCACCTCCGTCAGTTTGGCGGCCTGTTCGGTCCGGGCCCAGTCGCGCTGCCATTCTGCCGCCACGGCCAGCCAGGTCATCATGTTAGCGCCGGCCGCGATCATGCGCTGGATGGCGACCTCGTGCGCCTCGACCGACACGGCGCCCGACGCATCGGTGACCACCGTCACGTCCCAGCCTTCGCCAAGCGCCTGGATCGCCGGCATCGCGACACACACCTCGGTCCATAGGCCCGCGATGACAAGCTGCTTGCGGCCGGTAGCCTTGACCGCATCCACCACCTTCCGGTCCTGCCAGGTGTTGATGAACGTACGGTCGATCACCTTCTGGCCGGGAAACACATCCGTAATCTGGGGGAAGAGCAGTCCGCCTCGTTCCGCGACCACGCTCGTCAGGATCGTGGGGACATCGAAGGCCCTGGCGGCCTTCGCCAAGCCCGCCGTATTGTTGATCACCATCTGCGGTTCGTGGCTGTTCACGTTCGCAAGCTGGTAAGGCTGATGGTCGATCAGAACGAGCACCGAGTCTTCAGGGCGAAGAAGCGAAGCAAGCCCGTTACGAAAGCTCATGAATACATCCTCTGTTGTGGTGAGACATGCGCCGCATGCGGCGCCGTGCCCGGACACTTGTCATTCCCCTTTGTGATACGATAGCGCCCTATTGTGCCAAGCTGTGTCGCAAAATGGGGAACGCTGAGTTGGACATCGAAGACGTGATTGCATTCGTCGAAGTTGCCGATGCTGGTGGCGTCTCGGCCGCCGCGCGCCGGCTCGGCGTTTCGAAGTCGATCGTCAGCCGGCGGCTGATCCGGCTTGAGGCGGAACTAGGCGTCCAACTTCTTGCAAGAACCACCCGTGGCGCCGCTCTCACAGAAGCCGGGAACACATTTCGAGATCATGCAGCCAGAGTCCGCGCCGAAATCGATGCGGCCAAGGAAACAATCCTGCCTGGCGGAGACCTAAGTGGCCGCTTGCGCATTGCTGTGCCGCTTTCTTTCGGACCCACCCACTTCGCCCCCATACTCGCGGAAATGGCGCGACGCTACCCGCAGCTTCACATCTATACCGCCTACAGCGATCGCTTCGTCGATCTTATTGCCGAGGGATTTGATTGCGCCATCCGGGTTGGTTATCTTCCAGACTCCAACCTGATCGCGAGACGCGTCGGACCGATCTACGGGAAGCTTGTCGCGAGCCCGGATTATATCGAGGCGCACGGTGCCCCGGAGACGCTGGACGAACTCAGCGCCCATGAAGCGCTGATGCAGGGTACCGAAACCTGGCAACTCATGGACGGCGACGAAATCGTCACGGTTCATCCGCGGGGGCGCTTCAAGGCCGACAACGGCACAGCCCTCGCCGTCGCCGCCGCGGCAGGGCTCGGCGTCGCCTGGCTCCCCGATTGCGTCATCCATGAATACTTGGCATCCGGCGCGCTGGTTCCGGTGATGACACGCCATCCACCACCTTCGGCAGGTGCATACGTCGTTCGCCCGCCGGGCCAACATCCCTCACGGAAGGTACGAGCCCTCACTGACTTGTTGATCGAGCGTCTCGAAGAGAAGCCGCCCCTTGCGTGAGCCGCCCCTGTCCGAATGATCCATCGATCACGAAAGCAACGACGTATGCCGAGCGGGCTTGGGCAGGAGGACATGCGGTCCGGAAATCCGCTTCGCACTTTTCCGGGTCATGCTTCGCCGGTCGTTGACAGACCCGCGCCGATCTTGCCACCCTGCCGCGAGGTGGCAGACGCAAGGAACCCAGCTGTGACTCCCGCACCTGAACTCGCCGCGTCGCGCTGGTTCAACACCAGCGAACCGCTGACCCTGGCCGCACTGCGGGGCCGGCCGGTGCTGCTGCACGCGTTCCAGATGCTGTGCCCCGGCTGCGTCGCACACGGCACGCCGCAGACCCAGCGCGCGTTCGAGTTGTTCAAGCATTCGGACCTGCAGGTGATCGGGCTGCACACCGTATTCGAGCACCACGCGGCGATGACGGAGGTGTCGCTGGAAGCCTTCATCCACGAGTACCGGCTGACCTTCCCGATCGGCGTCGACGAAGCAGGCGAAGGCACGCCGATCCCGGTCACCATGCAGCGCTACGGCATGCAGGGAACGCCGACCAGCATCCTGATCGGCCGCGACGGCAACATCGTGCATCATGGCTTCGGACAGCAGAGCGACATGGCGCTCGGCGCGATCATCGCGGCCGAGCTTGCCGCGCCGCATGGCCGATAGCGGCCCGCCCCGGCTGCAACCCGGCTCACGCGACTGCGTTATGACGGCGTCGCGCAATGCGTGATAGCGTTCCGCCAACCAGAACCATCGCCTTGCGGGAGGATGTCATGAAAACCTATCAGCTCTACATCAACGGCCAGTATGTCGACCCCGCCAATGGCGAATGGTTCGACAGCATCGATCCCTATCGCGGCGAGGCCTGGGCGAAGATTCCGCGCGGCACGGCCGCCGACGCCGACAAGGCGGTGAAAGCCGCCAACGAGGCGATGTGGAACGGCCCGTGGGCGAAGATGACGGCGTCCGCGCGCGGCAAGGCGATGCGCAAGCTCGGCGACCTCGTCGCGGCCAATGCCGAGCGCCTTGCCGAGATCGAGGTACGCGACAACGGCAAGCTGATGGCCGAGATGCTCGGCCAGCTGCGCTACCATCCGGAGTGGTGGTGGTATTTCGGCGGGCTCGTCGACAAGCTCGAGGGCGGCCTGGTACCGATCGACAAGGCGGACACCTTCGCCTACACGACGCATGAGCCGGTCGGCGTGGTCGCGGCGCTGACCGCCTGGAATTCGCCGCTGCTGTTCGTGGCCTGGAAATGCGCCGCCGCGCTCGCCGCCGGTTGCGCCGTGGTCGTGAAGCCGTCGGATTTCACCTCGGCCAGCACGCTGGAATTCGCCGCGCTGACCAAGGAAGCCGGAATTCCCGACGGCATCTTCAATGTGGTGACCGGCTTCGGTCCCGAGGCGGGCTCCGCGCTGATCGCCCATCCCGGCGTCGCCAAGATCACCTTCACCGGATCGGACACGACCGGCGCAAAAGTCTACGAGACCGCGGCCAAGAGCCTGAAGCGCGTCTCGCTCGAGCTCGGCGGCAAATCGCCCAACATCGTGTTCGAGGACGCCGACCTCACCGCCGCCGCGGCCGGCGCGATCTCCGGCATCTTCGCCGCCACGGGGCAGACCTGCATCGCCGGATCGCGCCTTCTGGTGCAAAGCTCGATCAAGGAGAAATTCGTCGCGCGCGTGCTGGAGCTGGCAAAGTCCGCGAAGATCGGCGATCCGATGCAGTCCGACACCAATGTCGGCCCGATCACGACGCCGGCGCAATACAAGAAGGTGCTCGACTATATCGATATCGCCAAGGCCGAAGGCGCGCGCTGCCTGCTCGGCGGCAAGCCGGCCACTGGCGATGGCATCAGGGGTGGCCAGTTCGTCGAGCCGACCATCTTCACCGACGTCGACAACACCATGCGGATCGCGCGCGAGGAGGTGTTCGGGCCGGTGCTGTCGATCATCTCCTTCGACACCGAGGAGGACGCCATCCGGATCGCCAACGACACGATCTACGGCCTTGCGGCCGGCATCTGGACCAAGGACCTCGCGCGCGCCATCCGCGTGCCGAAGCAACTGCGCGCCGGCACCGTGTGGGTGAACACCTACCGGGCCATCAGCTACATGATGCCGTTCGGCGGCATGAAGCACTCCGGCGTCGGCCGCGAAAGCGGCATCGACGCGGTCCGCGAATATCAGGAGACCAAGAGCGTCTGGATCTCGACCGCGACGGACGTGCCGGCGAACCCGTTCGTGATGCGGTGAGCTTTCCGCACTGACGTCGCTTGGTTCACCTCTCCCCGACGGACAGAGGTACGGCGGCACCCGCGTGCCAAGCGGCCGCACTTGACGTGCAGCGCGGAGCAGCGATCATGAGTGCCCACGGCACACACCGAAGAGTGCGGCCGATACTTGGGGAGATTCGCCATGACGTTTCGTTACTCGCGCGCAGTGTTCTGCGCGCTCATGCTCGCCGCCGCCCAGCCTGCCCTCGCCGACAAGAAATACGGCCCCGGCGTCACCGACACCGAGGTGAAGATCGGCCAGACCATGCCCTACAGCGGCCCGGCGTCCGCCTACGGCACGCAGGGGCGCATGGAAGAGGCCTACTACGCGATGATCAACGCGAAGGGCGGCGTCAACGGCCGAAAGATCAAGCTGATTTCACTGGACGATGCCTATTCGCCGCCGAAGACCGTGGAGCAGACGCGACGCCTCGTGGAACAGGACGAGGTGCTGGCCATCATCGGCACCATTGGCACGCCGACCAATTCAGCGATCCAGAAGTACCTGAACCAGAAGAAGGTCCCGCAGATCTTCATTTCGACGGGCGCGGCAAAATGGGACGACCCGAAGAACTTCCCGTGGACCACCCAGCTCTATCCGCCCTACCAGATGGAGGGCATGATCTTCGCCAAATACCTGTTGAAGAACAAGCCCGACGCGAAGCTCGGCGTGTTCTCCCAGAACGACGATGCCGGAAAGGATTACGTCAAGGGGCTGAAGGATGGCCTCGGCGACAAGGCGAAGACGATGATCGTCAAGGAGGTGACCTACGAGGTCTCCGATCCCACCGTCGACTCGCAGATCGTCTCCCTGAAAGCATCCGGCGCCGACACGCTGTTCACGATGGCGACGCCGAAGTTCGGCGCGCAAGCGATCCGCAAGGTCTACGAGCTCGGATGGAAACCGCTGAATTACGTGGTCAGCGTCTCCTCATCGATCAAGGGCGTGATGGAGCCGGCCGGCATCGAAGCCTCGAAGGGACTGTTGACCGCGCTCGCGTTCAAGACGCCCACCGATCCGAGCTGGGAGAACGCAGCCGATGTGAAGGAGTTCAAGGAGTTCCTGGCAAAGTGGTACCCGCAAGGCGACATCGCCGACGGCAGCAACGTCACCGGCTACATCTCGGCCTATATGACGGTGAAGATCATCGAGATGTGCGGCGACGATCTGACGCGCGAAAATTTGCTGAAGCAGGCGACCAACCTCAACAAGGTCGTCGCGCCGCTGCTCCTGCCCGGCATCGCCATCTCGACACGGCCGGACCGCTATGCGCCGTTCACGCAGATGCAGATCGCGACGTTCGACGGCAAGAGCTGGGTGCCGCAAGGCGAGACCTTCAACACCGACGCGGCGGCCGGTCAGTGATGGCGACGCCATTCGCGATACGGTAACTCACCGCATCGCGGCCTACCCCTTCGAACTCGGCACACCGCCGAACAATTTCGCCTGCTCGGCGCGGCCGGCCTCGACGATGCGGGTGGTGGCGGTTTCGATCGCCTCGCGCAGGCGGGTCATGAACTCATCGCGCGGCAATCCCGGCGGCAGCGGATCGAGAAATTCGACCACCAGCGTGCCGGGATAACGCATGAAGGTGCGGCGCGGCCAGAACAGCCCGGAATTGAGCGCGATCGGCAGGCACGGCACGCCGCTCTCGGCATAGATCTGCGCGACGCCGGCCTTGTAGTTCGGCGCCGCACCGGGCGCGGTGCGGGTGCCCTCGGGAAAGATCACAAGCTGGCGGCCGAGCTTCACCTCGGCCGCCGCGCGCTTCAGCGTCTTGATCAGCGAGCGCGGACCACCGCCACGCTCGACCGAGATCATGCCGACCTTCTTGAGATACCAGCCGAACACCGGGATCATCATCAGCTCGCGCTTCAGGATGAACAGCGGATGCTCGAAGAAGCGCACCAGCGCGAACGTCTCCCAGAACGACTGGTGCTTCGAGGCGACGATCAGCGGCCCGCTCGGAATCTTATCGACGCCGCGGAACTCGATCCTGATGTTGCAGATCACGCGCATCAGGAACAGGCTGGTGTTGGCCCACGCGACCTCGATCGCCATCAGCGCGCCGCGCGGCAACAGCAGCGCCGGCAGTGCGATGATGCAAAGCACCACCAGCACGAGATAGAACAGCACGTTGAAGATCAGCGAACGCAGGAAGATCATCTAAGTCCCAGTACTAATTCGCCAGCGCCGTAGCCGGGCGGCGTGGCGGCGTTGCCGGCTGCTCGGCGAGATCGGAGGTCAGGTCGAGGCCGAGATCGGCCAGCCGCACCCGCATCTCCGCGGCGACATATTTGGCGTATTCCGATAGCAAGAGACGGAACGTTCCGCCACTCGTCCACCACGGCTCGTCGCGCCATTTGTCGCCGACCACCGCGAACGGGATCAGTGTGACGTCGGGCATCGCATGTGACAGTTCCACGAGCGCCCGCGGCATGTGGTAGTTCGAGGTCACCACGATCAGCGACTTGAAGCCGCGCTCGCGCGCCCAACGCCGGGTCTCCGCCGCATTGCTGCGGGTGTTGACCGCCGAGCGGTCGAGATCGACGCAACAGCGCATCAGCCCCTGACTGTCCGGAACCGTGCGGGAAATGTCGTGGGCGTCGTTGGTCGGATGCACGCCCGAGATCAGCAGGCGCTTGCCGTAGCCGGCGGCGAGCAGCTCCATCGCATCCGACACCCGCGACGAGCCGCCGGTCAGCACCACGATGCCGTCGGCATTGTGCGGCGGATCGGTCTCGACGCCGCGCAATTGCGAGAGGAAGCCGACAAAGCCGACCGCCGCGGCGACGAAGGCAAGCGCCAGCGGCGCGACGATGGCGGCGCGCAGCCAGCCGCGCGGGCGCGCGGCAAAGCCATTCGGCGACGTATCGTCGGACTGCAAACTCATGTGATGCGGTTATCCTTCCCCCCGGGCGATTTTAGAGCATGATCCGGAAAAGTGGAAACCGGTTTTCCCGCCCGCCAGGGCCGCGTGCATGCGCGCGAAATCAAACCTGGGCGACGGAATGCGATCACGAGGCGGCGCCATGATTTCGAGTTTTCGCGGCGCCGTCAGTCGATGTCGTCGAGCGTGGCAAACAGGGTGCGCCGCGATGCCCAGGCGGTGATCGCCGCGATCAGCACCGCCTGCATCGCCAGCACCAGATAGCCCGACGGGCGCAGCGAGAACGTGCCGAGCAGGGCCGCGAACTGGTCGCCCACCGGCGTGCCGGAGAACCAGTTGGCGATCGACTCGGAGAAGCCGAACGCCAGCATCGCCGCACCGCCGCCGATCAGGCCGCCTTCGAGGCCGAGCCGAAGGAAATGCCGCAGGAAGCGGTTGGCGATAAAGCTGTCGCCGGCGCCGACGAAATGCAGCACCTCGACGATCGGGCGGTTGGCGGCCATCGCGCCACGGGTCGCGAACGACACCGAGATGATGGTGGCGATGATCACGAGGATGAGGATGCCGACGCCGGCGAACATCGTGGCGCCCGTCATCGAGCGCATGCGCTCGATCCAGGCGCGGTGATCGTCGACGCTTGCGGTCGGCGCCGCCTGCGTCACCCGCGCGCGTAAGCCGGCAAGATCGAGCGTGGTGCCGGGCTGCACCCGCGCCACGATGACGCGCGGCACCGGCAGTTCATCGATCGAGAGCCCGCTGCCGAGCCACGGCTCCAGCAGCTTGGCGGATTCCTCCTTGCTGAACGGACGGACCTCTAGAATGCCGGGCTGCGCCCGCATCGCCTCCACCGCGGCCTGCGCGTCGCGATCGAGGTCGCGGCCCGGCGACGGGCGCACCTGGATGGTGATCTCGCTCGACACTTCCGACTGCCATTCGGCGGCCGACGCGCTGACCAGCAGCACGGTGCCGGTCGTCAGCGAGGCGAGGAAGGTCATGATCGCGACGACCGCGACCAGCGCACGGCCCGAGATCGAGGCGCGCGGCACGATCGGCGACATGTTGCGCGCGGTGGCCGGGACCTGCGGGCGTTCGCGCCCGAGATCGACCAACGACACTTTCTCGTCGCCGCTCCTATTCATAGATGTGCAGCCGTCCCTGATGCAGCACCAGCCGCCGCGCCTCGTATTGATCCATCAGCGTGATGTCGTGGGTCGCGATGATGACCGCGGTGCCGGATTTGTTGAGTTCGATGAACAGCCGCAGCAGGCGGCGCCCGAGCGTCGGATCGACGCTGCCGGTCGGCTCGTCCGCCAACAGCAGCTGCGGCCGCGAGATCACCGCGCGCGCGATCGCGGCGCGCTGCTTCTCGCCGCCCGACAGGATCGGCGGCAGCGCATCCATGCGCTCGCCGAGGCCGACCCATTTCAAGAGATCGATCACCTCGCGGCGATAGCTCGATTCCTCGCGGCCCATCACGCGGAACGGCAGCGCGACATTCTCATAGGTGGTCATGTGATCGAGCAGGCGAAAATCCTGCAGCACGATGCCGATCCGCTTGCGCAGGTCGGCGACCTGATCCTTGCTCAGCAGCGAGACGTCCTTGCCGAACAGATTGACCAGCCCGCGGGTCGGCCGCAACGACAGGAACAGGAGCCGCAGCAGCGAGGTCTTGCCCGCGCCCGACGGCCCGGTGAGGAACTGGAACGAGTGCGCCGGGATCATGAACGAGAGGTCGCGCAAAATCTCCGGGCCGAGCCCGTAGCGCAGACCGACATTTTCGAACCGAACCAATGCGCTAGCTCCGTTCGAGAGGGCCGATGGCCCAATACCCCACACCGTCAGCGAAGACGGCCCGAACCCCGGTCGAGCGCCCGCGAACCGCACAGAAAGCTTGTGCTTCGGTTATGGTTTCCGATTCGTTAACGGTCGTTAAGTAGCATCCGGGTATCCACACGGTGGAGATTCGGCCTTCATGCATATTGTTTGCCCGCATTGTACAACATCCTACGCCATCAATCCGGCCACCTTGGGCGAGGCCGGACGCACCGTCCGTTGTTCCCGCTGCCGGGAGGTCTGGCTGGCCCGGCCGGAGGACGCCATCGGGGCGACCGCGCCCACTCTGGCCTATCAGTCCGCCGGTTCCGATCTCGCCGCCGAATGGGAGGCCATGGGCCGGGAGGAGGCTGACGCGACCCCGGTGGTCGAGAGCCCGTCGATTTCGGCCGATTTGCCCGCCGAGGGCAGCGACGCCGCCTCGGAATGGCCGGCGCTGGCCGAGGCCGATGCCGCAGCCCATGCCGACGCCGGGGACGCCGGAACCAGGGGTCGTTTCCGCCTGCCCCGGCTTCCCCGCCTGTTCCGCCTGCTTGCCGTACCCCGAATTCCGTTCATGCCCGTGATCGGCGCCCTGCCGACCACCTGCGGCGCCATGGCGGCGCTGATCATTGCCCTGTTCGTCTGGCGCAACGACGTGGTGCGGCTGCTGCCGCAGACCGCGCTGTTCTACAAGATGGCCGGACTCGACGTGAATTTGCGCGGGCTCGCCTTCAAGGATCTCAAGATCACCAACGAGACCGTGGACGGCAAGCCGGTGCTGGTGATCGCGGGCATGATCGTCGGCCAGACCAGGAAACCGGTCGAATTGCCGCGGCTGCGCTTCTCGGTCCGCGACGCCCTGGGCGCCGAAATCTATGCCTGGAACGCCGTGCTGGAGCAGCCGGTGCTCCATCCTGGCGAGCGGGCCTTCTTCAAGTCGCGCCTCGCCTCGCCGCCGCCCGAAGGCCGCAATATCGACGTACGATTCTTCAACAAGCGTGATCTCACCGGCGGCCGCGCGTGAGCCGCCGGTCAACTCTATCGGGAACCGACCAATCACCATGACGCGTGTTCTGATCGCCGACGACGAAGACTCGATGCGCTCGCTGGTGGCGCGCGCCATCGCCATGGACGGCCACGAAACCGTGACCGCGCAGGATGGCGCCGAGGCGCTGGAGGTGCTGACGCGCGACGAAGGCGCGTTCGACCTTCTGCTCACCGACATCCAGATGCCCGTGATGGACGGCATCGCACTGGCGCTGACCGCGGCGCGCGACTTCCCTGCGTTGAAGATCCTGCTGATGACCGGCTTCGCCCATCAGCGCGAGCGCGCCTCCGGCCTCGAGGCGATCGTGCATGACGTGGTGACGAAACCGTTCTCGGTGGCCGATATCCGCACCGCAGTCGCGGACGCGCTGGCGGCGCGGAAGGCCAGCTAGGTTTACGAGTTCAACTCGGAAAGCATGCCCGGGCGGTCAGCGTCACCGGGGACAGATTGAGAAATTGTGCAAATTGAAATGCATAACTCGCGCTGACCACGTTGCCGCAGGCTGACGTGGAATAGGTGAAGGTCTGCGCCGGAAGCGTGAGGCCGAACGCCTGCTGCGCGGCGTAATTCGTGATGGCGCTGCCGCTTGGACAGAGCGTGCTGTTGACGGTCGCGCAACGTGCCGCCATTTCCGTACCGTGCTGCAGCCCGAGCTGGGTCCAGAACAGCAGTCCGAATTCGATGATGCCAAATATGAACAGGAAGAACACGGGAGCGGTCAGGGCGAATTCCAGCGCCGAGGCCCCTCGATTGTCCCGCCATAGCGTTGTGAGTTTCACTGCAGCCTCGCAGTGGACTGGGCGCTATAGGTGTATGAGGCCGCGACAATCTGATAATTGATCAGCGTGTAGTAGGTCCCTTGCGCCGAAACCATGGCGTATGTTCCGGCCTGCGCGCCGCTGGCGCAGACCGCACCGCAACTGACGGTGCTGACCCCCGAACTGGTCGGGCACCCGCAAAACTGGTACGGCTTGGGCGAAGCGCTGATGGCCGTGGAATTCGTGGCGGCTGTCACGGCGCTGGTAACGCCAGTCTCGTCAAAGCCGCGCACGATGGCGTATTGCGCTCCCGCCTGCGCGGCATTCTCGACCTGCATCTTGCGATAGAGTGCAAGCCCAATGTCGGTCACCGAGACGACCATCAGAGACAGCAACGGGATCATGATGCCGAATTCGATGGCCGCGACGCCGCGTCTGTCGTGAACGGCGGCGCTCATGCGCCGTGTCAGAGAGCAAAGCAACCCGCCGTGGCGCGTGGGTGAGGATTTCTGGATTTGCATCGGGGCCAACCTCATTCGATGAGTTGCGCGGTTTGCGAGCCGATCGTCGCGGTGCCGAGCGCCGAACAATTGACCTGAAGGTTCGACGTGCCGCTGAACGTCAGGGTATCGGCGATGATCTTGGTGCAGGATGTGCTGGTGCCGTTACCACCACCGAAGCTGAGGTTGACCTTTGGCAGGTAGATGGCACCGCCGAAGTTCTGGGTGGCGCCACCCGTGAGATTGAAAGCGGTCCCGGCCGGCATGTTGCGGTCGCCATACATGACGATGCCCTTCGTGGAGCCCGAGGTCGGCGCCGTCAGATCGATGATCGCGTTGCTGCCGATCGAAGCCGTGCCCCACTTGCTTCCCGAGCCCGTAAAGACCAGGGTCACGCCGCTGCCCGTGATCGTGGCGTTGCCCGCGACGCTCAGGTTCGAGCCGTCCAGGTAATAAATGCCCGGATCGAGGTTCAGCGTTGCGCCGGCATTCACGGTAATGCTGCCCGAGTAGCAGCCGGGACTGAGCGAGTTCGTCTTGCCGTTGGAATTGACCGTGATCTTGGCATTCGAGCAGCTCGGCTTCGACGGCGGAGAGACGTTCGCATACGGGTCAGCCATCGGCTGCACGTGCGTCTTGACGCCGTTGGTGGCGGTGATGTTGCTGGCGCCGGAGACGTCGCCGACGACGCCGACCTGATTCGCAGAGACGGTCGCGCTGCCAGCCACGTTGAGCGATGGGCTTGCACCCGAGTTGCTGTAAAGGTTGCACTTGATCAGGTTGAGCTGGTTGCCGCCGCTCACGTTGACCGCAGGGCTGGCGCTGGCGTTGAGCGCAAGCACGCAGCCCGTCCCGGAATTCGGCAGCGCGACCGCGCGCGCGGTGACCGGCACCGGGGCCGAGCCGAACAAGGCCGACAGCAACCGCTGTTGCGGTTGGCTCACGATGACTTCGACCGCCTGCAGGTTCGACGTCTGACTGCCGGTCTTCGGCGGTTGATTCACTGTGACCGTGACGTTGTTCGCCCCGTTCGCGTAACCGTAGTTTGCCGTGACCGCATTGGCTTCGGACAAAAGGTCGGCACCTGCACTTGCCGCCGTTGCGGCGCTTACCGCGCCGGAGTCGGCGGCACTCTGCATGTTCTTATGTTTGTAGTACCACCATCCCACTTCGGTACCGAGCCCTGCCGTGCCGACCAGGACCGGCATGAGCAGCGCTGAAATGATGACATAGCTGCCCGACTGGTCTCGAGCGAAGTGTCGAAACAGGCAGGTCTTCCGTTGGTGCCGGCGAGTAATACCCAATGGCCGACTTGACGATGCAATGAATAAACGGCTGTGCCTCATGTGCTCTCCTGAGACGCTTGCCAATTTTCAGAAGTACGGTGACGCAAGCGACTTAAATGCGCGCCAACGGGAACCCTGCAATTTTAATGAAATTGTGCGAAACCGGCGAACGCCCCGCGGACCCGATCGCACTGATTGGAGCGAGAGGTGCGTCGCCCGCAGAAGCCGACGTCTGCCGGCTTACGACCGTCGTGCAGATTCCGCATCATGCCCGCGCGAGCGCGGCATCCGGCTTGCCACGGCCGTTCGATTCAGGCGCCGATGTCTCTTGAATGCCGTCACCCGCTTTCGCGGCGACAGTCGAGGACGAGGCGCGGGCCTCAATAATCCTTCAGCAGCCGCTCGATGTAGTCGAGTTCGATCTGCGGCCGCGACGGATCGGCGAGGCGGCGGCGCAGCTCTTCGAGGATGCGGCGGACGCGCTGCACGTCGATCTCGCCGGGGATCTTCACCGTGTAATCGTCGCCGAATTCGCGGCCGTGCAGCGGACGGCCGAGCGGATCGGTCTGGTTGCCGCCGCTCTGCTGGCGGCCGGCGCGGTTGCCGGGGCTGTCGCCCGGCTGGTCGCCATCGCCCTGCTGCATCGCGTCGGCGAGGCTCTGGGCGCCCTTGCGCAGCGCATCGAGCGCGCGGCCCTGCGAATCTACCGCACCGTCGGCATTGCCCTCGCCGAGCCGCCCGGAGGCGTCGCCCATCGCGGAATCGGCCTGGTCGAGCCCATCATCGCCGTCATCGCCCTGGTCGCCGCCTTGATCGCCCTGCTGCGCCTGGTCGCCCTTCTGACCCTGACCTTTCTGGCCCTTCTGGCCGCGCTGGTCCGGTCCCATGCCGCGCTTGGCGAGCTCTTCCTGCAGCTTCTTCAGGCGATCGCGCAGCGCCTGCTGGTCCTGCTGCAGGTCGCCCATCGACTGCTCGCCCTGCTTGCCGCGCATGCGGTCGCGGCGGGAATCCTGGCCCTGCTTGAAGGTCTTGTCGCGCAATTGCTGCTGCTTGCGGATCATGTCGCCGAGCTCGTTGAGCGACTGCTGCATGTCGTCGTCGCCCTGATTGGGCTGGGCCATCTGCAGGTTTTCCAGCATCTGCTGCATCTGCTCGAGCAGTTGCCGCGCCGCATCCTTGTCGCCGGAGCGTGACAGCCGCTCCATGCGATCGAGCATGTTCTTGAGGTCCTGCTGGCTCAGCACCTTGGCATTGGGATCGAGCGGCCGCGCGAGCTGCTGCGGATTGTTGCGGAACTGCTCGACCATCTGGCGCAGGAAATTGTCCAGCGCCGCGCGCAGATTGTCGGTGAGCTTCTTGATCTCCTCGTCGGTCGCGCCGCGCTCCAGCGCCTGCTTGAGCGCGTCCTGCGCCGCGCGCAGCGCCTTGTCGACGTCGGAGATGTTGCCGTCCTCGATGGTGACGGCGAGCGACCACAGGCTGGCGACCACCTCGCGCAATTGGTCGTCGGTGCGCGCCGCCTCGAGCTGGCGGCTCACGGTGTGCAGACCAAGGTAATAGCCGGTCTCCGGCATGAACATTTCGGGCGCGATCATCAGCGCCTCCAGCGCGGCGAACACCTGGCCGTTCTGGTTGGCGTCGAGCGCCAGGATACGGCGCTGCTCGATCAGCGCGCGCGCCAGCGGCTTGGTGAACAGGCGCTCCGGCAGCCGCATGTTGAACGGCTCGCTCTTGCCCTCATTGCCGGCCTCGTCCTTGGCCGTCAGCGTCAAGGTCACGTCGGCGCCGGCATAGGGGTCTTCACTGAGGTCCTTCACGGTCTGGCCGACGCCGTTGCGGGTGCGCGCATTCGGCAGCACCAGCGCGAATTGCGGCGGCTCGAACAGCGGCCGCGGCTGCGCGGATTTGCCGTCGGCATCCTTCTTGCTGTCGGCCTCCTTCGGCGCATCGGTCGGCCGCGCCATGAACTGCGCGCGCGCTTCGCTGACGCCGTAATCGTCCTCGAGCCGGTAGGACATTTGCAGCGCGCCGCGCGCCTGCCGCTCCGGATCCTTGGTGAGCGCAATCGACGGCGGGCGGTCCGGCGTCGCGGTGAATTTCCACTGCGGCTGGCCGGCCGGCGCACGGACATGCGCGGTGCCGTCGCCGGTGATCTTGAAATGCCGCTCGTTGGTGCCCTTGGGCGCCTGCCCGTCCGGCGCGACCTCGGTCACACCGCCACCGACGACGACGTCAATGCTGCCGCCGCTGGAGCGCACCAGGAGCGTGCTGCCGGCCGGGACCGCGAGCGGGGTGGTGTCGGCCGCGTTGGCGTCCTTGTTGGCGTTCGACAGAATGATCGGCGGCTTGCCGGTGTAGTTAGGCGGCGTCACCCAGGCATCGACCCGGACATTGGCCGGCGCCATGATGCCGTTCCAGTCGAATGCGGAGGCGACCCGCAGGCCGCGCTCATCGCCGGCGGCGACATAGCTCGCGACCAGCATCACGATGACCAGCGCGCGCAGCGCCCAGGGGTCGTACAGCGAGACGCGCGGCCGCGGCAGCCCGGCGCGGATGCGCTTGATCGAGGCCAGCGTGCGCTCGCGCTGCGCCTGCCACAGCGCCAGCGCAAACGGGTCCTTGTTGGTGAGCGTGTCGGAGAGCGTGGTCGCCGGGCGATGGCGAATGCCGGCGCCGCGGTCGAGCCGGCTCAGGCCCTCCTCACGGCTCGGCCAGCGGAAGCGCACCAGCGGCGACAGCGCCGCGAGCGCAGCTATGCCGAACAGGCCGGCACCGGCCACGCGTGCGACAAACGGCAGCACCAGCCATAGGCCGGCCCAGGACGCGACCAGGAACAATCCTGCGATCGTCAGGAATCGCGCCAGATGCGGCCAGGCCCGTTCCCACCCAATCGCGAACCTTGCCCGCTGCAGAGCCTCCGTGAGTCTCTGTTGCGTCAGTTTCAGCCGCGCGACCGCATCGCTGTCGCGGACGGCGCGTGACGGGTCAGAGGGCTCGATGTTGGCTCCGCTCAATAAAATCTCCGGGGTAGCCGGCAGGTCAGCCTAGCACGGCGGCGGCTTTGAGGCACCCGTTCCAGGGCGTAACCCACACCGGGAAATACGCATAACACGAAGGCGTGACTGCGGCGGTTCGACCCCGTAACGTCCCGGCCGAACCATCGCATTAACGCATGAGGAACGCGATATGGACCAAAAAACGCACGACAAGGGGCTGGAAATCCGCAAGGCGGTGCTGGGCGAAGCCTATGTCAACAATGCGCTGAAGAATTCGGACAGCTTCAACAAGCCATTCCAGGAACTCGTCACCGAATATTGCTGGGGCGCGGTCTGGGGCCGCGAGGAACTGCCGCGCAAGACCCGCAGCATGCTCAACCTCGCCATGATCTCGATCCTGAACCGGCCGCACGAATTGAAGGCCCACATCAAGGGCGCGCTGACCAACGGCGTGTCCCGCGACGAAATCCGCGAGATCTTCATGCAGGTCTCGATCTATGCCGGCATCCCGGCCGGCGTCGACAGCTTCCGCATCGCGCGCGAGGTGTTCGCCGAACTCGACAACAAGGCGTGAGGCATTGCTGGCTCACCGCCGTCGTCCTGGCGAAAGCCAGGACCTATAACCACAGGCCTTGGTGGTGGGAACACGCTGGGGCTCCAGCGGAGCACAGCAATCAAGCGCGGTGGTAATGGGTCCCGGCCTTCGCCGGGACGACAGTGAATGTGGGGCATGCGGCTCCGCACATAACGACGCAGAGGAAACGACTCATGGAAATCGGATTCATCGGCCTCGGGAAGATGGGCCTCCCGATGGCGCGCCGGCTGATCGAGGCCGGCCACAAGCTCACCGTGTTCGACACCAGCAAGGACGCGCTCGACAGGCTGGTTGCGCTCGGCGCGGTGGCCGCAACCTCGCCCAAGGACATCGCCGACCGCGTCGAGACCGTGATGGCGAGCCTGCCCTCCCTGCAGGCTTCGCTCGAAGTCGCAACCGGCGCGGGCGGCGTGATCGAGGGCACGCGCGTCAAACGCTTCATCGACCTCTCCACCGTCGGCTCGCAGATGGCGGTGAAGATCCACGATCTGCTGGCCAAGAAGAACATCGTGCAGATCGACAGCCCGGTCTCCGGCGGCGTCTCCGGCGCCGAGAAGGGCACGCTGGCGGTGATGGTGTCGGGCCCGCGGGCCGATTTCGAGCTGGTGAAGGGCGCGCTCGACGTCATCGGCAAGGTGTTCTTCATCGGCACCAAGCCGGGCTCCGGCCAGACCATGAAGCTCGCCAACAACTTCCTGTCCGCGACCGCGATGGTGGCGACCTCGGAGGCTGTTGTGATGGGCGTCAAGTCCGGGCTCGATCCGGCCGTGATGATCGACGTCATCAATGCCGGCTCCGGGCTGAACACCGCGAGCCGCGACAAGTTTCCGCGTTCGGTGTTGCCGCGCAGCTTCGACTTCGGCTTCGCCACCGGCTTGATGGTGAAGGACGTGCGGCTTGCGGTCGAGGAAATGCGTTCGCTCGGGCTTTCGATGGAAGTCGCCGAAGCGGTCGGCCGGCTCTGGGAAGTCATCATCCGCGACGAGGGACCGGATTCGGACTTCACCGCCGCGATCAAGCCGATCGAGAAGGCCGCGGGCGTGATCGTCGGCGGCGGCAAGGCTGGCGCGCACGCCGCGAAGTAAGCGTCGTCGTCCTGGCGAAAGCCAGGACCCATTACCCCCGGCGTTCGTGGTGAGGGAAGCTGGGGCCACAGCGCCGCAAGACAAGCGGTAGTGGTGGTTATGGGTCCTGGCCGTCGCCAGGACGACACCATTGATGTGGCGCGCTTAGCACCTCACAACCACGGCGCGGGCTTGTCCATCGCGATCAGGGCGTCGACGTCGATGCGCGGGCGGACCACGGCGTACTGGTCGTCCTTGACCAGCACTTCCGGCACCAGAGGTCGCGTGTTGTAGGTGCCGGACTGCACCGCGCCATAGGCGCCGGCGGTCATGATCGCCAGCAGATCGCCGGCCTTCGGCTGCGGCAGCGCGCGGTCGAGCGCGAGGTAATCGCCGGTCTCGCAGACCGGCCCGACCACGTCGGCGATCATGGTCGGAGTGCCGGGCGCAGGCTGGCGCACCGGCAGAATGTCGTGATGCGCTTCATACAGCGTCGGCCGGATCAGGTCGTTCATCGCGGCGTCGATGATGACGAAGTTCTTCGCATCGCCCGGCTTCACATGGACGACGCGGGTGACGAGGATGCCGGCATTGCCGACGATCATGCGGCCCGGCTCGAACATCAGCGTGCAGCCGAGATTGTGCGTGACGCGCTTGACCATCGCCGCATAGGCGTCCGGCGCCGGCGGCGCGGCGCGATCCATGTAATAGGGGATGCCGAGGCCGCCGCCGAAATCGACATGCGAGATGTCGTGGCCGTCGGCGCGCAGCGTCTGCACGAATTCGGCGAGCAGGCGGAAAGCGACCTCCAGCGGCCCGAGATCGGTGATCTGGCTGCCGATATGCACATCGGTGCCGGTGACCTTGATGCCCGGCAGCTTTGCCGCGCGGGCATAGACCTCGCGGGCGCGCGCGATCGGAATGCCGAACTTGTTCTCGGACTTGCCGGTCGAAATCTTGGCATGGGTGCCGGCATCGACATCCGGATTGACCCGCACCGAGATGCGGGCCGTCTTGTTCATCTCGACCGCGAGACGCGACAGCATCTCGAGCTCCGGCTCGGACTCGATATTGATGCAGAGGATGTCGGTGGCGAGCGCGGCGCGCAGCTCGCCCTCGGTCTTGCCGACCCCGGAGAACACGATCTTCGAGGGCGGAATCCCGGCCGCCAGCGCCCGCTTCAACTCGCCGCCGGACACCACGTCGGCGCCGGCGCCGAGCTTGGCCAGCGTGCGCAGCACCGACTGGTTGGAATTCGCCTTCATGGCGTAGCAGACCAGCGCCTTCTCACCGGCGAAGGCTTCGGTGAAGACGCGGTAGTGGCGCTCCAGCGTCGCGGTCGAATAGCAATAGAACGGCGTGCCGACGGCCTCCGCCAGCTCAATGAGATTGACCGCCTCGGCATGCAGCACGCCGTTGCGATAGTCGAAATGGTTCATGACACGCTTTTAGATACTAATTGCCGAGCAGCGGATCGAGGATGAAGGGCCGTTTATTGCCTCGCGGCGCGGCCGGCGCAGCCTCCGAGCCATAGGTCGGATTGAACACGCTGGGCTGCGCTGCCCGCTCGCTCTCGGTGTCGCTCGGTGCAGCGCCCGGCGCGACGTTCGCGGTCGGCGGCAGGTCGAGCGGTCCCTTGCGGCCGCAGCCGCCGAGCGCCAGTGCTGATACGCCCAGCACAATGATGGCCCATCCCGAGGGGGTCAGGCGGTTCTTGCTAATCACGACGAATTCCCCAATTCGGGCGGCACCATACAAACATTGGCGTGCTCTGGCGAGAGGCGGAGCGCCATGAAATCACGGCCAAATTTTCCGGTTCAGCCCAATTTTCGCTCTTTTTCCAGCCGCTTGGCCCAGCTCTTCGCCTGCGCCATCACATTCTTCGGCGCCGTGCCGCCGAACGAGGTCCGGCTCTGCACCGAGGATTCGACGCTGAGCACCTTCAGCGCGTCGGCCGTGATCTTCGGCTCGACCTCCTGCATGGCCTTGAGCGGCAGCTCGTGCAGGGCCACGCCCTGCTTCGAGGCCAGGCCGACGATGCGCCCGGTGACGTGGTGGGCGTCGCGGAAGGGCATTTTCAGGGTGCGGACCAGCCAGTCGGCGAGGTCGGTCGCGGTGGCATAGCCCTCGCCCGCGGCGGCCTTCATCTTCGCCTCGTCCGGCACCAGGTCCTCGACCATGCCGGTCATGGCGCGAATTGCCAGCGACAGAGCCTCGAAAGCCTCCATCGCGCCCTGCTTGTCCTCCTGCATGTCCTTTTGATAGGCGAGCGGCAAGCCCTTCATCACGATCAGGAGCGCCGTCAGCGCGCCGATCACGCGGCCGGTCTTGGCACGCACCAGCTCGGCCGCGTCCGGATTGCGCTTCTGCGGCATGATCGACGAGCCGGTGGTGAACTTGTCGCTGAGCTTGACGAGGCCGACCAAGGGCGAGGTCCAGATCACGATCTCCTCGGCAAAGCGCGACATGTGCACGGCGCAGATCGCCGCCGCCGACAGCGTCTCCAGCACGAAATCGCGGTCGGACACCGCGTCGAGCGAATTGGCCATCGGACGGTCGAAGCCGAGCGCCTTGGCGGTCGCGGCGCGGTCGATCGGAAACGAGGTGCCCGCGAGCGCAGCCGCTCCCAGCGGCGATTCGTTCAGCCGCTTGCGCGCGTCGGCAAAGCGGCCACGGTCGCGGCCGGCCATCTCGACATAGGCCAGGAGATGATGGCCGAAGGTGACGGGCTGCGCGGTCTGCAGATGGGTGAAGCCCGGCATCACCGTGCCGGCATGCTCCAGCGCGCGGGCGACCAGCGCCTGCTGGAACGCGGCCAGCGCCGCATTGGTCTCATCGATGGTGTCGCGGACATAGAGCCGGAAATCGGTCGCGACCTGGTCGTTGCGCGAGCGCGCGGTGTGCAGCCGGCCCGCCGCGGGCCCGATCAATTCGGACAGCCGCGACTCGACATTCATATGAATGTCCTCGAGCGCGCGCTTGAAATCGAAATCGCCCTTGCCGATCTCTGACAAAATCGTGTCTAGACCTTTGCCGATATTTTTCGCATCAGCTGACGTGATGATGCCTTGCGCGGCGAGCATCGCGGCGTGGGCCTTGGACGCGGCAATGTCCTGGGCATAAAGGTGACGGTCGACGTCGATGGAGACGTTGATTTCCTCCATGATCGCGTCGGGACGTTCCGAGAACCGGCCGCCCCACATCTTGTTGCTCATGACATCTCGCTCACGAATTCGTATTTCAGCCTTGCGGTTTCATGGCCGGAGGCGGCGAAACAGCACCGCAGTTCCGGTCGTATTCCCGGCACTGCTTAGCCACATCTGACCCAGGATGACAAACGATATGCCCGAGACGACCCCACCCAACCCGACCGCCAGGCCGACCGCCAAGTGGCGTATCCCGCTGGTGATCGGCGCCGTGCTGGCCGGGGCCGTGATCGGCTATGTCGGGGTCTCCAGCCTCAAGCATCCCGCGGGCGGCGATATCGCCTGCAACAGCGCGGTGGCTCTGGCGAAGAAGATCGCTCCGCTCGCCCATGGCGAGGTCGCGGCGCTGACCATGGCAACCACCCCCTTGAGGCTGCCCGACCTGACCTTCGAGGATGCCAACGGCCAGCCGAAGAAGCTCTCGGACTGGCGCGGCAAGACCGTGCTGGTCAATTTGTGGGCGACCTGGTGCGTGCCCTGCCGCAAGGAAATGCCGGCGCTCGACAGCCTGCAGACCAAGCTCGGCGGCAAGGATTTCGAGGTGGTCGCGATCAACATCGACACCCGCGACCCGGACAAGCCGAAAAACTTCCTGAAAGAGGCCAATCTGACCAATCTCGGCTATTTTTCGGATCAGAAAGCCAAGGTTTTTCAGGACCTTAAGAACATAGGCAAGGCGCTGGGCATGCCGACCTCGGTGCTGGTCGACGGCCAGGGCTGCGAAATCGCCAATATCGCCGGTCCCGCCGAATGGGCGAGCGACGACGCGATCAAGCTGGTGAAGGCGGCGCTAGCCCCGGCCGCAGCCGGGTTCTGATCAGGCGACGGCGTTGAGGTTGTCGCCGATACCGGGCGACAAATTCGCGGTGGAAGGCGTGCCGAGCAGGGTCTGAACCGCGAACTTCTCGGCGTCGAGGTTCTGCTTCGTGACGCGGGTCGCGATCTCACCCTGCAAATTGCCCTGCTGCATCGACAAGATGCTGGTGACCATGCTCATCATGTCCATACGCGGCACTCCCAAAACTGGGGTTTGAGGTAACGCGCGAAAGTTAATGCTTGGGTAATCGATCGCCGCGTCAGGCTGACGCATCGGCCTCGAAGGTCCCGCTCGCTCGATGATCCGCGTCTCAGGCCGCGTTCGCCGCGAAGGCCGCGCCGAGGGTGCGCAGCGCCTGCCGTGTCCGCGCGTCAGACAGCTTTGAGTGCAGCACCACATCGCGGGACGGCAGCGGCGGCAGGCCAAGCTTTGGCCCGAGGTCGACGGTATCGGCCGGCGCCACCCGGCGCGCCAGCGCGGCAACCGCAAGGCCCGCGGAGAGCGCAGCTCCGATCGTCGACAGCCCGCCGCCGACGAATGCCTCGGTCCAGGCGATGCCGGCGGCGTCGAGAACTTCGATCGTCATGGCCCGCACGCTGCACGGCTCGGCTTGCGTGGCGAGGCGCAACGGCTCGCCCGGCCGATGGTGAAAATCAGGCGCGGCCATCCAGCCGAACAATTCCTCGAACAGCACGTCGCCATCGCGGCGCTTGGCGTCATGGCGAAGCACGATCGCCGCATCGAGCTTGCCGTCGTCGAATGCGCTGAGCACCGAACGCGACGTATCGACGTGCAGCTGAATCACCACCCCGGGATCGGTGGTGTTCATCCGCTTCAGCAGCGAGGCCAGCTCCGATCCGACGATGTGGTGGCTGATGCCGACGACCAATCGCCGATGCTCGACGGCAAACGAGCCGATCGCCGATTGATGCGCGGCAACCAGATTGCGCGCGGCGCCGAGGAAGGCGGCACCTTCAGCTGACAGCCGAACCAGCCGCGGCGTTCGCTCCAGCAGCCGCCGGCCGAGGCCGTCCTCCAGCCGCCTGATCTTCAGGCTGATCGCGGACTGCGTGGTCTCCATCGCCTGCGCCGCGCGCGTGAAGCTGCTGAGATCGGCGACCAGCACAAAGGCCTGCACTGCCTCGATATCGAGTGCTTTCATGGCCATACATTTAAAATCAAAATCATTGAAATACTATTCCATACGATTTTTCAATGATCAAGAAGCTCCTAGGTTGGGTCGAACCCGACAGGAGAACCGCCGTGGCGCCCGCTTCAGCCATCCCATCCGTCTTGCCATCCGTCTTGCCATCCCTCTCGCCGCGGATGAGCGGCATCAAGGCGTCGCCCGCGTCGGTGCTGCGGCGCCGTGCCCGCGAACTTCGCGCGGCCGGCCGCGACATCATCGAGCTGTCGTCCGGCAATCTGGACTTCCCGACGCCGGATCACGTGATCGCGGCGGCGCATCAAGCGGCATTGCGCGGCGAGACCCGTTACACCGATGTCGACGGCACGCCGGAGCTGAAGCGGGCGGTGCGGGCCGCGCTGCTGCGCGACCATCATCTCGACTACAGGCTGGATGAGATCGTCATCACCAACGGCTCGACGCAGGCGCTGTTCAACGCGCTGCTGACGACGCTGGCGCCTGACGACGAGGTGATCATCCCCGCACCCTATTGGGCGCCCTATCTCGATCAGGTGCGGCTTGCCGGCGCGGCGCCGGTGGTGGTGCCGTGCGCGCAGAACAACGGCTTCAAGCTGCGCGCGGAGGATTTGCAGGCTGCGATTTCGGCGCGAACCCGCTGGATCATCGTCAACAATCCGGTCAACCCGTCCGGCGCGCTGTATTCGCGCGAGGATCTGTCCGAGATCGCCGCGGTCCTGGTGCGGCATCCGGACATCTGGGTGCTGGCCGACGGGCTCTACGAGCACATCGTGTTCCATGGCGCGCCCGCGCCGACGCTTGCGGAAATCGAGCCGCGCCTCAAACCGCGGACGCTGACCGTCAGCAGCCTCGCCAAGAGCTACGCCATGATGGGATGGCGCATCGGCTATGCCGCCGGACCATCGACGCTGATTCGCGAGATGATCACCATCCAGTCGCAGACCACGTCCGGCGCCTCGTCGATCAGCCAGGCGGCGGCGGTTGCCGCGCTCGACGGCGCGCAGGATGTGCTGCTTGAGCGCGCCGCCATCCTTCGCGCCAAGCGTGACCACTTTGCCGAACTCGTGAACGAATGCGCCGGGCTGTCCTGCACGCCGCCGGAAGGCACGTTCTATCTGCTGGTCGCCTGCGCCGGCGTGATCGGCAAGCGCGCGCCGGATGGCAGAGTGATCCGGACCGACCGCGATTTCTCGGCCTATCTGCTCGAGGCGGCCGATGTGGTGGTGTTTGCCGGCGAGGATCTCGGGCTGTCGCCCTATATCCGCGTCAGCTTCGCCAACCCGTCAGCGACCATCGAGGAGGCTGCAAGGCGGCTGAAGCGCGCCTGCGCGGCACTGCAATGACGCCTCACGCACACAGCCAGCATCTCGCGCTGGCGGCGCATCTGCTCGGACTTGGAACGGGTGTGGCTGTCATCGCAGGTCTCGTGCCCGCAGCGCTCGCGCTCTTGCGGACACTGATCTGAAACGAGAGAGGTGATTACCGCGTCGGGATCGGCTTGTCGCCGCGATAGTCGTAGAAGCCGCGCTGGCTCTTGCGTCCGAGCCAGCCGGCTTCGACATACTTCACCAGCAGCGGGCACGGCCGGTATTTGGAGTCGGCCAATCCCTCGTGCAGCACCTGCATGATCGACAGGCAGGTGTCGAGACCGATGAAATCGGCGAGCTCGAGCGGGCCCATCGGATGGTGCGCGCCGAGCTTCATCGCGGCGTCGATCGCCTCGACGTTACCGACGCCTTCATACAGCGTGTAGATCGCCTCGTTGATCATCGGCAACAGAATGCGGTTGACGATGAAGGCGGGGAAATCTTCCGACACCGCGACCTGCTTGCCGAGCTTGGCGACGAACGCCTTGGCGGTGTCGAAGGTCATGTCGTCGGTGGCGATGCCGCGGATCAGCTCGACCAGCTCCATCGCCGGCACCGGATTCATGAAATGAATGCCGATGAATTTCTCCGGGCGGTCGGTCGAGGCGGCGAGCCTTGTGATCGAGATCGACGACGAGTTGGTCGCGACGATCGCTTCCGGCTTCAGCACCGCGCAGACCTCATGGAAGATCTTGCGCTTGGTCTCTTCCTTCTCGATCGCGGTCTCGATCACGAGATCGCAATCGGCGAGCGCGTCGAGCGACTCGGCGGAGGTGATGCGGTCGAGCGCCTGCTTGCGGTCGGTCTCGCTGATCGCCTTCTTGGCGACCTGGCGGGTCAGATTGCCGTTGATGGTCGCCAGCGCCGACTTCAGCCGGTCGCCGGACACGTCGTTGAGCACCACGTCGAAGCCGGCCAGCGCCGCCACATGGGCAATGCCATTGCCCATCTGACCCGAACCGATCACGCCGACCTTTTTGATTGCCACCGTCATCTTGTCATCCACCGGAACGGCGCGCACATCGCGCCTGCCCAATTCCAACGATACCCGAAGTAAAGCCTTCCGGGTTGCCCAATCCGCCGGAAAACGTTTCCCGGGACCATGATGTGATGACAGGTCATCACACCCGGGTCCCATTTCCCCTGTCGAGCATGATCCTTTCGGAAAAACGTTTCCGGATCATTGCCTCGAAAATAATAACACCGGCCGGAGCTTACCCACCCGGCCGGTGTCTTGTCGCTTACTTTCCGAGCTTGCCGAGCGCTTCGGTGAGCTCCGGAACCGCCTGGTAGAGGTCGGCGACCAGGCCGTAATCGGCGACCTGGAAGATCGGCGCGTCCTCATCCTTGTTGATGGCGACGATCACCTTGGAGTCCTTCATGCCGGCCAGATGCTGGATCGCGCCGGAGATGCCGACCGCGACATAAAGTTCCGGGGCCACCACCTTGCCGGTCTGGCCGACCTGCCAGTCGTTCGGCGCATAGCCGGCATCGACCGCGGCGCGCGAGGCGCCGACGCCGGCGCCGAGCTTGTCGGCGAGCGGCTCGATGTACTTGGCGAAGTTCTCGCGGCTCTGCATGGCACGGCCACCCGAGACGATGATCTTGGCCGAGGTCAGCTCGGGGCGGTCGCTCTTGGCGACTTCCTCGCCGACGAACGTCGACAGGCCCGGATCGGCGGCCGAAGCGGCGTTCTCGATCGCCGCGCTGCCGCCTTCGCCGGCGGCGGCGAAGGTCGAGGTGCGGACCGTGATCACCTTCTTGGCGTCCTTCGACTTCACGGTCTGGATCGCGTTGCCGGCATAGATCGGCCGCTCGAAGGTGTCGGGCGCGACGACCTTGATGATCTCGGAGACCTGCATGACGTCGAGCAAGGCTGCGATGCGCGGCATCACATTCTTGAAGCGCGAGGTCGCGGGCGCGACGAACGCGTCATAGCCGGGAGCCAGCGCGACGATCAGCGCAGCCAGCGGCTCGGCAAGGTCGTGCTCATAGGCGGGGCCTTCGGCCACCAGTACCTTGGTGACGCCGGCAAGCTTGGCAGCTGCTTCCGCCGCCGCCTTGGTGCCCTGGCCGCCACCGGCAACCAGCACATGGACATCGCCGCCGAGCTGGCTCGCCGCGGTCAGCGCCTTGTTGGTCGCGTCCTTCAGCGTCTCGTGGTCGTGTTCAGCAATCAACAGCGTCGTCATCAGAGAACCCCGGCTTCGGTCTTGAGCTTGTTCACGAGTTCGGCGACGTCCTTGACCTTGACGCCCGCCTTGCGGCCTGCCGGTTCCGCGGTCTTCAGCACTTCCAGACGCGGCGTCACATCGACGCCGTAGTCGGCGACGCTCTTGTCGTCGATCGGCTTCTTCTTCGCCTTCATGATGTTGGGCAACGACGCGTAGCGCGGCTCGTTGAGGCGAAGATCAGTGGTAACGATCGCCGGGCCCTTGAGCTTGATGGTCTGCAGGCCGCCGTCGACTTCGCGGGTGACCTTGAAGTCACTTCCTTCGACCTCGAGCTTGGAGGCGAAGGTCGCCTGCGACCAGCCGAGCAGCGCGGCCAGCATCTGGCCGGTCTGGTTCGAGTCGTCGTCGATCGCCTGCTTGCCGAGAATGACGAGGCCGGGCTGCTCCGCCTCGACCACCGCCTTCAGGATCTTGGCAACCGCGAGCGGTTCGACATTGCCTTCAGCCTTGACCAGGATGCCGCGGTCGGCGCCCATCGCAAGTCCGGTGCGAATGGTCTCGGAGGCCTGTGCGGGTCCGATCGACACCACCACCACTTCGGTCGCCTTGCCGGCTTCCTTCAGCCGCAGCGCTTCCTCGACGGCGATTTCGTCGAACGGGTTCATCGACATCTTGACGTTGGCGAGCTCCACGCCCGTCCCGTCACTCTTGACGCGGACCTTGACGTTGTAGTCGACGACCCGCTTTACCGGCACAAGAACCTTCATCGATCCTCTTTCGCTTTGATTTTATGGGTTTCGGTTGGCTGGCGCGGAACCTAAAGGTCCCGTTTCTCCCGGTCAACGCGCCAAAGCCAAAAAACCGTCCCCTGATTTTGAACCAGTTTAGCGGTTCTGGCCCGGCACCCACAACACGTCCCCCGCTCCTTTATTGTTCTGGAAGCGGCTGGCAACGAACAGGAAATCCGACAGGCGGTTCATATACTGGATGCCAGCCTGATTGACCGGCTCATCGGGTTGGGCGGCGAGTTCCACCATCATCCGTTCCGCGCGGCGACATATCGTCCGGGCAAGATGCAGATAGGCGGAGGCGGGCGTGCCGCCGGGCAGCACGAACGAGGTCAGCGGCGCGAGCTGGTCGTTCAGACTGTCGATATCGCGCTCGAGCCGCTCGACCTGGCTTGCCAGCATCCGCAGACGTTCGGCCTTGCCCTCGCGCTCAGGCACCGCGAGGTCGGCGCCGAGATCGAACAGATCGTTCTGGATCCGGCCGAGCATCGCATCGACCTCGGGGCTGCCGGCAAGATGCAGCCGCACCACGCCGATCGCAGCATTGGTCTCGTCTACCGTGCCATAGGCGGCAATGCGCAGATCGTATTTCGGCCGCCGCTCGCCGGAGCCGAGCGCGGTGGTGCCGTCATCGCCGGTGCGCGTGTAGATCCGATTGAGAACGACCATGGCAGGCTCCGGTGTTCGATGTTCGAGTCCACCGCTCCGATCGGGAGAGGTAGAGAATAGCCCGACAAATCTACCTCACCTAGCGCCCCATCGCCCAGACCGCGAGCATTGCGAAGACGATGGCCACGAACTGCAGCAGCACGCGCAGCCGCATCAGCTTTTGCGACGTGTTCGGCGAGCCGCCCTTCATCATATTGACGAGGCCGAGCAGGAGCACCAGCGCGACGGCGCCGACGGCGATGGGAAGAATGATCGTGCTGAGGAGAGATGTCATTTGCGGTACATAACACCGCAGGACGCCGACTTCCACACAGCCCGGCCATGCAACCAACTGGCTTTTCAGCGCGTAATATCAGATGCTGGGTCCGTTCTCGGGCCGAGCAGTTTTCGACAATGCCGGGTGGAATGTGAAGCAGCTTCGTTACGTCACCCACGTCGTGATGGATGCCTTTTACACGTTCCTCGCCGACGACGGCTGGGCGATCGCGAGCCACATCGCGCTGTCGACGCTGATGGCGCTGTTTCCGTTCCTGATCGTGCTGACCTCGGTGGCCGGCTTCTTCGGCTCCAAGCAGCTCGCCGACCAGGCGGTCGGGCTGATGCTGCAGGTCTGGCCGCAGCAGGTCGCCGAGGCGCTGTCCGGCCAGATCCACGACGTGCTGACCAACACCCGCGGCGACATCCTGACCATCGGCGCGGTGCTCGCGGTCTACTTCGCCTCCAACGGCGTCGAGGCGCTGCGGGTGGCGCTGAACCGCGCCTACGCCGTGATCGAGCCGCGGCGCTGGTACTGGCTGCGGCTGGAATCGATCGGCTACACGCTGGTCGCGGCGTTCACCTCGCTCGCGATGGCTTTCCTGATCGTGCTCGGGCCGCTGATCATCGAGGCGGCGCGGCGCTATATCCCGTTCTTCGTCGAATCCAACGAGAGCCTGCTCAACACCGCCCGTTACGGCGTCACGATCCTGGCGCTGGTCGTCGCACTCTTCATCCTGCACGCCTGGCTGCCGGCGGGCCGTCGCAGCTTCACGCAGATCCTGCCCGGCATCATCTTCACCATGGTGGCCTCGCTGCTCTCGGGCATCGGCTTCGGCATGTACCTCGCACGCTTCGCCAACAACTACGTCACGATGTATGCGGGACTGGCCTCGGTGGTGATCGCACTGGTGTTCCTGTATTTCATCGCCGCGATCTTCGTGTTCGGCGGCGAGTTGAACGCGGCGATCATCAAGTCGCGGCTGCCGCACGGCGTGTCGCTTCATGCAGCGCAGTCGCGAGCGCCCGCGGGGACACAGGCTTGACCAGGAAGCCGTCGGCGCCGGCAGCGCGCGCCGCGGCTTCGTCTTCGGCCCGGCCGGAAATCCCGACAATCACGATGCGGCCGTGCGGCGGCGGCAGCGCGCGGATGCGCTTGATCGCCTCGATGCCGCCGATGCCGGGCAGCACCATGTCCATCAGCACGGCGTCAAAGGCGCCCTGCACGAGCCGGTCGGGCGCGGCCTCGCCCTGACCGACGAATTCGGCGTGATGACCGAGCTCGGTCAGGATCGTGTTGAGCACGACGCGGCCGAACGGATTGTCCTCGACACTGAGTAGCCGCAGCCCTTGTGACATCAGCGCCGCCGCGCTCGCGCCGGAGCCGGTGCCGGCCGGCCCTTCGGCGGGCTCCAGCTCCACCTTGAGCGTGAAGGTGGTGCCCCCGCCGGCGCGGCGGTCCGCGACGATGTCGCCGCCCATGGCGCGCGCGAGCTGCCTGACGGAGGACAGGCCGAGCCCGGCGCCGCCGAACCGCGCGGCGATCGAGACGTTGGCCTGCGAGAACGGCCGGAACAGGCGCTTGACCTCCGATAGCGTCAGGCCGATGCCGCTGTCGGAGATCGCGAACGCGACGCCGATCTTGTCGCCCGACCTTCCCTTGGCCGCGCCCACCGGCGCGATACGCAGCTCGATGCTGCCCTGCTCGGTGAACTTCACCGCGTTGTCGATCAGATTTTCGAGCGCCGCGCGCAGGCGGACGGGATCGCCGACCGCGAAGGCAGGCAGCTGGTCGGAGACCTCGACGGAAGCCTGCAGCCCCTTGGCTGCCGCACGGCCGGCCAGCGAATCCGCGGCGTGGCGCGCCAGCGTGCGCAGGTCGAAGAAATCCTGCCGGATCTCGAGCCCCGGCCCCTCGCTCCGGGCGGCGTCGACGAACAGGGTCGCAAGGCTCGCCAAATGCTCGGCGCCGGCCTTGATGGTGTCGACCCAGCGCCGCTCGCGCTCGCCGAGATCGGATGTCGCGAGCAGATTGCTGATCGCAAGGATTCCGGTGAGCGGCGTCCGCACCTCATGGGCAAAGGCGGCAAGCGCGGTATCGACCATGCCGGGACCGGCCTTCGGGGCCGGCTTCGGCACGGCACGCTTGCGGCGCGGCCTGGCCGCCACCTTGGCCACTCGTGTCTTGGCCACACGCGTTTTGGCAACACGCGGTTTGGCAGCACGCGGTCTGGTGGCGCGCGTCTTCGGCGGCGTCCTTTTGGATGGCCGCTTGCTGCGCCGTGCGCGCGATTTTGACGCCATGGTCTCCGTGATCCCCGCCCCGGTCGACAACATGGCATGCCAGGCGTGCCGGAGTCACGGCGGCGTTTCCGGTGCGCCCGCGCAAAGCGCCATGATGGTAACCGCACTCCTTTGCGATCAAACCTAGCCAAAATCCCAGGGCAAACCGACCAGGCGGCGGATATCGGCCGGGCTCGCCCCCTCCGCCCGCAACTCGCGCAGCCCGGTCGCCTGGGTCGATTTCGACAACTTTTGGCCGGCCGCGTCTCGGATCAGCCGATGGTGCCGGTAGTTTGGCACGGGCAGACCGAGCAGTTCCTGCAACAGCCGATGCACGCTGGTCGACCAGAACAGGTCAACGCCCCTGACCACATCGGTAACGCCCTGCAGGCCGTCATCGATCACGACCGAGAGATGGTAGCTGGTTGGGGTCTCCTTGCGCGCCAGGATCACGTCGCCCCAGGCCTCAGGCCGGGCCGCGACGTCTCCGCTCTCGCCAGCCGGCCCCTCACCTGCGTCCTGCCAGCGCAGCTCGCCGGCGCGCGCGCGGGCTGACGCCATGTCGAGCCGCAACGCGAACGGCACGCCCTGCCCGATCAGCCGGTCGCGCGCCTCGGCCGACAGCGATTTGGCCAGCCCCGGATAAAGCGGCGCGCCGTCCGGATCACGGGGCCACGCGCCCCCGGCCTCGCGTTCCGCGACCAGCCGCGCGATCTCGGTCCGGCTTTCGAAGCTCGGGTAGACCAGCCCCCGGGCCGACAGGCGGTCGATCGCCGCGCCATAGGCGGCAAAATGCTCGGACTGCCGCCGCACCGGGGTCTCCCAGGCGATGCCGAGCCAGGCCAGATCCTCATAAATCGCCTGCTCGAATTCCGGCCGGCAGCGCGTCGCGTCGATGTCCTCGATCCGCAGCAGCAGGCGTCCGCCCGACTGCCGCGCGAGATCGTGGTTGAGCAGCGCCGAATAGGCGTGGCCGAGATGCAGGTAGCCGTTCGGACTCGGCGCGAAGCGGAAAACGGGTGGCATGGTCATCGGTCACGCGTCATTGCCGGGCTTGCCCGGCGACTCTGGTTCATGCGCCCGGACAAGACTCTGTTACGATAGGAGATCGATGCGCGGGTCAAGCCCGCGCCTGACAAGCCGATGCAGACCCCGCAAATGCTGATTCATCTCGAAACCCAGGCCGACCTCGACGACGCGATCCACAAACTGGTCGACCAGGACCGCCGCCTGCGTCCGATCCTGGAACTGACCGGCATGCCGGCGATCAGGCAGCGCGAGCCTGGATTTGCCGGGCTTGCCGCGATCATCTGCGGCCAGCAGCTCTCGACCGCGAGTGCGGCGGCAATCTGGGGGCGCGTCAGCACGGCGTTCGACCCGTTCCACCATGACGCGATCCGCAAGGCCCGGGCCGACCGGCTCGGCCGGCTCGGGCTGTCGGCGGCCAAGATCAAGACGCTGAAGCACATCGCGCGCGAGCTCGCCGAGGAGCGGCTGAACCTCGACGTCCTTGCCAATGAGGAGGCCGATGCGGCGCACAACACGCTGACGGCGCTGCCCGGGATCGGCCCGTGGACCGCCGATGTCTATCTGCTGTTCTGCCTCGGCCATGGCGATGCCTGGCCCGCGGGCGACCTCGCCGTGCAGGAAGCGGTCAAGGTCGGGCTTGGCTTGAAGGAGCGGCCGACGCCGAAACAGATGGCGCCGCTTGCGGAGCCGTGGCGTCCGCTGCGCGGCGCCGCAGCGCATCTGTGGTGGGCGTATTATCGCGTGCTCAGAAATCGCGAGGGCGTGATCGCAGGCGCAAAGTAGTCGTCGAGAAAAACACACCAACCGCCTGATCGCGTGATATAGAATCAGCAGAGAGATACTTTTTCAATTTGCCGGCCTCGCCCATTTAGCACGCGCAGCACGTCCCTATTGCAAGGAGACGGACCTGATTTCTCTCCGTATCCCGCTGACGCTTCTCTCGGTATCCTTGGGCGCGATCGCCGCGGTGTGGTGGTGGCTCGGCATCCCGGTCAACCTGCCGCGCGCGCCGATCGATCCGAACGACAAGGTGCAGTGCATCTCGTACGCGCCGTTCCGCAACAATCAGACATCACTTTCGCCGGCGACGCAGGTCTCGCCGGAACAGATCGCGGAAGACCTCGCCCAACTCGCGAAGATTTCCGACTGCATCCGCACCTATGCTACCGATCTTGGTCTCGACCAGATTCCCGCACTCGCGGCCAAGGCGGGGCTGAAGGTCATCCAGGGCATCTTCCTCGATCGGGACCGCAAGAAGAATGCAACGCAGGTCGCCACCGCGATCCGCCTCGCCAAGGAATATCCGGAGACGATCATCGCGCTCGTGGTCGGCAACGAGGTGTTGCTGCGCAAGGAAATGTCGGCTTCCGACCTCGCCGCCACGATCCGCTCGATCAAGGCGCAGGTCTCCGTCCCCGTCACCTATGCCGACGTCTGGGAATTCTGGCTGAGCAATCGCGAACTTTCCGACGCGGTCGACTTCGTCACGGTTCATATCCTGCCGTATTGGGAGAATGTTCCGATCCGGGCGGAAGATGCCGCCGCCCACGCCGACGAGATGCGCCGACAGATCGCGGCGGCTTTTCCGGGCAAGGAAATCTTTATCGGAGAGATCGGTTGGCCGAGCGAGGGGCGCATGCGCGAGTCCGCGCTGCCCTCCCGCATCAATCAGGCGCGAGTGGTTTCGGAGGTCCTCGACCTTGCCCGGCGCGAGCATTTCCGCGTCAACCTGTTCGAGGCCTATGATGAAGGATGGAAGCGGGAGATCGAGGGCACGGTCGGCGGCTCCTGGGGGCTGTTCGATTCCGAGCAGCGCATGCCGAAATATCCGCCGGGCCAGCCGGTCAGCAATTTTCCGCTCTGGAAGCTGCAAATGGTCAGCGGAATGGCGCTGGCGATCCTCGTCTTCGGTGCGGCATGGCTGACCTTGCGCCGCAAGCCGAGAAAGGCCGCATTCGCGTCGTGGCTTGCGATCGCGCTATCGGCGACCACGGCTGGCATCCTGTTTGGCGTCGCCGAGCAAAGATTAGTCTATGAAAGCTACGGAACGGGAGGCTGGCTTGTGTGGGGCTCGCTGCTGGTGGCGGCCACGGCTTCGCCGGTGCTGGGCGCCAACGCCCTGATGTCGGGCCGCGCACCGCCCAGCTTTTCCGAAGTGTTGGGCCCGAAGGGCCACCACACTGAATCGGTGCTGGTGACCCTGCACGGACTGGCCTTGATGATCACCGTCGTGATCGGCACGGCGACCGCAATCGGACTTGTGTTCGACCCGCGCTTCATTGACTTTCCCTTTGCGCCTCTGACCATGGCGGCGGTGCCCTTTGCCGCCGTGACGCTGCTCAATCCTCCCAGCAAGGGAATCCGCCCGCTGGCGGAGTCGATCTTTGCCGGCATTTTCATTGCAACGGCGATCTACACAGGATTCAACGAAGGGGCGGAGAACTGGCAGTCGCTGTGGACCTGCGCGGCCTTTGTCTTGCTCGCGGTGACGCTGTTGCGGGCGCGTGCCTGACAACGCGCCCTAGCCCCGCAGCCTGACGCGGTCCTCGCGCGCGCAGTCGGTGACGAAGCCGATGACGGCGCGCACCGCGGGCAGCGCGACCAGATCGGGATGGGCGAGCAGCCAGAGATCGGAGAGGCTCGAGAGCTTTTGCGGCGCGACCCGCACCAGATCGGGGTAGTCGGCCCCGACCAGGCAGGACAGCGCGCAGATCCCGAGCCCGGCCCGCGCCGCCGCGAGCATGTCGCCCTGCGAGGAACAGCGCATCACCAGCGTGCCCTGCCGGGTGATGACATCGCTCCAGCGCGCCAGATGCGCGTTCGAGGCCTGGTCGGCAAAGCCGATCACATGGTGGCCCCGCCACTCGTCCCGCCGCTCCGGCAGCTTGCGCCCTGCCGCATAGTCGCGGGACGCGTAGAAGCCGGTGCCGAGCCGCCCGATCTTGCGCCCGATCAGGTTCTCCTCTCCCGCATCGACCGGCCGCAGCACCACGTCGGCCTCGCGGCGGCGCACGCTGGCCGGGAACGGATGGGTGATGATCTCGAGCTGGATGTTGGCGTGATCGCGCAGGAACGGGCCGAGGCGCGGCATCAGCCAGTGCGCGGCCAAGGTCGCGCCGATCGACAGCTTCACGACGCCGCGCGCCTGCTCGCCGGTGGCGGACGCGGCCGCCTCCGCGCGGAGGGCCGCCGCGGCCATCGCTTCGGCGTGCTCGCGGAATTTGCGGCCATGCGACGTCAGCGACAGGCCGTCATTGGAACGCGCGAACAGGCGGGTCCCGAGTTGCTGCTCGAGCGCCGCGACGTTGCGGCCGACGGTGGGATGGCTGATGCGCAGCCGCCGTGCCGCCCCGGCAAGGCTGCGTGTCTCCGCCACCGCCACGAATGTCTTGCAAAGCTCCCAGTCCATGCCGCTCCCCTTCCTGCGACACCGTTCATTTCTGGCCGATCCAATGTTCAATATTGAACGCCATGACCGAGCCGTCCAGCCTTATATTGCCGCGCCAAGAGCGCCGCCGCTCCAGCCATCACAATAAATCGCGATCCGCCCGGGCCGCCGGCCGGGCGACGCGCATGGAGGATCCGAAAATGACGCTGCCCGCTTCGCTCGCCAACAAGCTTGAACTGCCGGTCGTCGGCTCCCCGCTGTTCATCGTCTCGGGGCCCGAGCTCGTGATCGCGCAGTGCAAGGCCGGCATCGTCGGCTCGTTCCCGGCGCTCAACGCCCGCCCGGCCGAAAAGCTCGACGAATGGCTGACCCAGATCGAGAACGAACTCGGCGAGTACCAGGCGCTGCATCCGGAGAAGAAGGTCGCGCCCTACGCCGTCAACCAGATCTGCCACGCCTCCAACGACCGCCTGATGCGCGACATGGAGACCTGCGTGAAGCACAAGGTGCCCGTGATCATCACCTCGCTGCGCCCGCCGTCCGAGATCGTCGAGGCCGCGCACTCCTATGGCGGCGTCGTGTTCCACGACGTCATCAACGTGAAGCACGCGCGCAAGGCCGCCGAGCAGGGCGTCGACGGCCTGATCCTGGTCTGCGCCGGTGCCGGCGGACACGCCGGCACGCTGTCGCCGTTCGCGCTGGTGCGCGAGGTCAAGCAATGGTTCAACGGCACGATCCTGCTGTCGGGCGCGATCTCCGACGGCTGGAGCATCGCATCCGCGCTCGCGCTCGGCGCCGACCTCGCCTATATCGGCACCCGCTTCATCGCGACCGAGGAGGCCAACGCCGATATCAGGTACAAGCAGGCGCTGACCGAATACGCCGCGCACGACATCGTCTATTCGAACCTGTTCACCGGCGTGCACGGCAACTATCTCGGACCGTCGATCGCGGCGGCAGGGCTCGATCCGGGCAATCTGCCGGTCGCCGACAAATCCCGGATGAATTTCGGCTCCGGCGGCAACATGAAGGCCAAGGCCTGGCGCGACATCTGGGGTTCGGGCCAGGGCATCGGCCAGATCGCCGATGTCCCGCCGGTCGCCGAACTGGTAACGCGGCTCAAGTCCGAGTTCGCCGCGGCGCGCAGCGGTTTCCTGCGCGCCAGCGCCTGACGCTACTTCACAAAGTCCGGGAGTGAACCATGAAACGAGCGCGACACGCGCTGGCGGCCGCGCTCGCGGTCTGCGCGATCACCAGCACGGCCGCCGCCGACAACGGCAACGAGGCGATCCGGATCGGCCAGACGCTGCCCTATAGCGGACCGGTCTCCGGCTTCGGCACCATCGGCCGCGCCCAAGAAGCGTTTTTCGCGAAGGTCAACGCAGAGGGCGGCATCAACGGCCGGCAAGTGAAGTTCATCACGCTGGACGACGCCTATTCGCCGCCGAAGACCGTCGAGCAGACCCGCAAGCTGGTGGAGCAGGAGGAGGTGCTGATGATGTTCGGCTCGCTCGGAACCGCCACCAACAACGCCGTGCACCGCTATCTTAACACCAAGAAGATCCCGCAATTGTTCGTGCTGAGCGGCGCGACCAAATGGGCCGACCCGAAGACCTATCCGTGGACCATGCCGGGCATGGCCTCCTACGAATCCGAGGGCGTGGTCTATGCCAAATATGTGCTGCAGGCCAAGCCGGACGCGAAGATCGCGATCCTTGCGCAGAACGACGATTTCGGCCGCGACTATGTCGCCGGCTTCAAGCGCGCGCTCGGCAGCAAGGCCGCGAGCATGATCGTCGCGGAAGCGAGCTACGAGACTTCGGCGCCAACCATCAGCTCGCAGCTCGCGACCCTGAAGGCGTCCGGTGCCGATGTGCTGTTCGGAGTCGTGCTCGGCAAGTTCACGCCGCAGATGATCAAGGGCGTCGCCGAGATCGGCTGGAAGCCGGACCTGTTCTTCGTACCGACCTCCGCGTCGTCGATCTCGTTCCTGGAGCCCGCAGGCCTGGAGAACGCGGTCGGCCTGATCTCGTCCAGCAACCAGAAGGACACGATGGACGCGCAATGGGCCGACGATCCCGCCGTGAAGGACTATCTTGCCTTCATGAAGCAGTACCTGCCCAATGCGGACCTCAGCAACTCGAACTACTCGGCGGGCTATCATTATGCGACGCTGCTGATGGCCGTGCTGAAGGCCTGCAAGAACGATTTCAGCCGCGAAAACATCATGCGCCAGGCGGCGTCATTGCGCGACGTCCCGCTGCCGCTATTGTTGCCGGGCATGACGGTGTCGACCGGGCCGGACGACTACCTGCCGTTCCAGCAGTTGCGGCTGCGCCGGTTCAACGGCAAGAGCTGGATCAGCTTCGGCGAGATCCTGGACGATCGCTAGGAGACGAGGCGCGACATGATCATCAGCGGCGAAAGACAGATCAGCTACGGCGACATTCACGCCCGCATCGCGCGGGCGGCCAGCGGCTTCCGGGCGCTTGGCGTGCAGGGCGGCAAACCGGTCGGCATGATGCTGCGCAACGATTTCGCGCTGTTCGAGGTGGTCGCGGCTTCGGCCGCGCTCGGCAGCCCGGTGGTACCGATCAACTGGCATCTGAAGGCCGACGAGGTCGCTTACATCCTGTCCGACAGCGGCGCCGACACGCTGGTCTGCCACGCCGATCTGCTGCCGCAGATCCGCGACGGGCTGCCGCCGGCAATCAAGCTGCTGGTGGTGACGACGCCACCGGAGATCGCCGCGGCCTATGGCGTGGCGCCGGCGCTCACCCGCGTGCCCGACGGCATGACCGACTGGGACGTCTGGCGGGAGACGCACCAACCGCTGACCGACGCGCCGATCGGCGCGGCGCCGATGTTCTACACCTCGGGCACCACAGGACTGCCGAAGGGCGTCAAGCGCAAGCCGATGCGGCCCGAGCAGCAGGCGGCGGCCGCGCACGTCGGCGCCATCACCTATGGCGTCAAGCCGAACGAGGATCAGGTGATCCTGATGAACGGCCCGATGTATCATTCGGCGCCGCACTCCTATGGAATGCTCGCGTTCCGCAACGGCTGTGTGATCGTGCTCGAGCCGCGCTTCGATCCGGAGGATCTGCTGCAACTGATCGAGCGCCACCATGTCACGCACATGCATATGGTGCCGACGATGTTCGTGCGGCTGTTGCGGCTGCCCGAGGAGACGCGGCGCCGCTACGACCTGTCGTCGCTGCGCTTCATCGTCCATGGCGCGGCGCCCTGCCCTGTCGACGTCAAGCGCGCGATGATCGAGTGGTGGGGACCGGTCATCAACGAATATCTCGGCTCGACCGAGACCGGCATCCCGGTCTGGCATTCGTCAGCCGAAGCGCTGGCCAAGCCCGGCACCGTCGGCCGCGCGATCGAAGGCGGCGTCGTCAAGATATTCCGGCCCGACGGAACGCCATGCGACGTCGGCGAGCCCGGCGAGATCTTCATGCGCCAGACGTTGATCTCGGACTTCGACTATCACGGCAATGCCAAGGCACGCGCCGAGGCCGATCACGACGGCCTGATCAGCGTCGGCGATGTCGGCTATCTCGACGCGGACGGTTATCTGTTCCTGTGCGACCGCAAGCGCGACATGGTGATCTCAGGCGGCGTCAACATCTATCCCGCCGAGATCGAGAATGCCCTGATCGGCATGGCAGGCGTGCGCGACTGCGCGGTGTTCGGCGTCCCCGACGACGAGTATGGCGAGCGGCTGTTCGCCTGCGTCGAGCCGGAAGCCGGCGCGACCCTGTCGATCAGCGCGATCCAGGATTTCCTGCGCGGCAAGCTCGCCAATTTCAAGGTGCCGAAGGATATCCGCTTCATGGACGCGCTGCCGCGCGAGGCCACCGGCAAGATCTTCAAGCGTAAGCTGCGCGACCTCTACCGCGAAGGACAGCTCGGCTGAACGATCTGACGGCGAAGCGAACGACGTTTGAAACTTAGTTGCTGTTGCAAACGGCCGGCGAACGAAGCAACGATGCCGGTGCACCAAAGGCCCGGATCATCCGCCATGAACTCGACCGACTTCATCGTCATCCGCAACGATCTGCAGCAATGCAAGGTGATCGAGACGCCGTTGCCCGACGCCGCCGCGCTGCCGGCCGATGCGCTGCTGGTGAAGGTGACCCGCTTCGCCTTCACCGCCAACAACATCACCTATGCGGTGATCGGCGAGCAGCTGAAATACTGGCACCTGTTCCCGGCGCCCGAGGGCTACGGCATCATCCCGGTGTGGGGCTTTGGCAAGGTGCTGGCATCGAAACATCCCATGATCGCAGAAGGCGAAACGCTGTTCGGCTATTTCCCGATGGCGACCCATCTGGTGATCGAGGCGGCCGACGTCAGCAAGCGTGGCCTGCGCGACGGCGCCGCGCACCGGCAGGAGGTCTCGCCAGTCTATAACGCCTATGCCCGGGTCTCCGGCGATCCGACCTATGCCGGCCAGCAGGGCGATTTCCGCGCGCTGCTGCTGCCTCTGTTCATGTTGTCTTTCCTGGTCGACGACTTCCTGGCAGAGAATGAATTCTACGGCGCACGCCGCGTCATCCTGTCGTCGGCCTCGAGCAAGACCGCGTTCGGGCTCGCCCATCTCGCGCACAAACGGGGCATCCCGGTGATCGGGCTGACCTCCGGGGGCAATGTCGATTTCGTCAGATCGCTCGGCTGCTATGACGAGGTCGTCACCTACGATCAGGTCACCGCGATCCCGCCGGCCGAGCCGACAGCCTATGTCGACATGGCCGGCAACAGCGCGCTGCGCGAGGCCCTGCACCGGCACCTCGGCGCGCAGATGGTCTATTCCAGCCGGGTCGGGCTGACGCATCGCGCGAGCGAGCCGGAGGAGCCGACGCTGCCCGGCGCCAAGCCGGTGTGGTTCTTCGCGCCCGACCAGATCCGCAAGCGCGCCAAGGAATGGGGTCCCGGCGGCATCGACCAGCGCTTTGGCGCCGCCTGGGCGGAGCTGGTGCCGCATCTGCCGAATTGGCTCGATGTGGTCGAGCGGCGCGGCCCGGCCGCGGTACGCGAAGCCTATCTCGATACCCTGCAGGGCCGCGTTCCGCCGGATCAAGGCCTGATCCTGTCGCTGGCCGAATAGGCGATATCCCGTCGCGCCCTTTCTGCATGCCTTCGAATGGGTATAGGCTTTGCGGCAATGGGAACGCCGCCAAGAAAATATCAGCAAGGCGGCCGATGGCGAGAAACGCTCGATGCTTGACAAGACGGACGATATTTCGGTCGCCGCCGACAATTGGCTTGTGCAGTTCGAAGATGCGTTGGCCAGCCCCGACGATGTGCTGCTGAAGCCGCTGTTCCATCCCGACAGCTACTGGCGCGACGTGCTGGCGCTGAGCTGGAACATCCAGACCGTCAATCGGGCCTTCGCAATCATCGGGGAGCTGCCGGCGCATGCGCGTCACAGCGCGCCGCATGACTTCCGCATCGATGCCGCGCGCGCGGCGCCACGCCGGGTGACGCGCGCCGGCACCCATGCGATCGAGGCGATCTTCAAATTCGAGACGGCGGTTGGCCGCGGCCACGGCATCATGCGACTGATCCCCGATGCCGCTGACGACGATCGCCTGAAGGCCTGGACCTTGCTGACGACGCTCGAGGAGCTGAAGGGTTTTGAGGAGCAGCAGGGCCACACCAGGCCGCGCGGACAGGCCTATTCGCGCGACTTCCGCGGCCCCAACTGGCTCGACCTGCGCAAGGCATCCGCCGAATATGCCGACCGCGACCCAGATGTGCTGGTGGTCGGCGGCGGACAGGCCGGGCTTGCGATCGCCGCGCGGCTGCAACAGCTCAAGATCGACACGCTGATCGTCGACCGCGAGGCGCGCGTCGGCGACAATTGGCGCAAGCGCTATCACGCGCTGACCCTGCACAACCAAGTGCAGGTCAATCACCTGCCCTACATGCCGTTCCCGCCGAACTGGCCGACCTACATCCCGAAGGACAAGCTCGCCAACTGGTTCGAATCCTATGTCGACGCCATGGAGCTGAACTTCTGGACCGGCACGGAATTTGTCGGCGGCAGCTATGACGACGCGGAAGGGCGTTGGAGTGTCGAGTTGCGCCGCGCCGACGGCACGACACGGACAATGCAGCCGCGCCATGTCGTGATGGCGACCGGCGTCAGCGGCATTCCCAACTTGCCCGACATCCCGGGCCTGAAGAATTTTTCCGGCAAGGTCATGCATTCCAGCCGCTACGAGGACGGCGAGAGCTGGACCGGCAAGAGCGCGCTCGTGATCGGCACCGGCAACAGCGGCCACGACATCGCGCAGGATCTGCATTCCTCCGGCGCCGACGTCACGCTGGTTCAGCGCTCCTCGACGCTGATCACCAATATCGAGCCGTCGGCGCAGCTTGCCTATGCCGCCTACAATGAAGGTACGCTGGAGGACAATGATCTGATCGCGACCTCGATGCCGCTTGTGCTCGCCAAGCGCAGCCATGTGCTGATGACCGAGCAGTCGAAGCAACTCGACAAGCCGCTGCTCGACGGCCTCGCGCGCAAGGGCTTCAAGCTCGATTTCGGCGATGGCGGCACCGGCTGGCAGTTCAAATACCTGACCCGCGGCGGCGGCTACTACTTCAACGTCGGCTGCTCCGATCTCGTCGCGAGCGGTGCGGTCGCCCTGCAGCAATTCGCCGACATCGAGACCTTCGTAAGCGAGGGCGCGCGGCTGAAGAACGGCGAGATCGTTGCCGCCGACCTGATCGTGCTCGCGACCGGCTACCGGCCGCAGGAAGAGCTGGTGAAGAAACTGTTCGGCGAGGCGATGGCCGCGCGCGTCGGCCCGATCTGGGGCTTTGGCGACGGCCAGGAGCTGCGCAACATGTACACCCGCACGCCGCAGCCCGGCCTGTGGTTCATCGCCGGCAGCCTCGCGCAATGCCGCATCAACTCGCGCTATCTCGCATTGCAGATCAAGGCGATCGAGGAAGGCCTGTTGCCGCGCGACGTCGGACCGCGGGCGGGCTTTTCATAGAAACCTGCCGTCGTTCCGGGATGCGCGAAGCGCGGACCCGGAACCGCGAGATTCCGGGTTCGATGCTGCGCATCGCCCCGGAATGACGATCTTGGGGAGACATCTTATGCCAATCACCCTCGGCACCGGCGAACACCGCTATCGCGTGGTGGAGAACTTCGCAAAGCTCCCCGACGGCTGGAGCCTGACGGATGTCGCCTCCGTCGCCGTCGACAGCAAGGACCGCGTCTATGTCTTCAACCGCGGCAACCATCCGATGGTGGTGCTCGACCGCGAGGGGAATTTCATCAAGAGCTGGGGCGAAGGCGTGTTCTCGCGCGCCCACGGCCTGCACATCGACGCCGACGACAATCTCTATTGCACCGATGACGGCGACCACACCGTGCGCAAGTGTTCAACCGACGGCAGGGTGGTGCTGACGATCGGCATCCCGAACAAGCCGGCGCCGTTCATGAGCGGCGAGCCGTTCCATCGCTGCACCCATACCGCGCTGTCGCCGAAGGGCGAGATCTATGTCTCCGATGGCTACGGCAATGCCTGTGTCCACAAATACACGCCGGATGGCAGGCTGATCAAGACCTGGGGCGAGCCCGGCACCGATCCCGGCCAGTTCAACATCGTGCACAACATCGCGACCGACGCCGATGGCTGGGTCTACGTCGCCGACCGCGAGAACCACCGCGTCCAGGTGTTCGACGGCAACGGCAGATACGAGACGCAGTGGAACAACCTGCACCGGCCCTGCGCGCTGTGCTGCTGCGGCGGCGGCAAGCAGCCGAACTTCGTGATCGGCGAGCTCGGCCCCGGCATGGCCGTCAATCGCAAGGTGCCCAATCTCGGCCCGCGGCTGTCGATCGTGGATCACACCGGAAAGCGCATCGCGCGGCTCGGCGGCGAACAAGGCCCCGGCATCGAGACCGGAAAATTCCTGGCGCCGCACGGCATCGCGCTGGATTCCCGCGGCGACATCTATGTCGGCGAGGTCGGCGTCACCGACTGGAAGACCAGCTTTCCGGACACCGAGATGCCGGCCGCGGTGCGCGTGACGCGGTGCCTGCAGAAGCTGGAGAAGGTTTAGATTCAGTCTCCCACCGTCACTCCATCACCGTCACCCTGAGGAGCGCGCATCGCGCGCGTCTCGAAGGGTCGATGGCCCGGCCGTGGCCGTGCATCCTTCGAGACGCCGCTTCGCGGCTCCTCAGGATGACGGGTCGAAAAGCGCTCCCGCGCAATCAAATCTCGCCGATCACCTCGCGGCGGCGCTGCTCGGATTCTTCCGCATAGCGCCGCATGGCGTGCGCTTCGGTGAGCAGGCCGATCGGCCGCCGGTCGCCGTCGCCCCCGACCACGGCGAGCGATTCCGCTTCGGCCGCGTCGAACACCGCGATCGCCTCCTGCACGTTCATGCCGGGATGCAGCACCACGTCGGCGTAGCGCAGAATGCCGGCAAGCCCCTTGTCGGCCTCGAGATCCGGCGCGTGCGCTTCGGCGACCAGCGCAAGCCCCGCGTAGTGCCCCTCGCCGTCGACCGCGACGACCTGGGTCTTCGAGCCCGGCGGGAATTCCTCGCGGAACGTCTCGATCGGCATCGCGGCGTTCACCGTCGTCATGTCCTGCCGCATCATCTTGCCGACCGTGAGATCGCGGATCCAGCCGATATCGGCGGCGCTGCGGATGGTCTCGCCGCGCAGATGCAAACGCCAGGTCGCGAACGAATAGCCGAACAGCTCGCGCGTGATCGTGGTCGAGATGATGACCGCGACCAGCACCGCGGTCGTGAGCCAGAGGTTGCCGGTGGATTCCAGCGCGATGAACGACATCGTGAGCGGGCCGCCGATCACCGAGGCCGACAGCGCGCTCATGCCGATCACCGCATAGGCGTTGGGGTCGAGGTTCAACCCCGGCCACACGATGTCGACGCCGGCCGCGAACAGCCGGCCGCCGAGCGCACCCATGAACAACGTGGCGAAGAACAATCCGCCGCGGAAGCCCGAGCCGAGCGAGACGATCGAGGCCACCGCCTTCAGCGCGAACACGGCGGCGATGAAGGCAAGCGGCATCGCCACGATGCCGGCGAAGCGCAGCGCGCCGTGGCCCGACGACATCACCTGCGGCGTGAGTAGCGCCATCGCGCCGACCGCAAGCCCGCCGAGCGCCGGCCGCAGCGGCGGCCACAGCCGGCTCTTGGTCAGCAGCGCCTCGCACAGCGTGACCCCGCGCATGATCGCGATCCCGGTCAGCGCCGCGACCATGCCGAGCAGCGCGGCGATCGCAAGATCCCGTCCGAGCACATCGCCGACGGTTCCGACGCCGACGCCGAGCGGCAGCGGCTCGAAGGCATGGGCGACGAAGTAGCCGGTCACCGCCGCCACGCCGACCGGGGTCAGGCTGGCCGGCGTATAGCCACCGATCACAAGTTCGAAAGCGTAGAACGCGCCCGCCAGCGGCGCGCTGAACGCGCCGGCGATCGCCGCCGCCGCGCCGCAGCCGACCATGATTCGCTGGTCGTTGCGGCGAAGGTGAAAGCCGCGGCCGAGCGATGCGGCGAGGCCGCTGGAGAGCTGGGTATAGCCGGCCTCGAGCCCGACCGAGCCGCCGACGCCGCTCGACCAGATCGTCTGCAGCGCCACGATCACGCTGCCGCGGAACGACATCCGCCCGCCATAAAGCGCGTTGGCTTCGATCGGGTCGATTTCGCGGGCCGGCCGGACCCGGAGCAACAGAAGGAACGCAAATCCCAGCAGCAGGCCGCCGATCGTGGGAACCACGAGCGCGCGCACGGGATCGATGCTGGGCTGGCTCGACAACCGGTCGCCGAGCGGCAGATTGAACAGCACCGAATGCAGCACCGTGACGAGGCCGCTCATGACCGCCACCACGAGGCCGCCAATGGCTCCGATCAGCACCGCCAGCACCACAAGGCTCGTCTCGTGCGCGCGCACGAACGCGCGCAACCGGCGCGGCGCCTCGAGATAGCTTGAGGTCGTGGTCATCGGCAGGGTCCGTCACTGGCCGACAGGGCCTTGCGGCTCCCTTTACGGGCCTCGCGGGCGGGAGGCAATCGGGGCAGGAACATGGCAGGGCGCGGCGGATAAGCCGCTCATTGCTCTTCACAATCCCGTCACGCTGCCTGTAGTATGTGAGTGCATGCTGCTTCGCAGCTAATGGGAGTCAGGAGCGTTATTTGAACGCACATGTCTCGCAAGGCGGTTGGCCGGTGCTGGTCTTGAATGCGGACTTCCGGCCGCTGAGTTATTACCCGCTGTCGCTCTGGTCCTGGCAGGACGCGATCAAGGCGGTGTTCCTCGATCGTGTCAACATCGTCGAATATTACGACCGGGCGGTACGAAGTCCGTCCTTCGAAATCCAGCTGCCGAGCGTTGTATCCCTCAAGTCCTTCGTCAAGCCGACCACCCACCCCGCCTTCACCCGGTTCAACGTTTTCCTGCGCGACCGATTCAGCTGCCAGTATTGCCTGTCGGGCGACGATCTCACCTTCGATCACATCATTCCGCGCAGCAAGGGTGGCCAGACCACCTGGGAGAACGTCGTCGCCGCCTGCTCGCCCTGCAATTTGCGCAAGGGCAATCTGACGCCGCAGCAGGCCAAGATGTTTCCGAAGCAGACGCCTTACGCTCCGACCGTGCATCAGCTGCATCGCAACGGCCGGCTGTTTCCGCCGAACTATCTGCACGAGAGCTGGCTCGATTATCTCTACTGGGATACTGAGCTCGATCCGTAGACCGCGTTGGCGCGCCTCGTCCTCACAGCGAATGCAAGCCGTACTGCTATGGTTTGGAATCAGGTGGGTCGTTTGGTGAGCGCTGCCTCGCCCTCCTCGCGGCCGGGAACGCTGACGTGAACCTCGTGCCCCATCCTGATCGCCAGTGCCGCGGCGGCCACCGCCGATTCGAATGCAGCTTCCTTGGTGGCGTATCCGCCGTTGAGATTGCCGTCGTGCAGGACGCCCCATTCCTCGCCGGCCGCGATCACCGCATATTGAGCCAATCCCATCGTCTCCTCCTTGCGCCAGCGGCGCTGCGACAGGTCTCATTCCGCTTGTATCTCTCGCGGACGACCTCCCCGCCGGCCTGCACCGTGCGCCTGCTGCGAAAATGGTGCTGAAGCACGCCGAAGATCAAAGCGGTCAGCTGGCGAGCCGTTTGGCGACGGCAATGGCTTCATCGCGGTCGGTAACCGGCTGGCCGGTTGCATCGATCACGCGCTCATCATTCACAATCGCGAAGTGAAAGGCGGGCATTCGCTATCTCCGCGCATCACTGCGTATTCGATTCATGCCACTTTTCCAGGTCCGGCTTCTCGTCTCCGGAGCGCTTCGCGTCTCCGGAGCGCTGCTCCTTTTCCGGGTTTCCCTTCCACGGCTTGTCGGTTTGCGCGTGGGAACCCCAGTCGCTCGGGCGTCCGGAATCCGGCGTGACAGGCTTTCTGTTCATGACAATCTCCTCAGGAACAGAAGCTTCTGTATCCCGATGCGTTCCTAACCGGCCGCGCTCAAGATCCGCTCGCAACCGACCATAACCAGCGCATCAAGGTCGATCGTGCAGCAGTATTGACGCTCCCTCACGCAGGATCGCATTTGCGTGATCATCCGCGATGTTCGGAGCTATATAGTTGTAGCCTAATAGTTCGCATCCTATCTAATTCGCATGCCGCCTTCGCAGTCCCATATCCATGCCGAGATCGGCCGCCTGGTGACCAGGCTCGCCCGGATCTGGCGCCGCGAGTCGGATCAGGCCTTGTCCGACCACGGCCTGTCCTACGCGACGGCGATTCCGCTGCTGGTGCTGTCGCACCAGGGGGAAACCGTCCGGCAGGGCGTGCTGGCCGACGAACTGGGCATCGAGGGGCCTTCACTGGTGCGGCTGATCGATCTGCTCCAGTCCGAAGGCTTCGTCGAGCGCCGCGAGGACCCGACCGACCGGCGCGCCAAGACGCTTCATCTCACCGCGACCGGCGAAGCCAAGGTCGAGGAGATCAACCGGGTGCTGCGCCGCGTGCGGGCCAGCCTGCTGAAGGATATCGGCAGCGCGGAACTTGCGGTAACCTTCGAGACGCTGCAGCTCATCGAGCAGCGGGCGAGCCGCCTGCAGGGCGCCAGGACTACGCCAGCCAAGACAGTTCCAGAGGCGAAATAGTCATGCGCGCGGAAGAGTCGTTCCTGGTCCGCCACGCGGACCTCGTCTTCGCGTTGAAGACGTTCGCGGCGTCGATGCTGGCGCTTGTCATCGCCCTGGCGATCGATCTGCCGCGCCCCTATTGGGCGATGGCGACGGTCTATATCACGTCGCAACCGCTGGCCGGCGCGACCAGCTCGAAGGCGTTCTTCCGCGTGATCGGCACCCTGGTCGGCGCGAGCGTCACGGTCGCCCTGGTGCCGAACCTGGTCAATGCGCCGGAACTGCTGTCCCTCGCGATCGCGCTCTGGGTCGGGCTCTGCCTTTATCTGTCGCTGCTCGACGGCACGCCGCGCAGCTATGTCTTCATGCTGGGCGGATATACCGTCGCACTGATCGGCTTTCCGTCGGTGGCCGACCCGGGCAGCATCTTCGATGTCGCGCTGGCACGGGTCGAGGAAATCTCGCTCGGCATCATCTGCGCGAGCGTGGTGTCGACGGTGGTGTTTCCCCGCAGCGTCGCGCCGGCGGTCGGCGGCCGCGTCAGGAGCTGGCTGTCGGATGCGCGCCGCCTGTCCCGCGACGTGCTGCTTGACCGCGGGACCAGCGAGACGCGCCGGGCCCAACGCCTTCGTCTTGCAACCGACATCGTCGAGATCGATACGCTGGCGACCCATGTCGCCTATGACCGGCTGGCCGACGTCGGCACCGTGCGCGGCCTCGGTGAGGTCCGGCTGCGCATGCTGATGCTGTTGCCGATCATCACCTCGATCGAAGACCGGCTTGCCGCACTCGGCGAGGCGGCGCTGCAGAAGCAACCGGAGCTACGGCGCCTGATCGAGGATCTCGCCGCATGGATTGTGGACGAGGATCGCCAGCGGCAATCCGGCGAGCAGATCCGCGCTGCAATCGCCGAGCGGCAATCCGCGCTCGACGGTGTCGCGCCGCGGGAGCGCATCATCACGATCAGCCTGCTGCTCCGGCTGCGCGAGCTTGTCGACATCTCGGCCGACTGCCGCGCAATAGGTGATGCGATTGCCGCGGGCCGGGACATCTCCACTGTCCCGCTGGCATTCCATCCGGAGTCGGGGGCAGCGCCGGTCCGGCATCGCGACCACGGCATGGCGCTATGGTCCGCTGCGGGGGCGGCGGTCGCCATCCTGATCTGCTGCGGCCTGTGGATTGCGACCGGCTGGCCGGATGGCGCCTCGGCGCCGATGATGGCGGCGGTCGCCTGCTCGTTCTTCGCCGCGCAGGACGAGCCGGCGCGCAGCATCCGGGCCTTCGGGCTGTTTTCGCTGGTCGCGATCGTCGTCGTCGCGATCTACCAGTTCGCGCTGGTGCCGGGCATCTCCCACGTCGAGGTCCTGATCGCCGCGCTGGCGCCGACATTTCTCCTGTACGGTTTTTTGATCGCACGGCCCAAAACCGCGCCGATCGGCATGGCGCTCGCCGCCAACACCGCGACGCTGCTCGCGCTGCAATCGACCTACAGCGCGGATTTCGCCAGTTTCGCCAACACGTCGGTCGCCTTCTTCCTCGGCGTTGTAATCGCGGAGATCGTGACGCGGATCGCGCGCGGCGTCGGCGCCGAATGGATCGCCAAGCGGCTGATGACGTCGAGCTGGCAGACGCTCGCGGTCGCCGCCGAGCGGCGCGGCCACGGTGATCGCGCGCAGTTTGCCGGCCTGATGCTGCATCGCCTCGGGCTATTGGTCCAGCGGATCGCCTTCATCTCCGAGAGCGACCGCCGCGATGCCGACAGCCTGGTCCAGCTGCGCATCGGGCTCAACATCATCGACCTCAGGCGGGCGCGTTACGGCCTCGCCGCATTGACCGTGCGTGCCATCGACGACATGCTGGACGACCTCGCGGCGGCGTTTCGCGCCCATGCGAACGAGGCAATGCCCGCCGAACTGCTGTCCTGCATCGATGCAGCGCTGACTGCGGTCGTCAAGGATCCCAATGAGCGCGCGCGGGACGATGCGTTGCTCGGCCTTGTCGGCATCCGCCGCGGCCTGTTTCCGGATGCGCCCGCCTATCGATCGCAGCCCGAGGAGAGTTTTGCCGCATGAGATATGAGCTCGACATTTACGGCGTGCTCGTTCCGGCGCTGCTGCTGTGGCTCATCGTTGCCTATGCGCTGAGCGCGGTGGTGAGCCGGGTCATGCAGCGCTTCGGGTTCTACCGGCTGGTCTGGCATCGCGCGCTGTTCAATTTCGCCCTGTATGTATGCCTGCTCGGCGTCGTGGTCTATCTTTCGGAGTTTCTGCCATGAAAGGGAATTTCGCCTGGCTCGGTCGGGTTGCGCTGACCGCGATCGCCGTCATCGCCGCGCTCGCGGTCGCGCGTGCGCTCTGGGTCTACTATATGGAGTCGCCATGGACCCGCGACGGCAGGGTTCGCGCCGACATTGTGCAGGTTGCCCCCGACGTATCCGGCTTCGTCACCGACGTGCTGGTCAAGGACAATCAGGCGGTGCATCGCGGCGACATCCTGTTCCGGATCGATCGCGCACGCTTTGCCCTGGCACTGAAGCAGGCCGACGCGGCGGTCGCCGGCCATCGCGCGACATTGGATCAGGCCGACGCCGACCTCAAGCGCTACAGCTCGCTGACCACCGATGCGGTGTCGCAGCAGAAGCAGGAGCAGGTTCTGGCGACGCAGCTGCAGGCCAAGGCGGCCTATGACCAGGCGGTCGCCGACCGCGCCGTCGCGCAGCTCAACCTGGATCGCAGCGAGGTGCACGCTTCGGTCAACGGCACCATCACCAATATGGACCTGCGGCCGGGCGCCTACGTCACCGCGGGCAAGGGCGTGATGGCCCTGGTCGACACCGATACGCTGCATGTGGAAGGCTATTTCGAGGAGACCAAGCTCGCGCGCATCCGCGTCGGCGACAAGGCGCAGATCCGGCTGATGGGCGAGCCGGTGCGGCTCACCGGACATGTCGAGAGCATTGCGGCCGGCATCGAGGATCGAGACCGCGCGGCAGGCGCGAGCCTGCTCGCGAACGTCAATCCGACCTTCAGCTGGGTTCGGCTGGCACAGCGCATCCCCGTGCGCATCGCGCTGGATCACCTGCCGGATCGCATCGCGCTGGTCGCCGGCCGTTCGGCGACGGTCGAGATCATGGATTAGCCGGCTGGCCGGGCCGCTACGACAGCATCGGGCCGGCCCGCTTGCTGCAGCTCGGTCGGCCGCACTCGGCTATCGCACGCCGTAGCGTGTGAAATCGTCGCCGATGCTGCCCTGGATCGCCTTGGCCGCCGCCATGTCGATATTGCCGCCGGCCTTGTCGCCCTGCTTCAACTTCGCCAGGCCGCGTCCATAAAGTGCGCTTGCGAGCTTGGGATCGATGCGAAGTGCGGAGCTGTAGTCGGCAATCGCCGCGCCAAGCTCGCCGGTCTTCAGATAGATCAGGCCACGCGAGTCATACGTCGCGGCGTTGGCGGGCCCCGATTGAAGGGCCTTGTTGCAATCCTCCAGCGCCGCCTGCAATTCGCCAAGGATGGCCCGGCTCCAGCAGCGTCCGCTCCACACCCCGTCCAGGTTCGGCTTGAGGCGAATGGCCTCATCGTAGTCCTGCGCCGCGCGCGCAAAATCGTTCTGCTTCAAATAGGCGCCGGCGCGATTGGCGAAGGCCTCCCCGTAATTCGGGTTGAGCCTGATCGCCTGATCGAAGGCGTCGGTCGCGCGATCGTATTCGCGCTTCCTGAGATAGGCCACGCCGCGGTTGTTGAACGGCTTGGTGTAGGTCGGATTGAGCTCGATCGATCGATCAAAATCCCGGATGGCGCCGTCGTAGTCCCCCTTGGCAGCGTAGGCGTTGCCACGGTTGTTGTAGGCGATCGCGAGGCCGGCAGGGGTCATGTCCTGACCCGCATCGATCAGCGCCGTGCAGGCAGCAACGCGCGCGTCGGCCGGTGTGCGATCGAGGCCGCTGCACAATCCGATAGTACGGAGATAGCTGTCCTTCTTCGGGTTCTGCGCGACCGCCGGCAACGCGGGGAGCATCGCAACGAGAAGCGATGTCAGGCTGACAATTGCGCCGGCGCTTGCACGAAGTTTCATATCGGGCCTTGCTTGCACGAAACGGGCTGCGCCTGGCCTAGCACCCTCGACAGATGTTTGGATTGAACTTGTGGAGGGTATTTTGCTCAGGTTGCTGCGGCTTTCGTGTCCCGACCTTCCTGACCTTGCTCTTGCCCTCTTCAACGAGCGTGGCGAACTTCACCGTTCCATCGTCCGATATCTCGATGCGTGGCGTGGTGCCTCGAATGCCCATCGTTGCCACGGGGGTGTCGATCTTCATGTCGCCGGTCTTTGCAATGTTGCCGGCAACGAAGGTGAAGGTCCCGTTGGTCAGTTTGAGCAAGGTCGAGTTCGACTTGCCGTTCGGGTCGTACACGAACTCGGTCATCGCCATCTTGGCGTTGCTCGACAGATTGAACGAAGTGCCGTCGGAGAAATTGATCCCGACGCGTCCGTCAGCTCCAGTTTGCACCACGTCGCCCAGATAAACGGGGTCGCCAACCTGCGCCTGAGGCAATTTGCCGGGCAACCCTGCCTGAACGACGACTGCATTCGGATGCTCGATCGTGACCGAACCGGTGGCGGCGACGACCCTTCCGATGAATTTCAATTGAATATTGTCGACCGCGGGCTGGGCCGGTTCGGTTTGCGCCTGCACCTGGCCGGGCGTGAGCGTTGCGAGCGCCAGGACGAAGCTTGCAAGCAATTGAACAATCAAATGAATACGCACGATCCCCTCCTCGAGAAGGTCTTGTCGTGTCGTGGCTCGATGGGTGGTCGGGACCGCCGGGCCGAGACTGCAGGACCTTGAGTGCCAGACGAGTTGTCGCGGACAGGCCTAAATGCCTGACGCAGTTCGACTAAAAATTAATAAGTGGACAATTTGCATGGTAATCATACTATTAATTTTGTGGGGCTGCACGCGCGATAAAGGACAACTGTTCTGTCCTTTTCGTAGGGCTCCCCCATAGTATTGGAATTCCATTTTTACTGCCGAATTTGGTTTCAATCAGGACGTTTCAGCGGACAAGCCTATGGCTGACGGCACGGGGTTTTTCGCCGCGTGGCCGAACCAAGCCAAAATAAAAAGACTGCGGCGCCACCTTCCGCTCGAACTGCCTAACAGGCAAAAAGCCAATGTTTGTTGCGTCCGGCGTAGAGTTCGGGGACGCGTGCATGGCCGTTTTGGGCCAGCCGCCCCGTGTGGTTGGCACTGTTTGGACGACGATCGGTTGCGGCACGATCGCGCGTGCCCGCGGCGTACCGATTCAAATCGTAGCTGGCGATCCCGTTCGCCAGGGTGACGTCATCGAGGTCGGAACCGGCGGGCAGATCGAAATCCGCCTGGTCGATGGCAGGCTGCTCAATTTGCCGGCCGGCACCCGGCTGGAATTGGGCGACATCGCGCAAGCCCCCGGTGGGAGCTTGCGGCCGGGCCCGTTCGCGAAAGCCAGAAGCCTCTTCCGCCTCATCGGCAGCCGGCTGGCAGGATCTGCCGTCCTGACGGCTGACACACCGGTTGGCACCATCCGGGCCAGCGGCCTCGGCATGCTGTCGTTGGCCGCCCTGACTTTCTCGCTGCTGGAGGACGCCCGCGCCGCGGAGCCGAACGTCACGTTCCTGGACGACGACAGCATCAAATACAAGGACCTCCACCACGGCGTGTTCGAGCTCGTGACCAAGGAGGCGATCCCCCGTCATATCATCGTCGAGGATCCCGAAGAGACGATCATTCTGAGCAGAAGAGGATCCTCCGTCGGCGTGAACCATGCCACGAATTCCCCTGCGCACATGGAGGAATTACGGGAGGCCCAACAGGAGACGCTTGCCTATTTCGAGAAAGGACCGGCATCGAAAGGGTCCGGCATGCCCGCTCTCGAAGGGGGCCAGCTGCTGTTGCCGATCAATTTTATTCAGCAGTCCCCGCTGTCGCCGGTGCAAGATACGCTCGGGCCGCTGCCGGTCGCGATCTTCGCGAAAAATGATCTCTTCAAGCTGCCGCCGACTCCGCCGAAGCTGAACCTCGGATCGGGGCCGACTGAAATCGATACGGTGATATTTGACGATTTCAATGCGGCGAACGGGACCTTTTCCGCGAGCAGCATCAAGGGCGGCGCGCTGAAATTCGGCATCAGCGGAGGCGCCACAGGCGATACGGTGCTGGGACAGGCGACCTACGACGTGTCGAGCGTCGGTACATTTGGCACGCTCTATCTCAACAGTGCCACCGGAAACTACACCTTCGTTCCAAACAATACTGCAATCAACGCGCTGAAGGCCAACACGACCCAGAGCTTCGTGATCACGGTCTCGGACGGCTCGCTCTCGGCCAGCGAGAGCTTCAACATCAGCATCCTCGGCGCCGATGACGCGTCCATCATCTCCGGCACCAAGGCCGGCTCGGTGGTGGGCGCGGTCGGCGTCAGTCATGCCTCGCCCGGCCTGCTCATCGCACAGGGCACGCTCACCGACACCGATGTCGACGATCCCGTCAATACCTTCACCGCCGTGAACGTGCCGACGACAAGCGTTGGTGGCTACGGCACATTCACGCTGACAACGGCCGGGGTGTGGACCTATACGCTCGACAACGCCAACAGCTCCGTGCAAGCCTTCCATGTCGGCGACGCGCTGACCGACAGCTTCACGGTGACCACGATAGGGGGTACCCCGCAGACGGTGACGCTCGTCATCCATGGCCCCTTGATCGGGATCGGAACGGCGCCATCGCTGACGTTGAGCGAGACCCATCTGACAGCGACGACGCTGGACGACAACATCGCCGGCTCGGTACCGGACGCCGCGCTGACGACGAGCTCGGGCGAGTTCTCGGCGGCATTCGTCACCGCACCGGGTCTGACGGTCAGCTACGCACTGACGATCACCGGCGGCAACGGTACGGCGTCAGGGCTGATCGACTCGCACACCGGCCTCGCTGACCTGCTGGTTCTGAACGGCAACACCATCGAAGGCCATGTCGGTACGGCTAGCGGGGCGCTCGCGTTCACCATCACGGTTGACCCGGCCACGGGCCGCGTGACCTTCGTCGAGCACCGCGCCGTCGAACAATCGTCGGGCACCAGCCCTGACAGCGGCGAAGGGATCGCGCTGGGGACCGGCCTCGTCAACCTGATCGCGACGGTCACGGAGAGCGACGGCCAGTACCAGGATCTCAGCATCGATCTCGGCAAGCAGCTGACGATCACGGACGATGGCCCGCGCATCGAGGCGGCGGGCACCGCCCCGTCGCTGACGCTGAGCGAGACGCATCTGACGGCAACGGCGCTGGATGACCACATCGCCGGCTCGGCACCGGACGCGGCGTTGACGACGACTTCCGCCGATTTCTCGACGGCGTTCACTTCGGTGCAAGGCGCCGATGGCGCGACCATCCGCTACGCGCTGACGATCACCGGCGGCAACGGCACGGCGTCGGGGCTGATCGACTCGCATACCGGCCTCGCCGACCTGCTGGTTCTGAACGGCAACACGATCGAAGGCCGCGTCGGCGCGACCAACGGCACACTGGCATTCATCATCACGCTCGATCCGGCCACGGGACGTGTCACCTTCACCGACTACCGGCCGGTGGAGCAGCCGCTCGGCACCAGCCCGGACAGCGGCGAAGCCGTCTCGCTGGCCGCGGGCATCGTGAGCCTGAACGCCACGATCACGGACAAGGACGGCGACTTCCAGAGCGCCAGCCTCGACCTCGGCAGCAGCCTAAGCATCAGCGACGATGGCCCCTGCATCCGGGCCAATTGCAACGCTCCGTCGCTCACGCTGAGCGAGACGCACCTGACGGCAACGGCGCTGGACGACCACGTCGCGGGCTCGGCGCCGGATGCGGCGCTGACGAAAATTTCCGCCGATTTCTCGACGGCGTTCACTTCGTTCCAGGGCGCCGACGGCGCGACGACTCACTATGCACTGACGATCAACGGAGGTGACTGCACCCCATCCGGTCTGATCGATTCGCATACCGGCTGCTCCGACGTGCTGGTTCTGAACGGCAACACCATCGAAGGCCATGTCGGCACAGCGAGCGGGGCGCTGGCATTCACCATCGCGGTTGATCCGGTCACGGGATGCGTCACCTTCACCGAATATCGCGCGGTGACGCATCCGTCCTGCGCCGGCCCTGACAGTGGCGAAGCCGTGTCGCTGACCGCCGGCGTCGTAAGCCTGGTTGCCACCATCACGGACAAGGACGGCGACTTCCAGAGCGCGTGCATCGACCTCGGCAAGCAACTGACGATCACGGACGATCACCCGACCATTTGCGGCTTCCCGGAGACCTTCGTCGCCGCTCAGGACCATCAGACTGCGACAGGCACCTACGATATCAATTTCGGCGCGGATGGCGATGCCGCGATGTTCGTTGCCGTCCACAACGGTCCAGTCGGTTGCACGGGATATGATCTGGCCACGTCATGTCTGGGCAACGGCATTACCGCGGTGCACGTCACCGGACATGGCGATGATTACAGCTTCTACTATACGACCCATGAGGTGGGCGGCGGCGTCGAACTCGACGCGTATCTTGCTGATTGCGGCGGCAGGCTGGACGATCCTTATTTCAAATTGCTGATCGATCCGGATGGAACCTTCTGCTTTGATCTCGAGCACGCCGGGCCGTCGAAGGACGTCACCGTCAGCGGCTCCGATTTTGATGCCCCGATCTGCGGCACGCCGTCATTGACTGCTCCGGACGGACAGCTGGTGATTACCGGATCCGACTGCGCCGGCCATCCGCTCGATGTCAAGGCATCGGACTGCGGTATCGCAGTCGGCGATAGTGGACTGCAAATGGACCCGGCCGAGCAGTTGAATCTCGCCTTCACCGAGAAACAATCGCAGGTCAGCTTCAATCTCACGGAATGGCAGGGCTACGGCACCGCCGGTGTGATCCTGAAGGTTCTTGATGGCAGCGCCGACGTTCACGACTTCTGCATCGACGTGCCCAGGCCGCTCTGCGGCAGCGCCAGCTTCGTGGTCCAGGAGACATCGGATGCTTCGCTGATCGACACCTACGCCTTTGATGCCACGACGACGACGTACACGCTTTACGTTGACAGGTCGTTTAATCAAGTCCAGGTCGACTACGATCGGGTGGAAGCCGGGTGTCCCACCTTCGCGGTCAACAACATCAGCTATACCGAAAAGACGAGCATCAATGCGGACCTGCTGTTCGATGTGACGGCGGTCGATGCGGACGGCGATTCGGCCACGACCAACCTTCAGGTCGATATTCAGTGCCACACGGCGGTAATGGACGCCTTCATATTTGCCGCCAGCCCGGACAGCCCCGCGCCGCCGGTCGGCGCCAGCGCTCCAGCGCCCGACGTTAGTCCGATGTCAACGAGTAGCCACGAGGACGCGGCGTTGTCTCTGGCCGTGTTGCCCTTTGTAGACGGCGGAGCGTCCGGGCAGTCTTTTCATTTTGCGGAGGAGCTTCCGAGCCTTGAACAGCAGGGAGCTTCGTCCCCTTCACAATTCGATCAAAGCCCAACGTGGTTCGGTCACGACGACTCCGCCGGATTTCAGCTGGCGCAAGGAGTTGCAGCTGGTGGAACGCCGGCAATGGGGCCGGCTATCCCGGCACAAACAGATTTCTTCCCGGACCATACGCCGGACACCGTCGTGACCCATCCGCTACACGATCTGATCATGTAGCGATCCCTTCGTTAGCAATCCCTTGGGCGCGTGGCCGGCACTCCGGCCCGCGTCGGACGTTGACGCGGACCAGAACCGCTTCTCGTTTAATGCTAGCCCTCGCCGGCCTTCAGCGCCGCCGAGAGGCTGCGCACCGGGCGCGTCACCAGCGGGTCGAGGTCGAAGCGCTTTTCGAGCATCTTGAGGATCGACGTGGTGTCGAAGTCCTCATGCGCGACGCCCGACTTGTTGAAGCACTTGGCGATCAGGAGCGCCGGAATGCGGGTGCCCGGGCCCCACTGATCCGCAGCCTTGGCTTCGGCACCATGACGGTTGAACGGCGGCGGCGGAACGTGGTCCCACTGTCCGCCGAACTCGTCATAGGTGATGACGATCAGCGTGTCCTTGCCATCCGGCCCCTCGACGATCGCCTTGACGAGATCGACGAGATGCTGGCTGCCTTCGGACTCGCTGGTGTAGCCCGGATGCTCGTTCTCCTCGCCGATCGGCTTGATGAAGCTGACCTGCTTCAGCCGGCCGGTCCTGGCCGCCTGGATGAACTCAGCCTCGTCCTTCAGGTGATCCTTGCGAGCCTGCGTTCCGGGAGCGTAGTTGGCGAAGTAGTTGAACGCCTGATGGTGGTACTGGAAATCCACGTCCGGGCAATTCGGGAACACCGCCGTGGAGACATGGTTCGGGTCGGTGCAGGTCGTGCCGTTGCCGTTGGTCCAGCCCGAAGCGCCGACGTCGCCGTTGGCGTTCGACCAGCCGCCCGAATACCAGGCCCAATCAACGCGCTTTGCCGACAGCCGATCACCGATGTTCGGCGTGTGCAGCGGCGGCAGGCGCTTGATGTCGGCGGTTCCCGGCGAATAGGGCTGATAGAACGGCTGCGTGGTGTTGATCGCGTAGTCGCCGCAGGCGAGACCCGCCGGCAGGCCGGCCTGATTGCACTTCGCCGTCAGCTGCGCATCCTTCACGGTCGAGAGCGGCGTATAGAGCGGCGTGCTGGTCGGCATGCCGTTGGCGTCGACGATCGAATGGAAGTCGTTGGCGCTGCCGTCATTCAGGGCACCGACGAACTGCGGCGCCGCGGCGGCGACGAAGAACTGGTGGTTGAGGAACGAACCGCCGAACGCGCCCTGGAAGAAACTGTCGGCGATGATGTAGTTCGGCGCGCCGTGGCCGTGGAGATAGCCGTAGATCGGCAGCTTCTTGGTGTCGTAATAGCCCATCACCAGACCGGCCGCATCGCTGCCGGTCATGTAGCGGTTCTGCCGGCCGCCGTTGAGCTGATACTGCTCGCTGTAGAAGCGGTGCACGATGTCCGCGGTGCAGCCGCCGGGCGCGCCGGTGCCGTTGAGGAAACCGTGAGCCGCGAAAGCGCCGAGCGGCTTCGGGCAGGTGGTGGCCGAGGTCGGAATGAACTCGTTGATCTCGAACGGCTTGTTCTTGAAGGCGCTCAGGATCGCGACCGTGCCCGTATTGTCGGTGCAGCTCGTCGGTTGCGGCGACGGAGAGGTCAGGTTGACGTCGTTCTGCAGCAGGCAGGCATAGACGGTCTGGTTGTCCTGCCGAACCTGCAGGGTGTGCGCCTGATCGGCATAGGATATGCCGTTGATCCGGTCGCGGCCGACGTCGCCCCAATGGCCGTAGAGGTTATCGAAGCTGTGGTTCTCCTGATAGATGACGACGATGTGCTTGTATTGATGCACGCCTTCATGGCCGCGATCCCGCAGATCGCGCAGCTCGTCCCTGATCTCGTGCTTGAACTCATCAACGATCTTTTCGACCAAATTCTCTGCGTTTGCTACCGGCGAGATGGCAACGGCGCCAGCAACAACCGCGAGCGCCGGAATGGCTCCCCAAAGCCGCATAGTGCTCTCCTGATTTAGAAAGAAATAGAAATGGAGCTACACGCTATGCAAAACACATTTCGCTGGAATGACTGTTTTTCGACGCGCGCGCGAACGCGCGGAAAGATGTTCGCGCACCAACAGACATTCATGCTGTCGAACGCAGACTGCGTTGCGGTGCGCTGATCGAGCGTCATCAAACCGCAATCAAAATTCGTCTATCCAGTCAGATGGTCATTGATCCTGCCGACAGGAAACTGTCACCTCCGTGACATCTTCCGACGCACGGCAGCGCATATGCATTTGTGACAGGGGCGTTTTCGCGCAATGGCTTGGGATATTCTGGCATCCGGCTCCGGAAACCATCGTGCGACAGCTGCCGATCGTGGCGTCAGACCGGCACGGATCGCGTGGCTGGCGCTCGTCGTTGCCCTGCTCCCGTTGCGCGCGACGGCGTTCCCGCTCGGCGGCGACCAGACCGTGCTGCCGGCCGGCACCGAATTTTCCGAGGAGGCGCTGGCGCGTCCGCGCGAACTCTTTCATTCCGAAGCCGTCGGCGGGCGAAAGTCCTATTTGGTCAATCTCGGCGATCTCGCGTTCAACTCACCTTCCATCCTGGGCGGCAAGGCGCGTCAGGCGGAGATGAGCTGCGGCACCTGTCACGTCAATGGCGCATCGAACCCGAAACTGTTCGTTCCGGGCGCATCTTCGCGCCCCGGCACCTTCGATACGACCAGCCTTGTCTTCAACGCGAAGACGTTCAACAGCATCCTCGATCCGGTCAGGATTCCGAGCCTGCGCGGCGCCCGCTTCCTCGCCCCCTACGGACATGACGGGCGCATCACCTCGCTGCGCGACTTCGTCTATAATGTCATCGTCAATGAATTTTCCGGTCCGAAGCCGCGCGACGAAGTTCTCGACGGCCTCGTCGCCTATATCAACGATATCGATTTCCTCCCCAATCCGAAGATTGCACCCGGCGGCAGGCTTGCCGCGCAGGCGAGCCTGGCCGAGCGCCGCGGCGAGGCGCTGTTCTTCAAGCCGTTCCAGAAGCAGGCCGAGCTGAGCTGCGCCGGTTGTCATGTTCCGGGTAGCACCTTCAACGACCAGATGCGCCACGATGTCGGATCCGGTGGACTGGTCAAAACGCCGACTTTGCTGAACGCCAACTTCAACGCCCCGTATTTCCACGACGGCCGCTACGACAGCTATGAACAGGTGGTCGATCATTTCGATCGCGTGTTCGACCTCGAACTGTCGACCCAGGACACCCAGGACCTCGTGGCTTATCTGAATGCGGTCGGCGACGGCGAACGCCCGTTCGACAAGGACGGCGTTATGCTCCGGATGAAAGAGGTACTCGAGCTCTCGAGCGTCCTCGAGGTCGCGATCCCGGCTGCCGATACTGCGGTGGTGTCGCTGGCCGTGACCGGGGTCGGGGCTGAGCTGCGCGAACTGACCGAGCGCATCCCGGACATCAGGAACACCGCGGTCGGTGGCAAGGACGAGCGGCTGGCGGCGCGCGCGATCCTGAAGGACCTGGTTCTCACCCTGCGCCGCATCGATCTCGACGTCGCCGCCGGCCGTATCGACGATGCGATGACCGAATATCGCAACTTTGCGCAGCTGGTGCACTTCGACGTACCCGTCGCCCTGAAAAAGGCCGAACCCTGGTCGCTGTTCAACAGCAACGTGCATCAGTCGCTCTACACGGCGCTCGGCCGGATCCTGCCGGTAACAAGCCAGCAGTCGCAGTGACGTACGGCGTGCTCACTCCGAAGCCGGCGGCTCAACCCACACATCGCTCTGCTGGATCCGACGGATCAGCGCTTGCGGGTCGAACTTGCGCAAGCCTGCGGGAATTTCAAACGTCTGCGCCGGCTGCGGCTCGTCGCGGATGTGATCGGCAGCGATCACGGTGCCATCCGCGGTCTTGATCCGCACCGGAAATCTGCGCGCTCGGTCGATCCAGCCGACAAAACTCAAGCCGGACGGCGCGGCGATTCGAAAGACGTCGGTGTCGTGCCCCGCGATGGTTTCCTCTCCATCGCGTTGGCAGTGCCACGTCGCGAGGTCAATCGGCGCGGACAGCTGCGCCATCGCCAGCCATTGCCGGCAGGGATCATCCGGATCGACCGGAATGAACATCCGGGTGAGCGGGCTCGATTGCCGCGCGTCCATGTAAACCCGTGCCGCCGGACGGACGAAATAGGCTGCGGGCTTGCGCGTATCGATCAGGAAGAAGCCGTCGGGCAGCGCGCTTGTCTCGATCCGTGCTTTTGCGCCGGAGACCCGCAAGGCTCCCATGGCGGCTGCCGCATCGTCCTTGTTCGCGACGAGGTCGGCGGAAAACTGCTGCCCCATGACCGGGATCGCCGCGCCGGCCAGGATGGCGACGGCAAGCAGCCCGGCCGCGACGCTGCTGCTGATCGAGCATATCTTCTCGTTGCGCTTCATCGCATGTCTCCGGTCGATCAGGTGGTGGGGACAGAACATGACGGCGCCGACCGAACCATTGGTTCGATCGGCGCCGGCCTCGGATGGAATCAAGGCCTCGCTGTCGGCGAGAGCTTGATCACTCGGTGTAGGACAACGTGACCGGCTTGCTGAAGTCGAACGCGTCGAACAAGTCAGACAATGCCGGGCTGTTGGTCGGAACGTACTCGTTGTTCTTCGAGTAGGTCGGGTTCGGCAGGTTATCGCGGCTGCGGTTCGTGATCGGCTGGAGAGCCCAGTTGCGTTCGATGAACTTCAGCAGCGAAACGTGGTCGGCGTAGTTGTGGTTGACCTTGCCGCCCGTCGAATAGGGCGAAAGGATCAGGGTCGGAATGCGCGGTCCGTCGCCGAAGAAGTCGATGGACTGCTGGTAGCCGGAGTCCCAATAGCCGCCGGCCTCGTCCCAGGTGATGAAGACCGCGGTTTCAGCCTTCAGCTCCGGATTGTTGTCCAGCGAGTTGAGCACGTTCAGGACATAGGCCTCGAACAGATCAACCTTCGAGCTCTGCGGATGACCGTCGAGCAGGCCGTCCGGCTTGCCGAATGACACCGCAGGCAGCGTGTTGTTCTGGATCGCCGTGATCAGATCGGCAGTGTCCTTCATGTGAGCCTGACGCACGGCCGGGTTGGCCATGATCGAGGTCGCATACTGGAACGGATTGCAGATCTGGCAGTAGGCAACACCGAGCGCGTGCGCCGGATCGGCGACCGCAGCGGCGCTGAGGTTCGGGTTCGACGGATTGGCGGCAACCGCGGCGTTGGAAAGCGCCACGGCGTCGTTAAACGCGCCGCCATAGAACGCCCAGGAGATGTTCTTCTCCATGAGCGCATCGCCGATCGTGCGAACCGACGACGGCGGCACGTTGTTGCCGCCCGACAGCGCGCCGTTCGGCAGATAGCCCGGGTTGACGTTGTTGAGCATGTAGTAGTGGTTGGGCTTGCAGTTTGGCTCCGCCGCGTACGGCAGATTGTTGAGGTAGGTGACGATCGGCTTCACGCCGGGCTGGAAGACATCGGAGCAATTGCTCCAATTGCCGTCGACGGTGTAGCGGTTGACCGAGCCCGAAACCGGGTTCGGATTGGCGATCAGGTTGGCCGGCGGCGTCACCGGGTTGCCCTTGCCGTCGCTCCAGAACTCCGCATCGCCGGTGCCGATCATGAAGTGGTTGGCGCCGGTGCCTCCGTGGAACGACTGGTGGAAGTTGTCGCTCAGGGTGAAGCGGTCGGCGAGCATTTTCAGGACCGGGGCCTGGCCCTGCTGGGCGTTGTAGAAGCCCATCGAGTTGGCCATGCTCTTGTTGGACGCCGAATAGGTTGCCATCACGAACGGGAACAAGTCGTTCAGGCAGCCCGAATTGTTCTTCTTGGTGGCGTTGGTGGCGCTGCAGTCTTCCTGCTGCCAGTCCTGATAGAAGCGATGGGTCGAGTCGCCGGTGTAGTCGTCGTCGCTGATCTGCTCGCCCTGCAGCGGGAACGGTCCGTTCAGGCCGCCGGCGCCGGGAACGCGGGTATCGAGCACACCTGTCGGCAGGCCGCTGAAGCCGGTGGTGAGGATGTCGAGATCCGCCGAATCCATGTCCATCTCGACGTTGGCCTCGGTGATCGTCTTGAATGGAGGTGACGTGTCGCTTTGCGCGGTCGGCGTGCCGTTGGTGTTCGGCTGCGGCATCACATTGGTCGCGTTGTAGGGCGACTTCGAGATGGTCGGCGCACCGATATAATAGGCCGTCTGGCCCGCGACCGAGTATTGCTGCGCCTGCACAAAGTTCGGTCCCGGTGTTCCGTCCTCGTTGACGATGCCCTTCGACAACAGGTTGGAGATGGTCTGCCCCTTGCCCTTCGGCTTGTACACACCGAAGGTGTGATCCAGGCCGCGGTTCTCGCCGATCAGAATGATGACGTGCTTGATGGGCGTAGCGGTCTTCACCTTGTCGCCGTGATCCTTGTCACCATGATTTTCATGGTCCTCGTGGTTCGCACGAATGCCCTCTTCGTGCGTCTGTTGATTGTGATGCGAACGCTTGTCCCAATCACTGCGGCCGCCCGGATAGTGCGCGGCATAGGCGGCTGTTGCGACGAGCACCGTTGACGCGATGCAGAGCGCGGTGCTGGTTCGCCAGTGCTTTTTGTAATTCAAACTCATTGTCGACCTCAGGGTGTTTGCGGTTAGCAACACACACTGCTTAGTGCGACAATATGACGCATGGTTTTCGCTTACATGAAAGCGCGCAAGAAATTTCGAAACGTTCAAATATTTTCTGTGGAGACACCCGCCGCTGCGCCGCATCTCCACGATTCAACTATGCAATCAATGATAGAAAATTGATCGAGCATCCGCGCTACGCCGCAGATCGCAAAATCGCTGCAAGGCAACGCAATCAGTGCGAAAGGTGCTTGGAGCGCATCACCTGGCGAAGCGCAGTATAGTGCTGATCATGCACGTCTTGATTGAATAGCGACCATGGCTCGGCGCTGGCCAACAGCGCAGGCACTGCAGCGGCCATCAGATTGCGATAATTCCTGAACTCGGTTGCGGCATCCGCGTTGCGCCCTGCCGCAACCGCCATCTCGATTCGCCGCAGCGTGAGCACGAGCTCCTTGAGGCCGTTGCGCGCAAGTACGCGCTGCTGCTCGCCGCCCGAGACGCTGGTGTTCTTGCGATCGGGATATTGCTCGGTCAACTCGCGCAGTTCGCGGCCGATCGTATCGACCGCAAGTGCGACGATGTCCTTGTCGCCGGCAGGAATCGCAGTCGCGAGCACCGTCGAGAAATCGTTGATCTCTTTCAGCGTTGCACCGGCACCGTCGCGCTCATAGGGCTGCACGCCATCGCCCACCGCCGTGAGGTAGGCAACGAGGTCGTCCTTGTCCTGCGCCGAGAGATCGAGCTGAAAGGTCCGGTCGAAATAGTCGACAATCTGGTTGTAGTTGTCGAAGCGGCCGTCGTGAAAGTACGGCGCGTTGAAGTCGGCGTTGCGCAGCGTCGGCGTCTTGAACAGGCCGCCGGAACCGATGTCGTGCTGCTGGTGATCGACGAAGCCGGACGACGGAACGTGGCATCCCGCGCAGCTCAATGATGGATCGTGCGGGAACGGCTTCGCGAACAGCGCTTCGCCGCGGCGCTCCGCGTCGGTGATCTTGCCGGCCAGCCGTCCGGCGGGACCAAGGCTCGGATTGGGCAGGAAGTCGATGTCGTGAATATACGCCACGATCGCATCGAGCGTTGCCGGCGACGGCTCCGGACCTGCGAACTCGCTGGTGATGACGTTGTGGACGAAGTCGCGCAGCGAGGCGAAGCGGCCGTCTGCGCCGTAGGGCGCAAGATAGCGGGCGCCGCGCAGGCTCGGGATCCGCACGGGATCGAACGCCAGATTGTTGGCCTTCGGATTGAACAGCGGACCGGTGGTGTCGAACGTGCCGGGCCGGCTCGACATCTTCGGGATGAAGAATTTGGCGTTGTTCGCGCCATTGACGTGGCAGGTGCCGCAGCTCACGCCGGCCTGCCGCGCCACATCACCGAGCAGCCCCGGCGAATTGAACGCGAGATCGCCGAGATTCACCAGATAGGACTTGGCTCCGGTCCGCTCGGACTGGAACACCTCGCGCGGCTTGTCGAGCGCATCCTCGTTCAGCTCGGTCGCAACAGGCAGCACGGTCTTGTCACCGTCGACCGGAAACGCCACCGCACGCCCGAGCAGTGCCAGGGCGATGACACCGGAGAGCAGCGCAGCCAGACGCAGGTGAAGCGATCTCATCGCGCCTGGGCCTCCAGGGTCGGCCGTTGCAGCCCGAGCTTTGCCGAGGCGCTCTGCAACGCAACGACCAGTTCCTCGCTGGTCTGGCGCAGATTGGCAATGTTGACATGCGGCAGGTCGGGCGTGGCGACGATCGCTTCGAGCTGCTCAATCCGGTTGGTCACCATCTCGTCGAGCTTGCCGTCGACCGTGTTGAGCGCGGCCGAGAAGATCGTGTGGTAGGCGAAATCGATGCCGGCGATGTTGTTGCGCATGTCGTCGAGCGAGGTGCCGCTGATGCGCGACTCGCCGCCATCGGCCTTGCTCTCTCCGACCTCGTAGGCGAGCCGCACCGTGCCATCCAGCAGGCCCTGCGGCGTCAGCTTGATATCCTTGAGCTTGCCGTGGAGATCGTTCAGATGCTCGACAAGGCCGGTCGCATCGGCGGCAACGTCGGTGCTGGCAGCTCCGAACAGTTTCGCCTCGATGGCATGGAACCCGCTGTCGGCGTTCGGCCAGGCGTCGATCTGCGCATCGAGCTCAGGCACGAAGCCTGCGGTGAACACCTCCGAGCGCTCCCAGCCGGCGCGCGCCGACAGCCAGGCCTTCTTCGCTCCAGGCAAATCCGCCGCCGCGGCGCGCTCGCGCAGCGCGCGCGCGCCTGTCAGCGCACTGGCGACACCCTCGATCAAATATGGTCGGTAGCGCTCGGCGCCCTCCTCGAGAGCGCCGGCATTCGCGGCGCGCACGCCTGCGAACGCTGCCAGCAAAGCAAGGCACGCCGCCACCTGCATCTTGTGCATAGTCAACCCACTCGTCTGCCACGAAGGGCTCGCGGCATGTAGCGGGGCGAACTATTGTCGGTATCCTATGCGGATTTGTGACAGCGCGGACTTTTTGTCGCATCTTTTCTGCTTCGCCAGCGTCGGTGACGATCACAATCTCGCAAACTCGTTCGCGCTGCTGTAGACCGATTGAAATTGGACTGTTCAACGCGCGTGAGTTGTTGCAACACAACGCCCCGCACCTGTCACTTGTCCGTCGCCATGCAGATTGATCGCGAAGCTCTTTATCTTATCGGATCTTACGGCGCGCTTTGCATACTCTGCTGCGCCGTCGCGCTGATCGATCTTCGCCACGGCATCATTCCCAATTGGCTCAACCTTGCGATCGCGGCGCTCGGTCTCGCCAACGTCGTCGTCACCGAAGGCACGATGGCCGCCTTCACCGCCATGGGAATCGCGGTCCTGATCGGCATCCTGTTCCTGCTGTTGCAGCGTGTTTACTTCGCCTTGCGGCAAGTCGATGGATTGGGACTTGGCGACGTCAAGTTTCTTGCCGCCGCGGCGATCTGGGTCGGTGCGACAGGTGTTCCGACCTTGCTGCTGATCGCGGCACTCGCGGCGCTCGGTGTTGCCGGTGGTCTGCAACTCGCCGGTCACGAGATGAAGCGCCAGACCTCAATCCCGTTCGGCCCGTTTCTGGCGCTCGGGCTTCTCGTGACGCCGGCGCTTCAGAGCTGGCTCGCGTTGAACTAGCATCTCGCTCCGACGCGCCATCACATCTGGCGCCGCGCAGCCAAGGGCTTCCTCTCCGTGCTGACCGGAACGAGGCGGACATCGCCGCTCTCATCACCGCCGGGCTGAGGCAATGTGAGTACCGCCCCCTGATCGTCCTTCTGCATCGTGACTTCGCGTCCGTTGATGGTCCGCAGCTTCCAACCCTGGAAGTCATCGCCGATCTTCAGCCGCAGCGCCGTCTTGGTCGATTGATCGAGAAAGATCCCGAAGCTTTCGTCATCTCCCGCGATCGTGCCGACCAGCGACAGCGGCGGTGGCTCGATCGCGACCTTGCGCGGCGGCGCCGGCGCTGGCTTGCTGACCTCCGGTTCCGCAACGACGGCGGGCGGAGGCCGCCGCGACGGCGAGAACACCGGGCGGTCGCGCGTGTTGGACAGCGTCTTGAGCGGGATGCCCCATAACGGATTTGCACTGAGCGGCCGGGGCGTCGGTGCCGGCGACGGAACCACCCGGACCGACGTCGCCGGTTCGGACGGTGGCGGTGAACTCAGCACCGGTCCGCCGAGACGGGTGTCGTCGAGCATCCCGGCGTCCAACGCATCGCCGGATGGGGCAGGCACCGCAGCCGGCGCCGAATAGGCCGACACCGCCAACAACACGATGGTCGCTGCGAAGCGCCGCATCATTTGGCTCCTCGCCATTGTCCGGAGACGCCGAGCAGCACGCGCAGCTTGCCGGGATCGGCGCCCTTGGCGGCCTCGTCGGCGACGGGTTGCACGACCAGCTGGTCGATGAACAGGAACGGCATGCCGGCTTCCAGATCGTAGAGCACCTGCTGCAATTGCGCCTGCTCGATCTCGCTGCTCGCGACCATGCTGATGAAGCCGGCCTTGGCCGGCGCGTTCGGAACATCGAGCTGCGTCGACAGCACATTGCCGCCGGCCTTGATCACCGCCCCCGACACACGTTGCAGCAAGGTGGCGCCGGCGACCGTGACGGTCGCCCCCTCGAGATAGGCCGAGCCGGTCGGCATCGCGGGTTGACCGGGCGCGGTATTCGCCCTGGATCGCCCCTCCAGTTGCTCCAGCATTCCGGCCGCTGCCGCGACATCGCTGCGCAGGCCGATGATGTCCGAGAGCGATGAGATGATGACAAAGAGCAGCAGCACGAACAGGCCGAGATAGCTCGCGGCCGCGACCATTGGCGAGGTGCTGACAGCCGTCAGCGATCGGGATGCTGCGCTCATGAGCCGGCCCCAAAATAGGCTGAGATGTTGGCCTCGACGTGGAACCGCTCGGCCGATTCATTCGCCGCGCGCGTCGTCGGCGCGAAGAACGTCGCGCGGGTGAATTGCGGTGACTGCTCGAGCAGGCGGATCAGGGACGGCGCATCCTGGGTCAGTCCCACCACCTGCACCTTGTTGCCCTCGATGCGGAGCTCCGTCACATAGGTCGTGTCGGGCAGCACGCGCGAGACCGCTTCCATAACCATGACGCTCGACGGCGTCGTCTGCTTGCGCTTGGCCAGCAGGCCGAGCCCGGACGAGTCGCCATTGGCATCGAGACGCAGCGCGGCGCGGCGCTGGGCGATCCGGTGTTGCAGGTCGTCCTGCTCTGATTGCAGCCACCCGCCGAGATAGATGTTCAGCAGCAGCGAGACCGCGGCCGCGGCCGCCGTCGAGACCAGGCCGACGCGCAACAGGCGCGGAACCGAAGGCCCGGCAAGGCCGCGCAGCGACTTGTCGAGCAGCGTCACCTGCTGCGCGACGCCGTCGCCACCAACCGCCGGCGCCGAAACCGCCACGGAGGCGGCGCCGAGCATCCTCGCCATCCGGATCAACGGATCGACCTTCGTCGCCGCGGTCGCGCCGAACGCGACTTCAATGCGCTCGTTGGCGATAGGCTGCGGCGAACTCCAGCCAAAGACGGCATCCGCGGCGCTCCATGGTGTCAGCCGGTCGACCTGCGCGCGGATCATGCCGTCGAGGAAGTCGCTTGCCTGGCTCGGGAAATCGAGCACGCGGCTGACGATCTGATCCGATCGCAATCGCACCTCGATACGGCTGCCGTCGAACGCGATCTTCCAGTCGGCCGGCAGCGGGGGCTGCGGCGCATCGTGATCAAGCCGGAACGAAACCGGCGAAGGCGAGCCATCCTTCGAGACCGCGAGGCGCGCGGTGAACGTGCCGTCGCCATTCTCGTCGAGCTCGATGCTGCGCCGGCGCATAAACCTGCCGGCGACGCCGTCGACGGCGGTCGCGACCGCGCCGATCCATTGCTCGAACCATTGCCGTGCTTCGGCAAGCATTGCCATCATCCTCTCCTGCGCGGCAGAACCGGGTTTCGCGGCTCGACATCGTTTTGCCAGGACAACACCCGATAGGGCTCGACCTTGTCGCCGAGTGCGATCACCGCCTCGGATGTGGTGCGGTGACCGTTGCGGAAGCGGATCGAGATTGCGATCCGGTAGCACGGGCTTTGCGCCGTCGATGCCGCGCTTTGCTGGTTTGGGGCCTGCGCGGCTGCGGCAATGCCGTTCGGCGAAGCCGGACGCGTCCCGAAGCCGTCCTGGTCCTTCCCCGATGCCTTATCGACGGCGAGGGCGACTTCCGGCGCGGCGATGGTCGGATCAACATCCGGACCGCCGTTGAACACCGTCACGAACGGCAACACGCGATCGACAAACGCTTCGGGGATGCCGGCGACCAGCGCCAGCTCGTTGACATGGGTGAACAGCCCCTGCCTCGGCGAATAGCCAAGCGCGTTGTAGCGTGCCGCCTCCACATTCTCGCTGCCCGGCGCGGGCCGGGTTCGCCAGCCGGCGATCCGGTCGGCATATTCGGCGGCGGCGTCCTTCCTGGCGCCGAGCACGACGAACAGGCCGATCAGCATCTCCTTCGACGCGTAGTTCAGATCCAGGCGGCCGGCCTCCGACGTGAAGGTGACGCCGACGCTGGCATCGTCCAGCCCGAACTGAAACGCCCCGTACTGCGGCCTCGTCTTCTCGTCCGTCAGCGTCAGCTGATAGGCCGTGAGCTCGAGCCCGGCCGACACCAGCGCCTCGGTCTGCAACGAAAGGTCGCTGGCCGCCAGCGCGCGCGCCGACGCAGCCAGATAGGTCGAGAAGATGATCGCCAGCGACGACAGCGCCAGCAGGATCCAGAGCACGGCAACGATGACGAAGCCGCGATTGGCCGGCGATCGGCCGATATTGCTGGACGCGCGCATCACGTCTTCCCCTGATCGGTGGGACTGCCGGAACTCTGCTTGTCGCCGCAATTGCCGTCCGGCTTGGTGCAGTCGCTCGGAATCTGGACATGGACCGGCGCGATGGTCGAAACCGACAGGACGCGCTGGCTCGCCGCATCGCGCACCGTCAGCCGGATCATCGCCGGCAGCCTGTCGGCGTCCTTCCACGCGCTCCTCCAGGCCCGGTCAGCGCCGGCATAGGCGAACGACAGCCGATAGGGCGCACGCAGCAGCACCACCGGGCTGCCGAGATGGACCTGCTCCGACAGCGACACCCCGTCGGCCAGCGGCGTGAAGCGCGTCTGCGTGCGAACCGTGACAAACTCGCCGCGATCGCGCGTCTCGCCAAGACGCACCACGTCGAGCCCCGGCCCCGCATTCGGCCCCACCGATGTGCGCACGAACATCACGGACAATTCCGATCCGTCGAACAGCGGCTTGTGGCTGTCGCGGTTGGCGGCAACGAACTCCGCGGCGGCAAGATCGGCGCCGATCCGTTCCAGCGCGATCCCGATCAATTCGCTGCGCTGGATCCGATCGAGGCCCCTGTTCCAGCTCGGCAGCCATTGCGCCGTGATGCTGGCGAGCGCCGACAGCAACAGCCCCATCAGCGCCAGCGCGACGATGGTCTCGATCAGCGTGAAGCCGCGCTCGCCCGTTCGCTGGTCTGCCCTTGCCCGGGTCATTCCGACGACCTCGGCATCAGGCGCACGGTGCGAATGTCGGACAGCGCGCCGCCCGGAGATTTGACGCGAATGCGCACCAGCTCCGGAGCCCATGGCACATTGCCCTCGGGCACCTTCCAGTCGCCGCCGAGCGGAGCGACGTCGATGGTCCAGCGGTAGCCTTCCGCCTGCCCTGTCGAGGTGCCCGACTGCAATTCCGCGCGGGGCGGGATGCCGACCGTCATCAAGGTGCGCACCGCCTGCATCAGCGCCACGTGCTGCTCGAGCGCCCGCACGCCGCGCGTCTTGACGCCCATGACGGCGCCGATCGCAACGATCGAGACAGCCACCAGCGCCAGCGCCACCAGCACCTCGATGATGGTGAACCCCGCTTCCCGGCGGTTAGTTGGCGGCGACGTCGCGAGCAACGATTTCAACCCTTCCGGTAAGCGAGTTGACGCGAACCTCGTATCCCGCATCGAGCCGCGTCAGCGCGATGGAGCCGCCGCAGGAACCGCCATTGGCGAAGAAGCGGATGGTCGACAGTGCGGCGCGGCGTTGACAGCTCTGCGGCAGCACGGCATCGAACCGCACGTCCTCGGGGATCCGCACCGTCATGCGCGACGCGCCGGAGTGGATCACCCGGCTCGGTGCATCGACCAGCGTCGCAACGCTGGTGCTGCGCTCGATGGCCGCATTGCGATCGGCCTTCAGCAGTGTTGCGGTCTGCAACGCATAGGCCTGCAGGCGCGATCGCGAGGTCTGGTGCGGAATGAACGGAAGCAGCACGGCCGCCAGCAGCGCGACGATGGCGAGCACACACACCATCTCGAGCAGGGTGAAACCGCGCTGCATCGCGTCGTTCATGCCTGCCATGCATCCTTACTGGTCGTTGTTGGCGGCGGTGGTCTTCTCGAGCGAGATGTCGGCGGAGGTGCCGCTGCCGCCCTCCTGACCATCGGAGCCGTAGGAGACGATGTCATACGGCCCGTGTTCGCCCGGCGAGCGATAGAGATAAGGATGGTTCCAGGGATCGTTCGGAACGTTGCCCCCCTTCAGATACGGGCCGTTCCAGGCCGCGACTCCCGGCGTGCGCCGGACCAGCGCGGCAAGGCCCTCAGCCGTCGACGGGAAGCGCCCGGCGTCGAGATAGAACAGGTCGAGCGCGCTGGAGAAGCTCTGCAGCTGAATGCGCGCGGTCTTGACCTTGGATTCGCTGAGATAGTTGAGCACGCGCGGGCCGATCAGCCCCATGATCAGGCCGATGATCGCGATCACGACCAGCATCTCGACCAGCGTGAAGCCCTCCTGCCCCGAACGCCTCTGGCTTTGCGACGTTGTGCGAGCGCGTCCCGCCCGCGTGGCGAATGCCTTTATGATGGTGTTGCGCGATATCATGGCCGATGACCCCTGCTCTAACCGACTAGCTGCGTGACCGAGAGCAGCGCCGTCATGACCGACACGATCAGTCCGCCGACCACGGTGCTGATCGTGATGATCGCCAGCGGACCGACGATGCCGACGACCCGGTCCAGGCTGCGCTGCAATTTTGCTTCGTAGAATTCCGCGACCCGCCCGGCCAGCACCGGCAGCTGCCCGGTCTCTTCACCGAGCCGCAGCATGCGGACCGCCATCGGCGGCAAGCTGTCCGCCACGGCGAGTGCTTCCGATAATTTGCCGCCATGGCGAACGCGGTCGGCCGCCGCGGTCCAGTTCGCCTCGCTTCCGGTCACTGACATGATGTCGACCAGGATGCGCAACGCCGCGGTGAGGTTGACGCCGCTGCCGAGCAGGACACCGAGGTTGCGGCAGAACAGGCTGGCGCGATAGAACTGGAAGGCGCTGCTGATACCCGGCACACGCGAGATGGCGTTGACCAGGGCGGCGCGGACGCGCGCCTGCCGCAGCAGCCACCATGCGAGCGCAATCGTGGCCGCGCTGATCAGGCTCGCCGCGGTGGCATTGGCGCGAAGGAAATCCGACACCGCGATGAAGCTGGCGAGCGCCGTGTCCGACTTGCCGCCGAAATCGCCGAGCACGGTCGAGAATTGCGGCAGCACGAACAGCAGGAAGAACAGCATCACGCCGGATGCCGCGACCAGCACGAAGGCCGGATACTGCATGGCGTCGGTCAGCTTGCGCCGCATCTGCTCGGACCGCGCGCGCTCGGTGCCCAGCATCTCCAGCACGGAATCGAGCGTGCCGGAGATTTCGCCGACCCGGACCAGGGCGATGTACATCGGCTGGAACAGGGTTGGATGATCGGCGACCGCGTCGGCAAAGCTCTCGCCGGTGAGCAGGGCGGCGCGAATTTTCGCCACCACCGGACGCATCCGGCCGACATCGGCGTCGCCGGACAAAAGCTCCAAGGCATCGTCGAGCCGCGCACCGGCCTTGAGCAGCAGCGCGAGATCGCGCGTGAACGTGGTGACCTCGGCCGCGCTCGGCCCGCCGAACAGGCTGCGGCTGCCGGCGGCGCCGGATGCGCGCTTGTCCTCGGTGGTCTCGATCGGCAGCAGCTTGAGATATTCGATCCGCCGCGCCACCTCGGCCGCGGTCGGGGCGGAGATCGTGCCGTTCACGATCTCGCCGGCCTGGGTCAAAGCGCGATAGCGATAATTCGGCACGGCGTCACCGCACCGTTGCGACGCGGAGGATCTCGGCGGGCGAGGTCAATCCGGCGCGACATTTCGCGACCCCGTCGTCGAGCATCGTGGTCATACCCGAGCGGATCGCCATCGTATCGATCTTCAGCCCGTCGGTTCGCTCTCCGATCAATTCGCGCAGTTCATTAGACAGTTCGAGCAATTCGAACACCCCGAGGCGGCCGCGATAGCCGGTCCCGCCGCAGCGCTCGCAGCCGCAGGGCTCCTGAATGATCTCGTCCACCTTGAAGCCGAGCGCGGCGAGCCGGGGATCCTCGGTGAAATCGGCTGTCGCCAGCGGCCGCGCCGTCTTGCAGCGCTCGCAGAGTTGCCGGACCAGACGCTGTGCGATCACACCGCGCAGCACCGAGCGCAGCAGATAGCCCTCGACCCCGAGGTCGAGCAGGCGCGGCACCGCGGCCGCCGCGGTCTCGGTGTGCAAGGTCGTCAGCACCAGATGCCCGGTCAACGCCGCATGCACCGCGACATGCGCGGTCTCGGAATCGCGGATTTCACCGACCATGATCACGTCAGGGTCCTGGCGAACGAAGGACCGCAGCGCGGTGGCGAAGGTCAGGCCGATCGCGGGCTTGATCTGGGACTGGTTGACCCCGGGAAGCTCGTATTCGACCGGATCCTCGATGGTCAGGATCTTGCGGCTCGGCTCGTTGAGGATCGACAGGATCGTCGCCAGCGTCGTGGTCTTGCCGCTGCCGGTCGGTCCCGTGATCACGACCATGCCGTGCGGCAGCTTCAAGAGCCGCCGCAGCTTGGCTTCGTCGGGCTCCGAGAACCCGAGCTTTTCGACCACCAGCAGGCCGCGATCCTTGGGCAGGATGCGGATGACACAGGATTCGCCGTGCTGCGTCGGCATGATCGCGACGCGGATATCGATGTCGGTGCGACCGGCCCGCAGCCGCGCCGCGCCGTCCTGCGGCAGGCGGCGCTCGGCGATATTGAGGTTGGCGATGATCTTGATGCGGGAGACCACCGCCTGTGGCAGCACGCCCGACAGCGCGGCGACCGGCCGGAGCAGGCCGTCGATCCGCAAGCGCACCATCAGGCCGGCGGAAAACGGTTCGATATGGATGTCGCTGGCGCGAAGCTCGACGGCCTTCTCGATGAGATCGTTGACCGCGCGTACCACCGGCGCGCCGCTGGCGAGATCGCGCAGGCTCTCGATGTCGTCTTCCCGGGGCAGCGCCGCCGCGCTATCGGCGGCCTCGGCCTCCTCGGCGCTGGAAGAGTTGTTCAGCGCGATGGCGACGTCTTCCGACGAAGCCACCTTCACATCGATATCAGCGCCAAGCACGATCTGCGCCGCCCGCAGCGTCGCTTGGTCGGTCGGATCGACGACCGCGAGCACTGTGGTCCCGTCGGCCGCCCGGCACGGATAGACCATGGTCTCGCGCAGGAAGCGCGGCGAGAACGACCCGACCAGCGGCTCGGCCGAGGTCATCTCCTGGAGCGTCAGGCGGCCGAGCGCAAAGAAGCGCGCGGCTTCGTCGGCGAATTCGGTCGGCGAGAGGCTGGTGACCTCCCACAGCTTCAATTGCCTGACGTCGGCGCCCTGCCCGGTCCGGTCAGCCGGTCCCTCGACCGGCGCCAGGTGATTGTTCTGACGCAGATAATCCACGAACCGAACGGACAGGTCGTTGGCCATTCTCGATATCCCGCCACACTATCCCGGATCAGTTCGTGCCAAGTGCCGCTGCGCGCCGTCGTGTTCGGCTCCCGGCAATTGTGCGGTTATCGATCCGAAGTGTGACAGCTGTGCGAAGTCACATCATTCGCCCCGCTCAAGAAACTTTGAGGGTGGCATCGCGGACACAAGCAGCGCGCCGGCTGCACAATTCAGGTGCGATGCGATGGGCAGGTCGCGAACGACAATCATGTAACCAATTTATTTCTGTCATGTTCGATCGCTAAGAGTCCCTCCGGGGCAGGACCGATCGTCGCAAGCAATCGAAATTTCAGTTAGTCAAAGCGAAGGGCCTTCATGCAACGCGTAGGCACAGTGGGCCGCTGCCCGACGATCCGTGGCGGCCTCGCAGCCATTTTTGCCTTGACGTCACTGGGGTTGTTGGCCTCCTGCAATTCCGCGACGGTCGGCGAGAGCGTGGATGCGTCCCAACTTGACGTCACCGACAAGGTGCGCTCGCTGGATCTGGCGCAGCGTCAGCCGCAACCGGTGGGCGCACTGGCGGCGACGGGCGGCGGCCAGAGCGGCAGCGTCCGCGCGGCGATGTATGACGGAAGCGAAGTGACGGCGGTCGCGGACGCGCGGCCGCAGCCGGCGTCGAACGGCAATGGTTTCGATCTGAATTTCGAGAGCACGCCGGTGGCGACCGTCGCCAAGGTGGTGCTCGGCGACATTCTGCATGTCGGCTACACCATCGACCCGCGGGTGCAGGGCACGGTCAGCCTGGTCTCGGTCCGCCCGGTGCCGAAGTCCGACATGGTCTTCGTGCTTGAAAACGCACTGCGCCTGAGCGGCGTCGTGCTGCTCAAGGATACGGCAGGCTATCGCCTGACGCCGCTCGGCGACGCCGTCGGCGGCGGCCGCGTCGATGCCGCGGCGGCCAATCCGGAACCCGGATTCGGCATCTCGGTGGTCCCGCTGCAATATGTGTCGGCGCAGACCCTCATGAAGCTGACCGACAGCTTCGCCACCAGGGCGGGCGCGATCCGCGCCGACACGACGCGCAATCTGCTGCTGATCCAGGGCACCGGCGCCGAGCGCCGCACCGCGGTCGATACCGTACTCAGTTTCGACGTCGACTGGATGCGCGGCCAATCCGTCGGCATCTTCCCGATCTCGAGCGGCTCGCCCGCGCCTGTCATCGCCGAGCTGGAAAAGATCGTCGATTCCGGCGAGAACGGCCTCAGCCAGAACGTCATCAAGTTCATGCCGATCGCACGCCTGAACGCGGTGCTGGTGGTGACCAAGAAGCCCGACATGCTGCACACGGCCGCGACCTGGATCAAGCGCCTCGACCGCAACGACACGGCGCGCACCTCGGTCCATGTCTACCGCGTCAAATACGGCGATGCGCGCCAGATGGCGCGGGTGCTGACCGACATGTTCCTTGGCGGATCGTCCGGCAACCTGCTCGACAGTGCCGACAGCCAGCTCGCGCCCGGCTCCGGCACCTCGTCGACCTCAAGCGTCGCCGACCGTCTGTCGCTCAACAACAACAACGGCTCGAATTCAGGCATGAGCGGCTTCGCATCCCGCGGCACGTCGGGGACAGGCGCAACAGGCCAGGGCCTGGGCCAGGGATTTGGCGCCGGCGGGCAAGCGAACAATCCCAACATTCCGGGCCAGGGCAACAATGCCGCGCTGGATGCCGGACGCGGTGCCGGCGGCGGCAACGGCCAGCCCGTCATGCAGGACGTCCGCATCACGCCCGATGTCGTGAACAACAACCTCCTGATCTATGCCGACCAGGCCAACTACCGGATCATCGAGGCGACACTGCTGCAGATCGACGAGCCGCAGCTCCAGGTCGCGATCGACGCGACGATCGCCGAGGTCACGCTCAACAACACCCTGTCCTATGGCGTGCAGACCTATCTCACCAGCCAGAACCTCGGCCTGAAGCCGAACACCGGCTCGATCCTCGGCACCCAGGCCACTTCCGCGCCTGCGACCACCACGGACGCGACCACCGGCGCGGTCTCGGTCGCGGGCTCGCTCACCAATGCCTTCATCAACCAGAGCTTCCCGGGCTTCAACTTCCTGATCGGAAATGCAACGCAGCCGAGCCTGATCCTGGATGCGCTGCACGCCGTCACCAGCGTCAAGGTGCTCTCCAATCCCTCGCTGGTCGTGATCAACAACCAGGTCGCGACCCTGCAGGTCGGCGACGTCGTCCCGGTCTCGACCGGCAGCGCGACGGTGCTGACCACGAGCAACACGGTGGTCAACACCATCGACTATCGCAACACCGGCATCATCCTGAAGGTCTCGCCACGCGTCAGCGTGAACGGCACCGTGCGGCTCGATGTCGAGCAGGAGATCAGCAACGTTCCCCAAAGCAACGGCAGTACGGTCAACCTGACGCCGACCGTTTCGGAGCGACGGGTCAAGAGCCAGATCTCGGTGGCCAACGGTCAGACCGTGCTGCTGGCCGGCCTGATCAGCGAACAGCAGAGCGGCGCCCGCAATGCGCTTCCGGTGCTCGACCAGATTCCGGGCCTCGGTGACGCCTTCGGACATCAGAGCAACGGCACCCAGCGGACCGAGCTGATCATCTTCATCCGCCCGCAGATCATCCGCAATGGCTCTGACGCCCAGACCGTGGCCGAGGAGCTTCGATCGAAATTGCGCGGCAGCATCGCCACGACATCGACCAATGCGCCGATCACCACCAGCTATCACTGAGCCGGACAGCAGGATGCGCCGCGTTCTCGCACAACGGACAGCCCTCTCGGCTTCGCTTGCGATCGTGCTTTGCGCGATGACCGCCTCTGTCGCGAGCGCCGACAGCGTGGCGCGCGGATCGGCCGCCTTCCATCGCGGCGATTATGTCAGGGCGGCTCGGGAGCTCGCGCCGGCCGCCGAGCACGGCAATGCGCGCGCGCTCGGCATGCTCGGCTTCTTGTATGAGCACGGCTTCGGCGTGCCGCAGGCCTACGCAGCCGCCGCCGACTGCTACTATCGCGGCGCCGTGCAGGGCGACCCGTTCGCGCAAGCCCAGCTCGGCCTGATCTACGACAAGGGTCACGGCGTTCCGACAGATTTCGTGCTGGCCTACAAATGGCTCAATCTGGCCGCGGCCCGCTCGAACGGGCGGCAGCGCGATGCCTATCTCCGGTTCCGCGATGCGGTCGCATCCAAGCTCTCGACCTATGAGATCATTGCCGGACAGCGGTTCGCACTGGAATGGGCCCCCGATCGGCCGGCGCCGGACGTGCACCTGACCGTCAAGTAATCGCAGCTTACGAGGGCGTGCGCACGAGGCCCGCCGACACTGGCCTCGCTCGCACCTTGCGCCGCCGCAACCGCCGCCAGCCGATCACGATCCCGCTGATCGAGATAATCGTGCCGACCGCCGACAGCAGCCACACCACGACGTCGCGCGCCGGCGAGATGCGCAGCAGCAGCGGGAAGTCGAGGCTGTGCAGCGCGCTGAACAGCCAGCGGTAGGACCGGCGGCTGTCGTCGCTGCGGTCGAGGATCTCGCCGGTGACGAGGGAGACATGCAACCAGGTGTGGGCGGGATCGTCGAAGCCGATCCGCAATACGGGCAGCTCGCGTGTATGGTGCAGCGTGTACCAGTAGGCGTCGGGTTGATCGAGCTGCCGCGCTGATGTCATCGCAGCGCCGGGCATTGCGTGTCGGGCGGCAGCGATGATCTCGTCGCGCGAGAGGGTCATCTGCGCGCCGGTCGCGGGATCGGTGAGGCTGCGGCGGCCGTTACCGTCGTCGAGCAACATCAACCGGTGTCCGCCGATCCAGACGAAGCGCGCCTCCACCGCCGGCATCGATGGCGACGACTGAAATTTCGCGACGATGTCGGGCGTGTCATGGCCGCTGTAACCGATCGCAATCTCACGGGTGATGCCGCGAGCGGAGAACGCGCCGCCGGGATTGAGCGACAGCCAGCCGCTGAACATCCAGGTCAAGACGCAGATGCCGCCGATCAGGCCGGCGATGTGATGCCAGGCCATCCAGCCGCGATAGGGCGAGACGGCGTCGCGTGCGTAGCGGCGCGTCAGCCGCAGGCGCAAAATGCCGATCCAGAAGCCGGTGACCGCGACGACAAGGCAGACACCCGAGATCCACAGCACCACGTCCCGCCACAGTGGGCCGTCCTTGCGCAGAACGGTCGGATAGATCCAGTGCGGGATCGCGCCGAGCCAGTTCCAGATACGCTCGCGACGCGTGGTGTCGAGCGCGATCTCGCCGGTGCGTGCGGAGACATAGAGCTCGGTGCCATCAGGGTCGCCGAGGCCGATCAGATAGAGCGGCCGCAACGGATCGAAGCGCGCAGTGACCGACCATTGGTCGCGCGTCACTGTTTCGATCAAGCGTGGCTGCACCGCGTGCGGATGATGGCGTGCGATGGCCAGCGCCTGGTCCGGCATGATGCGGTCGATCACGCTGCCGTCGATCGCCGAAATCGTGATCACCTCTCCCTGCCAGCCGGTCACCCGATAGACGGGCGTGTCGTCCATCATCGAAAGCCGCAAGTCGCGCGGATAACGCTCCACGCCCGCGATCGCCATCGCGCGATCGGGTGCGAGCTGCACCTTGTTCCAGGGCATGACAGGGAGCGCGGCGAGACGCTCGCTGTCGGTGAGGCGCGGAAAGGCCACGTACATCATGACGAGGCCGGAGATGAACCACATCGCGAACAGGAGACACGTCGCAATGCCGATCCAGCGATGGACGATATAGAGCCACCGCCGCCCGCGCCGGATCAGAGCGTTGCGCATGGTCAGAACTTCACGTTGACGGACAATTCGGCGGTGCGCGGCATGCCGAGCAGCCACTGCCCGGTGCCGTTCGAGGTCACCGCATAAACCTTGTCGAACAGATTGTAGAGGCGGAACGCGACCGTGGTGCGGTCATCCGGCTTCCATCTGATGCCGCCATTAACCACATTGTAGCCCGGCCGCAGCTGGGTGTTGGCAAGATCGGAGTACATCGCGCCGACGATCTGCACGCCGCCATAGACCGACCAGTCGGGTGCGAAATCCCAGGTCAACCAGACGTTCGCGACCTGCTGCGGCACGTTGACCGGGACATTGCCGTTGTAGCTGACGATCCTGCCGCCGACCACCTGGCTGTTGTTGTCGTATCTGGCGCGCAACAGCGCAAGATTGGCGTCGACGCGCCAGCCGTCGCTCAGCGCGAGCCCGATCGATCCTTCGACGCCGCGGGAGGATTGCTGGCCGATCTGCAATGCCAGGCCGCCGGTAGGATTGCCGGGATCGGGAATCGTGAGCCCGGTCTTGACGATCTCGTAGGCAGCCAGCGTCCACTCGCCGCGGCCGCCCCAGAACGACCGCTTGACCCCGATCTCGGTCTGCTTGCCGGTCGCAAGCTGGAAGGTTTTCTGCGAGACGGGCAGCGAGATCAGGTTGCTGACCGGATCGACGCCGACCGCATACTGACCATAGAACGCGAGGTTCTTGATCGGCTCGTAAACAAGGCCGGCGCGCCAACTGGTCCCCGACAGCGTCGTCTCGAAACTGTTTGCCGGCGTCTTGTAGTCGGTACGGTCGACCTCGGGGCGATCATACCTGACCCCGGTGACGAGCGACAATTGATCGGTCAGCGAGAGACGATCCTCGGCGAACAGCGCGTATTGATTGACGATCGCGTTGAAGCCCGGCGTCGTCGCCGTCGTCGTCGCGAAGAACGATCCCGGATCGAACACGTAGGGATTGACCGGCGACGCGCCGCCATAGGGCGAGTTGTTGGTGTGGGCGAAGTCGATCCGGTTGACGTCGAACCCGGCGACGAACTGGTTCGCAAGTCCGAACACGTGACCGCTGAAGGTCGTATCCATCCGGTTGCCGAGCTGCTTCTGGTCGTGGAAAATCTCGATATAGCTCGCGCGATCGATCAGCTGGGTCTTCGGATTCCAGGTGTAGTTCTCGATGTCGCGCCAGTGCCGCTCGCTGGTCAGGTAATACAACGTGTTGTTGACCTTGATGCCGTCGGCGACGTCCCACTCGGTCCTGAACTGGGTCCAGCTGTCCTGGTAGCGGATCGCGCTGTCCAATGCGTTGTAGTTCTTGAAGCGCAGCGCGTCCTGGATCGAGCCGTTGATCAGCGACGTGCCGAAATAGCGCGACGGACTGCGGTCGCCGTAGTCCTGCGACAGCGTGAAGGCGAGATTGTCCGACGCCTGCACCCGCACGGCAGCGGAGACCACGGCGTTCGAGGTCTTGTCGCGATCGACCCAGCCGTCCGACATGTTGCCGGTGGCGTTGACGCGGTACGACACATTGGGATTGATCGGACCGGTGCTGTCCACCGAGAGCCGCCGCGTCATGTTGCTGTCGAGCGAGACCTCGGCCTCGCTATGGGGCGTGCTCTGCGGCTTCTTCGGGATCACGTTGATGACGCCGCCGATCGCGCCCTCGCCGTACAGCACCGAGGCCGGGCCGCGCAGCACCTCAATGCGCTGCGTCGACCAGGTATCGTAGGGGAATGTCAGCGTGCCGGAGCCGATATAGAAGCGCGTGCCGTCATACAGCGTCATCACCGAGTTGCTGCCGGCAAAGCCGCGGGTGCTGAACGACAGGCCGCCATTGCCGGGCGCAGGCGTTGCGGTGAAGCCGGCCGCGTCCTGGGTGACGGCATCGAGCACGTCATGCTGGCCGCGCTCGGCGATGGTCCGCGCCGTGATGATCTCGACGCTGGCCGGCGTCTGCAGCGGCGTCAGATTGAGACGACTGCCGGTGCCGCCCTGCGTGGTGGCATTGAGCGTCGGCGATGCAGATCCCGATGCGCCTGACGCTGCGGCGCGCGGCATGTTACCGGCTGGTGCGGCCGTCGCGGGCCTCGGCCGTGGCCGCGCCGCAGCGGCCATGTCACGGCTGCGCGCCGCGGGCTTCGGCTTTGCGGTTACCGAAGGTGCAACCTCGATCGGATCGAGCCTGGTCGGCGGAGGTGCTTGTGCCGAGCCTTCGGCCGGCAGCAGCAGCGATGACAGGGAGCAGACGAGACCGAGGCGCCATTTGCGCGCAACGGGAAAGGACGGAGACATCAAACGACTCGCGGTAACGTGGCACGTCACCGCGAACGCGGACTGGCGCATTGCCGAAAAGGCAGTGCTCCGATCCCACCAGGACGCCCCCGCCCGATGTGCTCGCGTGTGACCACGACTGACGGCAGGTCTCCTGGCTCACGGGTCATCGCCTGTCGACGCCTTCCCGGGCCTGATAGCCCAGTGGCAAATTGACGAAAGGCTCGCCGTTTACAGTTGCGGGGACAGCTGCGGCATTGGGGTTACCCTCGCACCGCATTCCCTTTTGATCCCCGAAGGGAACCGTCGGCAAAAACGATAGGTGGTGCCGGCAAGGCTGTCAATTCGATGCGGTCGTCGCACACATGCTTTGCGGGATGATGCTGCGGCGATGACACAGCGGCATCTGCGGCGACGCGAAGACTTCCCTAGACCCGTCATCCTGAGGAGCCGCGAAGCGGCGTCTCGAAGGATCGACGGCCACCAGCCGGGCCGTGCATCCTTCGAGGCGCGCGGAGCCTGTCATCGGGCCGCGCTTTGCGCGAACCCGTTGGCGCTCCTCGAGATGACGGTGTGAGAATTGTAGGGAGCGGCCTCCCCAAGCTGTCGTCCTGGCGAAAGCCAGGACCCATAACCACCGAATTCGATTGAGAGTGCGATAGTCGCCTCAGCGTCGCACAACAACAAGCGGTTGGGGTAATGGGTCCTGGCTTTCGCCAGGACGACGCTGAATACATTCACATTCTCTCAGGATGACGGATTACTCGACGCAACCTTCCATGATCGCATCAATCTCCGCGCGCGAGAGCGCACCCATCTCGGCAATGAACACGATGCGCGTGCGCGGCACGCCGGGCGACGGCACGCCACCCGCAGCCAGGGTCGCGCGGCCGCCGGCGAGTTGAAACACCGTCAGCCGCCCGGGCTGCTCCACCGTTTCGAACAATCCCTTCGCCCGCGCCAGCTTCGGCGCCAGCCTGCCGATCGCCTGCTGCAAGCGCGGCAGCAGCACCGGCCGCTCCGAGGTCCAGCTCAGCGTCTCGAACCGATCGGACGCCGGCCGTCGCGGTGCGGTCTCGCGCGGCGCCGGCACATGATCGAGATCCGCCGGGAACAGCAGCGCGGCCGGCACCTCGCCATGCAAGGCATCGACCACCACGGCCGCCGGACGCACCGCGCGCACGGCGTCGCGGATCGCGACGCCCGCGGCGGCGTCAGTCAGATCGACCTTGCTCAGCGCCACCACGTCGGCCGCCCGCAGCTGCGAGCGCAGCAGCGCATCGTTCAGCATCGCCGCAGGCTGCGTCGCGTCGACCACGCAGAGCACCGTCTCCAGCGGCGCCTCCTTCCAGATCACGGGATCCATCAGGTTGCGCATGATGTCGGCGGGATCGGCGATCCCGCTGGTCTCGATCACGATGAATTCGGGACGCGGGTCACGCCGCAGCAGCGTCGCGAGCGTGCGCAGCAGGTCGCCCTCCAGCGTGCAGCAGATGCAGCCGTTGCTCAGGCTGACCACGCCGTCGCCGGCGCCCGCGATCAGCTCCGCGTCGATATTGATCGCACCGAAATCGTTGACCACGGCGGCGATACGCTTGCCGTGCGCATGCGCCAGCAGATGGTTGACGACCGTGGTCTTGCCCGCCCCGAGGAAGCCCGCGACCAGCAGGATCGGGACCGGCACCTCAGCCTCCGGTGACGGGCCGGCGCACCGGCCGGCCGGGACGCGCCGCGACATCGAGCACGCCATCGCTGATCAGCGGCTGGCCGCTGACCACGAGATGCCGCACGCCCTCCGCCGGACGATTCATCGCGGAGAAGGTCGCGCGGTCGCTCAGCGTCTCGAAGTCGAACACCACGACATCGGCGTCGGCGCCGGCCTGCAGCCTCCCCTTGGCCCGCATCGCCGGCGTGCTCGCCGACAGGATCTCGGCCGGGATCAGCGCGCATTTGCGGATGCCCTCGAGCAGCGACACTTTCTTGCGCTCGCGCACCCATTCGCGGATGAAGCGGGTGAAGCAGCCCGCCGAGCGCGGATGCGAGGTGGCATCGTCGGGCAGCGGCCAGGCGTCGCCGGTGTAGGGGCGGCCGTCCGACAGCGTCCACGGCATCGCGTCGGAGGCGATCGCGCCGCCCGGATACAGCACCGCCATGTCGAGCAGATCGCGATGATGCGCGTTGTTCTCGATGTCGAGCACGTGCCACAGCACCAGGGTCGAGGGCTCTTCGGCCTGTGCCGCCAGCAGCTCCTCGCGGCTGCCGAAGCGGTGACCGTCGGTCACGCGCTGCACCGAATCGTAGCCGAGGCCGTTGCGCTCCTCGAATTTCGGATCGCTGAAGAAGGTCGCCGCCAGCACGGTCGAGCCGGTGCCGTAGGGATAGGCCTCCACCGTGATCGGCAGGCCCTGCGCCTGCGCTTTCGCGATCAGCGCGACACAGCGTTCGATATCCGTCTTGCTCGACGAGTTGAAGTGGCAGATGTGCATGTGCGCGCCGGTGGCGCCGGCATAACCGATCAGGCGGATATAGGCTTCGGCCGCGCTCTCTGGATCGATCCGCGACATGTAGGCGACGTGGGTGAAGGTCGGCACCGCATGATCGGCCGCGAGCTGGCACACCGCGGTCAATTCCTGCACGCCGGCGCCCGGCGCATAGGCGTTGAGAATGCCGATCCCGATACCGCCCTCGTTCAGGCCGATCGCGAGGCGGTCGAGGATGCCGCCGACCTCGCCTTCGGTCGCGACGTTCTCGATCCAGCGGCGATCGCGCATCGCGGCGCCAAACGATTCCAGCGAGCTTTCCGAATTCGAACCGGTCATCGCGCCGATGCGCGCGAAGGCCCAGTTGGCGGCGGCGCCGTAGTTCAGCACCCTGCCTTTCTCGGCCTGGCGCTTGTACCAGGACGCGACCGGCAACACGCCGGCCTCGAGGTCGAGCGAGGTCGTCACCCCGTCGAACGCCTGCATGCGGTCGGCCGGAATCGTCTGGCCATGTGCGTGCAGGTCGATGAAGCCCGGCGCCACCACGAGCCCGGTCGCGTCGATCTGCCGCTCGGCGCCGCCGAGGCCGGTGCCGACCGCGGCGATCTTGCCGTCGACCACAGCCACATCGCCGATCGCGTCCATCCCGCTGGCCGGATCCACCACCCGGCCGCCGCTGATCACCAAGCCACCCATCTCGCCACTCCCCGCATTCCGAAACCGACCGGTCTCCTGTCGAGCACAGAGAAGCGCATCGCACTGATCGCAGCAAGCCGGCCAGGGTTGTGGCGACATGCTGTGACGGAATATCCGCCGCGCCGTGATGGCGATTGCAGAGTGAGGCCCTTCCTACGTTCCGGTTGCACGCCGCGGCGCCAGGCCGCGCCAGAGATCGGGGCCGGGCTTGACGCGGCTCACCACGAGTTTCGGCGGCGTGCGGTCGTTGGCGATCGCCGCCTCGACCGCGCGCTTGAGCCTGACATTGTCGATCTGCGCCAGGAACCGCCGGATGACCGCCTCCTGATCCACGCCTTGACCGGAGATCGCCGCGCACAGCTCCGCGGTCGTCCTGCGGAAGAAATGGAAGGCGTCATCGGCCGCGCTGCCCAGCCGGTCGACCTCGCCGGCCACACCGAGCGCGTGCATCCGATCGTCGTCGTCGAGCGTCACTGCGAAGCGCAGCACGGCAAGCTGCCAGGCACGGAGCAGTTTGCTCTCCGGTTCGGTCGCATTCTCGCGCATCAGTCGAACACCCCGCGCGGCTGACTTCCTTCGGCTGTCGAGGGAGGTCAGGCGCGGCGCGACTATCCTTGCGCGGGAATAGGTTTTCGAGGGGAGCGCGCGCGCGATCGCATAGGAATCGCATAGGCGGAGCGCGCCGAGGCCCAATTCGCTCAGATCCCCTCGAACTGCAGTCGGGCCAGCCGGGCGTAGAGGCCGCCCGCGGCGACCAGCTCGGCGTGGGTGCCCTGCTCGACGATCCTGCCCTGGTCCATCACCAGGATACGGTCGCAGGACAACACGGTCGCCAGACGATGCGCGATCACCAGCGTGGTGCGGTGGCGCATCAGTTCCTCCAGCGCCGTCTGCACCAGCGTCTCGCTCTCGGCGTCGAGCGCCGAGGTCGCCTCGTCGAGCAGCAGCAGCGGCGCATCGCGCAGGATCGCGCGCGCGATCGCGATGCGCTGGCGCTGGCCGCCTGACAGCGTCACACCACGCTCGCCGAGCTGCGCGTCGAAGCCGCCCGGCAGGCGGCGCAGGAATTCGCTGGCATGGGCGAGATCGGCGGCACGCTCGACCTCGGCGTCGCTCGCATCGGGCCGGCCGAACCGGATGTTCTCGCGGGCGCTTGCGGCGAACACCACGGAATCCTGCGGCACCAGCGCGATGCGCGCGCGCATCTCGGCCGGATCGGCCTGCCGGATCGGCACGCCGTCGAGCGAGATCGTGCCGGACTTCGGATCGTAGAAGCGCAGCAGCAGATGGAACAGCGTGCTCTTGCCGGCGCCGGACGGACCGACGATCGCGACCTTTTCACCCGATCGCACCTCCAGCGACACGCCGTCGACCGCGAGCGCGTTGGGCCGGGTCGGATAGGCGAAGCTGACATTGTCGAAGCCGACATCGCCGCGCGCCGGCTGCGGCAGTGCACGCGGCGAAGCGGGCGCCGCGATCTGCGGCCTGACGCGCAAGATCTCGAACAGCCGCTCGGCGGCGCCCGATGCGGCCGAGACCTCGCCCCAGACCTCGCTGAGCTGGCCGAGGCCGCTCGCCGCGAACGCCGTGTAGAGAATGAACTGGCCGAGCCGTCCCGGACTGATGGTTCCGACCAGCACGTCGTGCGAGCCGACCCAGAGGATCACGACGACGCTGGCGAACACGATGAAGATGACGATCAGCGTCAGCACCGCGCGCGCCTTGGTCGAACTGCGCGCGGCTTGATAGGCCTGCTCGACCTCGCCGGCAAAACGCGTCCTGGCGAGCCGTTCGCCGGTATAGGCCTGCACGGTGCGGATCGCATTGACCAGCTCCGAGGCATAGGCGCTGGCATCGGCCAGCGTATCCTGGGCGGTGCGCGACAGCCGCCGCACCCAGCGGCCGAACGCCACCAGCGGAATCACGATGATCGGGATCGCGAGCAGCACGAAGCCGGACAGCCGCGGGCTGGTGATCACCATCATCGCGGCGGCGCCGAAGAACAGCATCAGATTGCGCAGCGCGATCGATACCGACGCGCCGACCGCGGACTTGATCTGCGTGGTGTCGGCGGTGAGCCGCGACACCAATTCGCCTGATCGTGCGGAATCGAAGAACGAGGGCGACAGCGAAATCAGATGCGCGAACACGTCGCGCCTAAGATCGGCGACGATGCGCTCGCCGATCGTCATCACGAGGTAGTAGCGCGAGGCGCTGGCACAGGCGAGCACCGCGACGACCGCGATCATCACGCTGAAATAGCTGTTGATCATCGCGATGCCTTCGGGCGTGAAGCCCATGTCGATCATCCGCCGCACCGCGACCGGCACGATCAGCGTGGTGATCGCGGCGATCGTCAGCGAGATCAGCGCGAGGATCGCCCTGCCCTTGTAGCGCGCCACATAGGGCGCGAGCGCAAGCAACGGCCGCAACCGGGCACGGCTCTTCGCCGGCTCCGTGATCTGGCTCTCGATGAAGGCTTCCTCATCGAGCAACGCGTCGCGCGGAGGCTGCGGGGCGCCGCGCGGGGTCTCAAGCTGTTCGGCTATGCTCATCAATCTAGACCGGTTCTACCGCCCCCCACATAGGCCCGCCGACCCCCGGCTGGCAAATCCGGTAAAGTCCCAATCCGGTGATGGGCTTAGGCCCTTTCTTGGCTTGTTTTGGCGGGCTCCATGGGTTATAGACCCGCGCAAATCCCGTATTCCAGACATCTTGAGACGGGCGCCGGCGCGCCGAAGGAACTGTCATGAAAGCCGATATTCATCCGAATTATCATACGATTAAGGTCGTCATGACCGACGGCACCGAGTACCTGACCCGCTCGACCTGGGGCAAGGAAGGTGACACGCTGAACCTCGACATCGACCCCAAGTCGCACCCGGCCTGGACCGGCGGCACGCAGCAACTGATGGACCGCGGCGGCCGCGTCTCGCGCTTCCAGAAGAAGTTTTCGGGCTTCCTCAAGAAGGACTAAAGTCCGCTTCGCAATCGCCCTGGCGATCACGCGCAAGACGCCCCCCGTCTCGGGGGCGTTTTTGTTTTTGGGGCTGGTCCGGATCGGCGGGCTGAACGAGCCCGCGATCCTTTCGATGCGTCGTCCTGGCGAAAGCCAGAACCCATAGAGGGCTGCGGCCCCAGCATCGCGCAACATCCGCGCTCTCGCGACATGATCTGTCCGGGCTTTGCTCTTCGTTCCGCCCTCTCCTCAAACAGAGGGCGCAGGGAAAGCCGGGTGCCGACGCACGCCGCTTCCCGCCGACCGGAGTCATTTCGTGCGCAAGGCAATCGCCTATTCGCGGCTATGAGCCGGCCTTGATCACCTGCGGCACTTTCCAGCTTCCGTCGATGATCGAAGGCGCAGTGTCCCTGGGCCAGTACATTCGCAGCATCAGCACAAAATCGCCCTTGGGCGCCGGCAGCCAGTGTGATGTCTGCTTTGGGCCAGGTGACGTCCGCCAAATGTCTTTTGCCGGCCAACGCGATGAGGAATGCCTTTGATGTCGTCAGCGAGATGGGAGGCACTCCGGCAGTGGGGTGAAGACGTAACTCGCATCGAACCGCTCGCTGGTGGAGTCGCCAACGACGTGTGGAGCGTGCGCGTTCAGGGGCACCGCGCGGTCGGTCGTCTCGGTACGAGGAGCGACGCTGATCTCGCGTGGGAGACCGCGCTCCTCCAATACCTCGATCGTGAAGGTCTGACCGTGCCGGTGCCGATCCCGACGATGGACGGCCGGCTGTTCGCGGACGGTCTGGTGGTGATGACATATGTGGAGGGCGGACCGCCCGAGACGGAGGCCGACTGGCGTCGCGCGGCCGACACGCTCCGCCGGCTGCATCGGTTGACGCAGCACTGGCCGCAGCGCCCGGGCTGGCGATCATCGACCGACCTGCTGCACGCCGAGACCGGGACGAAGATCGACCTCGGCGCGATGCCGCCCGAGGGCGTTGCCCGATGCCGAGCCGCGTGGGCGCGGCTCGCCGGACGTCAGACCTGCGTCGTCCACGGCGACCCCAACCCGCGCAACATCCGCGTGACCGCAGATCGGGTCGCACTGATCGACTGGGACGAGTCGCATGTCGACGTCCCCGACCTCGACCTGGTGCTGCCGCACAACGCCGCCGGTCTCGACGGCGGCGCGCACGACATCGCCGCGCAAGCGTCCGCCGCGTGGGAGGCCGCCGTCTGCTGGGACGACGCCTACGCGATCAAGCGGCTTGCCGACGTTCGAGCGGTCTAGGGCTTTTCCCGTTCCGGTGGAATCGGAACGGGGCTCTAGATTCTTGTTTTGACGCGTTTTCTTCACGCGAACCGGTATCCACTTCGCTCGAAAACGCTCTAGTGTGGACGTTTCGATCGCTTCAGTTCGGCGACCTTAAACTTCCCCGCGGCCTGCAGGCTGCTGCAAAGCCACCAGGCCCTGTTTCGGTACTCGCCCAGGAACCATTTGGTCTCGACGCAATCGACGTAGGATTTGTAGGTGAGGTTGTCTCGGCACGTCGACGAGAACGGTCCGTGGGTTTGTCCGCCCGTCGACTCGCTACACCCGACCCAAGGGTCTTTGCCATGCGGGAGGCTCGATTCGCAGCCACCGTTGCAATTGCTGGCGACTTTCTCCAGCGCGGCAATCCTGGCCAGCACTGAATCCGGTGCCGGCGCTCGAGCGGTTGACGATGAGGTCTGGATGGTTCTCGATCTGCGGTGAGGTGCCCCTGTGGTCACCACCAGGGGCGGACGATTTGGCCTTGCCACCGGCTTCGGCGCCTCGACCGTGATGGACGGAAGCGGCTTGGCGGGATCTGTTTGCGACGCTGCCGGGCCGCACAGCCAGACAATTGACAACACAGCGACGGCTGAAGGCGCGACAAGGCTCGACGGCAATCTCATGACATGGCCCTCCCAAATCCGGGACGGAAATGCCGTCCCGACGAGGGCACGGTACCATACAGCCCGAGTTTAGCTACCTAGGGTTGAAGATAAATCTGCCGGTGTCTCGGGGGCGACATGGCGGCGAGAGAACGCCGACCGCTCGCGCCGTTCCGGCGTCTGCTCCTGGCCCAAAGCTGAGCTCGAACGGCTGTTGCCGATATTCGCCTTTGACCCAAAGCGCTCACTTGAGCGATACCGACACGCAGCGGAATCGGATCAATTTTGCAGGACTGACGCCATTAGGTCAGCGATCCTGCCCCATAGCCCCTTGTGACGAAGTTGTTGGCGCCCCCTACTCTCGATCCAGCGGCCATGCTTTGGTCAAAACTGCGTTGAGTGTTTGGCAGGGGTCATCGACATGGTGAAAATGCAATCGCCCTCCTTCGGGTGACATTGGACCGGGTGCCAGGTCGTTCCCTACCGCATTCTTGAGGTGCCCACCGCAAAGGCTTGTGATGGAACGGGCAAGGTTCGATAAGGCCGGGATTTTCGCCTTTGGCGATGCTCGGAGCGCTGTGACCTACTCGGTCGAAGTTCTTATCGTCACCGCGCTCTACGGGAGCCTTGCGGCCTCCGCACATCTCCTTCCCGCCATCAATCCAGCCGCGACACCGCTGTGGCCGCCAACCGGGGTTGCGCTCGCGCTCATGCTGCTGCGTGGGTACCGGGTCTGGCCCGCGATCCTGGTGGGCGCCGTCGCGCCTTACCTGATGACCGACCGATCGCTCCTGGAGTTTGTCGCCGCCGGGATCGGCACCCTCCTTGCTGCATTGGCCGGGACATGGCTGATCGGACGCTGGTCGAACGGTCGCCAGACGTTTGCCACGCCATCCGGTGTCGCAAAGTTTGCGAGCATTTCCTTTGCACCGACCGCGATGATCAGTTCATTCACCGCTTTGGCCGGATTCATCTTCGTCAGCGAACCGAGCTTTCCCGATTCCGTCGCCGCCGGGCTGACCTGGTGGCTTGCCGACGCAGCCGCGACCCTGGTGATTGCTCCGGTCATCGTGCTCTTGGCGATGATGCCCTTACGGGTTTCCCCCAGGTGGGATCTGCTGGAATCGATCGCAGTTATCGCTCTCGCTGGTCTCATTGGGATCGTGGCCTACAGCCCGCTCATCGGCAGCGACCTCATCAGCGACGAGCTCAACGTGCCGTTGCCGCATCACGGCCTGCTGGGCTTTCTGGTTTTGCTCCCGTTGATCTGGACCAGTCTGCGCGGCAATCGATGCACCGCGGCCACGGCTGCGCTCATTTTCACCGGAATGGCAGTCTGGGGGTTCGCGTTCGGTAATGATCCGTTTCCGAAAACGGATCCGAACGCAGCGTTGTTGTCACTGCTCGTGCTTACGATCAGCGTATCGGCGCCCCCTCTTGCCCTGGCTGCGGCAATTGCCACGCGCCAGACCACGGAAGCCCATCTGCTTTCCGTGCAGGACCAACTGAACGGTCAACTTGAACGGAACGCTTTGGCGCTCGACAGCATCAGACGGCACTTCCAAACCCTTATCGAAGGCGTCGTCGACTATGCGATTTTTGCGCTTGATCGGGAAGGACACGTTACGAGCTGGAATAGCACCGCTCAAAAGATCATCGGCTACACCTCGGAAGAAATCATAGGCAAGCATTTTGGCATATTTTATCGGCCGGATGAACGCCGTGCGGGTTCGCCGACACACGCGCTGGAGACGGCAACCGAAAGAGGCAAGTACGACGTAGAGGGTTGGCGCATCAGAAAGAACGGGACGCCGTTCTTCATCACCGGCTCGGTCTCGTCGAGCCATGATGACGCGGGAAATCTGATCGGCTTTATCAGTATTCTGCGCGACGCAACCGAGCGACGCGACGCGGAGGAGAAGCTGGTTCAGGCACGCGAGCAGCTCGCGATGTCGCAGAAAATGGAGGCAATCGGCAAGTTGACCGGCGGGATTGCACACGACTTCAACAATCTATTGATGATCATCGGGGGCAGTGCCCAGATCTTCACTCGCCTGCTCGATCCAAAACTGCCCAAGGCAATTGAAGCCATACAGACTGCGGCCAAACGCGGCGAGAGCCTCACCCGCCAGTTGTTGACGTTCTCTCGTCATCAGCATCTCAGCCCGACGGTCGTCGACCTCAATGCGTCCATCAAGAACATGCGGACCATGATCGAGAGCTCGCTGCGCGGGAACATCGTGTACAACGAAAACGTCGGCGAGGGCGTAGCGTCGGTCAAGGTGGACCTCGCCGAGCTGGAACTTGCGATCGTCAACATCGCCGTCAATGCGCGCGATGCCATGCCGAGCGGCGGCACGTTCACCTTATCCGTCCATGCGGTGACCGCGAACCAGGAAACCGGCGGCGATCGCCGCGCAAAGGCCTTCTTTGCGATAGCCCTTAGCGATACCGGCACCGGCATTCCGCCAAACCTGCTGTCCAAGATGTTCGATCCGTTCTTCACGACCAAGGAGGTCGGCAAGGGTACCGGGCTCGGCTTGTCCCAAGTCTATGGTTTCGCGCACCAGGCCGGCGGAACGGTGACGGCGGACAGCAAGGTTGGGCAGGGAACGACGATTACGATCTACCTGCCGTCCTGCGCAGACGAGCAAATCACCAGTAAAGAGCTGGCCGCTGCCAGAGCAAGATCAAGGCAACCGCAGCGGCAGACGGTTCTCATTGTCGACGACAGCCCCGAAGTGGCGGATGTGACATCCTCGCTGTTCGAGCATCTGGGCTATGACACGATCTATCGAGATTCGGCCGAAGCGGCGCTGAAATTGCTCGAAGCCGGTACAAAGATCGATCTCGTCTTCAGCGATATCGTGATGCCCGGGACCATCGATGGCGTCGGGCTCGCGAGAGAAGTCAGGTCGCGATATCCCGGTTTGCCGATCGCCCTTACAACCGGCTACAGCGATGCCGCAAAAGCAGCTCCACCAAGTCTGAAAATACTCCGCAAGCCGTTCGATACCGAGGCGCTGAGAGATTTTATCCACGATCTTGCGCCGCCGCGACCGACGCGATCGTCCGGCACGCCCATGGCGTCAAGCACGACCGAAGCCGTGCGCAGAAATTGACCGACCGCGCCATTGCAGAAGCGGCTCGTCGCGCAGCTTGGCGAGGCGTTGATCCGCACCATCGCCGCTGATGGACATGACTGCTGCTAGCGATCCTGGAAAGCCAGCCGCGCGCCGAGCGCGACCAGGATGCTGCCGCCGATCCGCTGCATGACGCGCTGCGACCGCTTCGAGCGCTGCAGCTTCGACATCACGGCGCTGGCGAAAAACACGCAGACGATATCGACCGCCGAGAAGGTCAGATTGACCGTTGTGCCGAGCAGAAACAGCTGGGCCCAGACCGGCAGGCCGGCCGACGCATCGACGAATTGCGGCAGGAACGCCAGGAAGAAGATCGCGGTCTTCGGATTGAGCACCTCGACGACGATGCTTTGCGCGAAGGCGCGCTCCGCGGAGAGCGGCGCAAGCGTGGGGCGCTTTGCATTGTCGCGGTCGCGGAACAGCGACAGCCCGAGCCAGACCAGATAGGCCGCACCGGCAAGCTTCATCGCCATGAACAGCGGCGGCACCGCATGAAACAGCAGAGCGAGGCCGGCCGCCGCGGCGACGACATGGACATAGCCGCCGAGATGCAGCCCGAGCGAGGCCATCAGCCCTGCGCGCCTGCCGCCCGCCAAGGTGCGGGCCGCGGCGTACAGCATGGCAGGACCCGGGATCAGCGCGAACGTTGCGGTCGTGATCGCGAAGGCGAGATACAATTCCATCGGGCGCGTTCGTCTCAGTTCCCAGGGATCATCGCCGCGACCTCGCGGTCGACCGGATCGTCGCTGGCGCCAAGACCCGCGATGACGCCGGCGCGATCCTCGAGCTTGCGGTTCTGGCTCATCTTCTTCTTGGCGTCGATCCGCGTGATCGGCATCCGGAAGCCGACGATGCCGCGCAGCTGCGCCTTGATGAAATCATCCGGCGCATCGCTGACCTGCCAGGCTTCCTGGCGCGACTTCTCGTGCAATTCGGTCAAGCGAGTCACGACGTCGCGCAGGCGGTCGGCATCCTCGAAGAACTCGGCGGAACCATAGGCGTGCACGGCGAGGTAATTCCAGGTCGGCACCACCTTGCCGTGCTCGGCCTTGGTCGCGTACCAGGACGGCGTCACATAGGCGTCGGGCCCCATGAAGATCGCCATCGCCTCGCCGACCGCGGGCAGCTTCCACTGCGGATTGGGCCGCGCGACGTGACCGTACAGCGTGCCGTAGTCGCCCTCGCTCTCATTGAGGATCAGCGGCAGCGGCGTTGCGATCAGGCCATCGGCGGTTGCGGTGACCAGCGTCGCGAGCTTTGCGGCCCGCATCGCGGCGTGGATCGGACCGAGCTCATCGATCTTGAAGTGCGGCGGCAGGTACATCGCGAACCTCTCGGCAGACCTTTGGTAGGCCTCATCAATTGCTGCTCGCACCATAGCGCTGAAGTGGCCTATGATAAGAGCCACTTTCGATCATCTTGATTGGTCCACTATGCCCCGTCTGCGCGCCACGATCAGCATCCCTTCGCTCGGCGCGGTCGACCGCGCCGCCGGGCAGGTCGGGCGCCAGATCGCGCAGGCCCTGCGTGCCGCGATTGCGAGCGGCGAACTGAAGGCCGGGGAATTCCTGCCGTCGACGCGCGCGCTGTCGGCCTCGCTCGGCGTTGCGCGCGGCACGGTCACGGAAGCCTTCGAGCAGCTGCTGGCCGAGGGCTATCTGGAATCGCAGGTCGGTGCCGGCACCCGCGTCGCGCCGACGCTTGCCGAGCAGGCACGGCCCGTCATGGTCGATCGCAGCCCGAACGAATCGGCGCCGATCCAGTTGCCGCCGCGCGCGACGCGACTTATCAAAGTGGCGGCGGCCTTCACGCCGATGCCGGAAATCCCGTTTGCGATCGCGGTGCCCGGCGGCGCGGTCGCGCCCGACGACCATTGGCGCCGCCTCGGCAACCGCGTGCGCGCATCGCGCGCGGCGGCGCCGGCGAGCTATGGCGATCCGCGCGGCCTGATGGAGCTACGGCAGGCGATCGCCGACTATGTGCGCAAATCCCGCGCGGTGCATTGCGAGCCCGAGCAGGTCGTGATCACGGCCGGCACCCAGCAAGGCCTCTATCTCGCCGGCCGCGTGCTGCTGTCGTCAGGCGATCGCGTCTGGGCCGAGGATCCCGCCTATCCCGGCATGACCGCCGTGCTCGACGATCTCGATCTCCTCACCACGCGCGTATCGGTCGATGCGCAGGGCATCGACGTCGAAGCCGCGGTCGCCGCATGCCCGCATGCGCGCGCGGCCTTCGTGACGCCCTCGCATCAATATCCGCTGGGCATGCCGATGAGCATGGCCCGCCGCAACGCGCTGGTGGCGTGGGCGCAACGACATGATGGGTGGATCGTCGAGGACGATTACGACAGCGAGCTGCGCTATGCCGGGCATCCGTTCCCGTCGATGCAGGGCCTCGCGCCATCGCGGGTGATTTATCTGGGCACCTTGAGCAAGGTGCTGTTTCCCTCGCTGCGGCTCGGCTATGTCGTGGCGCCTTCGCCGCTGATCGACGCTTTCGCCGGCGCGCGAGCGCTGCTCGACCGGCATTCGCCGACCGCCGATCAGCATGTGCTGGCGGCCTATATGCGCGAGGGGCTGTTCGAGGCGCATATCAGGCGCATTCGCTGCGTCTACGCCGCACGGCGTGCGACGCTGATCACCGCGCTGACGCGTCACATGCCTGGTGACGTCACGCTGCAGCCGAGCGACCAGGGCATGCATCTGCTGCTGTGGCTGCCTGAGCGCTTCGACGATGTGCAATTGGCAAAGGCCGCGCTCGTCGCCGGCATCGTCGTGCGACCGATTTCACCGATGTACCAGGCCGCACCGCGCTCCGGCCTCATGCTCGGCTTCGGCGGATTCGAACCAGAGGAGCTGGAGGCGGCGGCGCTACGGCTGCGGTGCGTGATCGATCAACACACGTCACAGCGGCGCGCCAAACCACGCCGTACCGAGGCCTCACACTAGTTTTGCAGCTTGGACTTTACTGCTCGAACGCCGCCTTGAGGCGGTTGAGCTGCGGCACCAGCGGGTTGCCGATCGACGAGCGATCCGGCGCCGGTGCGTGGATGGTGGTGTCGAGGCGGCGGACGCGCGCCTGCAGATCCATCGAGCGGGCGATCAGCTGCTGCAATTGCTCGGGCAGCTTGGTCACCATGTCGACGGGGCCGGGATCGGCGGCCGACAGCTTCACCTTGGTCTTCTCGCGATTGGCCTGGGTCAGCGTCATCTCGCCTTCCTTGACCGCGCGATGCAGCAGCAGCCAGGACGCGAGCTGCATCAGCCGCGTGGTCAGGCGCATGCTTTCGGTGGCATAGGTCAGGCTCACGGACCGTTCCAGCGCCTTGGCCTCGGCACGTCCGTCACCGTCGAGATAGGCGGCGGTCTGCTCGACCAGATCCATGCCTTCCCGGAACAGCACGCCGAATGCCGCAGAATTGGTCAGCCGTTCACTGAACAGTACAAGCCCGGCTTCGCTCTGGGAACGATCGGCCATGGTTAACGCCCTCACACCACCGTAACGCCCGCTGGCATCTGACGCGCCAGCTTATGATGAACAAATCATTGCGCGGGCGCGCCGAAGAGTCCAGCCGCAACCGGATTTATGGTTTCCAGCCGATAGGACGCACAAAAAAGAGCCGCCGTTTCCGGCGGCTTTTGAAGTTGATAACAGGGAGGCGTCAAACAGAGTGGACAGGAGCCACTCGGTGTCCAAACGAGGACAATGCAGTCATAATCGAGAAAGCTTAACCGATCGTAAATGAACGGATTTCTTGACGCTTTGTTTGCCATGTCGGCCATTGACCTAGTTTGGGACAGGTCTCTTCGTAGCCCGGACGGAGTCAACGGTTCGCGCGAACGCGCTCGATGACAGGCCCCGCGAAATCCGGTGGCGCGTGTCTTCTCCTTCCCCCTGAAAGGGGGAAGGTCGGGATGGGGGTCAGCCGCAAGCGACGGCGTATCTGGAGAGAGCGGATCCCCACCCGCTTTGCTCTGGCGAGCAAAGCGACCTCCCCTTTTCAAGGGGGTGGAGCAGCGTAGCCCGGATGAAGCGCAGCGCTACGACTTGAAGAACGCGTTGGCGGCGTCCTTCGACGCGCGCTTCTTCATCATCGCTTCTTTCAACCGATCGACTTCGGTCGTGAGCAGCGCGATGCGCTCGGTCAATTCCTCGACCGACAGCAGCGAGAGATCCTGTCCGATCTCGTGGCTGATTTTCTTCCGCGGCCGGTCCTCATCCTCAATCGGCATGTGTCTTCCCCGCGATGCTGATCTGGCGCCCTGCGCCCAGCGATGATAGATATCCGTCCAGAGGAGAATTTGCAGTGACTTTCGTGTGCGCGCAACAGCTGACGCGAATGCCCCGGCCCGACCGCAAGGAGTCTGACCGGACGGGATAGTTGCGCGCCTGCGCGCGAGGCATGAGCCGACCCCAAGCCTTTCCGATCATGCGGGAGGGCTTTTTGATTGTCCGATTTGATTTCGTCGGAATTTCTCTTGGGGGTCGGCAGCACCAAACGCGAAAGACCTTGACCCATGACCAAAATTCTCATCACCAGCGCCCTTCCCTATGTGAACGGCGTCAAGCATCTCGGCAATCTGATCGGCTCGCTGCTGCCCGCCGACGTCCATGCCCGCTTCCGGCGGCAGACCGGCTGCGACGTGCTGTTCATCTGCGCGACCGACGAGCACGGCACGCCGGCCGAGCTCGGCGCCATCGAGGCCGGACGGGATGTCCGCGCGTTCTGCGCCGCGCAGCACGCCATCCAGGCCGACATCTACCGGCGCTTCGGCCTCTCCTTCGATCATTTCGGCCGCACCAGCTCGCCGCACAATCATGCGCTGACGCAGCACTTCTATCGTCGGCTCGATGACGCCGGGCTGATCGAAGCACGCACCTCGCGACAGGTGTTCTCGCCGGCCGACGGGCGCTTCCTGCCCGACCGCTACGTGCTCGGCACCTGTCCGCATTGCGGCGACGCCGGCGCGCGCGGCGATCAATGCGACCGTTGCGGCACGCTGCTCGACCCGCCGGACCTGATTGATCCGCGCTCGGCGCTGTCAGGCGACCGTGCGCTCGAGATCCGCGACAGCCGTCATCTGTATCTGCGCCAGTCGCAGCTGGTCGAAAAAATAGGCGCATGGATCGACAGCCGCAGCGGATGGCCACCCTTCGTGGCGTCGACCGCGAAGGGTTGGCTCACTGCGGAGCTGCGCGACCGCTGCATCACGCGCGATCTCGCCTGGGGCATCGCGGTGCCGCGCGAAGGCTTCGACGGCAAGGTGTTCTATGTCTGGTTCGATGCGCCGATCGGCTACATCGCGGCGACGCAGGAATGGGCCGACGCCGCGCCGGGCCGCGACTGGCGGCAATGGTGGTGGCAGGCCGACGATGTCAGCTACATCCAGTTTCTCGGCAAGGACAACATCCCGTTCCACACCGTGAGCTTTCCGGCGACGCTGATCGGCTCCGGCGAACCGTGGAAGACCGCCGATGTGATCAAGGGATTCCATTGGCTGAATTATGAAGGCGGCAAGTTCTCGACCAGCCGAAAGCGCGGCGTCTTCACCGACGCGGCGCTCACGGAATTGCCGGCCGATCTCTGGCGCTGGTGGCTGATCGCCAACGCGCCCGAAAGCGCCGACACCGATTTTGGCGTCGCAAGGTTCGTTGCCGACGTGAACAAGGATCTCGCCGACATCTTCGGCAATCTCGCCAACCGCATCATCAGTTTTGCGCATCGCGCCTTCGACGGCCGCTTTCCCGAAGGCGGCGTACCCGGTGATGCCGAGCGACAGCTGGCGCACGATCTGGAGCAGCGCATCGCGACGCTGCACCGCCACCACACCGCACTGGAGTTTCGCGCAGCGGCGGCAACGACCCGCGCGATCTGGGACACCGCGAACGCTTATCTGCAACACGCGGCACCATGGACGGCGATTAAGTCCGATCCGGCACGCGCGGCGGTCATCACCCGCGTCGGGCTCAATCTTGTCGCGCTGAGTGCGACGCTGGCGTGGAGCATCGTGCCTCACCTCGCGGAGCGCGTGCTCGACGCGCTCGGTCGGAGCGATGCCGTGCCGCGCTGGCCCACTGGCCCACTCGTTCCGCTGCTGGATCGCGGCGTGGGCACGCCGGTCGCAAGGCTCGGCCCGCTGGTCGAGAAAATCACGCCTGAGAGAGCCGGCCAGCTCACGGCGCGGTTCGGGGCTTAATGGCGTTTCGCTTCGGTGGAAAAGGCGGTATGCCATCCGCCAATCCTCTCCACTGACCAGGGACCGACCATGCCAAACCTGCCCGCGCAAATGACCGTCGTCGCCATCAGCAAGCCGGGCGGCCCTGAGGTGCTGGTGCCGGAGACCCGTGCGGTGCCGGTGCCGAAGGCCGGCGAGATCTTGGTCAAGGTCGCCGCCGCCGGCGTCAATCGTCCTGACGTCGCGCAGCGCTCCGGCTCCTATCCGCCGCCGCCCGGCGCCAGCGACCTGCCCGGCCTCGAGATCGCGGGCGAAGTGGTCGCGCTGGGCGAAGGCGCAAAGCACAAGATCGGCGACAAGGTGATGTCGCTGGTCGCCGGCGGCGGCTACGCGCAATATTGCATCGCGCAGGACGCGCAGGCGATGACCGTGCCGCGCTCGCTGTCGATGCAGGAAGCCGGCGCGATTCCGGAAACGCTGATGACCGTGTGGCACAACGTGTTCGAGCGCGGCGCGCTCAAGGCTGGCGAAACGCTGCTGATTCATGGCGGCTCGTCGGGCATCGGCACGATGGCGATCCAGCTCGCCAAGGCGTTCGGCGCCAAGGTGATCGTCACTGTCGGCTCGCAGGACAAGGCCGATGCCTGCCTCAAGCTCGGCGCCGATCACGCGGTCAACTACAAGACCGAGGATTTCGTCGAGGCGGTGAAGAAGGCCACCGGCGGCAACGGCGCCGATGTCATCCTCGACATGGTGGGCGGCGACTATATCGACCGGAACTACGACGCCGCCGCGGTCGAGGGCCGCATCGTCCAGATCGCGTTCCTGTCGGGAACACCGAAGGCGACGGCCAATTTCGCCAAGCTGATGGTCAAGCGGCTGCACCACACCGGCTCGACCCTGCGCCCCCGTAGTAATGCGGACAAGGCGGCGATGGTCGCGGCGATCGAGGCAAAGGTGCTGCCCTTGCTGCGCGAAGGCCGCGTCAAACCGCTGATGGACAGCACATTCCCGCTGGAAAAGGCCGCCGACGCGCACCGACGCATGGAAACCAGCGAACATATTGGCAAAATTGTGTTGGTGGTTTAACCCTCGCGACGGAAGCAGGGGCGGAAACCCTTTGATTCCCTTCGCTTTCGTGTCATTTATCGCGCCACCGCCGGGCCGGTCGCCGGGCCCGGTCAGTTTGTCGATCGCGGAGTACTGACATTGCGTCTGATCAGGTGCCTTGCGCTGCTCGCGCTGGGCCTCATGATGTTTGCCGCCGCGCCTGCCGCGTATGCGATCGACGCGGTCAGCGTGCGCAGCGATGCGCCGGCGATCGATCTGACGGCGGTTCTCGACCATCAGCGCAGTGAAACCGACCGCATCCAGGTCTCCACCGCACCCGGAACCGACGGCATCGTGCGCCGCATCGAGGTTCGCGCCCGCGAAGGCGGCCAGAACTGGGTGGTGTTCGCGCTCGCCAACAACACCGACGACCAGCTCGACCGCCTGATCGTGGCGCCGCACTACCGCATCGTGTCGTCCGGCCTGTTGTGGCCCGACCTCGGCCTGTCGCGCATCGCCACCATCACGCCGTCGGTCGGCGATCGTCCCGAGCGGCAGGAGAGCCCGACCGCCGACGTGTTCCGCATTACGCTCGATCCCGGCGCCGTCGTCACCTATGTCGCGGAACTGCGCACCGACAAGCTGCCGCAGCTCTATTTGTGGGAGCCCGACGCCTACAAGGACAAGGTCAACTCGTTCACGCTGTACCAGGGCATCGTGATCGGCATCTCGGGCCTGCTCGCGCTCGTGCTCACGATCTTGTTTGTGGTCAAGGGCAGCATCATGTTCCCCGCCGCCGCGGCGCTGGCCTGGGCGGTGCTGGTCTATATCGGCGTCGACTTCGGCTTCTGGGGCAAAGTGCTCGACATGTCGAACAACGCCGAGCGCGTCTGGCGCGCGGCGGGCGAGGCGATCCTCGCGGCGACACTGCTGGTGTTCCTGTTCGCCTATCTGAATTTGAGTCGCTGGCACGTCCGCTACTCGCACATCACGATCGGGTGGCTGGTCTTCCTCGGCTCGCTGGTCGCACTGGCGCTGTTCGATCCCGCGGTCGCCTCCGGCATCGCGCGCATGTCGCTGGTGATGATCGCCTTCGCCGGTTTTGCGCTGATCGTCTATCTCTCGACCCACGGCTTCGACCGCGCGGTGCTGTTGATCCCGACCTGGTTCCTGCTGGTGGTCTGGGTGGTCGCGGCCGGCATGACGGTCGCAGGCTCCGTCACCAACGACATCGTCGGCCCCGCGCTGCTCGGCGGTCTGGTGCTGATCGTGATGCTGATCGGCTTCACGGTGATGCAGCACGCCTTTGCCGGCGGCGGCGCCACCACCGGCGTCGTCTCCGATGTCGAGCGCCGGGCGCTTGCGCTGACCGGCTCGGGCGACCTGATCTGGGACTGGGACGTCTCCGCCGACAAGGTGTTCACCAGCCCCGAGACCGAGGCCCTGCTCGGCCTCAAGCGCGGCACGCTGGAAGGCCCCGCTGCGAAATGGCTCGAAGTGCTGCACCCGCTCGACCAGGACCGCTTCCGCGCCGCGCTCGACAGCGTGCTCGACCAGCGCCGCGGCCGCCTGGTACAGGATTTCCGTCTGCGCACGCCCGACGGCCATTTCATGTGGTTCGCGCTGAAGGCCCGGCCGGTTGTCGGCTCCGACGGCGAGGTTTCGCGCGTGGTCGGCACCCTGACCGACGTCACCGAGTTCAAGAACTCCGAAGAGCGGATGCTGCATGACTCGGTCCATGACAATCTGACCGGCCTGCCGAACCGCCGGCTGTTCATGGACCGCCTCGGCGCGGTGGCGAATCTCGCCAAGACCATGCCGAACCTGCGGCCGACCTTGATGGTGATCGATCTCGACCGTTTCAAGCAGGTCAACGATTCCGTCGGCATTGCGGTCGGCGATTCCATTTTGCTGACGCTGGCGCGGCGGCTGACCCGCATCCTCAAGCCGCAGGACACGCTGGCGCGGATGGCCGGCGACCAGTTCGGCCTGATCCTGCTGTCGGAGCAGGACCCGGCACGGATCACCAATTTCGCCGAGACCATCCGCAAGACCATCCGCGCCCCGATCGCGTTCAACGACCGCGAGATCTTCCTGACCGCCTCGATCGGCCTTGCGCTGTCCGACCCGGCGGCGCCGCTGACCGACGAGATCATCAAGGACGCCGAGCTTGCGATGTATCATTCCAAGCGGATCGGCGGCGACCGCATCGACGTCTACAAGCCGGCGATGCGGGCGCGCAAGACCGACCGCCTGACGCTGGAGAGCGACCTGCGCCGCGCCATCGAGCGGCAGGAGATCACGATCCTGTACCAGCCGATCGTGCGGCTGGAGGATCGCGCGATCGCCGGCTTCGAGGCGCTGGCGCGCTGGGACCATCCCAAGCTCGGCCGAATGTCGCCGTCGGAGTTCATCAACGTCGCCGAGGAGACCGGCCTGATCGTCGATCTCGGCATGTTCGTGATGGACCAGACCGCGCGCCAGCTCGCGGTGTGGCAGCGCGCGATGCGCTCGCGCGAGCCGATCTTCGCATCGGTCAACGTGTCGTCGCGGCAGCTGCTGCGCCACGATCTGATCCACGATATCCGCACCGTGCTGTCGCGCTCCTCGGTGGCGCGCGGCACGCTGAAGCTGGAACTGACGGAATCGCTGGTCATGGAGAACCCGGAACACGCCGCCCAGATGCTGGCGCGGATCCGCGAGCTCGGCACCGGGCTGTCGCTCGACGATTTCGGCACCGGCCACTCCTCGCTGTCCTATCTGCAGCGTTTCCCGTTCGACACCATCAAGATCGACCAGTCCTTCGTCCGCACCACCAGCCGCGGCACCCGCCCGGTGATCCTGAAATCGATCATTGCGCTGGCGCACGATCTCGGCATGGAAGTGGTCGCGGAAGGCGCCGAGACGGATTCGGATGCCGTCGAGCTCTACCAGCTCGGCTGCGAATACGCCCAGGGCTTTGCCTTCGGCGAGCCGATGGACGCCGATGCGGCGACCCGGCTCCTCACCGAGGAACGGCTGGAAGCCGCGAGCTAAGCTCGGTCAAGTAAGTTAGCATCGATCTTGCAGCGGGCTCGCTGCACCTCTCCCCTTTGCGGGGGAGGGAGCGCACCTTCTCCGCCATGACTGTCCGACCTTACAGGATCGCGCCTCAGCGCGGCTTGGGCATGCGCTTGAACTTGACGCTCTTGCCGTCGGCCTGGCGGGTGGCGATATAGCCGCCTTCGAGGCAGGCCTCGCGCTGCGGCATCTTCTCCTGCGGGCTGCGCAACGTCTCCCACCACGAGGCCCGGTGTGCGGCGCGCGGCAGCGCCGCGTCGATGATCGCCTCGATCTCCTCGAAGGTCAGCACGAATTCGGGCAGATGCTGCTTCTTCAGATAATCCCGCAATGCGTCGTAGTCGTTCACAACGTCCTCGATGACAAAAATCCGGCAACCACCCGTTAACCCATTCGGCGGCTGCTGTCGCCATTTAAGGCGACAACAAGATTTCCCGTTGCATGACGGCGCATTGGAGCGGGACATGCCATTTCGACGGGGAAACGACGCAAGGCGGCGCTGGCGGCTATCGGCAAAGCTGCTGATCGCGGCGTCGGTTGCGACCGTCCTCGGCTTCTCCGCGGTCTGCGCCGGCGTGATGTTCGACATGCGCCGCGGCGAGGAGGAACTGGCCCGCCGCACCCTGGAGAATCTGGCGTCGGGCATCGAGGCCGACATCAGCCGCAACATCGAGCTTTACGACCTGTCGCTGCGCGCGGTCGCCAGCAATCTCGAGATGCCGGAGATCCGCAATATCAGCAAGGAGCTGCGCCAGCTGATCCTGTTCGATCACGCCGCGACCGCAAAACATTTCGGCGCGATCCAGGTGTTCGACACCAGGGGCAATTTGACCATCGACGCGGCGAGCCTCGATCCGCGGCCGGAGAACCGCAGCGACGAGGAGTATTTCACGGTCCAGCGCGACAATCCCGATGCCGGCCTTTACATCAGCCGGCCGATGCTGCATCGCGGCGCCTACGCCATCGTGCTGAGCCGGCGCATCGTCGGCGAGGATGGCCGCTTCCTCGGCGTCGTGGTCGGTTCGATCCGCTTCAGCTATTTCCACGATCTGTTCGGGCGGCTGAGCCTCATGCCGGGCGACACCATCACCGTGCTGCGCAACGACCGCACCATCATCATGCGGACGCCGTTCGATCTCGACGTGATCGGCAAGAACCTCGCGGAACAGCTGGACTGGAAGGCCGAGAACCTGAAGGTGGGCGGCGCGTTCTCCGGCAAGGGCCCGGTCGACGACACGCCGCGGCTCTATGTCAGGCGCAGCAGCACCGGTCCGCTTTACGTGGTGGTCGGCAAGCCGCTCGAAGCCGTCTTCAACCTCTGGCGCACCGAGGCCATTCGCATCGGCGCGATCATGGCGTTTCTGATCCTGTTCGTGCTCAGCGCAACGCTGGTGCTCGCCCGCGAGATCGTCCGCCGCGCCGACGCCGAGGACAAGCTCGAGGAGATGGCGACCACCGACGCCCTCACCGGCTTGAAGAACCGGCGCAAGTTCGACGGCGAGATCGAACGCGAATGGCGCCGTGCCGGCCGCTACGGCCAGCCGGTCGCGCTATTGATGATCGATGCCGATCATTTCAAGGCCTACAACGACACCTATGGGCATCAGGCCGGCGACCAGGTGCTGGTCGGGATCGCGATCTGCATTTCGGACGCGGTGCGCCGCGCCGGCGATTGCCCGGCGCGCTTCGGCGGCGAGGAATTCGCCGTGCTGCTGCCCAACATGACCGCGCTCGAGGCCTTCAATCTGGCCGAGACCATCCGCAACAAGGTCCAGCAATGGTGCGCGGGCGAGCTGATCACGACAGTCAGCATCGGCGTCGCCAGCATGCGGCCGACCGCGGGCCAGCAATGGTCCGACCTGATCGAGGCCGCCGACAGGGCGCTCTACGCCGCCAAGGCCAACGGCCGCAACCAGTCGGTGCTCGCAACCGTGCCGAAGATCGCGCTGGTGGCGTAGGATCGGAGTCGGCAGCGAAGACACTGGCCGCACGTCCAATCAAAGTTCGTCGCGCAATCTCTCCGCATCGTCGTCCCGGCCTAGTGCGCAATTGCGCACGGGGGCCGGGACTAACCACCGCATGTGATTGTGAACGGGATTGTGGCCCCAGTCGCGCGTAACAATGAGCAGTTGGGGTAATGGGTCCCGGCCTTCGCCGGGACGACGGCGAGGATGTGGCACGCCCAGTGGGTCCTACATCCGCACCCGAAGTGCGTTGCGCCGGCGCCAACTCAGCCCCGCCGCTTCTTCTTCGGCTTCTTGCCGAACTTCGGCTTCGCCGACACGTCCGGCCACTGCGTGAGTCCGGCGGGGCTGGACTTGCCTGGATGCTTCCTTTTCTTTCCGAACCGCGGCTCGTCGCCGGATTTCGGCTTGAAGCCTTTTCCGTCCCGATCGGATCGGGCCGAGTCCCTGGATTCCTTTTTTGACGCGTATTCCTGACGCGAACCGCTCGCGGCTTCGCTCGAAAACGCTCTGGCCTCGCGGTCCGGCTTGCCGCCCCGCCTTGCTGCCCCCTCGCCGGCGCGCGGCGCGCTGTATCCGCCGTCGTCATTGTCGCGCCAGGGCTTGCGCGCCGGCTTCTCGCGCGCCTCGCCCTGCGGTGCGCCCGCCAGCGGCTCGATGCGGATGCTGTCTTCCTTGTCCGGGCGCTTGATCTTGACCGCGAAGGAATCCGCGACCCGCGCGGCGATCTCGAACTCGGTGGTCGTGTCCATGATCTTGATCGCGCCGATGTCGCGCTTGTCGATGCCACCACGGCGGCAGATCATCGGCAGCAGCCAGCGGGCTTCGGCATTCTTCCGGCGTCCGATCGCGGCGCGGAACCAGACGGTGGCCTCCTCCATGCCATGACGCGCGGATGACTTGCCGGTCTTCGATCGCGGCCCGGCGGCACGATCATCGCGCCGCGAGGCGCGCTCGCCGCGGCGATCGTCGCGGTCCCGGCCCCGTCCCTCGCCGGGATCGAGAATGTCTTCGGGCGCCGGCAGCCGCGCGCGATAGAGCCGGGCGAGCGCTGAGGCAATCGCCTCGGGCGAGCGTTCGGCGAGCAGGGCCTGCGCCAGTGCCTGATCATCTGATGTCGCCTCCTCGGAGAACACCGCATCCTGCAGCAGGCGATCATGGTCGAGCTTGCGGATCTCCTCCGCCTGCGGCGCGGAGCCCCACACCACATCGATGCCGGCGAGATCGAGCAGCAATTCGGCGCGCCGCCGCCGTGCCGGCGGCACCAGCAGGATGCTGACACCCTTGCGGCCGGCACGGCCGGTGCGGCCGGAGCGATGCTGCATGACCTCGGGATCTTTCGGCAAATCCGCGTGAATGACGAGATCGAGGCTCGGCAGATCGATGCCGCGCGCCGCGACGTCGGTCGCGACGCAAACCCGCGACCGTCCGTCGCGCAACGCCTGCAGCGCCTGGGTGCGCTCGTTCTGGGTCATTTCGCCCGACAGCGCGGCGACGGAGAACCCGCGCTCAAGCAGCGCCGCCTGCAAATGCCTGACGGCCTCACGGGTGTTGCAAAACACCAGCGCGCTCGGCGCCTCATGGAAACGCAGCACGTTGACGACCGCGTGCTCGACATCGTCGGCGGCCACCCGGATGGCGCGGTATTCGATATCGGCATGGCCGCCTTCGTCGCCCGCGACCTCGATCCGGAACGCCTGCTCCTGATACTGCTTGGCGAGCGCGACGATGCCGCGCGGGAACGTCGCCGAGAACAGCAAGGTGCGGCGGGTGTCCGGCGTGGTCTCGAGGATGAATTCCATATCCTCGCGGAAACCGAGATTGAGCATTTCATCGGCCTCGTCGAGCACGACGACCTTGAGTCCCGAAATGTCGAGACGGCCGCGCCGCAAATGGTCGCACAACCGGCCGGGCGTCCCGACCACGATGTGGGCGCCCTCGGCAAGCTCGCGCTGCTCGCGGCGCGGATCCATGCCGCCGACGCAGGAGACGACGCGGGCATCGGCATGCTCGTAGAGCCACGCAAGCTCGCGCTGAACCTGCAAGGCGAGCTCGCGGGTCGGCGCGACGATCAGGGCCAGCGGGGCGGCAGCCGGCTCGAACCGCTCGGCGCCGTCGAGCAGGTCCTTTGCCATGGCCAAGCCGTAGGCAACGGTCTTGCCCGAGCCGGTCTGGGCTGAAACGAGGAGATCACGGTCGACGGCGTCGTCCGCGAGCACGGCGAGCTGGACAGGGGTCGGTTGATCGTAGTTGCGCTCAGCCAAGGCGCGGGCGAGCGACGAACTTGTGGTCGGAAAGGGCACGAGATGGGAAACCTTGATTGGTCCGGGCGCAGAACGTCGAGCGGGACGACCTGGAGCTGCGTGCCCGGCAAGCGGCACAACCGCATGACGATTTGGGGTGCTTTACGCCAAGAAGCGCCAAATCGCCATGCCCCATCGCAGAAAAGCTGAGGCGCGGATCAGGCGGGCTGCCCGATCGGGGCCGTAGGGCCGGTCAGCGCGATGGCGCGTCACGGCTTGAGAGGTCAAGAGGGAACGGCAGCGGGACGAGCGCCGTTGTGGCACTCCTCTTGAGGCGGCATCACTTCGCCTTGAGCGCCTTCTCGTGGCTCTCGAGCGCCGCTGCCATCAGCTTCGGCAATTGCGCGGCATAGACCTCGATGAAGGTGGCATCGCCGCAGGCCTCCGGATCGCGCGCGGCCTGCTCGGCGATGCGCGCGGCCCTGGCCTCGCATTTCGCGAACATGTGCCAGAACCAGTCGGCATTCTTGCCGAGTGCCGGCTTGTTCTTCTTGATGACGGCGGCGCCGACCGCGCTCATCGCGCTGACGACGCCGGCGCCCAGCGTGCTGATGGCGCGCGCGTTAAGGATGTCCTCGCGCCCTTGCGCGGTGGCGTTGGTCGCGGTCGCTCGTCCCTTGGCCGGCATGCTGTGAGCTCCTTCGATCCCGGTGGCGGGCGCAGCATCGGCCGCGGAAGTTGAGGAAGGCTCAAGGGGCATGGTTGAAAACCGCTATGGATTTCATTCCGGTTTTATGCACTTCCGAGCGATCGGACCTGGAGGGGAGTTTTGCCCTCGCCTCCGCCGCGAGAATCCGTCAGGTGCCGTTGCCCTTTGGCGCCGTGGTTTTTGCTGATCTCAGCCCCTGTCCTTCATCCGGCTGCGGTGCGCGGCCTGCTTGGCGCGGTTGCCGCAGATCGCCATGCTGCACCATCGGCGCGCCCGCGCCCGCGTGTGGTCGGCAAACATCAGCGTGCACGCCGGGCCCTCGCACGCCTTGATGTCGGAGAAGCTTTCCTCGCAGACGACCCTGGCCATCGCTTCCCCAATCGGCAGCAGCAATGTTTCGGCCGAGCGCCAGCGCCGCGTCCGCTCCAGCGCGAAACCGTCATCGCCGTCCTTTTGGCGATGCGCCACGATCTTGCTGAACGCCTGATCGCTTTCCAGCAGCCGGTTCAGCGGCTCGAGCTCCTTGAGCGCCCGCGGCATCAGCGGCCGGCCCATATGCTTGCGGACGAAGCCGCGGAACCATTCGCGCAAATCGCGGGCCTGACCGGCGGCATTGTCGAGCGCGCCAGGCGTCGCGCGCGCCTTGAGCTCGTCGAGCACAACGGGCGGCACCAACTGCGCCTGCGCGAGCCAGCGCAACAGGCCGTCGCCATCGGCGATCCAGTCCACCGGCGTATCGACCGGCGTCGCGATCGAATTGATGAAATCGAGGCCCAGGCTGTCTGCGATGAACATCGCGGGCGGATGGGATTGCACGGTGACGCCCTCCTGGCGGCTTTCTGGCGGCTTCCTCAGCTACGGAAATAGTAACCTGATAAAATTCATTTGACAAGTTACGAGCCATGGACCATAAGCGTAGTAACCCATCAAATAGCATTTTGACGGTTACAGCCGAAACTGGCCTGAGACGAGGGAACGGACAATGTCGAACGAGAATGTCAGCGTGGTGCTTGCCCATGGCGCGTGGGCCGACGGCTCGAGCTGGGCGCGGGTGATCACAGCGCTCGACGCCGAGGGCATTACGGCGGTGGCGGCGCCGCTGCCCCTCACCTCGCTCGCCGACGACGTCGCCGCGCTGAACCGGACCCTGGACCGCGTCGCGGGCCCGGTGGTGCTGGTTGGCCATGCCTATGCCGGCGCCGTGATCGCCGGGACCCGCTCGCCGCGCGTGAAAGCGCTGGTCTATGTCGCGGCGCTGGCGCCGGATGAAGGCGAGACGGTCGCCGACGTATTCTACCGGCTGCCGCCGCATCCGTTTACGCCCAAGCTTGCGCCCGACGCCAATGGTCTGATCTGGCTGCCGGAGTCCGCTTTCGCAGCGGCCTTCGCGCAAGGCGCGCGGTCCGAGGACCTCGCGGTGCTGGCCGCGGTGCAGCGGCCGATTTCGCCGGCCTGCATCACCGTGCCGGTCGGCCGCCCCCTGTGGAAGGACGTCCCGAGCTGGTTCCTGGTTGCCGAGGACGACCGGATGATCGCGCCCGAGACCCAGCGCAGCATGGCGGCGCGGATGCAGGCGACCGTGCGCTCACATCCCGTCGATCATACCCCGATCGTCACCGCGCCGAAGCTCGTCACCGACATCATCCGGGAGGCGGTCAGTGCGGTCGCCGGGCAGATCAATTCCTGAACTCGCAAACCACGCCACCACATCACGATCACAAGGAGTGACAGATGTCTCAGGTCAAATACCGCACCGCCGATGTCGATGGCTTTAGCATCTTCTATCGCGAAGCCGGTTCGCCCGGCGCGCCAAAGCTGCTGCTGTTGCACGGCTTCCCGAGCGCGGGCCATATGTTTCGCGAACTGATCCCGCAGCTCGCGGACAAATTCCACATCGTGGCGCCGGATTTGCCCGGCTTCGGTCAGTCGGACATGCCGCCGCACGACAAGTTCAACTACACCTTCGAGAGCATCGCCGGCGTCATCGATCGCTTTACGGAGGTGATCGGCTTCGATCGCTTTGCGGTCTATGTGTTCGATTATGGCGCGCCGACCGGCTTCCGCATCGCGGTCAAGCATCCGGAGCGAATCACGGCGATCATCTCGCAGAACGGCAACGCCTATGAGGAAGGCCTCAGCGACGGCTGGACTCCGATCAGGGCCTATTGGCAGGATCCCTCGCCGGCGAACCGCGACGCGCTGCGCGCCTTCCTGACGCCGGACACCACGCGCTGGCAGTACACCCACGGCGCATCGGATCCGCAAACGGTGTCGCCCGACGGGCAGAACCTCGACAATTACTACATGGCGCGGCCCGGCGCCCACGACGTGCAGCTCGATCTGTTCGGCGACTACAAGAGCAACGTCGCGCTCTACCCCACCTTCCAGAGCTACTTCCGCACCCATCAGCCGCCGTTCCTCGCGGTGTGGGGCAAGAACGATCCGTTCTTCCTGCCGCCGGGTGCCGAGGCGTTCAAGCGCGACAACCCGAAGGCGGTCGTCAAATTCTTCGACACCGGCCACTTCGCGCTGGAGACGCATGCCGCCGAGATCGCGCTAAGCATCCGCGAGTTCCTGAGCCGCTGACGTCGTGCACCGCGAAGGCCGAGGAACTCTTGCCCCAGCTGGATTGTTGGAAAGCGGATGCAATAACTCAGGAGGAAACGCGCATGAGAAACCTGTTATTGGCCGGTGCATTGGCGGTTGCCGGTTTCGTTGTCGCCACGCCGATCTCCATCACGCCCGCGTCAGCTCAAGTTGCCGTCGATACTCCGCTCGGCGGCGTGAGGGTGGGCCCCGAGCCGCGCTACTACCGAGACTACGATCGACCCGCTTATCGCGCCTACGGATACGATCGCGGATATCGCGGATGCCGCACCGTTACGATCGAGCGCGACGATGGTTCGGTCCGCAGGGTCCGCCGCTGCGACTAGAGCTTTTCCCGTTCCGATGGAATCGGAACGGGGCTCTAGATTCTTGTTTTGACGCGTTTTCTTCACGCGAACCGGTATCCACTTCGCTCGAAAACGCTCTAGCAGAACCGGACTGACAAGATCGCCCCCGACGCTCACAAGGGCGTCGAGCCGGCCCTCGCAATCAAGGAAGCGGGAGCCATCCACTCAGGCCGCCGCAGCCGGCGGCCTGCTTCATTTCGCGAATGCGCGCGCTCGCTCGCAGCCTACGCCGCCGTGACGCGCCAGATCACATTGCCGACATCGTCGGCCACCAGCAGCGAGCCGTCGGGGCCGAGCGCGACGCCGACCGGACGGCCGTACGACACCTTCTCGTCCGGCGCGAGGAAGCCCGACAGGATGTCGCGCGCCGGCCCTGCGGGACGGCCGCTCGCGAACGGCACGAACACCACCTTGTAGCCCGACAGCGTCGAGCGATTCCACGAGCCGTGCTGGCCGATCACCATGCCGTCGGGGAATCCCGGCAGCGTGCCCTGCGGCATCCAGCACAGCCCGAGCGAGGCGGTATGGCCGCCGAGCGCATAGTCCGGCTGGATCGCCTTGGCGACCATCGCCGGATCCTGCGGCACGCGATCGTCCACCGTCTTGCCCCAGTAGCAATAGGGCCAGCCGTAGAAGCCGCCGTCACGCACCGAGGTCAGATAGTCCGGCGGCGTCTCGTCGCCGAGGCCGTCGCGTTCGTTGACGACGGTCCAGAGCACATTGGTGGTCGGCTCCCAGGCGATGCCCACCGGATTGCGCAGGCCGCCGGCGAAGATGCGGCTGGTGCCACCTGCGAGATCGAGCTCGTAGATCGCGGCGCGGCCTTCCTCGACCGCAAAACCGCTCTCGGCGATGTTGCTGAGCGAACCGACACCGGCATAAAGCTTCTTGCCGTCGGCGCTCGGCAGCAGGCTGCGCGTCCAGTGCCCGTCGGGCTTGAAGCTGACGAGCTTGCGTCCCTGCGCGGTGATGCGATCAGCGCCGGCAACATAGGGAAACGCCACCACGCCGTCGGTGTTGCCGACATAGAAGGTGTCGCCGACCAGCGCCATGCCGAACGGCTGGCTCAATCCTTCCATGAAGGCACTGCTGCTTTCGGCGACGCCGTCGCCATCGCGGTCGCGCAGCAGCGTGATGCGGTTGGCGCTGACGCCGAGCGCCGCGGCGCGCCGCATCGTCGCCTGCATCGCGTAGTGGAAGACGCTGCGCGGTGTGCCAGCGATCTGCGTTGCCTCCGCGATCAGGACGTCGCCGTTGGGCAGCACGTTGATCCAGCGCGGATGATCGAGCCCGGCCGCAAATGCGTTGACCTTGAGCCCGGGCGCGGCGACCGGCTTCTGGTCCTTGTCCCAGCCCCGCGCCGTCGGCATCTTGAGCGTCGGGATCGCGCCCTGCGGTTTGGCCTGCGGGATCTCTGGCGCGCTGCCCCAGGCGGGCGCGGGCTGCGCGCCCTGCATCCGCCGCCACACCAAGGCGCCGGCCCCGATCGCCGCGACGACGCGGGCGAAAACTCCAGACGTGCTCATGAACTTCCCCTGTATTTGCGCCGTGCTAGCGCGCCCTGTCATTCCCTTGCCGGCCGGCCGCGGCACCAGCAGCATTCGCATAATGCCGGCCCCGATGACAGTAGTTATACGATCTTCGCAGCCGCGCACGAATCAGGGAGACTGGCTGCACGCTCCCTTGTCAGGGCGTTTTCCTCCCTGGACCTTGCCCGCCGCAGTGGCGGGCTTCCTTTTACGAACCGCCCGGTTTTTCGAGGCGCCGCTCGCGCATACGCCGTTATAGCCATGGAAGCATAACGGGCCGGCGATGGATGCATCCTGCCGGGCAGAGCCCGGCCGGAGCGCAAGCCCCTTCACAAGAACCTGATCCGACGCTCGCGCAGATTTGCCCTTGCGAGATGCATGGCAGATCGGGAACGCCGCTCCATGGCGGTCGTTGGTCGAGACACCAGCAAGGAGAGTGTGGATGCAACGAAAGACCAAGATATTGTCCCTCGCCGCGGCGTCCCTGATCGCAACAACGGCAGGCGCGTTCGCACAAGGCTACTATCCTTACGGGAACCCTGGTCCAAGATACTATGGCGGCCCCCGCTATCAGGCCGTGCAGCCTGATGTGATGTACTCTCCGGCGGAGCCGGGCTGGTACGGTTCATTCAACGGCACCAATCACCCGACGCCGAGCTCGACCCAGGGCGACGTGGGTCCTGAAGGGAACAACAATGGGACGCTGACCGGCGTCTACAGGCGCTGGTAGCCACGCAAAATTCAAGGCCCGTCGCTCGGCTCGAGCGACGGGCCTTTTTTGCTGTTCCACGTTCCACGTGACGCTAGGCTTTCTACGACGTCGAGGCCGCTTACTTCACCATCGCGCCGTAGACGATGTCCTGCACATTCTCGCGATAATATTTGCGCAATTCGCCCGGCGCCGCGGTTTCCACCACGACGACAAGGCGCTCCTTCGGATCGCAGAAAAACTTCCAGGTGAACTCGCCGGGGCTGATCCCGGTCGACGCCGAGTTGAGGCGCGATACCGACGCCGCCAATGAAGCGATCAGCCTGCAAAGCGTGATGCTGCAGGTCGCCAACACCGGAAGTCTCGGCCTCGTCATCCTCGATGCCTGCCGCAACAATCCGTTCGCGGCGAAGATGAGCCGCTCGCTCGCCGCCCGCGCCGCTGCCGGCAGCGGGCTCGGCCGCATCGAGCCGGTCGGCAATGTGCTGGTCGCCTATGCCGCGCGCGACGGCACCACCGCGCTCGACGGCGACGGCCGCAACAGCCCGTTCGCCGCGGCGCTGCTCCGCAACATCGAGACGCCGGGCGTCGAGGTCACCTTCATGTTCCGCAACGTCCGCGACGACGTGATGGAGGCGACGCGCAACGCGCAGCAGCCGTTTGTATACGGCTCGCTGTCGCGCAAGGCGATCTATCTCGTGGCCGCGCCGCCGGCCGACGCCGCCGCCACGAAACAGGCGAACGCTGCGCCGGCAGCCGCCGCATTGTCGGCGCCATCGGCGACGTCAGCCGGCGCGGCGCGACGGTGCAGCCGCAAGCCTCGCCCCCTTCATAGATCCAGTTCACCCGTCGCCGGATAGACCACCGTGCCGTCGCCCTGGACGACGGCGCCTTCGGTGAGACGGGCGGGCTCGAGGCGGCCCTCCCCCATGATGTGGACGACGGTCTCGCCGGACGCGATCAGATAGTCGGCGACGATGCGGCGGTGGCAGCGCCACCACACCGCTTCCGAGCACATCATCGCACAGCGTTGCCGGCGCCCCTCGTCGCGCAGATGCTGGAGCGCCGCATGAAACTGCGGCGACAACGCATAGTCGGCGTAGTTGTGAAAACTCTCGTTGCTCCAGAATCCATTGACGGACGGCGCCACGCTTCGCGCCTTGCCGCGGAGCCCGCCGAGATCGGCCAGATGCTCATACGAGATGCCCGCGGCCTTGAGCGGCTTGGGCAGCGTATCCTTGTTGAACTGCGGATTGGTCCGCGACCGCGGCACCGTTCGGATGTCGACGATGCGCTCGATCGCGGCCGCGCCGAGGAGAGCGATGAAATCCTCGAGGCTGCGGGTGGAATGACCGATCGTGAAGAACGGAAGCGCCGCGTCTTTGCTAGGCATGATGCAGCGCGCTGCCCTTGTGGGCCGCGACGTGATCGGTCTTGTCGCTCTTGATCTCGTATTGCGGATCGGCGTCCGAGGCGCGGTGGGTGTGCCCCTTGTAGTCGAAATCGCGGGTGTGAACCGCGATGATGGTGCCCGAGACGCGGCCGGCCTCGGAATTCCAGCTGACGTGATCGCCGACCTTGAATTTCCTGGCCATCGTTGCAGGCTCCTTCAGGCGCGAGATTGCTCGCATGATACGATGCCAAATGGCCGCGCCGGACAAGAGCCCGCCGGAGCAAACGAACTGGCAGCCGGTCAAGTTCCCGCCTCGCGTTGGGGGTTCAAGCGGCTCCCGGCGCGCCGGACATTTTGATGGCCCTTGGAGCACGTAAGTTCAACCAGGATTTCATCCGCGCAAGGATTTGTCGAATCGCCGGGACTGGGAGCCGGTGGTCGCGATAGTTCGCCACCTGCGACGGTCGCATCCTGGGGGGCACGCCGTTTGGCGATCTCGTATGGAATTCCCCGAATAGCAATCACGCCACTCAGCGCCGGCGGCCACCTCCGTGAAAGCCGCCTCCGCGGAAGCCGCCGCCAGCACGCATGCCGCCACCGCCGCGATGGAAACCACCGACGCCTGCCCGCATGCCGCCACCGCGGATCGCGGCCGGCCGGCCGCCGCCGACGCGTCCACTGACGCGCGCGTGCGTGACGCTTCTGTGCGAGATCGCCGCGCGATTGCCCGCGCGCGTATGGGCGCGGGTGACGTTCCGGCTGCTGGCCCGGTGGGATACGCTTGCACCGCGATTGCCGGCGCGTTGCGAGACCGCGGTCCTGGCCCGGCCAGCACCCGCATTCGAGACCCTGCCGCCAGGACCACCGGTGCGATTGCGCAGAGCCTCGCGCGCGGCGGGGGTATTGCCGCTGCCGAAGCGTCTCGCCACGCCGGCATCGCGATAGGCAACGCCGCCGCGGTGCGCCGGATTGTGGGACCAATTGGTGTTTCTGATGTTGGTGCGGTTGAACTGGTTATATCGGTTGACGTTGACGTAGACGTTGCGGCCCCACCAGTTGCAGCCGCCCCAGATCGCAGCGCCGACGGCCACGCTGGCGGTGAAGCCGATCACGCCCGCGGCGACATAGCCTGGCGGAGACCAATAGAACGGCTGGTAGTCGGGATAATCCCAGGCCCCGTAGACGACACCGGGATCGTAGACCGGGACGTAATACTGGTCGGGATCGACCGGCTCGATCGAGATCGCCTGCTGCATGCCGGAGGGCGCGGTCACACCGGCGGGAGGCGCGCTCTTTATCACCTTTTGCTGCGGCGTCGACTTGAGATTGCCCGCGGCCTCCGCGCGCTGGCGCAGGGTCTGCACGGCGCTCATCACGTCCTGCTCCTGCGCGAGGAAGGCGTCGCCAAGCTGCTGGGTCCAGTCGAGCTTGTCGTTCATCATCTGAAGAACCTGCGGCACCGCCGCGAGGGCCTTGACGCTCGGATCCCACGACTGCTTCTGCATGGCGTCTTCGAGCGCCTTGCCGGTGACGGTCTTGTTGTCTTGCGACCAGCGCGCCGCCTCGACGACTTCCAACGGATAGGTCGACGCCATCAGGATCTGCGACAGCAGCGCGTCCGGATAGAGCGCGATCGGCGCGACCAGTTGCTCGATCTGTCCGTTCGGAAGCTTGCTGGCTGTCGGGCCCGGCGCCGGCGCGGTAGCCTGGTCCTGGGCCGGCTTCTGGTCCGCGGGTGTCTGCGCGTATGCCGGGCCCCCGAGCATCAGACCAACCGCCAGCGCCGCGCTCGCGAAGGTAAGCCGACGCATTCCCGGAAGAAGTTTTGTCATGATGCCTCCTCGTTCTTCGTCTCGCTTGCATCACCGGCGGCGCTGGCGCGCTCCGCGGCGCCGGGCGTCAGCGATGCCTACGCAATCCTTCGGCCTCTATTCAAAACGGAACATGCGTTTCCAGTCGTCTTTCATGCTGACCACGATCCAGCCATTGGCGCTCGCCGCGTCGAGCGCCTTGTCGAGTTTGCCGAACGAGGACTTCCGATCGTATGCATATTCTCGTTCGGCATCGGTGTGTTGCACGATCAGGCCAAAGCGTTTCCCCGATGATTGCGTCGCCCATTGCAGCATCTGGAAGTCGCCGTCCGAATTGCCGAAGGCCGCGATCGGCCGGCGACCGATATGCGAGTTGATGCCGACCGGCTTGCCGGGTCCGTCGTCGACGAGATCGATCGCCGGCAGCCGGATCAGTGTCGGTTTCCCCTTGTCGATCTCGAACTTCGTCTTGATGCTCGATCCCACGACCTGCTCGGGCGGGATGCCATAGACCCGCTCGCTCCATGGCCGCATGAACTCGATGCCGCCGCCCGAGACGATGAAGGTCTTGAAGCCATTGGCCCGCAGACAGGCGAGCAGTTCCAGCATCGGCTGGTAGACGAGGTCGGTATAGGGCCGGTTGAACTTCGGGTGGCGCGCACTCGCGATCCAGTCGCCGGCAATCTGCGCGAACTCGGCCGTTGTCATGCCGGCATGGGTCGCCATGACGAGTTCGACCAGGCCCTTCTCGCCGGCCTTGGCCAGCGCAGCCATGTCGTTGTCGAGAACCGCCCTGAACGGCTGCTTCCGCTTCCATTCCGGATGCTGGCCCGCCAGCGCCTTTACCCGGTCCAGCGCAAACGCAAGCTGCACATACATCGGCTGCTCGCACCAGAGCGTGCCGTCATTGTCGAATGTCGCGATGCGCTCCGGCGCCGGCACGAAATCCGGCGTGCCTTCCCGCGTCACCGCGGAGACGAAGTCCAGGATCGACTTCTTGGCGCGGCCCTCATTCCAGGACGGCAGAGGATCGCTTTGCGCGCGAGCGATGCGGCCGGAAACCGACAGCGTTGCCGCCGACACCAGCAGACCGGCCAGGATCGTGCGGCGGTCAACCAAGCTTTCGTTCACGGATCACCGTCCTCCGGTTCAGTCATTCGCAACAGCGGAACGGCCCCTCGATGTGGGGCCGCTCCATCGGCATCGATCAGTTGCCTGTAGGCAAGCCTATGTGGAAGCCGTCCTTGGCAAGTTGATCTCGGAAGAACGAGAACCGCTCGTACTGCTGGATGGTAATCGGCCCCGCGTAGGTCTCGCTCTGAATCTTCCGTGGAGGATACTTCACGTAAGTCTTCATCAGATCCTTGATCGAGTCGTTGATCGTGACCATGATCCAGGTGCGCTCGGTGTAATTGTTCATGAAGATGTCGTAGCGCTCCTGCGGATCCTGCCAGAGATCGAATACCTGCGGAACGGTCGCGACATAGGATTCCGCTCCCTTCCAGCCGAGATTGCTGTCGACCGCGAGACCGCCGGTCTTAACGCCGTCATCGCCGCGCAGGTTGAACACCGCCTTGTAATTGCCGACACGGGCGGCGCCCGGCGTGAGCTCGGACTCCGTGAAGAAGAACCAGCTCTTGCGCTCGGACTTGCCGGTCCCAAACAGGATCGGGGACATGTCGATGCTGTCGAAAATGATGGGCTTACCTTCGCGGTCGTTCTCCGGCAGCTTCACGCCGGCAAGCTTCGCGAACGTCGCCATGTAATCGAGGCCGCCGACGATGTCCGAATTCTTCGACCCAGCCTTGATGCCCGGCCCCCACGCGATGGATGGCACGCGGTTGCCGCCTTCGCGGACCGTGCCCTTGGTGCCGCGGAACGGCGTATAGCCGGCATCCGGATAGACGTCCTGCCAGGCGCCGTTGTCCGTCGTCCAGAACACATAGGTGTTCTTGTCGAGCCCGAGGGAGCGCACCTTGTCCATGATACGGCCGATGCGGGTGTCGTTCTCCACCACGGAATCGGCGAACTTGCTCTTCGACAGCGACTTGCCCTGGAATTCGGGCGCCGGCATGTTGGGCTGGTGCACCTTCATGAAGTTGACGCTCATGAAGAAGGGGCCTGATCCCTTGTTGCGATCGAGATATTCGAGCGAGGCCTTCTCGACATAGTCGTCGAAGAAGGGGATGCCGACGACGCCCTTGTCCGGTGTGTTGACGTACTGGCCGTTGATCTTGAAGTCTTCCTTCGCCTTCTCGCCTGCGTTTCCGGACAACGCGCCTTTGGTGACCTTCGTGAACATCGCCCTAAGCTCGGGATCCATGTCGGGAAACCATGTCGGGTCGGCGTAGGTGTAGGCGTTGAGATGATAGAGTCCGCAATATTTCATCTCGTCATAGCCTTGGGCGTTCGGTATCGCGAAATCGTCCTCGCCGAGATGCCATTTGCCGGTGAAGAACGTCTTGTAGCCGCCGGTCTTCAGAACCGACGCGAGCGTCCATTCCGCGGCCGGCAACCCTCCTCCCTGCCCCTGGAATGCCACAGTGGTCATGCCGCTGCGGTTTGGAATTCGGCCAGTCTGCACTGCCGCGCGTCCGGGGGTGCAACTGGGCTGCGCATAGAAGGACATGAACTGCATGCCTTCGGCCGCCAGACGGTCGATGCTCGGCGTCGGCATGCCGCGATTTTCGCCGCCGCCGTAGGGCCCGGAATCGCCGTAGCCAAAATCATCCGACAGAATCAGGATGATGTTCGGCTTTGCCCCGCCGGCCGCGCTCGAGGGTTGCGTGGTCCCTTGCGCCTGGGCGGTCTGGATGGGCGCCATCGCCGAGAAGGCGGCGATGGTGGCGAGCGAACTCGAGGCCGCGAGCAGGTTGCGGCGGCTGACGGTTTCTGTCGCTTTCTTCTCAGTCATCACTCTCTCCTTGAACGTGTGATGCAGCGAAATCCGAGGTGGCTGGTCGACGTGTCGATCGGCTCGGCATGGCGCGCCGCCGGCCGATAGCGGCGGCAGTAGTTCGGCGCGCAGAGATGCGAGCCGCCCTTGATCACCTTGCGCGGTATCCTGCTGAGCGGCAGCAACGGATCGTGGCTGTCATGCTCGGAGCCGCCCCGCGGGTTCTGGGGAATGCAGCAGGCCTTCTTTGCGTCGGCGCGGTGTTTTGGAGCCCACCAGTCGCTGGTCCACTCCCAGACATTGCCGATCATGTCGAACACGCCGTAGCCGTTCGGCGGATAGGTCATCACGGGCGAGGTGCGCGCGTGGCCGTCCTCGCACCGGTTCTCGAACGGAAAGTGACCTTGCCACGTATTGGCCTGATGCACGCCGCCCGGCACGAATTCATCGCCCCAGGCGAACTCGGCGCCATCAAGGCCGCCGCGTGCGGCAAACTCCCACTCCGCTTCGGTCGGCAGGTCCTTGCCGGCCCATCGGGCGTAGGCCAACGCGTCGGCGTATGCGATATGGACGACCGGATGGTCGTCGAGCGATTTGATGTTGCTCTTGGGGCCATAGGGATGCCGCCAATTCGCGCCCTTGAGCAGTGTCCACCATTGGCCGTAGTCGCGCAGGTCGACCGGGTGATCCGGCGACGTGAAGACAAGCGAGCCGGCGAAGATCAAATGCGGCAGCGCATCCGGGTAGTCCTTGGGATCGGGAGCGACCTCGGCGAAGGTGACGTGGTCCGTGGCACGCACGAACTGCTTGAACTGCCGGTTCGTCACCGGCGTGCGGTCCATCCAGAACCCGTCGACGCTCACCATGTGGGACGGCGCTTCTTCCGGATAATGCCGATCCGATCCCATGCGAAACGTGCCGCCGGGAATGAAGATGCTGTCTGACGCGCCGGCTTCGTCCACGTTCGCGACCGGTCTCTCGGCAATATTCAAGAAGGTTGCCTCCAGTTACTCGTTGCGGCCGATTGCGTGCCTGGTCGGTTCGGCGGCCTCGCTGCGCAGGTCATGTGTCCGACCGATCGCAGCACGCATCATGCCCGCGGCAAGCACGCCTGATATCGAAAGGTTGATAAGAATCGTATTGTTCACGCACTGCTCCAGTTATGCGAACGCCCCTCGATCACGGCCGGTTCATGTGAACCAGAGCCTCGGCTTCCAGTTCGGCAACCAGCCGTTCGTAATCCGCGGCCTTCCGGCTTCCTTCGCGGTCGCCGTCCTTTGCCGCTTGTTGCCAACGACGAAGCGCTTTCACAGCTTCGTCATAATCTGCGCAAATCGCTCTAAACTGCGCGTCGCGATTGAAGCAGCGCCGAATGTCAAGTTCGCGCAGCGGAAAGCGGGTCACAATCGCGCGGAACTCCTCCATGATGAACTCGCTTGTGGCCAACGTGACCTTTGCTGCTGGTTCATCGAGGCTTCAAGGTACGAACATGTTCGTACACGGCGCGACGCTCGTTGAGCGCGCTGTCTCAGGCGCGACGACTTCAAGGCCGATGCGACCAGCTGTCGCTGCAGTCGGGAACTCATTGTTCCGATGATCGAAAGCTGTCGCGTCAGCGCCGGCTGCCTGCTTCGCTTACGAGTTGCAACATGTACTGGGAAGGCCTACCGTCGACCGACGATTGGGGTTGCCGGTTGATGCCTGATGTACCCTTCGCTCACGACGCCGTCAGCGGCGCATCCGAGGTCCCGTGTCGTGATGATTCCGCGGTGCCGCCGGCGCATGTAGCGAAAGAGCTGGACCGCATCCTCGCAAGTCCGCATTTCCAGGCGAGCGAACGGCGGCAAGCTTTCCTTCGTTTCATTGTCGACGAGACGCTTGCAGGCCGCGCTGAAAGCCTGAAAGGCTACACAATTGCCTTGGGCGTGTTTCGGCGCGACGATTCTTTCGATCCCCAGGCTGACCCTGTCGTTCGTCTTGAAGCTCGACGATTGCGCCGCGACCTCGATAGCTACTACGTGGATTCGGGCCGGGATGATCCGGTACGCATCACAATTCCAAAAGGCTCCTATGTGCCCCATTTTGAGTGGCACAAAATGCATGTTGCCGACACTCCATCTCGCGAACCTGCCCTTGAACTCCACGATCATTCGACAACTGCTGCTGCTACACGTGCGAATTGGACGACCAAGTTTGGCATCAGGCGCTATGCGCCCGTCGCTGCCGCGCTGGCAGCCGGCGTGGCGGCTTGGATATGGCTTGCAGCAAGACCGCCGCCGTCCCCAATGACGCCACGCGAACCCGCGGTCCTCGTGATGCCGTTCGAGCCACTCACTCCCGGGGAGAACACGCGGCTCTTCGCCATCGGCATGGGACAGGAACTGACCAGCAACCTGTTTCGATTCGGAGGATTTCGGCTCTATACGTCGCCCCCGAATGCGCTCTCCGCAAAAGGCAACGAAGCGCCCCAACCCGGTCGTCCTCTCGGTGCTTCCTATGTCGTCCGTGGAAGTGTTCAAACGAGCGTCGAAGAGGTGCAGGTCACAACGACCGTCTTCAACGCCGAGAACGACGAGATCGTATGGATGCGGACATATGCTCGACCGTTCGATCCTCAGTCGCTCATGAATGTCCAGCGCGAGCTCGCAAGCGAAATCGCAACTGTGGTCGGCCAATCCTACGGCGTGGTCAGAAACGACATTCGCGCGGATCCACCGAGGAAAATGGAAAGCTATCTCTGCGTCCTGCGCGCTCAGGCCTATCGCAGCACTTTCCGGCGCGTCGACTTCGATCCGGCCATGCAGTGTCTTCAGCAAACCGTTCAGCGGGATCCGCAGTATAGCGATTCATGGGCCATGCTTGGATGGCTGCATCTCGACGCCGGACGGTTGGGCTATTCAGCCGACGGCAATCCGCAAACGGAGTATGACAAGGCCCTTGAGGCCACGTCGCGCGCCATCGCCCTGCAGCCGAACAGTCCCCTGGCGCTGAAGGCCCTGGCTGCGGCCTACCATTTCACCGGACGTTACGCCGATAGTGATCGCATCAGCCATCTGGCGATCGATCTCAATCCTAACGATCCCGACATACTTGCCCAGTTCGGCTGGCGTCTCGCCATCCGCGGGAACTTCTCGGAAGGAGTTCCGATGCTCAAACGCGCGATCGAGCGCACGTTGCATCCGCCAGCCTGGTATCTTCATTTCATCGCGGTCGACCTTTACTTGAAGGGTGAATACAAGCAGATGCTCGATGTTGCCGAGACGGCATCGTTGCGCGATTCCGGATTCAGCCAACTGTTGATTGCGATGGCGAATACAGAGCTGGGGCGCCGCGATGCGACCCAAACGGCCTTGAACGGAATGTCGCAGTACAAAGCGTTGGCCGATGATCCGGCCGGCTTCTTGCGCCGCAACGGAGCCGCAGATCAAGTTGTCGACGTTCTCATGACCGGATTGCGCAAAGCCCAGGCTCTCGTCGCAAGCTGACGTTCCCTGCAGTTTCGGCGCCGCTCAGCCGGCATCCTCGGCTTTCGACGGCCATGCTGCCGTCGCCGTTTTTCACTTGTCGCATCTGCGCATGGAATAGACCGCCCGAAGGCGGCCTTCCATGGGTTAGCGGAAACCAAAGCAATGCTTACGGGCGAATACCGTTCTTTCGCGCGCAATCCCGATAAGCGGAATAGCCCGCCGAGTTTCGGGCGGCAGTCGCCCCGCTTGTCATGTTCGCACCGCCGGCGGCAGCGGCTTCATTCGCCTGCCTGAAGCATTCAGCACGAATTGCATCGACATTCTTGCCACTATTCTTCGGAGCCGCATTTGCCGGAACCGCGACGAGCAAAACCAGCGCGCCAAGCACTCCTGTCTTCCACATGGTCGTCTCCCTGTAGTGGACCAGCTGCCGTACCGGCTCGCCAATCCTGCTGCGCCGGCACGTGAGCATCAGCATTGTTTCATGCGGGGAGGCCATCAAGGTACGAACACGTTCGTACCTGCCTTGCGCAGCCGAGGTCCGGAGGATTGAGCTCAACAATTGCCGCGAACCGCGCTTACCTCCCAAGCCGCGACGCCTTTTTTGAGTATGCAGTTTGTGCCAACGTGGCACGCAGTTGAACAAACGGAACGAAGCTCGTTTAGCGGGATTGATCGGGACACCCTTGCAAGGAGTCCAGATATGCGACCAACCAAGGCTTTGCTGGTTCTCAGCTTCATCGCATCTGCAGCAATGATACTTCCTTATGACGCACAGGCCCGGCGCGGAGGAGCCGGCGCTCGATCGGCTCACTTCCACGGCGGAGGAATGCGGCCTGGTTGGCACGGCGGCGGCACGCGATGGCATGCCGGCGGCTGGCACGGCGGCCGCGCGCGTTGGGCTGGCGGCGGCTATTACCGCGGGGGCGGTTACTATCGCGGCGGTTGGGGCCCCGGAGCTGCCGCAGCCGGTTTGGCGACTGGCGCAGCCATCGGAGCCGCGACGGCCTACAACTCCTGCTATCAGACGCGAAACGTGTGGAATGGTTACGCGTATGTTCAGCAAAGCGTGAGGGTCTGTTAGGCATCTCCTCGTCCGCTATGCCGGATTTGGCCGGGTGCGCGAGCGCGTTCGGCAACGAGGCCTGCGCGCGCGCGTGGCGAACGCAGCTTTGCGTCTTCGCCGACGGGGAGCGGCATTTTGATTCATGTCGTGTGGCTTGGCCCCTCCTCAGTCGGCACCGCGCCGCGCCTGTGCCGCTTCGAAGTCATTCTTCCAATCGTCCATCAGTCACGTCGATTTGATGCTGCGCACGAGATGCACAGGAACCACTTCCGGAGGTTGCATTTGGTTAGGTGCGAGAAAACGGGAACTCGCAAGCCAACTTGCAGACTTGGCATTCAGTCATGCCAAGCGTCGCAAGCAAACCAAATCCAGGGAGCAAGCCATGATGAGTCTAAGAGTTCTTGGCGCAGCCATGATAGTGGCGTCCGCAGTTTCGAGCCCCGCGTCGGCGCAAGCGGTCTTCTCCAACCCGGCCGCCTGTTCATCTCAATTCGCCAGCGCCAACTGCCTCAACAGAGGAGCCGGGAGCCCGTACGACAGCAGGAGGGGCTATTATCAGCGGCGAACCGCCTATCGCGAACCCGTGGGACCGGTGGGGGCCGCGGCCGGCGTGGCCGGCGCTGCCGTCGGAACAGCCGCGGCGATCGCGACCGCTCCCTTCGGCGGCTGGCGCAATTCCTACGCCGCATACGGCACGTATGATCAATCCGGTGCATATGGCGACTACTACGCGTGGAACGGCGACTGGAACACCTACGCATCGCACAATGGGATCGTCTGCAGGCCCGGTACCACTTTCAAGGGGTCCGACGGACTCCAGCATCTCTGCCAATAGAGCTCGTCTGCTCGCAGGCTAATCAATCCAGGCGGCCTGCAAGGGCCGCCTGCTTCTTGCCCTGTCGCTGGCGGCAGCGTCGTCACCGGCGCGGCTGCAGATGGCGTTCGCGCCTGAGCGGTCGACGCATCGATTGCTGATTACGGTAGGTAGCATCAAGGGGATGGTGCCCAGGGAGGGAATCATACGCAACCACCGACACGAGGAACCGCTGTTTGTCCTTCGTATGGTGGCGTGAGCGCTTGGCACGGTGGAGGAGCTTCGGTACATCGCAAAATCCGCAATGGCGGGAGCCTGCTTTGCTATTGGCAGCCTAATTCACTGGGAGGCACCACCTTATGCCCACGCTAGGTGGCCGGCGAGATGAGCGCGCCAAGCTCTCATCTCCCCGGTTGCTCGTCATTTCACGAGTGCATCATACGCTCGAGACCGGAGCAGCCTTCATCGCCGGCTCCGAGTCCGCATCGGCCTTGAAGCCCTTCGCGGACAAATCCCGACCGAGCGTCTCAGGAAGCAGAAGAGAGGCAAGAACGAAGACAGCTGCAGCGGGAAGGGCCACGGCAACCATGCCGTTCAGCAGGCTTCCGCCGAAATGAGTGGCCGCAAGGGGCACGATAACCGGCGCGATGCTGCCAAGGCCGCGACCGCCCATATAGAATGTAGACACCGCCGTCGCGCGCAGGTTGACCGGATAGAGCTCCGAGATCCAGACGCCCGTCACGCCGAGCGCAACGTTGCCAATACCGAAACCGATATAGAGCCAGAACATCGGCCACTCGGCCTTCGAGCCGGCGTAGAGCTGACTTCCCCACACCGCCATGCCAACCAGGGATCCGACCCAAAACAATGCCGGCACGAGAGCACCGAACCGGCGGCCAGCCCTGTCGTTGAAAAAGCCGTTGGCGAGGTAGCAGATGCCGCTGACCACGGAAAGAAGAACGGCCGTGGTGCGAACGACGTCGCCTGGCGTGTGCATGTCCCGGAGCAACAGCGTGGGAATGAAGGAGACTACGCTGTAGTAGCAAAGCATGTAGCTCATCAGCCACACGAAAGCAGTGACGGTCTGCCGCGCCAGACCATTGCGGAACAAGTCTGCAAGGGGAAGAGTGCGGGCCGCGGCCACGACCGGACCGGCCTTGCGTTGCGCCTCGTACTCCAGCCAGATCTTCGACTCAGGCATGAAGAAGCGAATGAAGATGATCAGCAGGATCGGCACTCCGCCGCTCAGCAGGCCGATGCGCCAGCTCCACTCGTCGCTGAACGTCGCGATAAGCCAGATCCCGACGATCGAAGCCGTGGACGATGCGATCACGGCGCAGCCCTGAAGCGCAGCTGCACCCAAGCCTCGGCTGCCTTTTTTCCAGGCCTCGTTGAAAAGCACCATGCCAACGCCATACTCGCCGCCAAGACCGATGCCGGTGATGAAGCGCAGCACTGCAAGCGACCAGTAATTCCATGCGAACGCGGAAATGATCGCCGCGACCGAGAACAGCGCGATGGTGAGCTGAAGCGAGGTCTTCCGGCCAAGGCGATCACCGATGACGCCGAACAGAGCCCCGCCGATCGCCGATCCGAATAGTGTCAGGGCCTGCAGAGAGCCGATCTCTGTCAACGATAGCGACATCGACCGCTGGATCGCGGGCAGGAGAAACGGAAAGATCAGGACATCATAGAAGTCGAGAATGTATCCCAGCATCGCCGAGATCATGATCGAATACCGTTGCCTGGCCGTGTAATCTTCCGCGCCTGAGAGGGTTTTGGACATGCAATGCGTTTCCCATTGAAAGAGCTGGACAGTGGATGGTCGTTGCCGAAACGCTTTCCGCGTTATTGGGAACCGCGGATGCGGCTCCAGGTCTTGATCAGGCGGGCGCGGCCTAGCGGCCGGGTGCCCTCAACTCCGGGTAGGCAAACTCGCCCCTGTCGAGGATATGGACATCGTCGAGCCAGAGGCTGCAGCCGCGAAGTGGGATGTCGAGATGACACGGCGTGTCGTTCGTGCCGCCAAGCTCGGTATTCGGCCCCGTCGAGAACAGAACGTTTCCATAAAAGGAAAGCGCGTTCATGATATGCTCCGACGCGAGCTGCTGAGATGCAGCTATGTGGTGCCAGTCGGCGCGCTCATTTGATCCCCACCCGATATGCGAGATTGCCCATCCGCGCCGATCGCCGAAACTGTCGATATAGTTCTTGATGAGCGTTGCGTCGGTCCCCTCGCCCTTGAGGTCGACAATGTAGCCGTCCTTGATGGTCAGCGTGACCGGAGACTGAATATAGCGCTTGAATGCGCAGAGAATGTCGCCTGGCATCAGAACGACAGTTCCGTTGACGTCACCATCCGTGGCTTGCGTGAAAGCAAATCCTGACGGGAAATGATCCCAGCGGCCCGGTTCATCGGTGTATCCGTACTCGGAAATGACCGGATACTGCTTTAAGCCGTAGGTCACATCCGTTCCGCCCGGCGACGTGATGCGCATGGTTCTGGCTGACTGCAGGAGCGTTCGTGAGAGCTCGGTCCGCCGGCGGAGATCCTCAGTCGGGAACATCTTCTTGAGAATGTGGAACGGCTCCATGACGCGCAGAATGCGCGTGCCCGCCTCCTGAATCTCGAGCTGCTCGCGCGAGAACAGCAGGCCCAGAAGATCAATCACCATATCCACGCGCTTGAGCGTGTCGATTGCCGGCTGGTTGCCGCTCAACGCGTGCCTGCCCTGCTGGCCCGCAACCTTGCTCTGGCTGTACTTTGGAACATTGAGGTGGAAGGTTGTCGCGCCAAGGCTCCGCGCGGCCAGCATGAACGTCTGGGCATACTCCGACTGATCCTCGCCGCCGCTCAGGACAGCCACGACCTCGCCTTCCCTCACCTTGCAGAGTGCAAGTTCGGCCTTGAACAATTCCAGCATTTCAACATCGATGCGTTGCCGGGTCATCTTCAGTCATCTCCTTTGCCAGGCATGTATTCGCAGCGCTCCGACCGGTCCTTCGAGGGGTCAGGCGAGGACGTCGCTGACGATCGAAAGGAAGCCTTCCGTGTCGTCGATGTGCATTTGGTGACCTGCGCTCTCCAGTCGCTTGATCTCGATGGACGGCAATAGTCTTTGAATCTCTCTTTCATCTTCGGGGCGGATGACGTCGCCTTTGCCTGCAACGAGTAGCCAAGTACGGACGCTGAGGTTGGCGAGGTCATTGTGAATGTCATCGTGATGAAAGCCCTTGTGGCTTTCGACCAGGGCGCGTTCATCGCAGGTGTGCATCCACTCGGCTCTGGCGCGAATGTGCCTTTCGGGCCAGCGCGGCGCGGACGGACTTCGCAGCGCCGCGTCCGCTTCCCCAAGGCTTGCGCTATGAAGCAGCTTGAGAAGAGGCCCGATCGGACTTGGATAGGCGCGGCGTCCGGGTCCGGAGACCGGCGGATCGACCAGGATCAACTGTCTCATGGACGATGGCCGCCAGCGCGCGGCACGAATTCCGATCCGGGCGCCCATGGAGTGGCCGAGCAAGGTATATGCGCCTATTTCCAGCGCCTCGGCGAACGAAATCAAATCGGAGGCGCAGGCATCCAGCGAATAATTGAGATGCGGTCCGCTTTCGGAAAGGCCGCGCCCCCGGACATCGAGCACATAGACGTCGTATCCGACGCACAAGCGTTCCGCGATGAACGCCCATTGTGCCGCAGTCGTCGAGATGCCCGGAACGATGACGATGGCGGGCCCGGCTCCGCCGAACCGCAGGTAATGTTGGCGGATGCCGTTCGCACGCACATGAGCGCCGTAAAGCAGACCGGATACCGGGGCGACACTCATGTCGACCGATCCTTGGTACGTTCATCCGCCAGCGCGCGAAGCCGCTCGATGGCTGCCCGGGTCGGCATCACATCTGCGTACTTGCTGGCAATATCGAACAGGTTGACAGCGTGCGAAGTCGGCGAACGATCGTAGACGGCGTCGCTCGGCACGATCGATTTGAAATTCAGCGCGCACGCATCGACTACCGACGCCCGGACGCAGCCGCTGGTCGTGCAACCGGTCACCACCAGCGAATCGATTCCGGCCCCGACGAGATACGTCGTCAATGGGGTGCCGAAGAATGCGCTCGCCTGCGTCTTTGGCAGCAGCAGTTCCCCCGGCTCCGGAGCCACCTCGCGAACAAAGTCGTAGCCCTCGGGCGGAATCTGCATGATGGCTGGAATTTTTGCCGCGAATGACCCCTGGTCATGGCTGACCTTGCAGGCGACATGCGGAAATATCACCGGCCATCTTCTGCCGCGAAACAACCATATCAGATCGGAAATCTGCGCCATGGCCTGCCAACCAGCCTCACCGCAGCTGGTTGGATATTGCTTGATCGCCTCGCGGATCGGCATCGGCCGGTCACCGACCGAGCGGTACTGCACGTCAATCACCAGGAGCGCGGGCCGCTTGCCGAATCCAGCCGCGCCACCCAATCCTGCGATCGCATAGGTCTCGCGCTCTTCGAGCGGTATCACCCTGTCCCAGGGCTGCTCTTTGCCGATCATCCTTGTGCACCGGTGCTCGTGGGGAGAAATGTCAATGAAGAGGAACGGCGGTCGCGTCGTACTGGTAGATCCAGTCGTAACGAGCGGCGGTCGCTTCCGGCGCCCACTGCGTCCTGATGTAGTCTCCCGCCGTTTCGGCCCTGGAGAGCGCCGAGTTATGAAAGATCGGCAGCATCCCGGCAGCGGAGTTCACAACCCTGGTTGTGCGATCCAGGCGCAGGCTCTGATATGTCTGGAAAGCGCTCGCTGGATCGCCTGGGTGCTGCTCGAGGCACCGGGCGAGAACGGAGGCGTCCTCCAACGCCATGTTCACTCCTTGACCGAGATATGGCAGCATGGAGTGGCACGCATCTCCAAGAAGCGTGACCCGTCCTTGCGACCAACCAGCCAGCGTGGGCCGCACGAACAGGCCCCACTTGTGAAGGCTTTGTACATTGCTGACGAGCGCGATGATGTCGGGATGCCAGCCCACGAAGTCCTTCAAGCACTCCTCGACAGATCCTTTCTCCGACCAGGATTCCAGGAGCCAGTCGTTGCGATCGACCTGACCCGAGAACGTCATCAATTCCGTGTCCTGCCAGCGGACCGGATATGCCGTGACATGCGCGGTCGGCCCGATCCAGGTAGACACCACGGGCTCGCGCTGATGCGGCTCGAGGCGGTCGACCGGCACAAGACCACGCCAGGCGATTGCATTGGTGTACTGGCTCTCGATCTGGCCGATCAGCCCGGTACGAACCTTCGAATGGGAGCCGTCGGCGCCGATCAAGGCGCGACCTTCGATCTCACGGCCATCTGCGAACTGCGCCCGAACTCCCTCGTCGTTCTGGCTGAACCCGACAACATGGGCGTTCAGATGGATGGCGTCCGCCTTCAATCGCCGCACACCGTCGACAAGGATCTTAAGCAGGTGCGCGCGCAGCAGAAGATAGGGTTGGTTCCGGGCCGCGTCGGAGCTTTTGTTATAGAGGGACCACGTTTCACCCGTGTTCCAGAGCCGGATAGAACGTCGCTCTGCCGCGATGCAGTTCCGTTCGACTTCCTCGGTGAGGCCGAGGTCGCGAAGAACACGCACACCGTTCATGGAGACCCAAAGGCCGGCGCCTACCTCGCGCAACTCGGACGCCTGCTCGAAAACGTCGCAATCGATGCCGCGTCGAAGCAGCGATAGCGCCATCGCCAGACCGCCGATGCCAGCGCCTGCGATAAGGACACTCGTTCTTTTGACCTGATCAATACTCATGATATCTCCAGAAGGTAGCTGCGCTGTCTCGCGCGGATTCAAACGCCATCCTGCGAGGCCTGCTGGATCGCGAGGCTCTTCACCGCTTCGAAAATCTTGGTGTAACCGGTGCAGCGGCAAAGATTGCCGTGCAGGTAGTGCCGGATTTCCGCGTCTGTCGGGTGTGACGTGGTCTTCAAGAGCGCCGTGACCGCCATGATGAACCCGGGCGTGCAGAAGCCGCACTGCAGACCGCCATGAAGCACGAACGCCTCCTGGATCCGGGATAGTCCGTCTGGCGGGGTCACACCCTCGATTGTGGTAACCTCGCGTCGATCCACATCGACGGCGAGCGTTGTGCAGCTCGAGACCGGCTCACCGTCGAGAAGGACCGTGCAAGCGCCGCATACTTCCATGTCGCAGGAACGTTTCGTTCCCTTCAGGCCCAAACGATCTCGGATAAGATCGATCAAGAGCACATAGGCCGGGATGTCGACGGCGATCGTCTTGCCGTTCAACGAGAACGAGATGGCCAATACCTGTGTCATTTCAACCAGCTCCCGCCGGCGATGATCGCCTCATCGGCGTTACGCAGAAGAAGCACGCCTGCAAGGTGACGCTTGTAATCGGCCCCGCCATGCCGATCCGCGTTGACTTCAAGCTGATCCAGCGCCGCGGGAAGAGTTGTCTCAATCGCCCGAAGGGCCTCTGCTACCGCTACGTTTCGGAGGGCATCTTCGACGGCCGTCAGAGGCTGTGGCCGCGAACCAAGCGCGCCGACCCGTACACGGGCGCTCCTGATCGTGCTCCCGCCGGCGTTCAGTGACCAGGCCATCGCGACGTTCACTGAGGGCCTCTCACCATGCTTGAACCGGCGATAAGTTACCGGTCCCGCGGGCCGCGGGAACACGATCACTCTCAGCAGCTCGTCAGGCTCGCGCACCGTTTCCATTTCGCTTCGGATGAAATCATCAGCGTGAATTTCACGCGTGCCCTTGGATCCCTCGAGCACCAGCCGTGCGTTGAGGGCGGCGAGCATCGTCGGCGGATCGGCGTGAGGCTCTCCGAAGCAGAGATTGCCGCCGATTGTTCCAACGTTCCGGACCCTGATGTTTGCGACCTCGGCGCAGAGCGACGCAAGCGCCGGCACGTGTTCGCGGATAACGGGGTCGCCGCTGATCTTCCTGTGCGTGCAGCGCGCGCCGATCTCGATCTCGTTCACGCCGTTGACGGCGATGCAATCGAGCCCGGGGATGCCCTTGATGTCGATGAGGCGGTCCGCACGGACGACGCGCATTTTCATCGCGAGCAGCAACTCGGTCCCGCCGGCGTAGAACATGCCGTCGCCAGAAACTCCGACGGCACGCACGGCGTCGGCGATCGTCGAAGGCCGCTCGAATTGGAAGGGTGACGGCAGCATGATCAGGCCGCGCCCAGCATTTCTTTGAGCCGCTTCTCGAATTCTTCGAAGTTCTGATCGACCCGGCGTTTGATGATGCCGAACCCCATGGTCGCAAGCCGGCCCTGCACGTCGACTTTCGCGTCCACGGCAAATGTGGATCCAGAACCGGCCTGCGTGACGGTCACGTCGAGGACAACCGCCAGCCGCGTTCCTGTGATCTTGTCGCGGCCCGTAGCGCGGGTGCGCACGTGAGACGGCTCGGTGATCGATTCAACGATGATGTCAGCCGGCACTTCGAGCTTGAAAGGACCGATCTTCTGCTTGACGGTTGCTTTGTAGGCTGCAAGCCGCTGGATTTCCTCGACGCTTTCGCACCCGGGAATGCAGCTCGATATGCGTGGAACGTCGAGCAGCGTGCTCCAAAGCTGCGCCGGGGTCGCCGGCACCGCCATTGACATGTTGAATTCCATGTTCAGTTCCTCTTCTGGAGTGCGCGCCACACTTTTTCGGGTGTCATTGGCAGATCGGTTATTCGGATGCCGTAGGCGGCGAACAGCGCGTTGGCGATCGCCGGTGCGACCGGCAGGATTGCTCCCTCGCCCATTCCTTTGGCGCCGCCAGGCCCGGGGCCGTCGCCGTTTTCGACAAGTATCGTGTCGAACGAGGGCGGCACGTCGGAGATCCGCGGTATCGAATAATCGATCGGCGTCGCGTTGACGGGTTGCCCGTCCTCGAACTCGAGCGCCTCGTGAAGCGCGTGACCGAGCCCCATGACAGCAGCCCCCTCATCCTGACCTTCCGCAGCGACGCGATTGATCACACGACCGACGTCGGCGGCGCTGGCGTACCGAGGCACACGGATCTCGCCGGTTTCCTCATCGACCACGATCTCTGCGAGACCCGCGGATGTCTCCCAGAACAGAGGTGACTCCGCCAGGGAGCCTTTCTTCGAACGGGGCGTGATGGCGCCGCGGCCGACGACTTCTCCCGAATCGACACCCAGGCTGCGGTGAAATATCTGATGGAAAGTGAGAACGTCTGGACCGGTCGAGACGCCTCCCTCGACGAGTGACAGGCCGGCGCGGGGAAGCTCCCAGACCTCGGCAACCATGTCGAGGATCTGATCGGCTGCGTCGAGAGCGGCGCTCTCGACAGAGAGGCCGACGACGACGGTCGAGCGGCTCGCACCGGTACCCCAGTCGTAAGGGGCGACCGCTGTATCCGGGCGCAGGACGGTGACCGCAGACACCCTCTGCTTCAATGTCTGCGCCGCGATTTGGGCCATCGTCGCGTGCGCACCCTGACCAACCTCGATGCTGGAGACCGAAACGAGAATCGACCCATCGATCTTGAGACGCACGATCGCGTTGCTGATCGGCGTATTCGCCGGATCGGTTGCGGCAAGCGCCAATCCATGCGCCTTTCGGTTGGAGGGTTTCGCTTCTGGCGCGAACGACCGCGTCACCCGGCCGATCAACTCGCTCATGTCCATGTCGAGCGCGCGCAGGTCGGGGCGGATGCGCTCACCACGGGAGGCCAGATTCAGCATGCGGAACTCGGTCGGGTCCATGCCGATTGCCGCAGCCACATTGTCCATGTGCGATTCCTTGGCCCAAACCGCCTGCGGGCCACCGATTGAGCGGAATGCCGCGCCAGGGACCGTGTTCGTGTGAACCGCACATGCTTCGAGCCGCATGTTCGGCACCACGTATGGTCCCATGATGCGATTTGCCGATTTCGTGGCGACTGCTGAGCCCGTATCTGAATACGCTCCGCCGTCGAGCAGAAGCCTGGCACTCTTCGCGAGGATCCGTCCGTCGGCATCGACCGCGGTTCGAATCGTGATGTCAGCGCCGAGCCTTCGGCAGGTGAGCATCGATTCCGCCATGGATTGAGCGACACGAACTGGGCGCCGCACCTTCCAGGATGCGGCGGCGACCAATGGTTCGATCTTGACGGATGCCTTGCCGCCGAATCCCCCGCCAACGAATGGGACGATCACGCGGACTTTGGCCAACGCCAGGCCAAACAGCCTGGACAGGACCTTCTGAACCGCGGTCGGCGTCTGCGCACCTGCCCAGACCGTCAGGGAGTCTCCCTGGAAGTCGGCGATGACCGTGTGCGGCTCCATCGCGAAATGCGAGATCGCCGGAAACGTGAAGTGGTCTTCGTGAATGTACGCCGCGACCGCCTCCGCAGCGTCAACATCTCCAACTTTGTTCCTGTAAGTGTGGAAGATGTTGCTGCCCGGTGTCGGCCTGGCGCCGCCCTTGAAGTAGAAGTCTTCGAGGTTTTCGTGACGCTCATGGATGAGCGGCGCATCCGCCATCATCGCTTCACGGATGGTCGTCGCATGAGGGAGTTCGTCGTACGCGATCTCGACGAGCTCCGCGGCAGCTTCGGCGATCTCGATGGTCTCAGCGATCACCACGGCGACCGGCTCGCCCACATACCGGACCCGGTCGATCGCTATGATGGGCCGGTCTCTGAGCACGACTCCCCAGCAACCGAACGAGGCGACGTCCTCGCCGACAAGTACGTCAACGACGCCGTCCACTGACCGGGCGACGCTCGCGTCAATCGACGAGATGCGCGCGTGAGTAGCCGGCGAACGAACCACAAAGCCGTGCAACATCCCCGGGATCACGAGGTCGGTAACGTATTCAGCCCGCCCCGTTACCTTCTCGATGAGGTCGGGTCGTACGGCACTCATGCTGTCATTCACCGACATGCTCGGATCCGGGGTGCGAGGTCGCCGCGATGGTCAGAAAGCCTGCGCGGCTCCTCCCAGGCGGCAATTCTCAACGCCTATCTCATTTATCACTTGTATGCAAGCGATACACTCGTATGCGAGTGATCTCTTCTGTCGCACCGGACGGATCACGCTCGCGGTCAGACGGCATGGATTCTTGGCGGCAACGAATGTAGACAAATGACCAACTCGGAACTTCCGAGGCCGAGCCATCCAGCTTTGTTCAAGCCGAGCCACGGCCAAGTGCCGCGAGAGGACGAAAATCGTGCAACCGAAAACCAGGACGGCTCCGACGGAGAAGCCGAAACAGGCCGTACAGCCTTACAGGTTGGACGATGCTCCAGGATTTCTGTTGCGCGTCGCGCTCCGGACCCACACATCGATCTTTGTCGCGAAAATGATCGAAGAACTGACCCCACCCCAATTCTCGACGCTGGCGAAACTGAGGGAAGTCGGATCATGTTCTCAAAATCACCTGGGACGACTGATCCACTATGATTCAGCAACGATCACCGGCGTCATCAATCGCCTCAAATCGCGCGGGCTGATCAAGAGCTCCAAGGATCCTTTGGATCCACGACGACGGCAGATCGAACTAACGGACAAAGGGAGGCGGACGGCGGACGCTGCGATCGAGACCATTGGCGAGATTTCCGGCGAGACATTCGCCCCCTTGACGAGGGAAGAATTTCGGACCCTGACCGAGATTCTCAAGAAAATCATACGCCGCTGAGCCCCACAGCGCTGAGCCGGCCGACAAGCTGATCCCGCAAACGCTTCAGCCGCCGCCGAGCAAAAAAAATGGCCCGGCACGAGCCGGGCCAAGTCCAGGGAGGAAGCGAAGGATGTGGATCCTTCGCAAACGCCGAACGCGGATCTCGATCGAAGACAGCCCAACGAACGATCTCAGCGACAGAACTATCCGGTATGCCGCCCGGCATTTTGTGCTGAAGAAGACGGAATTGCACTAGTTTCCAGCATTTTCGCGTGACAAGGCCGGGATGAGCCACATCGGTCCGCGCCATGCTGCATGAACCGGAGGCCAGTCGGTCGATAGCCGACGACGACCCGATCACAACAATCGATTGAGCCCATCACCGGGCATCTACCGAATGCCGGCTTCATCGCACGATCGATCGACGCCGTTCCCTGAGCGGCTATCCCGCGCGCCTGCGCAGGGCGCGGACGATTTTTGTCCTGAAGCGCGCGAGATCAAACAGCAATCTGGGTGCTCTCCTGATCGCAATCGCTTTACCCACGATCGCGAGCCGCAGAACGCGGACCAATCTAGCCAGGCCCAATTCCATGAATGCCTGCCGGACATGTGGCTGGTTGGCGATCGAAAGCATATTGTTCGCTACAACGATGGACGATCTGAGCTCTGGTTTCTTCTGCAGAACAAAGTCTCGGCACGCTGCCGCGAACTCCAGTTCCTGAGCGCTCAAGGATATGCAGAAGACAGTTCGATTATCCTCCGCCATATTCAATTGCCCCGAACGATCGCACGGCGCGGCCTTCCGTCTCTCGACCTCACAGCCTGCGCGGCCTGGCTTTCGCCTTCCAATCGGCAACACGTACGTGCCGACTTTCTGCGCAATGCTCCTTGGTAGCATTGGGGGTCGCGGCATTTTCTGGCGAAAACCCTTGCGGACAGCCGTGAAAGCGCGATCGGTGGAGCCGATTGACGCGGGAACGCGGCATTTTCTACCGTCCGGGCGGTGCCCGGTCACACCCCAAGACGCGTCTTGTCGCAGCAGCTTCCTCGTTGAGCCTTCCGGCTGCTTTCCCCATCGCGGAGCCCGGCGATGAGCAGCCGTGACAGTCACCAAGATTCTCGTTCCGGGAAGGGACGAGGCTAACCCGCAGGACCGGATTCTCGCGTTCTCGCATTACTTTTCGGTGACGAGCATTTCCCGGAGCGCTATCGTCACCCGGACTCCAGCCGCGCCCTTATCTCCGCCTCCTGAATTGCGGGAGCCGTAGCCAATAACGAGCGAATTCGATGAGCATGTTATCCACGTCCGAAATGGATCCTGGCTTTGCTAGAATGAATTTGCCCGAGCTTCGGATCAACTACGATCCGATTGATCCGGATCAGTTCGATCGGCCGATCACCTCATTCTGCATCGAAACCGGTGAAGACAACGACGAGCTTCCGCTCCACTCACACAAGAAAGGGCAACTCGTTGTCGCTTCACATGGATCGGTGATGTGTCGTGCCCCCGGCGGACTATGGATCGTTCCGCCACAGGGTGCCGTGTGGATACCGGCCGGCGTCATGCACAGCAATTGCGTCTCGAACAATGGCAAGGTCTACGTCGTCTTCATCGATCCGCAGGCGAGTACGCTTCCGAGCACATGCTGCACATTCACGATATCATCGCTCGTCCGTGAACTGATCCATCGGCTCTCCGTTTTTCCTCCCCTGTATCCGGTCGACGGGCCGACCAGCCGGCTCGGACGCGTGCTGCTTGACGAATTGGTGCAGATGTCCACCGAACAGATGTACTTGCCCATCTCCACCGACAGCCGACTTCAGCATCTCGCGGCATCGCTGCTCAATGACCCCGGCGATCGCAGCACGATCGACGAACTAGCGACCAGATATGCGATGAGTGTCCGGACCTTCGCCCGCCTGGTGCTGAAGGAAACCGGGATGACGTTCGGACGCTGGCGACAGCGCCTTCACATCCTCGTCGCGCTGCAGAGGCTGTCTGCGGGATCTTCCGTTCAGGCCGTCTCGCTCGATCTGGGCTATGAGACCCCCAGCGCCTTCATAACCATGTTCAAGAAGGCAATGGGCAAGAGCCCGCGCCGCTTTCTTGCCGAGCGATCCAGTTTCGTAGGCCGTGAGCCCTTGGCTTGAAGACCTTCGCCCGGGAGCCCTGGCCCCAACATCGCCCGCTGGGGCCGCAGTTCGCGGCGTCTCCTATCGCGAGTTGAATGGGACGAGAGGGTATTGGAGCGCAGCTTCGGCGACCGACTGCGGCGCCACCACGCGAGGCTTCCCCTTCTGCCCTTGAAGGATGGTCACGTCGCTGCCCATATTCTGGCCATTGGCGTCGAACTTGATCTTGCCGCTGGACATCAGGATAGGCGTCATGTCCGTTCCTTTAAGCGCGGCGTGGATCGCAGCGGACTCGGAAGAACCGGCGCGGCTTACGGCGTCCGCAACAATCTGAACAGCTTCGAAGGCACACCCTGAATTCCCGTCGACCCAGTCATTTGGATAATCGGACGCAAATCGCTTCAAGATCGCCGCGGCGTCGGGCGCCTTCGGATTGTACCACAGGGTCGAGAGTATCGCGCCGTCACCGTACTTGCCCAACGCGTCATAGTACGCCTTGTCCTGCGCGCCATTCGAGTTGGGTGAGAAGATCATTTTGGGATTCCACCCCTGCTTGGTGCATTCCCGAATGATCATGATGGCATCGTTGACACGCGTGACGGAGACCAACGCGTCCGCGCCTGACGCTTTGGCTTTTGCAACCTCGACCGAGAGATCCTTGGCTCTTTCATCGTATGGAATATACTCGGCAATCCTGAGAGGCACTTCGACCTCCTTCCAGGCCTGATCGATGCTCGCCGCGGTCGACTGTCCCATCGTATTGTTGAGGTGCATGACGACGGCGCTTGTTGGAGCGTCCTTGATCGAGGACAGGATGGACTTCAGCTCCATGAGGGACTTCCTGACGATTGTCAGGGACGTCGGGTAATACCTGAACACCTCGGTGAATCCTTGAGAGGTCACCTGGGTCGCGCTCGCGATGTGAACGACCATAGGCACTTTTGCGGCTTCTGCGGCCTGAAGCGCGGAGATGGTTGCTCCGGAATCCCACGCGCCGATAAGTACCGTGCACCCCTGCCTGATCAGGTTCTCGGCGGCAATCCGTCCGTTTTCCGGCCGGCTTTGCGTGTCCGCATGGATGATTTGCAGCTCTATACCGAACTTCTCCTTTGCGAACTTCGCACCCACATCGATGCCGCGTACGCAAGCCTGCCCCGGAAACGCCAGGACGCCACTGCTCGGATTGATTGCGCCGACGCGGACCTTGGCCGGGGTGGCCGCTCTTGACCGCCACGATGCGAACCCGACGGCGGCGCCAATTCCGCTACCGATCAAGGACCGGCGGGTCAAACCGCTTTCGCTGTGCTTTCTCATGTAGTTCCCCCTTTGGTTGGCTGCAAGAATAATGATGCGGTCTGATAGCGCTCACTGAACGGTCAGGCGCTATCGCGCCAGGGACGTGTACTCGCGCCCCGGCGCTTCACGAGATCCGCCGCCCGCGTGATTTGGCTCAGGGTCTGATTTCTGCCTTGACGAGGTTTTCTTCGCTCTCGTCATAAAGCGTATCGATTAGTGATCGATACCTCTCCATGATCTGCTTCCGACGCTTCTTCCGAGTCGGCGTCATCGTGCCGTTCTCGGGAGAAAGCTCTTCCGGCAATATCCGGAACGCCTTGATCTGCTCGGCCCTGGCGAGCCTGCCATTCGCCTTGCCGATCTCTGCTTCGATCATCCGCACCACGATTTCGGAGTTCGCCAGTTCCGAGTACCGATCGATCCGAAGACCGTGCGATCTGGCCCAATCCATCGTCGCGGTCGCGTTCACCTCGATCAGCGCGGTGAGGTACTTCTTTCCTTCACCAAGCACAGCCGCCTCAGAGATAAACGGGCTGCGCCTGAGCTCGTTTTCGATCTGCGTCGGGCTGATGGATTTTCCATTGGAAGTGTTGATGATCTCCTTTTTTCGATCGACCAGCCTGAAGAGGCCGGTCGAATCGACATCCACGATGTCCCCGGTGTAGAGCCAGCCATCGCGCAGAGCGGATTTGGTCTCTTCCGGCTTATTCCAGTAACCGACAAAGAGTCCGGGTCCCCTGACAATCATTTCCCCGTCTTCGAGAACAGCGGTCTCCCAAGCCGGATCCCGCAGAGGTACGCCCACGGTGCCGGCTTCCGGCCATTCCGCCATCTGCACTAAGTTGGCGCCAACCAGCTCTGTCTGTCCGTAACATTCCTTCAGCTGCAATCCCCATAGCTGCCACAGCGACATCAGCTCGGGAGGCATCGCCGCGGACGAGGTGTATGTAACCGTGAGTTCCTCGAACCCGACCTCACAAAGCAGCGGACGGAAAACCTGTTGCTGGCACACGGCAAAGAGGCCGGAAATGAACGGTTCCGGCACGCCTCCGGCCTGACGATCATCAAGGGCCTTGCGGGCGATGGTCATCGCGAGCTGATAGTCCTGCTTCTGCTTCTCGGACCCGGAGTGAACCTTGCTGAGGATCTGGGTAGCATACCGCTGGAAGAACCGCGGCGGAGCCATGAAGTAGGTCGGCTTCACTTCCTTGACCGTTTGAGCGAACTCTGCGCTGTTCTCGCCGAAATACGGCACCAGGCGGATGAGCAGAGGCAGTGTCGTTGCCTGTGCGCGTGCCACCGTGTGTGACATCGGCAGGTGCACGACGACACGGTGGACATCGGAGCGCAACTTCGACGTGAACAGGGTTACGCTGTGCGCGCCGGCGAGCAGCGACAGATGGGTCAGCATCGCTCCCTTCGGAAATCCCGTCGTTCCGGACGTGTACCCGATGCTGGTCAGGTCGCTCGCCTTTGCTTTCGCGACCTGCTCCTGCAGCAAGATGTCGGCGTCAACCGATGTTTCGCTCCAGAAATCATGAAGAGAGACGACGTTCGCCGGCCCGCCTGCCTTTTTCCAAGCGGGATCGAGCACAATGATTTTTTTCAGCTGGTCAGCATGGCCCGATGCAAGGACGGTACCGAGCTGAAGTTCACTCCCGACGAACATGAACGACGCTCCGGAGTCGCCGAGATAATAGCCGACCTCCTCCGCCGATGAGGTGAAGTAGACGCCGACCATGATGCCGCCGGCACAAATGATCGCCATGTCCGCAAGAAGCCATTCCTGGGACACATCCCCCATGATCGCCGCGCGATCGCCGCGTTCGAAACCAGCCTTTTGCAAAGTGGCCGCCAACTTGGCCACCTCGTCCGAATACTGCTTCCAGGTCGTGGCGATCCACTCACCGCGACGTTTTTGCTTGAAAGCGATCTCGTCAGAAAGCTCCACCCTCCGCCGGCTCAGGAGCTGCGGAATGGTCACGTCGGCGAGTTGGGCGCCCGACGCAAAACCCTCGGCGCTCACCTCAACGCTCCGCGAAGCGCTTGCGCTTTTCAGCGAAGGCGGCAACGGCATCGCGCCGTTCGGGCGCGGCAAAGGTGATCGTCTCGAGGGCGGTCGAGGTGTCAAGGAGCAGATGCGCGTACTGCTTGATAATCTTGTTCACGCAATACTTGGTCCAGATGATTGATTCTCTTGGGCCGCTCGCGAGCATCTCCGCGTACTCGATTGCAGCATCCTTGACGTCCCTGTTCGAAATCACCTCGTTGATCATGCCGATGGACGCGGCCTTTTCTGCGGAGATGAAGTCACCGGTCATCAGGTAGTGCTTCGCACGGACGGGTCCCATCAACAGGGGCCACATCACCGCGCCGCCATCGCCCGCGACCACACCTGCGGTAACATGCGTGTCGGCAAATCTCGCGGCCGGGCTCGCGAATATGACATCGCAGAACAAGGCGAGAGTTGCCCCGAGACCGACCGCGACGCCGTTGACCGCGGCGATGATGGGCGCCTCGACTTCCAGCATGTTCCGGATCAGATGGCGTCCGCCCCGGGTCGGCGACGGGATTGGACTCTTGTCGAGCGTTTTCTGATCGCCGCCCGAACAGAACCCCCGTCCCGCCCCCGTCAGAACGATCGCGCGGACCGCCTTGTCCTCGTCCAGCTCGACGAAGACGCGCTCGAGCTCGCTGTGCATATCCCAATTGATCGCATTGAGGATCTCCGGCCGGTTCATCGTGACAATGGCGACACCGCTCGGCCGCTTCTCGACGATCAGATATTTATAGTTCTGCTTCGACATGGCTATCTTCCGTTTGTTCCGGTTGGCTTACTTTTGCGGTCGCATGGCGCGGATCTGTCCGAGAATATCTTCCGTAGGCCGGACGACATTTTTTCTGTCGTTGAAGTGGGGGATCACATACCGGCCACACATGTCGATCGCTTCCATGATTTTCTCGTGATTGACGGAGTCGAGATGGAGAAGCACCTCGTCTACGCCCATCGCCTGGAACTTCTCGATCTGACGAATGACAGTGTCCGGGCTTCCGCAGACCGTTGTCGCGGAGTGGTTGAGCAAGTAGTCCCAATCCTTTCCCGCTCGCTCCATGGCTGGCACGCTCTCGCTCATATACGCATAGTCGTCGGCAAGCTTCGCGAGACGGGGATAGGCGTCCGTTGAAATCCTCGCATAGTGCATGAGGGGCTCGGCGTAATCGTCCTTCGCTTTCTGATCGGTTGACCCGATGCCGAAGAAAAGTGGAATGCCGATGCGCGGCCGATCGAGCGGACCTTGTTCGTCACGCTTCCAGCCGCGACGGTAAGTGTTTAGAAGTTTTTCCTGGACCTCCCATCCCTGGTAGATGCAGTTGCTCATGACGGCGAGGCCTTCGGATCCGGCCCAGCTGTGGCTCCGCTCGCTGGTCGCAGCGATGCCGATCACCGGATGCGGCTTCTGTATCGGCTTCGGCACCAGCATCCGCGGCGGGATCTGATAGTACTTGCCCTCGAAGGTGAAGATATCTTCGCGCATCGATTTCTTCAGGAGCGCGATACCTTCCTCCATCTGAGCGAGCGTTTCGCCCGGATCAACGTTGAAGGCGCGCATGGCGATGGTCGTGTTGGCCCGGCCGGCGTAGAATTCCATGCGGCCATGCGACAGGATGTCGGTGACTGCCAATCGCTCCGCCGATCGCAAGGCATGATTGATCTTCTGGGGCATCAGCGTCACCGCTGACCTCAGCTTCACGCGCGACGTAACGGCTGCAAGGTACCCGTAGACGACCTCCGGCGCGGAGCTCGAGATACCGCCGAGTGCAACGTGTTGCTCGGAAAGCGCGACGCAGTCGAATCCGACCTTTTCCGCCAGACGCACCTCGTCCACGAGTTCATGGAGTCGGCGGGCATAGCTCTGCCCGACCTGGGTTTCTTGCTCCGACCAAAACCCGAACGTAAGTGCCATCTTCTGGATCCTCATGGAGTGTCAGATGGCGAAGCATTTCATGGGCGCGGCAACATTTTTGTTCGAATGCGCCCCGCAGTTACATGACTTTCCAAATTTTGTGCTGTGAGCAGTCGATGCTTGTCCCTTTCGCAGCCAACGCCGCTGAGCGTGGCTCGACAACCATTCTCGGCGTTCATCTGCGGAGGAGCACGAGAGATTCAGACAACGTTGCTTTGGCTTCCAAACGAGACAGCCAGAAGATCTGCTATCGCCGCGAGACATCGCTCGCCGATCCGGGCTGTCGAGCCGAACGGGTTGCCGATGATGCCGTTGGCGGTGACGGACTTGATGCCGTTTCTCCACATTGCCTGAAGCTGCTCCTCGGATAGCGCGCCGAGATGCCCGACCTCGAACCGATCGAGCCGAACGTTGTCGGGGCGGAGCAACATCATGAGCGAGGTCTCCGCGATATCGGCATGTCCTCCAACCGCATTCGGGTCACCACCCGCTTGCTCGACGGCGCTTCGCCATGCCTCGATCCAGGCGACTGCATCGCAGTACGCGTCGATCTCGACGTCTGCCGGAACGGCGCTCCTCAGCCGGGGAAGCATGTCCTGGAGCGCGGGAAAATTCCCGATGTGGCCTGAGAACAGCAGAATGCGCCTGAAGCCGTGCCTCGCAAGGCTTGTGCAATAATCCAGGCAGATCGATTCGAACGTCTCCGGGCGGATGGAGATCGTCCCCGGGAAGACCAGATGGTGGGCTGAACAGCCGACCTTGATGGTGGGCGCGATCAGGGTGCGTCCCAGATGCCGCGCCAGCCTCGCCGCGATGGCGTCTGCATGATCCGCATCCATGCAGAGCGGAAGGTGCGGTCCATGTTGCTCCACAGCTCCGCACGGTATCAGGACGGTCGATACCCCCGCAGCAAGGGCGACCGATACCTGTTCGAAGCTCATCAGTTCAAGACGGAGCTCGTCAGGCAATGCCGGTGCGGTCATTCACGCTTTCCTTGGCTGTTTCGACAGGAAGCGCGAACGCGCCTGTGCCGAACTATCGTCTACCAGATAGGCCGCAAGATCCTCGATCGTCACCGCCTCGAGCGCAGCATCGTCCATTTGGCCCGTCAGGTTCAGCGAACGCTTGATCGCCGCAAACAGCTTGCGCTCCTTTCCACGAAGATACCTGCATACCTCCCCGGCCCTCACCATCACTTCCGCGGTGCTTGCGATCTCGTTGATCGCCCCAATTTGGCGTGCCCTTTGGGCGTCGGTCAAGTCGCCCCAGTAGAGCAATGCCTGCGCCTCACGAAGCCCAAGCTTCTGAACTGCCTTCCGGATTCCCTTGGCTGCAGGCAACAGGCCGTGGTTGATTTCCGGGAACCCGACCTTGCATTCATGGTTCGCTACGACGTAGTCGGCGTGAAGAAGAAACTCCAAGGCCCCGCCGACGGCGTATCCACGCACGGCACACACGAAGGGCCCGGGGTATCTCTCCATCTCGCAAAGAAGCGCATGGAAGCTCCTCATCCGAGGCCGTGATATTTCAATGCCGCCGACCTCCTTTATGTCTCCGCCCGCGCTGAAGAAGCGCTCGCCCTGGCCGGTCAGGACAATGCCCGGCGGCGACGCCTCGCGAGACAATGCGCGAAACGTGTCCAGCAGCTGGCCAACAAGGGCGTTATTCAATGCGTTTGCCGGCGGCCTGTTCAGGGTCATGGTGACCACATCGCAGTCGCGTTCGATCAGAAGGGCGTCATCGGCTTCCATAAAAACAGCCTAAGCGAGGCCTTATGGAATTGATTGCGGTACACCCTTTCCCCGACGCCGCTGCTCGACACAAATGGTCGTGCCCGGGCTATTTCGCGGCATCTTCTGCCGCGATCGCTCGGCCGCCTTTTCGGATGACGGGCTAGTCCCGCCATTGAGGACCGTTACAATCCAAGATAAGCGCGCTGAATCTCGGGATTGTCCAGCAACTCGTCGCTGGATCCGTGGAGCACGATTGAGCCGTTCTCCAGAACGTAGCCGCGATTGGCCAACGCAAGCGATTTCGCCACATTCTGCTCTACCAGCAAGACCGTGGCTCCCTGCTCGTGCAGGGACTTCACCACACGAAACATGACGTCCGTCAGCGCGGGCGACAACCCGATGGAAGGCTCGTCAAACATGACGACCTCGGGCTTCGACATGATTGCACGGCCGATAGCCAGCATCTGCTGCTCGCCGCCCGATAGCGTGCCGGCCAATTGCCCCCGGCGCTCACGAAGCTTCTCAAACAATTGATAAACGAAATCGAGCGTTTCGGACTGCCCGGCCTTCGCGCGCTTCAGCGCCCCTCCGAGCAACAGGTTTTCTTCCACAGAAAGACTTCCGAAGATCTGTCGACCTTCCGCGACCTGGGCAATGCCGCGCTCGCAGATCTCCCACGGCGGCATCCCGGTGATATCAACACCGTTCATCTTGATGACACCGCTCGACGACCGAACGATGCCCGAGATAGATCTGATGAGTGAGGTCTTCCCTGCGCCGTTCGCGCCAACGACGCAGATCAATTCGCCTTTATGAATCTGCAGGGAGACGCCGTTCAATGCGCAGGATCCATCGTACGCGACACAAAGTCCATCGATCGTCAGAAGCGCACCACTAAGCATGGAAGCCTGCCCCCAGGTAGCTCTCGAGGACTTTCGGATCTGCAACCACCTCTCCGGGAGGTCCCTCTGCGATCTTGGCGCCGTGATGCAGCACCACCACACGCGAGGCCACTTCCATCACGATGCGCATCACGTGCTCGACAAGGAGGATCGTCAATCCACCTTCGGCAAGCTTCTGCAGTACGCCTACAATACCCGCAGCTTCAGTCGGTCTCAGACCCGCCATAACCTCGTCCAGCAACAGCAATTTGGGCCGGGTCGACAGCGCCTTGGCCGTTTCCAGCATTTTCCGGTCCGGTAGCGTTAATTGATCCGTCCTCGCGTGGGCCTTGGCGGCCAGACCAACGCTTTCAAGAGACTCGTACGCCTTCGATCTGGCCTCGCTTACGTTTCTGGTCCAGCTGAAGGCTCCGATCATGGCATTCTCAAGCACCGACATCTCACGCATCGGCCGCACGATCTGAAATGTTCGCGCGATGCCCATCCTGCAAACAGTCTCGGGTGGCGAATTGTCGATTTGGCGGCCTTCGAACAGCACCCGGCCGCTGGTCGGCTTCAGGGCACCAGCGACCAGGTTGAAGCATGTCGTCTTTCCCGCTCCATTCGGTCCAATCAGCGCTGTGATCCGCCCGGCTCGAAGTGAGAAGCTTACATCCTTCACCGCGACCAAGCCTCCGAACGATCGGGACAGGTTCTCGACCTCGAGCAGAGTTGTCATTCTTCGACCTTTCGGGACTGCCACAGCCATGCCGTGGGTGGCGCCTGGATAGCTTTGCAAAGGCGCACAATCGCCGGCCAGATGCCGTCTGGCAGGAACCAGACGACCGAGATCAGGACAACACCGTAGGTAATATTGTTCAGTCCCGGGATCCGAAGACTGTCGCCGAGCGCGCTCATCAAGTGATTGAGCGGAATCGCGGCGAGCGACCCGACCAGCGGACCGAACGTGGTCCCCAGCCCCCCGACCACGGGCCCTATCAGGACGTCTACCGATAGCCCCATCCCCATGATCGAGTCCGGGAATATCGACCCTTGAACGAGCGCCAGAACTCCACCGCCCGCGGCAGCCGTTGCGGCCGATATCGAGATCACGAGAATCTTGTGCTGGAAGGTCCGGACGCCGAGTGCGCGTGCGGCCGATTCGTCGTCGCGCATCGCCCGCCATACGTATCCGAGGTAGGATCGTGAAATAAATTCGGTTCCGATTATTCCCAACGCCGCCAGTGCAAGCGCGACGAAGTAGTAGAAGCGGGCATCGCCGCGAAGCATGGAGATCTCAATCCCGCCTGTTGGCGCAGGAAAGAACAATCCCTGCATTGCGCCCACGAACTCCCAGCCACTGAACATGATCCTGGCGAACTCGGCGGCGGCAATCGTGAGCAGCGCGAAATAGATACCGCGAACCTCGAACCGAAAGCTCAACCAGGCGATCGACGCGCCAACGGATCCGGCGAGGATCATTCCGGTCAAGAGCCCGACCCAAGGCGAAATGCCGTACTTTACGTAGAGGACACCGACGGAATAGGCTCCCAGCCCGACAAAGAGGGCGTGACCGATCGATAGCTGCCCGCCGATCCCAAGCATCAGGTTCCAGGACTGTCCGAGGAAGGTGAACAACAATACGATCGTCATCAGCGAGATGACGTACGGGTTTGCCAGCATCCCGACCAATCCCAGGACAGCGAAGACCGTTATTCCGGCAAGCCACCGTGTCCTTTCCAGCCCACGGTCAAATTTCTTTTGCACCAAAAAACCCCCTCGGACGGAAAACCAGGATGATGATCAGGAGCGCGTAAGGAAGCGCCGTCTTCATCGAAGGCGTGAACATCAACGCCGCGATTGCCTCGGCGACGCCGATCACCAGACCTCCGAGGAGTGCTCCGCCAAAGCTGCCGAGCCCGCCCACGATGACCGTCACGAAAGCAAGGAGAGTGAAATCGACGGCGAGATATGGTTGAGCGTCGAACAGGGGAGATATCAGGGCGCCGGCGACCCCTGCGCAAGCTGCCCCGATGCCAAAGGTAACGGCATAGACTCGTGGAATGTTCAGTCCAACGATGAGGCCGCCCAAACGATTGTCCGCCGCCGCCCGCAGCGAGCGGCCGAACGAGGAGAACTTCAGATACGCTCCAAGCAGAGCTATAAGCAGCCCGGCGGTCGCTGCCGCCTGCAATCTCGCCAAGTCGAGCGTCACAAGGCCGAGAGATACGGTCTGAAACGACAGCTGCGAAGCAGTGGGACGCGGATCCGGCCCGAACACGACCAACAGGGCTCCGCTAAAGAGCAACGACAGGCCGATGAAAACAATGAACTGATAGTGATGCGGCCGGTTCACGAACCGCTTCACGATCAGCGCTTCTAACAGATATCCGAAGACGAACATCACGACCGCGGCGATTGCTGCCGCCACGATGATTGGGACGTTCCACAGCCGAACCGTCCAATAGCCGATGTAGACACCGAACACGACCATCTCGCCGTGCGCAAAATTTACGACGCGCATGACGCCGAATATGATGGTCAGGCCTAATGCAACGAGGCCGTAAACGAGACCGAGCAGAATGCCGCTCGCAAGAACATTTAGCCAGAGCGAGAGCATCAGCAAGCACTGGCCAGCGCGAGCGAATGCCGGGTATTGGACACCGCAACACTCAGTAAGGCTGCCACCCGCAGCTGGCCGCGCTCGGATAGGATCGAGACCACCCCAGCGTTGAATTCCCACCTGATCTGGTCAGCGAACATGATCCCCCGCATTGGCATTTCTCCTGCGTTTGTGACAGATATCCTCTTGGCCGCCGGACGCTATGACCTGAGCCTTTGCTTCGCATTCTCGGTCGGCGTCCGGGCGCTATTCTCACTGAGTGCGACACTCATTCGGCAGCCCATGCGCGGGACCTTCTAACGCTTCGGTACGGTGAATTCGCCGTTTACGTAGACAAGCGGCTCGCGATCGAGGTTGGTTGTTTGGGCAACAACTTCGCCGACGAAGATCGTATGGCTGCCGGCATCGTACGAACCGGACACGCGACAGTCGAAGCTGCAAATTGCCTCGATGAGACTCGGCGCACCTGTCGTGAGTTGACGCCACAAACCGTCAGCAAAGCGTATGTCGCCCTTGCTTCCGTCCTGCCCGGCAAACTTCTTTGCCAGCTCGGCGTGATCCGCCGTGAGAATGTTCCAGCAGAATGATCCGCTCTGCTTTATTGTGTCGTGGCCACCGGCGGACTTGTTGACGCAAACGAGCACGCTCGATGGTTCGGTTGACAATGAGCACCCGGCCGTCAACGTCAAACCGTGCCTGCCCGGTCGCACGCCCGTCGTCACGATAGACACCGCGCCGGGCACGTTGCGCATTGCGCTCCGGAATTCCGCGCTGCTGAACACCGGGGATGGTTGGTTTGGCATCGGTGACACTCGGAAGTTCATGGTGATGGGTTCCCGCAAATACTCGAACCGAGTTGTCCGGAGTCGGCTAGCCGCCCTGCTTGTTCGACGCTTGAAAGAGCTGGATCGTGTTGTTTTGCGGATCCTTCAAGCAAGCCACACGGCCATGCGCCCCCATGTCCCGCATTTCGCCGAAAATCTCGGCTCCCAGGGCGCGGGCCCGATCGAGCGTCAGCTCCAGATCATCCACTTCAAATACGACGACCGCGTTCCGAGCCCCTTCGGAGGCCGACTCTCCGGGGCCTGCGATGCAGAAGGCGGCCTTCTCTCCGGCGAATTGAATCCATTTGGCGCCGTCGGCGAAGCGGATCGTCAGTCCAAGCGCTTCATAGAAGCCGGCTAACGCTTCAGGTTCCTGGGCGGTAAGATAGATGTGCTTGAGCTTCATCTCTTGCTTTCGATTCCGAGCGCACCATCAATCCGTGACCTCCGGCCACGCTTGTCCGATGATCTTTGCGCCGCGCGGTCGGCATTAATGTTCGAAGTTTTCACCGCGCGCATCGCCCATCAGCATATTATGCTGCAGGCTATCGGGGCCGGCTTGTTAAATTTTCAGCGCATGCGACGACGAGAGACGATTCATTGCGTCATCTTCCCGACAGAGCCTTCGGGCGCGTATCATCGCTTGCGCCGGCTGCGATTTTCCTGGCGCTCTCCTTTGATCATCCATGTCAACCCGCCGCTGGTGAGCGCTTGCGCAGCTCGCGAGTTATCCGATGACCGAATTTTCCTTTATTGGACCCTGCCGGCGCATTCGCGCATCTGCGAACAAGCTCGATTCTTGAGCCGTCGCATGTCGCATGAACAAGGCTTTCAGAATGCTCACTTCATCGTGCCGTGGAACTACGCACGCCTTGATGTGGTGGGAACTGAAAGCCAGATGCGGGCGCAAAATCGGTCAACCTTGATCGCCCGCAGCCCGTTGCATATGGGGCGATCGCCCTTTTCCCGCCTTGGGTTAGCCGACATATCCTTACGGTAGAATGCGAAGATCGCGATCCCTATTGTCAGGCGAACTCCAGGATCAGCGCGTCGACCGCGAGCGTGGCGCCGGCGGCGGCGTGGATCTTCTTGACCGTGCCGTCACGCTCCGCGCGCAGCACGTTCTGCATCTTCATGGCTTCGACCACCGCCAGGGTCTCGCCGGCCTTGATCTCCTGCCCCTCGGTCACCGCGATCGACACCACGAGCCCAGGCATCGGACACAGCAACTTCTTGCCGGTGTCGGCCGCCGAGACCACCGGCATCAGCTGCGCCGAGGTCGCCTCGGTCTCGGTGAAGACGTAGGCCGGGACCTCAAAGCCCTGATGCGCGAGGCGGAAGCCGTTGTTGATCGCCCGCACCTGCACGGCGACGAAGTTGCCGTCGATCGTGCCCTGCCAGACCGGCTCGCCCGGCACCCAGCTCGACACCAGATTGTGCGGATTGCCGGGCAGCCCGTCAGCGCCGATGAATCGCACCGCGATGGCGTCATCCTCACGCGCGACGTCGAGCGCGATCTCGGCGCGATCGAGCCACACTGCGCGGCGGCGCTCGCGCAGCACCACGCGGCCGCCCATCTGGCCGGAAATCTGCCGCTTGCGCTCGCCGAGCACGTGATCGATGGCGGCGCCCACTGCCGCGAGCCGCCGCGCGATCTCGCCCTCGGCCGCGCGCGCCGAAAATCCCTTGGGAAATTCCTCCGCGATGAAGCCGGTCGAGAGCCGCCCTTCGCGCCAGCGCGGATGGTTCATCAACGCCGACAGGAACGGAATGTTGTGCCTGATGCCGTCGACATAGAAGCCGTCGAGCGCGGTCGCCTGCGCCTCGATCGCGGCGGCCCGCGACGGGGCGTGGGTGACGAGCTTGGCGATCATCGGATCGTAATGGATCGAGATCTCGCCGCCCTCCTGCACGCCGGTGTCGTTGCGGATCGTGATGCCGTCACGGCTGGCTTCCGCCGGCGGACGGTATTTCACCAGCCGTCCGATCGAGGGCAGGAAGTTGCGGAACGGATCCTCGGCATAGACGCGGGATTCCACCGCCCAGCCGGTCAGCGTCACGTCCTTCTGCGCGATCGCGAGCTTCTCGCCCGCCGCGACGCGGATCATCTGCTCGACGAGATCTATACCGGTGATCAGCTCGGTGACGGGATGCTCGACCTGCAGGCGGGTGTTCATCTCCAGGAAGTAGAAGCTCTTGTCCTGGCCGGCGACGAATTCCACGGTGCCCGCCGAATCGTAATTCACCGCCTTGGCCAGCGCGACCGCCTGCTCGCCCATCTTGCGGCGGGTGGTCTCGTCGAGCAGCGGCGACGGCGCCTCCTCGATGACCTTCTGGTTGCGCCGCTGGATCGAGCATTCGCGCTCGCCGAGATAGATCACGTTGTCGTGCTTGTCGCCGAGCACCTGGATCTCGATATGGCGCGGGTCGACGATGAATTTTTCGATGAAGACGCGGTCGTCGCCGAACGACGACTTCGCCTCGGCCTTGGCGAGGTTGAAGCCTTCGGCGACCTCGGCCTTCGAATGCGCGATGCGCATGCCCTTGCCGCCGCCGCCGGCGGAGGCCTTGATCATCACGGGATAACCGATTTCTTCCGCGATCTGGACCGCGTGCTTGTCGTCCTCGATGACGCCGAGATGGCCGGGCACGGTCGAGACCTTGGCCTTCGCAGCCGCCTTCTTGGATTCGATCTTGTCGCCCATCGCGGCGATGGCGCCGGGGTTCGGGCCGATGAAGACAATGCCGGCGGCTTCCAGCGCACGCGGAAACGCCTCGCGCTCGGACAGGAAGCCGTAGCCGGGATGCACCGCCCGCGCGCCTGTCTTGCGGCAGGCCTCGACGATCTTGTCGATCAGAAGATAGCTCTCGGCCGCAGCGGGCGGTCCGATCAGCACGGCTTCGTCGGCCATCTCGACATGCAGCGCGTCGCGGTCGGCCTCGGAGTAGACGGCGACCGTCTCAATCCCCATACGGCGCGCAGTCTTGATGACCCGGCAGGCGATCTCGCCGCGGTTGGCGATCAGGATTTTCTTGAACATGGTCACAGAGGCAGATTGTCGTGTTTCTTCACGGGGATCTCGACCTTCTTGTCCCTGAGCATCGCCAGCGCCCGCGCGATCCGGCGCCTCGTCGAATGTGGCATGATGACATCGTCGATATAGCCGCGCTCGGCGGCGATGAAGGGCGACAGAAAGCGGTCTTCGTATTCCCTGGTTCGCGCCGCGATCTTGTCGGGGTCGCCAATGTCGGAGCGGAAGATGATCTCCACCGCGCCCTTGGCACCCATCACGGCGATCTGCGCGGTTGGCCAGGCGTAGTTCATGTCGGCGCCGATCTCTTTCGACGCCATGACGTCGAAGGCGCCGCCATAGGCCTTGCGGGTGATGATGGTGACGAGCGGCACCGTGCATTGCGAATAGGCGAACAAGAGCTTGGCGCCATGCTTGATCAGGCCGCCATATTCTTGGCTCCTGCCCGGCAGGAAGCCCGGCACGTCGACGAAGGTGACGATCGGGATGTTGAAGGCATCGCAGAAGCGGACAAAGCGCGCGGCCTTGCGTGAGGCGTCGGAGTCGAGCACGCCCGCCAGCACCATCGGCTGGTTGGCGACGAAGCCCGCGGTGCGGCCGGCGATGCGGCCGAAGCCGGTGACGATGTTCCCGGCGAAAGTCTCCGAGATCTCGAAGAAGTCGCCCTCGTCGACGACCTTCAGGATCAGCTCCTTCATGTCGTAGGGCTTGTTCGGATTGTCGGGGATCAGCGTGTCGAGGGACATGTCGAGGCGGCGGACATCGTCGAAGCTCGGCCATTCCGGCACGCCATCCGAATTGTTCGAGGGCAGGAAGTCGATCAGACGGCGCATCTGCAGCAGCGCGTCGACGTCGTTCTCGAACGCGCCGTCGGCGATCGAGGAGCGCGTGGCGTGCACCGAAGCGCCGCCGAGCTCCTCGGCGGTCACCACCTCATTGGTGACGGTCTTCACCACGTCGGGGCCGGTGACGAACATGTAGCTGGTGTTCTTCACCATGAAGATGAAATCGGTCATCGCGGGCGAATAGACGTCGCCGCCGGCGCAGGGGCCCATGATGACGGAGATCTGCGGGATTACGCCCGAAGCCTGCACGTTGCGGCGGAACACATAGGAATAGCCCGCGAGGGCGGCGACGCCCTCCTGGATGCGCGCGCCGCCGGCATCATAGAGGCCGATGATCGGCGCCCGCGCCTTCATCGCCATGTCCTGAAGTTTTGTGATCTTCAGCGCGTGGGTTTCGGAGAGCGAGCCGCCGAACACGGTGAAGTCCTTGGCGAACACGAAGGTCTTGCGGCCGTTGACGGTGCCCCAGCCGGTGACGACGCCGTCGCCCGGGATCTTGCTCTTCTCCATGCCGAACTCGGTCGAGCGGTGCTCGACGAACATGTCGAATTCCTCGAACGAGCCCTTGTCCAGCAACAGTTCGATCCGCTCGCGGGCGGTCAGCTTGCCGCGCGCGTGCTGCGCCTCGATGCGCTTTTCGCCGCCGCCAAGCCTTGCACCGACGCGACGTTCTTCAAGAGCTTCAATTGTGGAAATCACACAACACCCCCGGTGGGTCCGCGAGCAGGTCTTACCCCGCCATACACAAGCGATCCGAGGCCTGAGAAGGCTTGAAGACGCACATTTGCACATGTTACAAATCTGCAAACAGTAAATTGCGAAGTTGCAAATGGCAGGAAAGCTTTATATCGGTCGCAGGTTCCGCGAGGTGAGGGAGAGCACAAGGCTCACCCAGGCGGCATTCGCGGAGCGGCTGGGAATCTCGCTCAGTTACCTGAACCAGATCGAGAACAATCAGCGGCCGGTCTCGGCCTCCGTACTGGTGCTGCTCGCCGAAAAATTTCAGGTCGACCTGAGCTCTTTGTCGCTCAACGACAACGACAAAGTCATTTCGATGCTGGCCGAGTCGTTGGCTGATCCGATCTTCGCTTCCTACACGCCCAGCACACAAGAGTTGAAGCTGGTGGTTCAGAACGCTCCCGGTTTTGCTCAAGCGCTCCTGAACGCGCATCAGGCATATCGGCGCAACAGCGAGCAGCTCGCCAGTCTGGATGGCCAGATCGCCAACCTGGCGGGAGAACCGACGGCTTATGAGGAAGTTCGCGATTTCTTTCACCTGGTCGACAATTACGTCGATGAGTTGGATACCGCGGCCGAGGCTCTTGCCGACCGGCTGAATATTCCCGACAGCAACGCGACGACCGCGCTGATCAGCTACCTGGAAGCGAAACATGGCGTACGGATTCGCCAGAGCGGTCCGAACGAGACTTCATTGCGGCAATTCGATCGCGCATCGCGCACGCTTTTTCTGAGCCAATATCTGCCGACACCAACCCGGACCTTCCAGATTGCCCTGCAAATCGCGGCTCTTGAACAAGAAGAACGGATTGGTCAGATTGCAGATAAAGCGACATTTCGATCAGTCGATGCCCGAAACGTGTGCGCCGCCGGATTGCGAAACTATTTTGCGGGCGCCCTCGTTCTACCGTACCAACGATTCCTGCAATCCGCTCGAGAGCTGCGGCACGATCTCGAATTGCTCGCCACCAGGTTCGGCGCAAGCCTGGAGCAGGTTGCTCATCGCCTGTCGACGCTTCAACGGCAAGGCTCGAAGGGCGTTCCCGTTTTCTTCGCCCGACTGGACCGCGCCGGGAACATCACCAAACGCCACAGCGCGGCAAAACTGCAATTCGCACGCTACGGAGCCGCCTGCCCGCTCTGGAATGCACACCAGGCATTCGAGGCCCCAAGCCAAATCATTCGGCAACTCGCCGAGACACCGGACGGCATTCGATTTCTTTGCATCGCAACCGAACTTTCGAAAGGCCGGGGCGGCTTCGGCTCTCCTCGTCCGCGCTATGCCATCGCGCTGGGATGCGAAGTCTCCTATGCAAAAGATTTCGTATATGCAGACGGGCTCGACCTCACAAGCAAAGGCACTTTCGATCCGATCGGAATTTCTTGTCGAATCTGCGAGCGGACCAACTGTCCTCAACGCGCGATCCCGCCGCTCAAGAGCAGATTGAGAATAGACCGCGATCGCAGGGACATACTGCCCTACCAATTACCCGGCTAGATTCGTCGACGACAAAGCCGGGATCTGCAACGATCGCGGGCTTGGGCTGGGACCTGGTTCAGTTCCCGCGACCAGATCAGCGCACAGATTGCAATCGCGTTGCTCATCACGACGGCAGCAGTCAACTGCGCGCAGGCCACATGTTCGGGCGGCAAGATCAGATTGACCGTTTTTCGATACAAGTCGTCATTTTATCGAAATTCTACATGCCCGGGCGAGAGATAGCATTTGTTTCGTCGAGATGTCACCACGCGAAATAACGCGCGGGGCCGGGCCTCGATGGGACGACGAACGCTTGCCCATGGGAGAATGAAATGACGACGACGGCTTTGGACAGGATCGACATAAAGATCTTGAATGAACTGCAGCAGAACGCAAGTTTGACCAACGTTGAACTGGCTTCCCGCGTCAATCTCTCACCGTCCCCGTGTCTCGCCCGAGTTCGAACACTCGAAAAACTCGGGGTCATTGACCGGCGAATTGCGGTGCTGGATCCCGCAGTTCTCGGCATCGGCGTTACAGCATTCATACAAGTAAAGCTTGAAAGGCAGGCCCAGCCATCACTCGAAAGCTTTACGCGCTCAATTGATCGCCTTAGCGAAGTGATGGAATGCTACCTGATGACCGGGGATAGCGACTATCTTCTCCGCGTTATGGTGTCCGACATCGATGCTCTTGAAGACCTCATCGTAAACAAGCTCTCGCGAATAACCGGCGTTTCGAGTATTCGCTCGAACTTGGCCTTGAAGCGGATTTCCCACAAGACGGTCCTCCCTATCGACACGAACCGGCCAGTTCAGGTCAAGTCGTGCAGCTCAGCTTCAAGGCGACTCGACAGGCCCGCCAAACAGCGATTTGACGCTTCGTCCCAGGCGCAGATTGATGGCGGCATGAATCTCGAGACTTCTCGGATATTTGATCACGGCACGGCCAGCCTTTAGCGACCGACCAGCACCAACGCCGTCCGACCTCAGGTCGCTTGTCCACAGCGGCATTGTCCAGCCTAAAGGCCGTTTGGGAAGGCTTCGAGGTCGAGGAAAATCCGGCCGCATTGGTCGGCGAGGGCTCTTTCTGGAGGCCCACCATAGTAGTGGGTCATACGCAGCGGGCGAAAGTAACTTCTGTCGCGGAAAATCGAAAGCGAGCCAATATTCGAGGCCGCTATCATAGGGCTGGGCGGGCCGTGTCGCTGGTCGGAACCTGCCCAGCTGGATTGCAGGCGCAAATTCCGGACTGGATTTGAACGTACGTGAACTCGGCGAGCGCTGAGAATCCAGCGAACGCGATCGTACTCCAGCGCACAAAAGCGCAGTTATGGTGCCCAGGGAGGGAATCATACGGAACCACCGACATGACGAACCGCTGTTTGTCCTTCGTATGGTGGCGTGAGCGCTTCGCATGATGGCGGAGGTTCCCGGAGATGAGGGAATGGTCTTGTCTTGACCGATCGGCAAGCCTCCAGGGCGGCCTTTATCGACAGTGCCGCAACGGCCAAATCGGAGAAGCCGATAACGTCCGGGATTGGGCGGCAGCAAGCCGGAACTATCTCCGTAGACAGATCAGGAACGGAATGCCTAGGCACGACTTAGATTCATGAGATCGTCGCTCGCCGTCAACTACACGGCGCATGTCGCGGATAGCCAGAAGTCCTACAGCTGGACCCGCGTGTTCTCAAATACAAGCGCTCGCGCAGATAGCCAAAAGTTCCGGTCTCCAGTTCCATTGAACGAGCAGCCGTGCTCGCAGACGGGGGAGAGCAAGCGCTTTTCTCTGCCAAAGGGGACTTCGCTATGCCCGACCGCATTGACATCGACCATAAGCACTGCCGAGCGATTCTTAGAGTCATTGGGCAGCAACTGCGCGCGTCGCTGAAGCTTGAGCCGGAACAACCGGAGAGTCTCAGAGCGCAAATCGAACGGCTTCGGGAATTGGAGGAAGGCTCACCAAATCGTTCCCGTTGACGAGCGTGGTGAAAGGGCCGCTGAAGCCGGTTCCCTTTCAGATTGTCCCGTCAAAATGAAAAGAGTGATCTCCGCCAGGAAATTGACGCTCAAAAAGGGGGACCGTCCCCTATGGATCGAGCGGCAATGCTCTGGCTGATCGTGTGATTTCCGCTTGACCGTCAGACGCTGACATCCGCCCTTATGGACACACACCTTAGTTCAAAGAACCGCCATCGGTCGGCACCACACCTCACTGCGCTTCGGCACGTTTCCACACCGTTTGCAAAATCATTCCAGATGGCGTTCGCGGATTCGCGAATTTCATTTCGCTAGCATCGAGAGACCCGATGAGTGAATAGGCCCGCCAAGAAGATTGGGAAAGTTGATCTTTTGGGAAAGGTTGATCCTTCGAGAGAAACCGATGCGGCTTCGAACGGGGGCCGACAGCGCGATCGATCTCTCAGCCACCGATAGACGCCATAGGACCGTACGTCGATGGCGTAAGTGGATACTCGTCAGGTTCCTGAGTCGGGTCAAATCGGAGCATGCGTGGTCGTAGGCGCCGCGTTACAGCGCTGTCGATCCATCTAAGTCCTCCCGAAAGCCGAACGGCGATCTGCCATACCTCCAGGCTTGCGGTGCGATTCCGTGCCGCCAGACGGGAAGTGGCGAGCTCAAGTTGGAGTACTCGATTTCGGGCTTCCGCCATGGCCAGTTCGGTTTGTGCCAGAAGCTCCACGCTGCGGTCGATAGCGCGCTGAGCGCGGTCGAATAGCTCCAAGGACTGTTCACTGAGTGGCTCGGCCATGGCGCACTCCCCTTGCTATGTAGGCGGGAGCACAACGGTCTCTCAGCCACCGACGCCCACGGGACGAGCCTTGGCCGGTGACGAGCAGAAAACTACTCCATGTCGCCTCGGTGGGAAAGGCTTTGGCGAACCGAAACTGCCAGTGCTTCGGCCCCGACGGAAACCAGACAACAGTCCAACATCTCCCAGGCGGTGCCGGATGCAGGAGACGGGCTAGCAGCTAGCCACAAGAGCCGCGTCATCGCGATCCAGCCGTCGCACGCTCCGTGATACGGTGAACGAGTAGAAGTATTTCAGCAACCGCGGCAGATAGTCTTCAGCTTGGCAGCTGTCCGAGCTTCTTCTGCTGCAAACGGGTCTCTGTATGGAGGCCGCCCGGCGTCGCTCTCAACGAGAGCGGGCTTTTCCAATTTCGGAGGATAGGCCGCGTCGTAGCAGGCCAGGCGTGCGGTCGTGCCTCCGATGGTGCGACAGTCCGGCCCCTTAGCGATGGCGCTTTGCACACATGAAGATAGAACCAATACTGCAATAATACTTCGCATCGGATTTCCTTTGCACATATGGTCGCTTGCCGCATGGTTACGAAACCAAAATCTACTACCAGGAGGGCCACTCCCATCCGACGCCTTCCGAGAAGAGCCAACGGGCATAATATGTCACTTGTCCAGTCGTAGGCTCCTGCATTGATCGTTGCGCCACCATCTCGCAGAAATCGAGAGTTAGCTGCCATGCTCCGATCTTTCGGCTCGGCGCCTCCGTAGTTGTCCGGATCTTTCTCGGCTCACGCGGAGCGCCCGCCAGTCTTCATTGCTGAAGAAGCAGTGACGCAAAATAGATATCAAGGCATCGCATCGAATTCAGCAGGCACCCTACCCGCTCGAAAGAATACGGTCGGCTGGTCGTCGTAGTCGCCCGTCTCGGTATCCGAGCTTGTTGAGAAGGCAACGACGCCTGCCTTGCTCAAGGCAAGCCTTTCGGCAGTTCGACGCGCACTTTCCTCGCTCCGGCACACGATTGGCGCAGCAGCCTTTAACTGATCACCTTTCGCTGGGTCAAAGGATTGAACGAGAAAGTTCGTCTGGCGCGACATCGTGACCGCTCTTCAGGACCGTCGTCCATTTTCTGCCGAACAGCGATGTATTTCCTAACGCACAGTCTCGGTCCGGCTTGCCGTTACGCTCGTCAACTCTTTGTCGCTGCGTTTGCGAGCTCGGTTTCGATCCCGGTGGCACAAGCCTTGGCGAACGAGTAATCCATGCTCGTGGATGCCACATTCTTCACGAACTCGCTGACGACGTTCTCTTTGGAGTAAGCGCTTGCCGCCTTGAATTTGGCGAGAGCGCCGTCCGTGGCTGTGAACTGAGCGACGCAAAGCGGTACCAGAACAGACATCCGGCCGCTGGTCTCCGCCGTGGTACGCATGATTCTGGCGCTTTCCCCCGTAACCCAACCGCCCCATATAAATCCAATCGCCATGGTCGCCACCGCGCCGAACGCGATTCCTTGAAGGAAGCGGGTCCGTGCCTCGCCTTGCAAGATTGCTGGAAGTTTCATGAAGGTCGCCTTTCTTGAGCGCGCGCAGAGACGCACCTGCGACGCTGACGCGCCGTGATAAACACAATGTTATGATTGCGCCTTCCGATGGCACGTGAGCTGCTGCTACGACGACTGGCGGCGACTTCGGAAGTCGCTGCTTCTTGGGCAGCTTCGAGGTGAGCATTTTGCTAACCTGTACACCGACGCTATATGGCTCGCATGATGGTGTAAAGGGTGTTCTGTTCTGCGGCGGGCTGCGCACGCAGATTGTCACTCGTGTCATGAAAGCTACTGGTAGCGTTCTGCGTACGAGCGGCGCGCCATGGTTTCCTTGGAGTGGCCTTCACGCAGCGCCTCTGTTTGCAGACCGGTGTGACTTGAAACTGCGCAAGCGTCAGTCGAACTTCGCAAAACTCTGGGACGAACTTCCGGGGAGGGATAGCAACGGTTGGCTACTTCCACTGCTTATCGGATAAAGTCCTCGACAATGGGCCGCTTCGCGAAGCACGATGTGGCAGGCCCCGTCACCGCCGGTCAGCGCGACAGCTACCCCCACGAAACACTCCTCCGTAGTGCGCAATTCGCGAAGAATAACGATGGCCCGCTTGTCGCTCGTTCGCGGCAGCAACGTCATGGTATTAGCACCTGACATTTCGAGCATTGAAAGCTGCTGGTCTCCGGATCAATGCAGGCAAACCCGGCCGGCACATGATCGGCGCGTGTAGCGGTGTCTCCCCTCACATAGGCGTAGCCATCCGCCTGTGAGAGCCGTGCCACGTCGAGCCTCCCACAGCGAGGACACTCAAGATCTACAGTCCATTTGTCGCGCAGGGTCTCGCGCGTGGTCATTCGCGGCTTTTCGGGACAGAACCGCGCGACCCCAGCTCATCGGCCTGGCCAGAATCAATGAAGTCCTGCGCCTGCGCCTTGGTGGCGAAGGTGATGAGTCCATTGCCGACTACACCACCCTCAAGGAGTTCGGCCACTGCGTATTTGCCTCCAATGGAGGGGCAAGTCGTCCAGCCGATGCGGTTTTTCATTCGTCGAGTATGCGCCCTGGCCGGTCAACATACCAGCCCCAACCTCACCACCATCCGAACTGACCCATCGTCCAAGATTGAGGAATGCTTGGAAGTCGGCTAGCTTGGCAACCATCACCGATCCGACCTGGGCATTTTCCGGTGACAGAGAGACGCTACAGCGCTCCCGCCTTATTCGGGAGCAATTGCATGCGTAGGTACTTTTTCGATCAGCGCGAAGGTGACGAGATGATTCCCGACGAACAGGGGATAGATCTCGTTTCACTGGAGGTTATGCAGCACGAAGCAACCTTGGCGCTGGCACACTTGGCCAAGGATGAAATTCGACGCTGCACGATCGATGCTCCTGCGCGGCGTCTTGCAATTAACGTTCGCGACGAAGGTGGACCGGTTTTACGGGCGACGTTCACCTTCGAGATCAGACGTTTCCAGTGAGGCCATATTCGCCTCGCCCGGCGCGAGAGGTCGCCAACGCCCGATGCGCCTGCAATAGAGCCATCACAGTAATCAAAAGCAGGAGAAACAGTGGGGCGCCCCACCGGCGGCACAATACAGTCGACCAGGCCAAGCTATGAAATGGAAGCTCCTCGCGTTTGGCGGAAGCGCACTTAACTCTCAGTGACCGATAGATGCCGACGAATGGGCGGTTATCGGGCATCATGATGCGTTCGCCGGGCGGAACAGCGATCGCTTGAGGCGCCCCGGCCGCGACAACGGACCGCGAGAAAAGCGGTAGCTAATGCAGTCGAAAGAGCGCATGGTGGCTTATGGGCGAGCCGACATCGGCGCCCGAGCATTGGCAAAAAGGCGGGCGTATATGAAAACTCGCTCGCGACGGGAAGTCGTCACCTTCAAGCATTCGTTCCAGATCAGAGGGATCGATCACCCACTCCCTGCCGGACGCTACGAGGTCATCACTGACGAGGAGATGATCGAAGGACTTTCCTTCGCGTCTTATCGCCGCGTTGCGACCATGATGATCGTGCCGGCAGCCTCGCACGGCGCCAGGATGGAGATGTTTTCCATTGGCCCGGTCGATCTGGCGGACGCCCAACGGATCGACGCGAGCATGCCGGATGAGTGACGAACCGCTCGATCTGGACAAACATCGCGGAATTGCAGCGCAGAAGGCGACCGAAATCCGCCGCGCAATGACGGATGTCGAGAGCCGTGCGCGGGAGTTGCGCGAACGGCAAAGCGTGCTGGAAAGCGGACTAATGTCGGTCGCCGCGACCTCTTGGCCGGAAGCCGCCGCCAAGGCGCGGTACGTGCTGAATATCTACGCTGCGAGCCTGTCGCCTGACGACACAAGGCATCGCGATCTCGTCGCGGCTATTCTGGCGGATTTTGCCCGGCTCGATGGGCAGGGCTGAAGCTGTGCCGGCTTCGGCCAACGGAAACGGATTAGTCGCATGGCACTTGAACAAGCCTGTTTCACCAGTTTCGAGTACGACCGCATGATCGTCCAATTCTCGATGCGCGACGGCGCGAAGGTCATCCCGTGCGCGATCTCGACCTCCGCAATGGATGAGCTGGAAGGTGCGGGACGCGCAGCATCGAGCGAGCGCGAAGCACAGTTCATGCGACTCCGGGCGCGCATTGAAGCCCGCGCCACCGTCAAATACACGGCGGGCGAGTTCGAAGGTGTGCCCGCCGGGATCATCCTGAGAAGCATCGACTTCAGGACGCCGTGATAGTCGCACACCACTAAGGTAGTGCAAAACAAGGGAGGTCACGCTTGAAGGGCGACATAGTCAACAGTGATGGCGTGCTCGTCGCCGTGGTGATCGATTCCGCTATTTTCGACCTTAAGGGCCGGAAGCTTTGCGATCTGAAGGGCAGCAGGATCTATCGGCTCTCCGGTGAACTGGTCGGTCACCTCAACGAAAGCGGCGGCTCCTTGAGACGGCTCGACAAGGCGACGGACAGTTTGTTCCAGCAACTTCAGCACGGAAGGACTATCGCCAGGAACCGGAATGACACCGAGACGTTTGACGAAGGCGGCGCGAGGTCATGACTCGCAAGGCCACCGCCAGCGACGGACGAACACACCGAGGCCTAAGCCGAAGTCGTATCTCCCGAGACCCGTCTCATAACTTAGGAAGGATCGAGTGCCAGGGATGATCAGAGACCGAGTCCTCGGCCGCCAGGGGACAACAGCCGCGGCGCGAGAAGCCAACAAGATGTTCCGAAAAGCGGAGGCCGCGCCGAGCGAGCATGCCAAAGCCGACAAAGCGTTCCAGGCCAACCGCGAGCGTCTCAAGGCCGAGCGATTGGCGCGAGAATCCAAGAATCCCGTCAAACCGACAACAGAGCCCGCTAGATGACGTCGCATGATCGCGAAGCGAGGCAGGCGATCGTTCGCGAATGGGACCACTGGATCAAGACGCAGCCGCTTGATGGAGAAGCCTGCGCACGCGACGCGCGGCGATTTTTCCTTGAAATCAAAGCCAGACGCGAGCCAACACTGCTGGATTTTCGGTCAGGCGCCGAGGACAAATGGGAGATCGTCCATCAATGGCTCATGGCGGAGCAGCGTATCTCAAGCTAGGCAATTGTGAGCAGGCCGAGAACCGAAAGCGAACAACGCCGCCAGCTGCAGCGCCGTTACTGCTTCGTCTCGCTTCTGTCGAAAATGAGGGCGGCTTGGAATACACGTCCAACAACGGTTCTCACCTCAACCGAGAGGTCCGGTCGATCGTCCAGAGTGGCGAAGTCACGCGCTAGGCCCGCCAGCGATTCGGCTGCCTCGACTTCAGCTTCACGCTGCGTTGCAAACTCCATCCCTTCCTCATCGGGATAGATTCCGTTGTCGTCTCTGATGTCGAAGTAGTAGCGGATCATCCGCGTTTCCTCTCGCCGGCAACAGATGGAATGCGGATTTCGTTCCTCGTTATTGACACGGTCAGACGTCTGTCCCTCGCGATGCCTTTTCAATAGATCTTGCGCGCTGGTTGGGGTCCTGGACGCTTAGCAGTCATTTGGTGGGCCCCACAGAGAGCATAGCGAATAGAGCGTCATCACCCTCAATCTGCGCCGTTTCTCGGCTGGTCGCGTACCCGCAGGCCAGCTCAACGTTTGCTTCGGAAACGTGCCATCTCCAGCGCGTGGGCGCTTGAGGCGTCACGGTGACCTCTAGCAAGCGAGGTGTGAAATAGGTTTTCATTTCCTCAATATGGGCCCTAACCCATCCGATTCCTAGGCATATCCAGCTGCCACAATCTAACGAAGCAAATTGAAAGCTCTGCCTCCCGCTGAAACCATCCGGCTTCGATAAAGTTTCACGCGACATTCAGACCCGTCGCTTTGCCTCAGCCGAGTCAAACCGGCCGATATTCATGCTAGGTGACGGAGATCTGCGGCAAAGGCGGCTTGCGCTCTGGCAGCTTTTTCTTAGGAGGCGCCGGCAGCGATCCTTCGCGGATCGCCTGCTTCCGAGCGAGCTTGCGGGCCCGACGAATGGCCTCCGATCTTTCACGCGTCTTTCTTTCCGAAGGCTTTTCATAGGCGCGGCGTTGCTTCATCTCCCGGAAGACGCCTTCGCGCTGCATCTTTTTCTTCAGGACTCGAAGTGCCTGGTCGATATTGTTGTCGCGAACAAGGACCTGCATCAAAACTCCTCGGTGCGGACTGGAAAAGTAAGTCCTGCACGCAGCCCTCGCGCAGGGGAGGTTCACGGATATGAGGATGAGAGTAACGGCGTTATTCTTCGCCAGCTTCGAACAAGCTGGTCGGCTCGACATGCCGATATGGTTGGTCGGATGACCGGATCACTACCGCACGGCCGTGTCAATCGATTAGGCTTCCCCCGGCGGGCCGGTTCGAAGCTCTCGATCGGCTGCGGAGACGCCGAGCGAAACAAATCAGCCCCATCCCTTGTACAGGGGCCGTACATAGCGTATATGTCGTTTGTATTCGATTAGCCGCTGTGCCTTGTTGAACGCGCCCGCGGGCTCCTTTTCCAAAGACATCGACGAAGTTGAAGTCACCGCGTGATTGTCACGCGGCACGCGCTCGTGCGCTTTGGAGATCAAGATGACGACAGGTACTGTTAAGTGGTTCAATAGCCAAAAGGGCTTCGGTTTTATCCAGCCGGAAGACGGCAGCAGCGATGTGTTCGTTCACATCAGCGCGGTCGAACGGGCCGGTCTTTCGAGTCTCGCGGAGGGCCAAAAGGTCCACTACGAGGTCAAGACCGACAGGATGCGGGGCAAGGTCAGCGCCGAGAGCCTTTCGCTGGCGTGAGTTTCGTCGTGTCGTTTCACGGATGTACTGAAACGACCATGCTGCCCGCTCGATCTCAGGATTGAGCGGGTTTTGCCTGTTGGAAAGTGGGTGAGGATGAGCGTCAGGAAGCCGGCAGAATCATCACCCGAAAGCATCGCACGTGCCAACCGAAAGCGATTGGCCGCTGAAGAAGGAGCGCGCGCGATGCTGGATATCGGAAGGCAGGCCATCGAGGTTCGCAAGAACATGGCGCGACTTCGAGAGCTCCGCGAGACCAGGGAAGCCGCCGCTGCAATGCGTCTGGTACCGTTGCCGGCGCCTTCGCCAAAGAAGCGCACCAGGAAGTTGCCGCGATAGTCAAGTTCGGCAGCGGTCGATGATTGTGCCGAGGACCAAGCCTCACCAAGCCGGAGCATGCAGATCGTGCGTAGAGCCAAGTCACTCGGCGACGGAACAATAACGTTCTCTCTTGCGCTCGGCGCAGCTCGGCAGATGTGCCGGCTTACAACGACATTTCAGACGGACAAGCAAGCCCTTAGTTATCTTCATAAGTATCGGACGGAACTTGAGCAGATGGCGCGGGCGCGGCTTGCGTCGGGGCAGCTTGAAGACGGGATCGTCGAGCTCTCGATGCTCTAGTTTTTGGCCGGCACCGCGATGCCACGCTATCTGATGCGTTCTCAAGCGACCTCCCGTGCAAAGCGTTTTGCCGGCAGACCGGTGATTTTTCGGAGCGGTCCGTACTTTGACCCCTCGTTGTTATTCGATTTTGGAATGCCTTGATCCGGATTGAGCGAACAGAAACCGTGGCTTGACCGACACCCCGCCGCAGGTCTGCCCTGCTCCTTTCATTCGCTGTGAGGCCGACCAGCCCGTTAGTTGAACGAATTTCATCATGGTACGTTGTTCTCCATGAACGGCTGAGACTTTGCCCCTAGGCGTCGGTGGCTGTACGGAGCGCTCATGTGCAAGCAGTGCGACGAGCTTCAGATGCAGATCGACATGTTTCGACGCGCACTCGGTCAGCGTTTTGACCCGCTCACCACGGACCGTCTCAAGATTAGCCTTGCCGAGATAGAAGCGAAGAAGGCTGCGCTGCATCCGGAGACGAAGTAACTCAGTTGGCGAGCCTCCCGTCGCTTCCCTCCTCTTCAAGGACAACCGCATAAGCTTTAGGCGGCTCAGCAGACGCTTGGCATCTCCTCCCAATCACGGCCGAAAAGCGACTATTCGATCCTCATCCAATGCGCCCTCATTGCGCCCGGCCAGCCATGCAAAATGAAATAGGGACCGCGTCTTAGCGGCCCCGCCGGATAATCAAAAATGATCTTGATGAAATAGCCCGGTATCGAACCCTATACTCCTCTAGTTCCAAAGCAGATTCCGTAGAAACACGGTGATACAAGGTGGTCCGGCGCAACAGCTGTTGGCATATCCAACTCCGGCGGACGCTTCATCGGCCATTACTGACGTGGACGCGAATTGCAGGGATGCGCTCTGACCGTTCGGCTGAGCGAGAACTTGACTCATAAAGAACAGACGCAACGAAGCGTCCGAATTTGTCACCAAATCAGCATGAGAAGACCGACAAGCGGCCCCGACAGGCTTATCGTGAGCGCAACATCAACAAGGAGGAGCAGCCCTGCAAGAATGCTCCGGTTCGATCTCACCTTGTCTATTCCTTGCGGACTGCAGCGATAGAATTGCCTACCTTGTCTATTACCTGCTGTAGGCGAGCGCGCGTTATGCCGAGTTCGCGAGCCCAATATTGACCTCATAATCCTCGTTCATGTTGATCTTGCTGCGGTCAGGTTGATCCCGCCTGGTCAGCTTGTCGATGTGGCGTCCCTATCCGAGCGGCGGGGATTTTCGTAACCTGCGTGGGAAAACCGGAAATCGCTCTGCGAGCGGGCCACTCCACGCATGGGCGATGTTTCATTCACTACGCGATCTCGTCAGTCCAGACCCTAAAACTAACCAGAGAATTCTGCCCGAATGTCTGGGTAATGGGAACATCAGCGGCGTCGCGCCCGTATGCGATCAGGATGCGACCGATCCGCGGCACGAAGTTGCGAGGATCAAAGGTGTGCCATCGGCCTCCGAGATAGGCCTCAAACCAGCCAGCGAAATCGCCCGCAGCCCAAGGTTTCGGCGTACCCATATCGCTCAGATACCCAGTACAATATCGAGCCGGGATGTTCATGCAGCGGCAGAACGCAATGGCCAGGTGGGCATAGTCGCGGCAGACACCCTTACCCTCGTGGTACGCCTCAAACGCCGTCTTGCTGGAACTGGCATGCTCGTATCCGAACGAAATATGGTGGTGCACGAACTCACAGATCGCCTGCACCCTGGCCCAGCCCGGCGGCGTATTCTGAAACAAGGTCCAGGCGATCTCGGAGAGACGGTCCGTCTCGCAATAACGGCTGCCGAGTAGATACAGCAAGATGTCAGCAGGCAGGTCCTCCACAGCGTGCTGGACAGCTGATGGAAACACTGGATCTGGCAAGCCGCAGTCGCGTACACAGCCATCGGCTGCGAGCCGCATGCGACCGGCAGGCGCGACAATGCGGCTGCACCAATTGCCGAATGAGTCGCGATACCTCATGATCGGTACCGCAGGCTCGGTTATCAAAAAATCCGGAACGATGATGTCTGAGGCACGAGAGATGTGAGTGCCCACCACCATGATCACGGGCGTCGGTTGCGGAAAATCATAGAGCATCTCGAATCCGACATTGATCTTCATTCAAAATGCTTTCTCGGCTGTACTCTCGCTAGAGGTGGCGACCGAGCCATCCGAATACAAGGCTTTTACGGCGGGTAAGACAAACGGGATGAATGCGTACTGCGCGATCAGGACTATATGACGCAGCGCTCGTTCCAAATCTTCTCTGCGCAGTGACTTTCGGATCGCGACCGGCACACGACATTTTAGTGCTCGCTATTGGACAGCCACGGGCGTAGGGTCGCTGGCATCACCGTATTATCAACGGCATCGACCGGTGACTGAGGGTGACATGCGCTCCCGCCAACGAACTAGCAGGAGCGTTCGATGTCGCGTTTTCGTGCCTCGGAGTGGATCGTCCCACCGGTGATCGTGCCACTGTTTCTTCTGCTTCTCGTATGTGCGGCGGCCATCCTCAATGGCTAGCACGGCTCTCTTGGTCTGGTCGGTCACAGAGAGAGCTTATCACGTCACTTTCGGCGCGGCGCGGAAAGACCGTCATGATGCGCCTTACGCGAACTCGGCGCGAGGGCAACTTGGACGCCAGCATCCTTACGTCGCCCTCGACGCATACTGCAACTAAATAGGCTGGAAGAACTCAGACCCCAATTGGAGATAGACATCATGGCCAAGGGACAGCAACGCGGCAATCGCGAAGCCAAGAAGCCGAAGAAGGACAAGGCAAAGGTGATCGCAGCGGCGCCGAGCCGCAAAGAGGCCGCCTGGCAGCCGGACTTCGGTCCTGCAAAGAAGAAGTAGGCAGAGGTTGAAGCTTTGTTTCGATGGCTTCCAAGATCCCGAGCGAGATGGCGCTGGAAGTAGCCCTCTATCAGTCTTGGAACGTCATTTTCGTCATCACAAGCGGTACAAGGCCGTCAAGCGTTGAAGCAATCGCTGACGGCACTGAGCTTCTCCTCGATGCCTATCGACGGCGGTACTGAGGACGATGGGCGCTCCCGCCTCCTAGCTGGGGACTCTCCATGTGCGAGAAGTGCATCGAACTCGACAGGAGAATCAAGCATTACCAAAAGCTCTCAAGCTTTGTAACCGACCAGACCGCGCAAGAGGGAATCCGCTTTCTTATTGCAAAATACTGCGCAGACAAGAAAGCGATTCATCCGGATCAGGGATAACGCCGCCTGGCTGTTGGGCGAAGCATTCCGCGGGCTCTTCGCGCCGGCCACGACGACGTAGCGATCTTCAAATAGAAATTCGAAGCCCAGCCGGTCGTCGGCATTAGTCCATAAGTTTCAAGCCGGCGGCCCAGTCGATCCCCTATGACGGTCGGCGAGATGCTCACGGCTCAGGCGCGCTACCCCGGCGGCCGACACATTGCGTTTCATGATGGAAGCACCCCGTCACGAGAAGCTCACGACGTCTTTGTCAATGACGACCGGTATATTGCGTCCGCATCCGCCTTCGGGATCACGGATTTGCTGATGGCCAATTTCGTTCGCCATGAAGCATGGCATAGCGCCGGACGCACACTGGACGTGTCGTTCTTCACCCAGGCGTACGATTTTGTGCTGAGGCAAACGGCATGATTGCGGGAGCGGGCGACATGGAGGAGCCCTCCACGGCGGAGCTTCGCTCGGCGGTACCATCAAGCCAGTGAAATCGTACAAGATAGTAGCTTGTCGCACAAAATCGTAGATTTGGTAGCCGGGGAGCACCCGCCCCCCGACCTTCATTTGTTTGCGAACTGCGGTTCGGCGCCAAAGCGAACAATGCTGAAGGGCTCCCGTCCGTTAACGCGAATTCGGCGAACGCCCTTCGCGCGATCATCCAGCGAACGCAATCGTACAAGATCGTGCTCTAGCGTGGAAAAGCGCAGTTTTGGTGCCCAGGGAGGGAATCATACGCAACCACCGACACGACGAACCGCTGTTTGTCCTTAGCATGGTGGCGTGAGCGCCAGCATCATGGCGGAGCGTCAGTCAATCCCCATTGAAAGATACAGCATTTTCGACCTTCCAGGACCAAAACCCACCATTTGAGCTACGGCCCCGAAATGGGGATTTCACCTCACGGCCCGAAATCACGTTCGGAAGAGGCAGGCTGATCATGGTCGAGGATGTAGAGCTGGGTTCAGTGGTGAACCTCGTATCCTCGTACCAACCGACGTCGGTACTAGCGACGATTAACAACCGAGATTGCTTCCCAGAGCCGAAGGTCCTTGGCGCCCCGACGGCCCGCAACCATCTCAAATTGCTGTTTCGAGCGATAGTTTAGACGTCAAGTCTTGCCCTCCGAAGGCAGGCGCACCACAAGCGCGATCGTCGCCCTGCCGTTTCCGATCACATTCACCAGTGCGGGAGCCAATTATCTTCGCGCCTGCTCATACGCACCCGAGGGGCGCCCGGAGGCAAGATGGGCGTTCTGTCCTGAGGCCCGGCGGGCAACGATGCTAAGGCTTCGATCGTTCTTGAGATCTTGCCAGGGCCTGCAGTTCAGGCCTCGGACAGGAGTCGTTCCCGGCCGGAAGAGGCTTCGCCATGGGGTCCATAGCCAAGCTCCAAAGGCGCATTGGCGCTGTCTAGGAATTCAACGGTGGTGAACCACAGGTCCGCATCGCCAACGTTTTCGAGATCGTGGATCTTGTATTCGCCCTTCCCATAGACGAAGTGACGGGTCTCGCCAGCCGAATAGACGGCTTCGACGATCGTCCCATCCTCTGCGTGTGATCGCGCCCGACCTGGCGTTACTGCGGTCCAAAAGTAGTCCAACACGTGACGATGGAATCCGATGCGCTCACCCGGAGCAAGCCGGATTTCCCAGACGCGCACCCGTTTCGTTTCGGATAAGAGCCGCGTGCCGACCCGTCCATTGAACTGATTGGCCTCGAACTCCTTGCGAATGAAGTCGGGCCAGGCAATCTTACTCTTTTCCGCCACACCATTGCTCATGTAATGCCTCCTCGCGATGGGTTATCCAAAACGCGTTACTGGACGCCCAGCCCAGTCTGGGCGCGAACGTGCTGCGCGCCGAACGAGGCGCGGACCGACGCAGCCGCCGCGCTACGGTCCAGCACTGAAATCACCCACGACACCGCGAAGGCCAGCGGGACCGAGACCAAGGCTGGATTGTCGTAAGGGAATGGTGCAGGCCCGAGCTTGAGCGTGGCAGTCCATACTCCCGGGCTGAGCGCGACCAATCCCACCGAAGCCAGCAAGCCCGCAAGCGATCCGCTCACTGCACCTCGCGTCGTGAGATCAGGCCAGACGATCGATAGAAGTATGACCGGGAAGTTCGCGCTCGCGGCGATCGCGAAGACCAGCCCGACCATGAATGCGATATTCTGGTTCTCGAACACGACGCCCAAGCCCATAGAAAGAAGGCTGATTGCGACCGCCGCGGCCTTGGACACCAGCACTTCCTCTTGCTCGCTCGCGCGCCCCTTGCGGACCACGCGGGCATAGAGGTCGTGGCTCGCCGCCGAGGCGCCCGCGAGCGTCAGCCCCGACACGACGGCGAGGATGGTCGCGAACGCGACCGCGGAGATGAACCCGAGCAATAGCGACCCGCCAACGGCGTCCGCCAGATGCAGGGCCACCATGTTGACGCCTCCAATCAGGCCGCCCGACGCATCCCGAAACTGGGGGTTCGCCGAAACGATCGCGATGGCGCCGAAGCCGAGTACGAACAGCAGGCTGTAGAAAATGGAGATGAACCCCGTCGCGACCAGCACCGACGTGCGAGCCTGACGGGCATCGCTCACGGTGAAGAAGCGCATGAGGATGTGCGGCAGCCCGGCCGTGCCGAATATCAAGGCCAGTCCGAGTGAGATCGCCGAAACCGGATCCTTGACCAAGCCGCCGGGGGCCATGATGGCGTCGGCCTTCGGGTGCAACGTGATCGCCTCCCGGAAGAGCGCCTCGAGACTGAAGCCGAAGTGCCCGAGAATCAGGATCGACATCAGCACCGAGCCTGACATCAACAGCACGGCCTTGATGATCTGCACCCAGGTCGTCGCCAGCATGCCTCCGAACGTCACATAGACCATCATCAGCCCGCCGACGATGCCGACCGCGTAGATATAGGGTAGCCCGAACAACAGCTGGATCAGCTTACCGGCCCCGACAAGTTGGGCGATGAGATAGAAGACCACAATCACGAGAGTGTTCACACTCGCGGCGGCCCTCACCGGCACTTCTGACAGCCGATATGCCGCGACGTCGGCGAAGGTGTAACGGCCGAGATTGCGCAACGGCTCGGCAATCAGGAACAGGATCATCGGAAAGCCGACGAGAAAGCCGATGGCGTAGATCATGCCGTCGTAGCCCGAGGTATAGACGAGCGCCGTGACGCCCAGAAAGGTCGCTGCCGAGGTGTAATCACCGGCGATAGCGAGCCCGTTCTCGACGCCTGTGAGGCCGGCACCGGCGGCATAGAAGTCCTTTGCCGTGCTCGTGCCCCGTCTTGCCGCCCACCATGTGATCGCAAGACTAACTGCGACAAAGCCAAGGAACATGGCGATCGCCGTCGCGTTCAGCGATTGCCGCGTGCCGGTCGCGGAAGTCAGCGCGTCAGCTGCTGCAGGACTGGAAAGAAGAGCGAAGGCGGTTCCGAACAAGGCCCCGCAAGCCGAGCGCGACATCATTGGAGGTCCTCCAGAAGGAGCTGACCGAGCTGATCGAAACGGGAATTGGCTCGCCGGACGTAGGCGGCCGTCAGAACGAAGCCGAGCGCGATCAGACCAACGCCGACCAACACGCCCCAGCTGATCACGGTGCCATGCCACAGGGGATGCCCGAGCAACCGGGGCCGGAATGCGATGGTCAGGATGTAAGCGAAGTAGGCCGCAGCCATGACCATCGACATACCCACGCCAAGGCATGCGCGTTCGCGCGCAAGCTGTCTGAACGCGGGATGGTCCTGGATGGTTTTCAGGTCCATTGGTCTTCCTCCTCCCTTTTGAATTCGGTTAGGCGGCGATACCCATCGCCACCGCGGTCTCCGCCATCACCGCCTCGGGGCTGCGATGCCGCTCCGCCATCGCCCGCTCTTCGGCAGTGGCGATTTGCGCTTGCATGTATGCGCCGAGATGGCGGGCACGCCGGACGACCGCAGCCCCGAAGGGAAGCCGGATCGACTCGAATTTTGCGAGCGCTGCGGGCAGATCGGCCGGATGCGCTCGCAATGCGTCGACCAGAGCAGCCGCGTCGGCCGCGGCCTTCGTCACTCCCATTCCGACATGAGGTCTGGCGACGAACGCAGCGTCGCCCAGGATCACCGTCCGGGATCCGAGCGCCATACGTGGTGTCTCGAGATCCAGAATAGCCTGTATGAACGGCTGCGGCGTGAGGCGAACGACCTCAGCAAATTGCGGTGCAAGCAATCTCTCCGCGTCCCGCCGCATTGAGGCGATCACGTCGGATCGAATCTTCGTCGGCGGAATTGACAATTCGTGGCGGAGGCCATCGATATCGGTCAGCAGATCTGCCAATCCATGATCGGCATTGGCTGGGCGGTACCAGACAAAATTGAAGCGGCGCTCGCCGACATCCATCTCTTCTTTGGTCCCGGCGACGGGATAGCCGAGCATCTGCTCCCCGGGAGGAAGGCTGAAGGCGAACCAGTCGCACAATTCTGCGCGGGTCCGAGGTGACAGGTCCCGCTCATTGACGAGGCCCCGCCAGGCGACATAGCCGGCGTACGCAGGACGGACATCGGCCATAAGCTGTGCCCTGACGCATGAGAATATGCCGTCGGCGCCGATCAGCAGATCTGCCGAAACCTCAGAGCCATCGGAGAAACGCGCCACCACGCGATCGCCAAGCTCCGCGACTTCGATCAGGTTCTTGCCGTGATGATAGTCTTCTGTGGGGAGTGCTGCTTTTAAAAGTCCGTAGAGGTGTCCCCATGAAGTAAGGACCTGCCGCAGCCCGAGTTCGCCTACGATACGGCCACTCCGGTCCACCACACGCCGTCCCGGAACGACGACTCCGACGGCGGCGGCTTCAGTATCGATGCCGGCCTTGGCCAGTACCTCGAACAACTCGTGATGGGTGACGATGCCCGCGCCACGACCTGCCAGTTCGGAGCCGATACGCTCGTATACGTCGACGTTCCAGCCTTCCCGCCGCAGCAGCAATGCAGTGAACAGTCCGGCCATGGACCCACCGATCACGAGTGCTTTCGGCTGCACCCGGCGCTTCCAGCGATCGTCACTCATGAGCGGCCTCCCTTCTGCTGCGAACAGGTTTATTTATCGTTTGATCAATTATTGGGGGTCGTTGATGCAAGTCAATGATTATTTATCATCTGATAAACAAAATGTGATGGTGTCGCGGCCGATCGGCTGCGGTGGCAAATCGGTGTAGAAGTGCCAAAAGCACTCAAACTGGCGAATCAGGTGTGAAGCAGCCCAGCAGAGCGCGTCTCCGAACGCCGATCCGAGAGCAGCAGAGGCTGGACCCGTCCGAGCGGGAAGCCATCATCGCGCGGGAAGCCGTCTCGTTTTTCGCCGAGTACGGCTTCGAGGGGCAGACCCGCGAACTCGCAAAGCGGCTGCGCATTACCCAGCCCCTGCTCTATCGCTACTTCCCGAGCAAGGAAGCTCTCATCGAGCGGGTCTATCAGGAAGTCTTCGTCGGGCGCTGGAAGCCGGCCTGGGAGAACATCATCACCGATCGCTCGGTACCTCTGAAGGCGAGGCTGACCCGTTTTTATCGCGAATACGCCGAGGTCATTCTCACATACGAATGGATCCGCCTGTTCATGTTCGCGGGCCTGAAGGACCTTGGATTGAACGTCCGGTATCTCAAAATGCTGCGCGAGCGCGCATTCGAGAGAGTCATCGAGGAGATCAGGTTCGAGTATGGACGACCCTCGACTGGCGAACTCCCGATTACCGTTCTCGAAATCGAGATGGTGTGGGCGCTCCACGCGGCGATCTTCTATCTCGGAGTGCGTCAATTCATCTATTCGATGCCCCTAGAAACGGACGTCAATTCGATTATCGATGCAAAAGTGGCGACGTTCCTTAATGGTGTTCGCTCCGTTTTACCGGCGAAAGCAGCGGTCTAGGCCTAGAAGGCACGTGCGTTGCCTTCTTCGAAAAGCAAACTGGAGGCTGTGGGCGTATTGGCGCGCCGTACCTCTACGACGCGTTCAAACCTCCAGTCATTCCCTCCGATCAGACCGCGATCGCTCTCTTGATGCGGGCTGCAGTTAACGGAAGTTCATGCATCCGAACGCCGGTCGCATCCCTGATCGCATTGGCAATCGCGGCTCCCGCCGGCCCTTGCGCCGCCTCAGCCACACCGTAGAAGGCATCGCCGGGCCGATCTATCAGGTGGATTTCGACCGACTCCGGGACGCTGTCAAACCGCATGATCGGATAGGCTGACCAATCTACCGAAGTGACGCGGGTGCGATCGAACGTCACCCGTTCGAAAAGCGTCCAGCTTATCGACTGCAAAATGCCGCCTTCGATCTGGTTGCGGACACCATCCGGGTTCACGACCTGGCCGGTGTCCACCGCCGCCACGACGCGACGGACGCGAACGATGCCGCTTTGGCGCGGAAGGTCGATCTCGAGTGCTACCGCACACCAAGCCTCGAGGTTTTTGTAACGTGCAAAGCCAAACCCGAATCCGGTGCTCTCCGAACGCTTGACCCGCGTAGTCCAACCGAAACGCGATGCGGCCGTTTCAATGACTTCACGAGCTCGAGGATCTTCGGTGTGCCGAAGTCGAAACGTCACGGAGTCTTGTCCCGAGCGGGCTGCCAATTCGTCGAGGACGCTCTCGATCGAGAGGACGTTGAGATAACCGCCCAGGGAGCGCATGGACGAGCCGCGCAGGGGCATGTCGGGCAGGAAGTGGCTGATTACCTTGCAGTTCGCGATCGCGTAGAGCGGAATCGCGTTCCGGTCGCCGCCTCCCTCCGGCTGCGCAAGGGCGACGGGTGGCGCAGGCGGAAAGGCGTCCGGCTTCAGTCGGGCGGCGATCAGCGTCCCCGGCGGGCCGGGCCGCATCATGTGCGACTGGCTCCAAACTTCGTGGTGCCAATCGGCGATCGCGCCGTCGGCTCCGACCGTCGCCTTCAGCTTGACCACCATGCCGGGCCCGAACGGATCCCACGCGTGCTCCTGCTCGCGCATCAGTTGGACCCTGACCGGCCGCCCGGGCACCGCGACGGCGAGTATCGCCGCGTCGGCCGCAACGTCGTCGGCACCGTTGTGGCCGTAGCACCCGGCGCCTTCCGCATGGACGCAGCGCACGTTCTCGGCGGGCATCCGCAGCATGCCGGCGATTGCATCCCGAAGGAAGAACACACCTTGGGTATGGGTCCAAATCGTGAGCTTTTCTTCCTCAAGTTGCGCAAGCGCGCACGCCGGTCCGATCGATCCATGCGTGAGATAAGGCCTGCTGAAGGTGCCTTCGACCAGGATTCCCGGCGCGCCGGGATTTCCGGTGCCGTGAATCGTCGTGTCGCGCGATGGCAGATTCATCAATGCGGCCGGCAGATCCGCCTCGTCCGGCAGCTCCTGCCGTTCTATCCACGTCGTCGCGGCCGCCAAGGTTCGCATCGCCTGGACCGCGACCCACTCGTGTTCCGCGACGACGCCGAGGAAATTGCCGTCCCGCACGACCTTGACGATCCCTGCCATCCGCTCCACCCGCGCGACATCGCAGTCCTGCAACGTGGCACCGTAACTCGGCGGGCGAACGACGCGACCATGCAGCATCCCTTCGGGGCGCAGATCGTGGACGTACGCCGCTCCACCTGTCACCTTGGCCGGAATATCGACCCTTGCAACGGGCCGGCTCATCACGCTGAAGTCTGCCGGCGAGGTCAGGCGCGAAGTCCGACCGGCGTCGACCGACAGCAATTGATCGCGAACCAATTCACCATAGCCGAGGCGCTTGCCATCGGCTCCGAACACCTCGCCGCCGCGTACCTTCAGCGAGGCGGCGGACACGCCGAATCTGCGAGCCGCCTCGTCGCGGAGCAGTTCGCGCGCTTGCGCCGCCGCATGCCGAATCGCGGTGCCGGAGTCCTGCATCGAATGGCTGGCGGCCGTGTAGCCTTCATTGGGCGTCCACGCCGTGTCGGCCGTGACCAGCGATAGCCGCCCGAGCGGCAACTTCAGCTCCTCCGCCGCGACCTGAAGAAGCGCCGTTTTGAGGCCCTGCCCAAGCTCGGCCTTTCCGGTGAGGATCGTCGCGGCACCGGACGCGTCGATGCGGATCCACGCGTCGATCCTCGGAGTGTCGTCGAGGCTTCCTGGCAGGCCGTGCTTCGAGGGACTTCCGCCCGTGCCGGTTTCGGTCTGTGCGTGCGTCCCGGAGAGCCGGAAGGCGACGATGAGCGCGCCGGCGCCGGCCAGAACGCTGCGCCGAGAGATAGCTTGCATCATCGACCTGTCCTCGCCTCGACTGTCTTCGGCCGCATCTCTTCTGCGGCGCGCCGGATCGCACGCAGGATACGCATATGCGTTCCGCATCGGCAGAGATGAGGCTGCAATTCCGCTCTGATCGACTCGTCGGTCGCGTGGGGATCGCGATTGAGCAATGCGTGGGCGCGCATCATCATGCCGGGAATGCAGTATCCGCATTGCGCGGCCTGTTCGGCGATGAAGGCGCGCTGCATCGGGCCAGGAGCGTCCCGGCTCCCGATTCCTTCCAGCGTGGTGACCGTCCGTCCCTCCAATACCATCACCGGCGTCACGCAGGAGAACACAGCCTTGCCATCCACAATGACAGTGCAAGCTCCGCATTGGCCGAGCCCGCACCCGAATTTCGCCGCGTACAGACCAAGTTCGTCCCTGAGGACGTAGAGCAGCGGCGTGTCAGGGCTCGCCGCGATGGATCGGCTCTCGCCGTTGACGATCAGGGTTGTCATGCTGCTTCGCCGAGCCTCCTGTATCCTTGTTCGGTCCAACTCACCGGCCGCCTCTTGCTTCCGCAACCGCTTTGGCCAACCCATTCCATTGCGGCCTTCCGGCAAGCCGGGTGCGCAAGTAGTTGACGAGATCGGATATCTGCCGGTCGTCAAGGACATCGCCGAAACCGGGCATGATGGGATGCGCGGGAGCGCCGGCAGCCGCCGGTATCCCCCGCACCACCAGATGGATCAGGTTAGCGGGCGTCTCGTCCGCGACCGCGGTGGAGAGATCGAGTCTCGAGCCGCCGAGCGGCAAGGGTCTGCCGCCATCGTGGCACGACGCACAGATGGTGGCGTAGATCGCACCGCCCGGCTCGGACGGGATGGCGGGCGTCGCTGCCTGAGCGCCGGCGGCTTGCGGCAGGCGCCCCGGACCCGAAGCTGCCCGCTCCGCATCATTCCGCCCCTCTCCTTTGCCGAGAGAGGCGAGATAGTGGGCTATTGCACCGATGTCCGCGGGATCGACCTGGGACAAATTGTCGACCACGTTCGCCATGGGCCCCTGAGCGGTCCCATGCAGGGGATGCGAGCCGCGCGCAAGATAGTCCGCGAGGGCGGCTTCGTCCCATGCGACTGGCGATAGTGAGCCTCGCCCGAGCGCATAGGCGCGCCAACCTTCGGCCTCGCCTCCTGCAAAACCAGCCGACGTCCTTTCCGCGCCGAGAAGATTTCGAGGGGAATGGCAGGCACCGCAATGCCCCAGTCCGTCAACCAGATACTTTCCCCTGTTCCATTTCTCGTCCTTCGACGGGTCGGCAGCGAAACGCACCTGGCGGAGGAAGAGAATCTTCCAGCCGGCCAGAGTCAGACGGACGTTGAGCGGAAACGGAAGTTCGTTAGGTGGCGCCGATGACCTGACCGGATCGATCGACATGAAGAAGGCGTACAACGCCTTCGCGTCGTCGTCCGACACACGCGTGAAATGGTCGTACGGAAAAGCTGGATAGAGGTGGCGTCCGTCGCGATCGACGCCGGACCGCAGAGCGCGAATGAACGCCTGCTCCGGCCATCGCCCGATGCCCGTCTCCGGATCTGGCGTGATGTTCGTGGAGTAGATCGTTCCGAAGGGCGTTGGCATCGCAAGCCCTCCAGCATATGGGAGTCCGTCGGGCGCGGTATGGCATGTGGCGCAGTCGCCAAGGAAGGCAAGGCTCGCTCCACGGCGCAGCACGGCACGATCCGGTGCGCCGAGCGACCTCGGATCGATCGCAGGAATCGGTGATTCCCAAGCATACAAAAGTGCAGCCATCCCACCGAACGTCCCGATGGCTAGCAGTGCGAGCAGAACGAACCTGAGTTTCATCGCCCTCCCCTCTTGGATGTGAACGCCATATCAGGCGGGTCCGGGCGTCTTCTTTTCAGTTTCATGCGCGACTTGCACAACCCCCCGATCACAGTTCGACGAACCAATCCAAAGCGTGCGTATGAAATCCAAGACGTCCGTTCATCCGCAACGTAAGGATCGATCAAGACTCTCACGTCCGAAAAAGCGAACGTGCGGACAAGATGTCATCGCGGCGATCGCCAACATCGTTGCGGTCGCGCGCCGACGAAGCACACGCACATAGGAGCCATCCCTTTTTTGACGACACCTTGCTATTTATCGATTGATAATTAACTGTCGATCCTGCTTGAGGTCAAGAGCCCGGCGCGTCGAACCGGAACCGCGTGCCGACGAAACGAGGATTTGCCGCCATGTCGACGTCAACAATTGCGACGGACCACCAGGTCCCCGAACTCACCCGCGCCCGCACGTTTGCCATGGCGGCTTGCGCTGGGATCGCGGTCGCAAACATCTACTACAACCAGCCACTGCTTGGCCTGATCGAGGCGAGCTACCCGAACTCCTCGGCAATCGGTCTCATCCCAACGGCCACGCAATTCGGCTACGCCGTCGGACTCCTGTTCCTGGTGCCCTTGGGGGACCTTGTCGAAAGGCGGCGCCTCATCGCCGCGCAGTTCGTCGTTCTGGCAGCGGCTCTCGCATTCGCCGCGGTCGCCCCGTCCACGCTCGCATTGATCGCGGCGTCGCTCATGCTGGGCGTAACAGCCACCGTGGCCCAACAGATCGTCCCGTTTGCCGCGATGCTGGCCGACGACCGGACCAGAGGCGCCGCCGTTGGAACGGTGGTCAGCGGAATCCTGGGTGGCATTCTCCTCAGCCGCACGATAGCCGGTTTCGTCGGGTCGCACTTCGGATGGCGCGAGATGTTCTGGCTGGGCGTGCCGTTAGCGCTCGGCGCCGCCGCGCTGGTTCGTTCGATCCTGCCAAGGCATCATGCGACGCAGAAAATCGGATACCTGAGCGCGCTGCGCTCGCTCGTCCACCTGCTCGTCGAGGAGCCGGCGCTTCGACTGGCCGCCGCGACGCAAGCGATGCTGTTCGCCTCCTTCATTGCGTTCTGGACCGTCCTGTCTTTCCACCTTCAGGAACCCGCATTCGGACTCGGACCGGAGATCGCCGGCCTGTTCGGTGTCATCGGCGCGTCGGGCATCTTGGCCGCGCCTCTCGCTGGTCGACTAGCCGACAAGCGGGGGCCTCATCTGGTTATTGCGGTCGCTGCCGCCATATCCCTTTCCTCTTGGATCGCCTTCGCGGGCTGGAACGCCGTCGCCGGACTGGTCGTCGGGGTGGTGTTGCTCGATGTGGGCGTGAACGCTGCGCTCGTTTCGAATCAACACCTGATCTTCGCGCTTCGCCCAGAGGCGCGAAGCAGGCTGAATACCGTGTTCATGACGGCGATGTTCGTCGGCGGTTCGCTCGGATCCCTCGGGGCGAGTTGGGCCTACGCGCATCTGTCCTGGCTTGGCGTCTGCGGTTATGGGGCCGCGCTGGCGATGGCGGGTCTGCTCCTGCAGGCACCGACGCTTTCCTCACGGATCGGCAAGGCGTCGCGTCACTGACGGCACGGCTACATTGGGAGGTCTCGAGACATGCGCATCGGCGCGCGCGAACGTCAACGTCGCGCTCTCGTCCACCGAGCGGCTGCAGCTCGAATACGGGAACGCTCTCTACCAATGCGGTCTCGCGCTGGGAAATCGCTGCTCGGGCGAGAGAAGTACCGAGTAGCTCGATTTGTCTCGGCGAACGACGCGAACTTCTAAGGAGTGTTGAACATGGCGAGTCTCTTTCATCCGACGGCTTTGGGCGATCTCGATCTTGCGAACAGAATAGTAATGGCCCCGATGACGCGCTCGCGCGCCGACGAGCGCGGCGTCATCAATCCCACCGCGTCGGAGTATTACGCAGCGCGGGCGAGCGCCGGCCTTATCGTGACCGAAGGCGTGAACGTGGGACCGCTGTCCCGCGCCTTCGACCGGACGCCCGGTCTCTGGACGGAGGAACAGACCGAAGGATGGAAAGCGATCGTCGATCGAATCCACGAAGAAGGAGGGCGCGTCGTCGCGCAGCTCTGGCACGCCGGGCGGGCGAGCGCGCGTGGCCTGCTGTCCGACAGACAGCCGCTATCTCCGTCGGGCGTGAACGACGATCTGGATCGGCTGCAGGTGTGGGCGCTCCTCGCCAACGACGCATACGTGCGGATCGCCGCTACGTCGTCGCGCGCAATGACCTCTGCGGAGATCCAGGGCGTCGTGAGCGAATTCCGACTTGCGGCCGCCAACGCCGTGCGCGCAGGCTTCGACGGAGTCGAGATCCACGGCGCCAATGGTTATCTGATCCACCAGTTTCTGTCCCCGACGATTAACCTGCGAACCGACGACTATGGCGGGAGCGCCGAACGACGATCCAGGTTGCTTCTGGAAATCGTCGCGGCGATTTCCGATGTCGTGCCGCGTTCACGGATAGGACTGCGGCTATCGCCTTTCGCCGACTACAACAGCGTTCGGGACCCGAAACCGGAGGATACCTATGGGCAACTCGCACATTGGTTGGGGACTGCCGGACTTGCATATCTGCATCTTGCCGACACCAACGCCTGGACCGGAGCGCCCGACTACGAAAGGATGCTGCCGATATTCCGTGGACTCTATCGCGGGCCCCTTATCGTCAATGCGGGCATCACCCCCGAGCAAGCCGCGCGGATCGTCGATTCCGGCGAGGCGGACGCGGTCGCTTTCGGCCGTCTCTTTCTCGCCAATCCGGACCTTCCGGCGCGAATTCGAGTTGGCGGCCCCTACAGCTCAGCGCAGCCGTTCGGGATATATGGCGGTTCGGATTCCGGATATCTCGACTATCCGACGCTCGACACTGGCAGCAGAGAGGCCGCTGAGCGAGCTTAGTGCTGGCCGAACCGCGGAACTGGTAGGCCAGCGCATCCGTCAGCCCGCCATTCCGTACACGGACATCCGGGCGGAGACGCCGCGCAACTGGTGCTCACCCAGATGCTCGACATCGTGAGAGAGGTGTCGGGCGACGGCTTCCGTCATGAGCAAGTCCCGGCCTATGATCTTGGTGAGCGCTTCCACGCGGCAGGCCTCATTGACGGCTGCGCCGATGACCGTGAAGTCGAGGCGGTCCGGAGCGCCGATATTGCCGAAAAAGACCTCGCCTTCGTGAAGAACGATGCCTGCCCGCAGCAAGGCGCGGCCTTCGGCGTCGGATGCGACCCGGATGTTCCGATTGGCGGCTTCGAGTCTGGCAATCGCCTCCCTCGCCGCCGAGACGGCCGCGCGCGACGCTTCGGCGGCTCCGACCGTCACCGGAAAGACAGCGAGCATTCCGTCGCCGATGAATTTGAGAATTTCGCCGCCGTGAGCGGCCACGGCGCTCACCATCGCCTCGAAGTAGGCGTTGAGCAGCACCAGCATGTCGGCCGCGGCCAGTACGTCCGACATTTTCGTGAAGTTTCGGAGATCCGAGACCCAAATCACAGCGCGGATCGAGTCTCCTGCGCCGCGTTTGATCGCGCCTTCGAGCACCTTAGCGGCGGCGCCGTAACCAAGGTAGGCGCCGAGCGCGTTTTCGGAGATCTTCAACTCGCTGTGCCGCTGCACGTGCAAGGCGAATAGTTTGAAGAGGCGGGTCAGGTCATCAATCTCCGCTTCGGCGAAGCCGCCGGCCGCTTTCGTCGCGATGGTGATCACGTTACGTGTATCCAGACCGGATAAGGGAATCGCCACGTAATCGGTCATGCCGGCGGCCGCGAGTTCGATCATGATGGGAAATTCTGACTGCGCCGACGGCTCATTCGGCGTTCGCCGGATCGTCTCGCCGGTCTCCACGATGCGCTGCAGCGGATTGAGCTTGTAGGCATCGGAATCGACCGCCGCGTCAGCGACCCGCACCTCGTCGCAGAAGCCATCGTCGGCGTTCCAGACCCACGCAAAGCCCACAAGCTGGGGATGGAGCGTGCCGATGTGCAGGGTCAGTCGATCGACCGAAGAGCCGGCGGCCGTCATCCGACGGATCAGCTTGACCAGGAGATCGATCATCTGCCGCTCGGCGGAGGCCTCTTCCAGCAGCCAGTTTTCGATCTCGGCGAGGTCCGCGCTGCCGGCGGCGACCGCGATCGGGCCGGCTCTTCGCACGAACGAGACCGACGGGGGATAAGATCGAGGCGATGGATCGGAAGTCTCGGCCATTTCAGTTCACTCGCGTATCTACTTCACGCCCGAAACGTTCGACGAGAAAATCGATGAAGAGCCGCACCTTCACTGACAGGTGTCTGGTCGGCGGATAGACCGCATACAATGTGAGCGGCGGCGCCCAAAAGTCTTTCAAGATCGCCTTCAATCGTCCCTTCTGCAGCGCCTCTCGGGCGATGAACTCGGGTATCAACGCTACGCCCCTTCCCTTGACGGCGACGTCGCGCAGCACCTCCGCGTTGTTGACGCATAGGGACCAGGCGGGTTGGATCCAGTGCTTCCCATCCGCGCCAGACAGCTTCCACTGATTGCCAGTAAGCAAGAAGCCGTAGGTCAGCGAGACGTGATTGCGAAGGTCCTGCGGGTGATGAGGCGTACCGTGCCGCTTGAGATAGTCCGGCGAAGCGCAGATCACTCTCGGCATCGGCGTGATCTTCCGCGCGATCAAACTCGACGATTCGAGCTCGGCAATCCTGAGCGTCACATCGAATCCATCCTGAACCGGATCGACGAGGTCGTCGCTCAGCACAAGCTGAAGCTGCATCTCTGGATATTTGGTCATGAAGTCGGCGATCGCCGGCCCCAGTCTGATCGTGCCGAATGACATCGGTGCATTGATGCGCAGGAGGCCGCGCGGCGTCGACTGCAAATGCGCAACCGCCTGGTCGGCGGCATCGAGCTCAGAGAGGATCACCAGCGCCCGCTCGAAATAGAGCTGACCGTTCTCGTTCGGACTCGCGTGTCGGGTCGTGCGGTTCAGAAGCTGCACGCCAAGACTCTCTTCCAGTTCCGCGACGTATTTGCTGACGGCGGACCTGGACAGGCGCAACTGGCGGCCCGCCTCGGAAAAACTCCCGGTTTCCACCACCTTCGCGAAGGCCTTCAGGCAGGTCAACTTGTCCATGTCAGACCCCAATTGTCGCCAAATTGTAGACAGAGACGCCACAAGAGCACGGATTGTTCTCTATTCAAAGCCATCCGATATGTCGACGCAGAGCCAGGCGGCTCTTTCGAAACCCAGAGGGCAAGATGTCAGGCATTCATCACGTCACCGCCATTGCAGGCGACCCGCAGAGGAATTTCGGCTTCTACACGCGGGACCTCGGCCTGCGTTTCGTCAAGAAGACGGTCAATTTCGACGATCCCGCGACCTACCATTTCTATTACGGAGACGAGGCCGGCCGGCCAGGCACGATCCTCACCTTCTTCCCCTGGGAAGGGGCTCCGGAGGGACGCCGCGGTGTCGGCGAAACCCATCAAACCACTTTCCGTGTCCCGCAGGGCTCGCTCGGTTACTGGACACAGCGCTTCCTGGAAAAGGGCATCAAGTTCGAGGCGCTCGAAAAGCGCTTTGGCGAGTCCGTGCTCGCCTTCTCTGATCCGGACGGCATGGCGCTTGCCCTTGTCGGTATCCCGGGCGCAGAGAACGAACCGGCATGGAGCAACGGCGACGTACCGGCGGAGCATGCAATCCGCGGCTTCCAAGGCGTCACTCTCCTGCTTGACGACGCGACCAGGACCGCCAAGGTCCTTACCGACGTGTTCGGCTTCCGTGAGACCGCGCGGGAGGGCTCCGTAATCCGGTTCAAGGCGCCCGGCGACGCGCAGGGAAACGTGGTCGACGTCTATGAGGCGAAGGGTTTTCTGCGCGGCAGGCAGGGCCGCGGCTCGGTGCACCACATCGCATTCCGTGCCAAGGACGACGCCGAACAGGGAGACATGGCCGAGAAGCTCGTCAGCAATCATGGACTGCATCCCACCGAACAGAAGGATCGCAACTACTTCCGATCGATCTACTTCCGGGAGCCGGGCGGCGTGCTGTTCGAGATCGCGACGGACATTCCGGGATTTGCAGTGGACGAACCGGTCGAAACGCTCGGCCGCGACCTGAAACTGCCGAGCTTCCTCGAGCCGCACCGCAAGGAAATCGAGGGCGTTCTGCCCGTGCTTCAGGGAGCCGCGTCATGACCGCAAGGCCTCCATTCACGTATCGCTTCGAACCTGGCGGCCGGACGGGCGTGCCGCCCTTGCTGCTCCTTCACGGCACGGGCGGCGACGAGAACGATCTGCTGCAGCTCGGTGCCATGATCTCGCCGGGCTCCCCGCTCCTGTCGCCTCGCGGCCGCGTTCTCGAGAACGGGATGCCACGTTTCTTTCGCCGCCTCGCGGAAGGCGTCTTCGACGAGGAAGACGTCCGCCATCGCGCGCTTGAACTTGGGGAGTTCGTCCAAGACGCTCGCTACCGGTATGGCATCGGATCGCCGCTCGCCGTGGGCTACTCGAACGGCGCCAACATCGCCGCCGCGCTTCTCCTGATGAGGCCCCGGGTGCTGTCCGGAGCGATCCTGCTGCGCGCCATGGTCCCGCTGACGGACCCTCCTGCCGCGGATCTCGACGGGAAGCCGGTCTTGATCCTGTCCGGACGGCAAGACCCAATCGTTCCTGCTGACAATGCGGATGCGCTGGCCGCCATGCTGTCGACGGCGGGAGCAAAGGTTGACCATCGACTCCTCCCGGCGGGCCATCAGCTCTCGCAGGCCGACATCACCTTCGCCCGCGCGTGGGTAGCCGAAGCGAAGCACCAAGCAACGGTCTCCTGACGATCGATCTCAGACCCGGTCGACGTGCCGTTCGGACAGCTCGTCCGGCGGCCCGCCGACCGGGCTTGGTTTAGTTAGTTCGGCTAATCCTTCCCTCGCGTGCATTCATAGAGAAACCAGGTTCTTCGCTCGGCCTCGTCGATCCAATTCTCAATAAGGCTCGTCGACGCCACGTCGTTGTGCTCCTCGCAGACCGCGTGGGCCTCGCGCAGCAGCGTCGTCATCCGCTTGTTGTCGTCGAGCAACTCGGCAAGCATGTCCTCGGGAGTCACGTAGGGCGCGTCGTTGTCGAGAATCCGTTGAATTCGGTGGATATGCCCGATCGATCGCAAGGTCGTGCCGCCGAGCTTGTCATGCCCCTTTGTCGCCCCGTGCCATCACTTTGGCTCAGCGGCGGCCAGGAACACGGCTGGCGCCGCGATCAACGGAGGGATCACAAAACACCACGTCCCGAGCTTCGCATAGAGAACTGCTCCGGCCGCGCAACCCAGCGCAAATGCCGTCACGCTCGCGGCCATCTTACCGATACGCGGTATGGCCACCGACAATACCGAGACCGGCGCGCCCCGTATGAAGTCGGCGACGTCGATCATGATTTGGGTGGTGGTACCTGTCATGAGAGTGCTCGGGGGTTCCGTCCCCATGTGGATGCGATGCGCGGCGTTCTGAATGGCCATCGCGGCCACCAGGATCATGCCGGTGGTGATCGCCTGCCAGCTATCACCTTGCACGAACGGTCCGAAGCGGACGGCGCAGACCGCGCCAATTGCCAGCAGCATCACCTTGAGGGCGAGCATCGAGCGGAAGATCGGCAATCCGATCGCAGGCAGAAAGAAGCTGAAGACCCGAGTGCCGATCACGACCAGGCAGAAGACCGGCAGCGCCAGCAGTTTCGCGAGGGCGCCGGACGTGCCGAGCACCATGGCCGCGCCGAACGTGACGAAATTTCCGGTGACGTGCGCGGTGAACAGTCCCTGGAGCGCAAGGAAGCCGGCGGTATCGACGAAACCCGCATTCAGGCTCATGAGGAGCGGAAGCAGGAGTATATTGCGCGGCATGTTACCAACCATACTGAATCTGGACACCCAGATAGTTGCTAGTGTGTCCGCCGGCGCGGATGATCGTGTCGCCGACGTCGAAATGCACGGCCTCGATGGCGCCCGTAAGATGATCGTTGAAGGCGTAGTCGACGCGAAGCTGCCCGTAAGCTCCCGTCCAATTGCTGCCCTTGCCGGCGGTGCCCGCTATCGGCACGTTGGGCTGGACGTAGATCGCGTCGGCCGTCGTTTCGCGCCACTGCAACCCGATCGCTCCCATCACCTTCAGCCGGTCCGCCGGGCTGATGGTGATGGAAGGTTTGAGATGCACCAGGTTCACGTAACCCGTGTAACCGGCGAGCGTGAAGTAGTAGCCGTTCGGGAAGAGCGGGTTGAACGTGCCCAGCGTTCCGTCCGCGGGATGATGGTCTCCGGAGGCGGCGTCGAACTGGAGTCCCAGGCGAGGCTGCCATGGCACGCTTGCCAGCGTGTAGCCCGTTCGCGCGCCGACGGCCCAGGCACGAATGTCCTTGGTGCCCACCTGGCCCACCTGGCCCATGGCCTCCAGGTCCCAATCGAACTGTTGAGCCTTGCCCGCGAACCGTGCATCGAAGACGTGCCGGTGCTCCTCGCCGAAAGCGTCGAGGTACTTGGCGTTGCTTCGTTCGTAGAGCGAATAGTAACCGGATAGCTCGTCGTCGCCGAGCACTTTGCGCTCGACCCTGAGCGTGCTGAATCGGAAATTGTCGTTCGACGTATCGTCGAACGGACGCCCATCGAAATACTGCACCGGATGGCTGACGAAACCGATGAAACGCCAAAGGCCAGTCTCCCAATCGGCCCAAAGCGCGTCGAAAGACTGCCGAACGTTCGGTCCATCTCGCGATGACACGAAACGCTGCAGATCGAACGCGAAGTCCTGCCGGCCCACCCGAGCCTTGAGAGTCCCGTCGCCAAACTTGTCGACGTACTCGATGAATGCAAGGCGAAGGTCGAGCCTGTCCTGATCGACTGATGTGACGTTGAACTTATGGAACGCTCGGTCATCCTCCAACTGAACAAACGCTCGCCAGTTTTCATTGAAGTGGATATCGGCATGAACCTGCAGCCGTTGCAGGAAGTAGCTATCCGACGGCGTGTTGCCGGTGCCGAAGCCCGCCGCGTTGTTGCTTTCGAAACGCTCGCGCAACGTGGCGCCCAATGAGATGTAGCTCTTCGGGTCGGTGGCCCAAAGCGGAATGTATTTGAGGTCGTCGAACGGTTCTGTGCGCAGTCTCGGATCGGCGAGAACCGACCAGTCTTCCGCCCAGCGATTCGCCTGAATCGCGGGCCGCTTCGGAAGCGTGGCATCACCGTCGTCCGCTCGCGCGTGGTCGACACCGGCGACGACGGTCGCAAGCATGACGACGATCCAGAAGCTGCGCTGACCGGTCCAATCCGACATCGACGGCCATCACCCTTATTTGCCGTCGGCCCGCGCGGCGCTCTTCTGCGTGAGCGAGTGGATCTCGGCGACGTAGCCGCCCGGGAAGACGACGAACGCCGCCGAGCGGCCGTCCGACGTGTGGGGTTCGACGAGTACGGTTGCACCGGCCTCCTTCGCCTTTGCGAGCGTGGCAGCGAGGTCGGTCACTTCATAGCCCGTCGTCTCCCGACCGTAGGGATAGGGCAGATGACCATCCGTGACCAGCACGACCATCTTCCCGAAGGCCGACTCGATCCTGATGCGCCTGTAGGTGGCGTCCGACCTGCCGATCTCGGCGCCCGGCGCTTTTGCATCGTCGGAGACGATCCTGCCACGGGAAAATGCAACGAAGCTCTTGGTGAACGCAGCCACCCGATCGGGTGAGACGTACACGCGGTTCTCCGGAATCCGCTCGAACGCGGCGTAATTGGGCTTCGTCGTGTGCCAGTAGATTTGCAGGTTGACACCGCCAGGCCATTGAATCACGGCATCGCGCCCGATCGGATCGGGGAAAGTGGAAACGATTACGTCGGCGCCCGCTGCGCGCGCCGCCTTGATTGCCTCGTCCATGTCGCTGACGAGATAGCCGTTCCGTTCCGCGCCGAACGGATACGGAATCGGCGTCTTGAAGCCGAACAATGAGACCGTGCCCACGGGCGTTTGCAGCAATTGCGACGTGGTGCTGCTCGGCGTCGGTGTAACTGTCGCCACCACCTGCTTGGTGCTCTTGCCGCCGAAAGTCGCCAGGAAACTCGACACGAACTTGTCCACGTCCTCAGGCGCCACGTAGACGTGCGTCGTATCGTACTGGGGCGCTACAGCAACCCCCGCCTCCTTGGACTTCGTTGCGTCCTTTGCGGTGACCGGCGTAATCGCCGCGACAGCCGCGGCAAGCGCCAGCAGAGCGAATATCCTTGTCGATTTCATTGAGAAACTCCTTGGAAGGCGTGAGATCGCGCAGCTCGGCTCGAGCCGGAAGAAGCCTGGCCGGCAGCGATTGACACGATGATGAGGCCTGCAATCAAGCCGAGATGTTCAAAGAAGGCATTCGTGGCCACGAATCTCTCATGGCCACCCATTGTCCAGAAGGCGTTGGCGGTGAGCATCGCGACGAACGTCAGCACACCGAGCCCGCCTGCTCCGAACCACACGAAGCGATTGACGATGACAAGCAGTGAGCCACCAAGTTCGACCACAATGGCCGCTGCAGCCCACAACGGGCCTGGATACAGGCCGAAATGTTCCTGCTCGGCCGCCGCACCCGCGAAGTCAAGCAGCTTGGTAAAGCCGCCGAGCACGTAGGCTGAGACCAGCGCCAGCCTCGCCGCATGCCACAGCGGTGGCCATCGCAGAATCGTGGATACCCAATTCGGCGTCATATCAGACCGCCCAACACGCGCACCCGAGCGCGCCCCAAAAGCTCCTTAGGTCGGAGACCGGAAGGCGGCTCGACCAGGCCGAGGCGTGATCATGTCCATGCACGCCGCAGGAGTTTGCGCAACCACACATCTGCATCGCCTTCATGGCGAGGGCACTTTCCTTCTTCCCGTTGTCGTCCGCCCAAGCCGCATAGCCGCCGAACCGGCGGACGGGCGACCAATCCGGCATAGCCGGCGGCGGCGTAACCGCCTCTAACTTAGAGAAATCGCCCGCACCGAATACAATCCTGCCGCCGACTATAGTCAGGATGGAAGTTGTGTCGGCGATCTCTGCTTCACTGCAGGAGAAGTAGTCGCGGTCTGGAACAATGAGGTCTGCGAGCTGCCCCACTTGGATGCGACCCTTATTGCCCTCTTCGTTGGAGAACCACGTCACGTTCTCGGTCCACATTCGCAGCGCCGTCTCCCGATCCAGGCAGTTGCGTTGCGGCGTGATCCGCAGCCCACCGACGGTGCGACCGGTAACCAGCCACGACAGCGAGACCCAAGGGTTATAGGACGCCACGCGGGTGGCATCGGTGCCGGCAGATACTTTCACGCCCTTGTCGATGATCTTCTTGACCGGCGGCGTCGCCTCGGCTGCGCCCGCCCCGTATCGTTCGACGAAGTATTCGCCCTGGTAAGCCATGCGATGCTGTACGGCGATGCCGCCACCGAGCGCCGCGATGCGGTCGATCGACTGATCCGAGATCGTCTCGGCATGATCGAAGAACCAGTGCAGTCCTTCCAAAGGCATGTCCTGGTCCACCCGCTCGAAGACGTCGAGCGCCCGCGAGATCGTTTCGTCGTAGGTCGCGTGGAGCCGCCACGGCCACTTATTCTGGACCAGAACCCGAACGACTTCCTCGAGCTCACTCTCCATTTCCGAAGGCATGTCCGGACGCGCGACGCGGAAATCCTCGAAATCCGCCGCCGAGAACACCAGCATCTCGCCGGCACCGTTGTGCCGGAAATAGTCGTCGCCCTGCTTGTACTTCGAGGTCTTCGTCCAGTTGAGGAAGTCCTCCTTCTCGCCTTTCGGCTTTTGGGTGAAGAGATTGTACGCGAGCCGGATCGTCAAAAGACCCTCGTCGCTCAGCTTCTGGATGACAGCGTAGTCCTCTGGGTAATTCTGGAATCCGCCGCCAGCATCGATCGCCCCGGTCACGCCCAACCGGTTCAATTCCCGCATGAAGTGACGAGTCGAGTTGACCTGATAGTCGAATGGCAGCTTGGGTCCTTTGGCGAGCGTCGCGTACAGGATGTTGGCATTGGGCTTGGCCAGCAGCAACCCCGTCGGGTTGCCCTTCACATCGCGCACGATCTCGCCGCCTGGCGGTTCAGGCGTATCCTTCTCATAGCCAACGGCACGCAGCGCCGCGCCGTTCAAGATGGCGCGGTCGTAGAGATGCAGCAGGAAGACCGGCGTGTCGGGCGCGACGGCGTTAAGCTCGTCGATCGTCGGAAGCCGCTTCTCTGCGAACTGGTGTTCGGTGAAACCGCCGACCACCCTCACCCACTGCGGCGGCGGCGTGACGGCGACCTGTCGCTTCAACATGTCCATCGCGTCGGCCAGCGAGCGCACCCCGTCCCACCGGAGCTCCATGTTGAAGTTCAGACCGCCGCGAATGATGTGCAGATGATTGTCGATCAAGCCGGGCAACACGCGTCGCCCCTTGAGATCAACGATTTTCGTGGACGGCCCCGCCAGCTTCATCACGTCATGATCGTGGCCGACCGCGACGAAGCGGCCGTCGGCGATCGCGACTGCCGAAGCCGTGGGGTTTGACCGATCGAGCGTCGTGAACAAACCGCGGTGCAGGATGATATCAGGTGTTGAACTCATGAGTGCTTCTCCAGGCCGCCCACCGAGGCAGCGTCTCGCGATTGGTCGGTTTGACGGCCGGGCAGCATCCCGAACATGTGCGGAGCGCACTTTGCCTGCTGCCACGCGGATGCGAGCCCGTGCCCGGCCAGCAACTGGCGAGCAACGGGAACGATCTGTTCGCCGGCGAGAATGCCGAGAAGCCCGACCAGGGCAACCAGCGGGGGCGCCGGCGAACGCACATTGAGCAGGCTGTAGATGACGCCGACCAAAAGGCCGGCGCCGAGCGACAACGCATAGATTTTCATCTCGGCTATCCGCTATTTGAGGAGGTCTAGCCGGCTTTCGTGCCGCCTTCGGAGGCGTGCTCCCCTAGCGCCCACTTGGAGAACCGGATCTGAATTCCGTAGGGCGAATGTGCGCGCTGGATGTCCATCATTCCTTCGTAGGTTTCGCTGCGCGCCCAATCCTGCTGAAGCTCGTAGGCGTACTGCGAAGAGGTTATGGGAACAGCGCCCGCCTGGATGGCGCGCTCCATTGCGCGGTTATGAGCTTCGAGCGAGAGGTCGCCGCAAGCATCGGCAGCAATGTAAACCTCGTAGCCTTCCTTGAGCATGTCCAACGTCGGAAAGATCACGCAGGCCTCGGTCCAGAGACCGGCCAGTACGAATTTCTTGCGACCAGTGGCAGCCACCGCCTTTCGGAAGTTTGCGTCGAGCCAGGAGTTCATCGACGTGCGGTCGATGACGTCGTGTTTCGGAAACAGCGAGGTGACCTCCGGCATGAAGGGGCCCGAGAACGAATCCCTCGCCACCGTCGTCAGTACGGTCGGGATTTTGAAAAGTTTGGCGGCCTTTGCGAGGATCTGAACGTTATTAACCGTGACCAAGCGGTCGTGCGATTGAACGCCCTGGAACATCGCCGGCTGATAGTCGATCAGAGCGATCGCGCTGTTGTCGGGGGTGAGCATATCGAGTTTCGACATCGAGAAGTTCTCCTGCGATCGGCATCGGCGATCGAGCGAAAGGGACGGTGCAAGCGGCTGCATCGTGACCCCTGAACGCCGGCCAACGCTTGGACGATTTCGTCGCGGCTTGGACTCCGGCCCGATGACTCGTCCAGCTGCGACAGATTGCCGACCGCCCGTCGGCGGCCTTGGCCTGAGACCGCCAGCATGTCCAAAGGGCGCGCAGATCATCCAAGCCAATCCGCGCTCCATCCGCGACCTTGCGCGCAGGAGGGCCGGGCGATCGTGCCAGATGACGTCCCGGTCCTCATAACCTCGTCACAGGAGCGAACGATGCCCCTTATCAGATTGCGGGACGGTACCGAGCTTTATTACAAGGATTGGGGAAGCGGACAGCCGATCCTGTTCAGCCATGGCTGGCCGCTCAGCGCGGACATGTGGGACGCGCAGATGCTTTTCTTCGCCGAGCACGGTTACCGAACCGTTGCGTTCGACCGCAGGGGCTTCGGCCGGTCGAGCCAGCCCTGGACCGGCTATGACTACGACACCTTCGCCGACGACATCGCCGACCTCGTCAATCATCTCGACCTGAAGGATGTGACGCTCGTTGGATTCTCCATGGGAGGCGGAGACATCGCCCGCTACGTGGCGCGCCACGGAACGTCGCGGGTGTCGAAATTTGTCCTGCTCAGCGCCGTGACCCCGCTGTTCGTCAAGACTTCGGACCACGACGGCGTCGACAAGTCGGTGTTCGACGGCATCAAGGCCGGCCTGATCAAGGACCGGCCGCAGTTCCTGGATGACTTTAGCCCGCTCTTCTACGGCACGAACCACGGAATGAAGGTGTCGCAAGGCATATTCAAGCAGACGCTTCAGATCGCCCTTCAGGCGTCGGTCAAGGCGACAATCGATTGCGTGACCGCGTTCTCGGAAACCGACTTCCGGCCTGACATGGCCAAGATCAACGTGCCCACTCTGGTGATCCATGGCGAGGACGACCAGGTCGTGCCGCTCCCTTATACAGGCAAGCTGGCAGCCGAGATGATCAAGGGGGCCAAACTGAAGACCTATCCGGGCGCTCCGCACGCGACGGCGACGACACATGCCGATCAGGTCAATGCGGACCTCCTCGCGTTCCTGAAAGCCTAGCAGGGGAAAGTCGATGGCCGCGAATCCTCTTCATCTGCTCGAGCCCAAGGACTGCGCCCTGCTTTTGGTCGACCAACAGGCCGGCCTGGCGTTCGGCGTGGGTTCGATCGACCGGCAGGTTCTCATCAACAACGTCGTCGCGCTCGCCAAGACCGCGACGGTGTTCGGGCTGCCAGTCGTCGCCTCGACCTCGGCGACAAAGGTGTACAGCGGGCCGCTGATGCCGGCCGTTAAGTCCGCGCTGCCCGGCATCGAGCCGATCGACCGGCGCAGCATGAATGTGTGGGAGGACGACAAGGCGCGTGAGGCCGTCCTCGCTACCGGTCGGAGCCGTTTGATCGTCTCAGGCCTGCTTACCGAGGCATGCGTAACGTTCGCAGTGCTTTCGGCACTCTCAGCCGGTCTGGAAGTGTACGTGGTCGGCGATGCCTGCGGAGGGCTCACGACCGCTAGCCACGAGTTGGCCCTCGGCCGGATGCAGGCCGCCGGCACCCACCCGACGTCCTGGATCCAAGTCCTGCTCGAGATGCAGCGCGATTGGACAAGGCATGAAACCTACGACGGCGCACGCGCCATAATAGAGTCTCATGCAGGGGGATACGGGATCGGCCTGGCTTACGCCCGCGACATGATCCGACCGGCTTGAGACACAACCACGCTCGCGTGTCAGCCTTCGGAGCGGGCCCTTCGCCAGGCTCCGGGGCTCGCTCCGACATTGCGGGAGAACACCCTGGTGAAGTAGCTCTGGTCGCCAAAGCCGCAGATGAGCGCGATGTCAGCCAGCGGTAGCTTCGTGGTCAGCATGAGACGCTTGGCCTCATCGATCCGAAGCTGCGAGAGGAATTCGTGTGGAGCGACCCCGGTGCTGCGGCGGAACGATCTTGCGAAGTGGCTGGGCGTCAATTTGCACTCCGCGGCAACATCAGCGATCGTCAGATTGCTGGCAAGCCGCGTCCGCATGATCTCCTTGGCGCGGCGCTCCTGCCACGGGGCAAGGCCTCCGCCTGAAACTCCATCGCTCGGGCGCATGCCGCCATAGGTCTGCGCGAAATGGGCGAGCAGGCTCAAGCCGATCTGGTCGATGAAGAGTTGATTGGTCGTCGGATCCTGCTCCACCGCGCTGAGCAGAACGCTGGACAGGGTCGACAGGAAGGGATCACGCTGATCCCTGCTCCATTTGAGCGTCGAGATTGGCTTGGCCCCGTGCTCGCGCGCGAACTCGTCCAGAGCAGTCCGCGGCACGTAGTATTGGACAGCATCGAACGGCCCCTTGAACTCGCACTGGGGGTTGTCCATCAGATTGGTCACGCTGACGGTCCCCGCACCGAAAGCTCCCGAATACTTCGGCCGTCCCGCGAGCCAACAGGAATGCCGTTCGAGGTCGCCGAGCTGATGCAGGATACTGAAGGCCGGCTCGGAAGGAATGGCCGCGGTCCGCTCCCGAACGAACCGGGAGCAGGTCAGCCGGGTCATCGCGAGTGCCAACCGTCCTTCGCGGTTGATCCGTAGAAGGCAGTCGCCTTCCATTCCCAGGTGCTGGCTCAGGCGACGACCATAGAAGCCGCCTGCCGCACTATCAGACAGTTCCGTCATCGGGGTATTCAAAGCTATCCACCGTTGGATATGCCACCACAGTCAATCCGAAGGACCAGGCGCCGATCACGTCCACCGCACCAGTTTTTCTCATAGTGCGATAGTCGTTTTCGTTCAAGTCATCGATCGGACAGCCACTGGCAGCTTCGAAAAGCCGGATTGCAAAAGGAAACGATGACACACGATAGGTGACATTAGGAGGACTTGATAATCCGCTCAGAGTCCAATTTATCTGTGAAACGGTTTCATAGACGGGCACACGATGGACAATCGCGTAGGCGAAATGCAGGTTTTCCTTCGGGTGGCGGAAGCCGGGAGTTATTCGGAGGCAGCGCGTCGACTGTTGATGACGCCGTCCACCGTCAGCAAGCTCATCGGAAGGATTGAAGCCAGGCTGGGCGTCAGACTGTTCGAGCGTTCGACGCGGCGGCTGTCGCTCACGTCCGAGGGACGGATCTATCAGGATAAGAGCGTTGCACTGCTGGCCGAGCTCGATAGCATTGAACGCGACATTTCGCGCGGCGCAGCGGCGGCGGGCGGAACGGTCCGGGTCAATACCACGGTTGCCTTCGGCGTTCTTGGCCTAGAGCCCCTGCTCCCCGCCTTTTGGAAAGCTCACCCCGCGATCGTGGTCGACATCTCACTTTCCGACGAAATCGTCGATATGTATCTCGACCGGACCGATGTCGCCTTCCGGGTCGGCCCCTTGCAGGCCTCCGCGATGGTTGCCCGACGCATCGGGGTCGTCAAGAGAAGAATCGTCGCGTCTCCAGACTACATAGATCGCCTGGGCAGGCCCGAGAGAGTCGAAGATCTCTCACGTCACAACTGCCTGGGATTCAATTTCCGGCGCTCTGCTCCAGTTTGGCCTTTGAAGGAGAGCGGACGAATCGTCGATCGGGCGATCAGCGGCTCGCTACTTGCGAATAACGCTCAGAGCCTGCGACGAATGGCAATCGCGGGCATCGGCCTGGCGAGGCTCGCCGACTATCACGTTCGTGACGATATTTCGGCTGGCCGCCTGGTCGAAGTGCTCGAGGGCACGGCGGGTGATGAAGAACAAATACACGCGCTCTATCATGGTGGACCCCGGCTGCCGTTCCGCGTGAGAGCATTTCTCGAATTCATGTGCCCACGACTAACCGATTTCATGGAATGCCGGATCCACGATGATCGGCAGTCAGTTCAAGCGAGCGGTGGCAGGATCGCCGCCAGTTCGGCACGACGTTCTTCGAGAAAGGTCGGAAGCTGAAGTTGTTGGCCCAGCCGCTCCGGCGCCTCGTCGACTGCGAATCCCGGGCCGTCGGTCGCGATCTCGAAAAGCACCCCACAAGGCGCGCGAAAGCCTACCGCATTCAGGTAAGTTCGCTCGATGGGATCGCTCACCACGATGCCGTACGCCGATTGAAGTTTCTCGACCATCGCCGAACGATCGTCGAAATTCCTGGACCGAAAGGCGACGTGCCGGATGGTGCCACCGCCGAGGCGCCCCCGCGAAGACTTTCCGATCATGCGCAAGGTGATCGTTCCGCCCGGGCCGTCATGAGCCACGAAGCGCATGGCCCCGTTTCTCTGAGAGACCAGTTGGAAATCGAAAACCTTCTGAAGGATGTCGATGGTCTCATCCTCCTCGCGGACGTTCAGCGTAACACCATGTAGACCGCGTAGCGCACGATCAGCCGTGGAGTTCTGGCCGGTGCTGGCGGGTTGCTTCTCCCACGTCTCAACCAGCGAAAGCACGGTGCCATCTGGATCGGCAAAGCAGAGCATGCGCTCTCCGAAGGGCGACAATTCCAATCGATTGGGGATTCCCGAGGAATTGAGCCGATTCACCCACATATCGAGTGAATCCGGGGCAACCCGGAAGGCGGTCTGCACGACCTCGCCGACGCCGGTCATCCCCGGCGTCACGCAATTCCAGGCGAGCGTGCTTATCACGGAGCCCGGATTGCCGACGTCGTCGCCATAGTACACATGGTAACTGCCGGGGTCGTCATAGCAGACGGTCTTTTTGATCCGCTTGAGCCCCAGCACACCCGCGTAGAAGTCCGCGGCGCGCTGTACGTCGCCGATGATTGCTGTGACGTGATGAAGTCCCCGTGCGTTCACGCAGTTGCTGCCTAATCCTCGGTCCCGAGGCCTCCCGTCTGGGCTACCATATCCACCCCACGGGTCCTCGTTCTCCCTCCGGTCACTCGTCGTTTCGAACAGACAACGCCTAACATCGCCACGCGTCTTGGACTTTCTCCCGATATCGGAACCGTCGCCAGGTTAAAATCGGTGCCAAACCGGGCGTTCAACGCAGCTACAGCGACGCAATCGTACAAAGCGCCGTGAAAACCTGCAATCAGTCTCGACCGACTTGACGAAGGATGGCGGCCTGAAACCTTGCACCCAGGCATCAAATCGGTGACCACCATTCGTCGGACGACGTGCCGGGCCAACGGCATCAGACAATTCTACCTCGAGGCCGGGGCCGGTCCACCGGTCGTCCTGCTACACGGCTTCCCGGAGACCAGCTTCGCCTGGCGCTTCCAGATTCCGACGCTCGCCCCTCACTATCGAGTGATCGCTCCGGATCTTCGTGGATACGGCGAGACCGACAAGCCGACGAGCGGCTACGACAAGCGGACAATGGCGAACGACATCGTCGAGCTGCTGAGGGCACTCGGGGTCGGACGCTTCGCGCTCGTCGGGCACGACCGCGGGGCAAGGGTCGCGACCCGTCTCGTCAAGGACCATCCGGATCTCGTCGATCGCCTGGTCGTCATGGACAACGTCCCGACCCGCGTCGTGGCGCGCGAGATGAACGCGAAGATCGCCCGCGAATACTGGTTCTTCATGTTCCACCAGATCGCCGACCTGCCGGAGGCCTTGATCGCAGGACGCGAAGACATCTGGCTTCGCCACTTCTTTTCCGACTGGTGCCACGATCCGATGACGGTCTCCGGCGAGGCCTTCGAGACCTACGTGAAGTCCTATAGCACGCCAGGCGCAGTGCGGGGCGCGATGTCCGACTATCGCGCGAGCGCGGAAGACGTCGCTCAGGACATCGAGGACGCCGACAAGAAGATCAAATGCCCCGTGCTTTCCCTTTGGGGTGAAGATTTCGGCGCCGTCGGCCGCCTCTTCGACATGAAGGCGGTCTGGAGCGAGATGGCTGAAAACCTCACCGTGGCTCCAATCGAACGCTGCGGCCACCTTCCGCAGGAAGAACAACCGGAAGCGGTCAACAAGCTTCTTCTCGATTTTCTGAGGGGCTGGAGCGGGTGAGATCGTCAACGTACTGCCTCATGCCCGCGATTTCGCCGAGGTACCTCGAGATGAGGAGACGAGGATGAAGCCGATCTGCACTGCCGCGCTGTTGGCGTTGGTATCCCTGTTGTCTCATGAGCAGGCGCATGCCGGCGCTCCGCAGGTCCGCACCCAAGCGCCAGGTTTCTACCGCATCATGCTTGGCCGCGTCGAGATAACGGCTTTGCTCGACGGCACCCATCCGTTTCCCGTTCACGACGTGATGACGAGGAACGAAACCACAGCGGGCGGAGACCGGAAAGCCGTGAAACTCGCGGAAAGTCATCCCGGCAAAGCAGATGCATTGCTCGCCGCCTCCGATCTCGCCGTTCCCCTGGAGGGCTCTATAAACGCCTTCTTGGTGAATACGGGTGATCGGCTGATACTAATAGACAGCGGCGCCGGCAGTCTCTATGGCGCATGCTGCGGGCACCTTCTGGAAAATCTTCGTGCATCCGGATACAAGCCGGAGCAGATCGACGAGATCTATCTGACGCACCTTCATGCGGATCACGTCGGCGGCATCGCCCCGCAGGGAAAGCCTGTCTTTCCCAACGCGACCATCAGGGTCAACCAGAAGGACCTCGACTACTGGCTCGACGCCAAGAACGAGAGCGAAGCGCCCAAATTCCTCAAGCCGATGTTCGAAGGAGATCGCGCCTCGTTGAAGCCCTACGGAGACTCAGGCCGGCTGAAGCCCTTCTCGGAAGGCCAGGAACTTTCACCGGAGATTCGTGCGCTCCCTACTCCCGGGCACACTCCAGGCCACACGTCCTACGAAGTCTCGAGTGAAGGAAAGACACTTTTGGTGTGGGGCGACCTCGTTCATGTCGCTCCGATCCAGTTTCCCGACCCTGCCGTTACCGTGACCTACGACAGCGATCCGTCCTCGGCTGAGGCAGAACGCACGGCGGTCTTCGCTCAGGCCGCGCGGACTTCGACGTGGATCGCGGCGGCTCACATCGCCTTTCCGGGAATCGGGCATATCCGCTCGGTCGACGGCCGGTTCGAGTGGTTACTCGCGAACTACACCACCGTATTGAAACCAACGAATGACTGACGCGACGCTCGGATTCGCGAGCGTGTTGGTCTAACGCCGCCGGCCTTTTGCGGACAGAGTTCGATGGATTGAGTGAATTTCGATGCCCCTGTTCAACGAAAAGCCGGATCCATCCGCAGTGCGCAACGCTTCCCCGTGGATCGCGTTTCGGCATACCACGTTCACGGTCATCTGGATCGCAACCGTCGTCGCCAACGTCGGCACCTGGATGTACAACGCGGCGTCAGGATGGCTGATGACCAGCCTCGATGCCAACCCGCTCACCGTCTCGTTGGTTCAAGTCGCGAGCAGCCTTCCGATGTTCCTGTTCGCGCTGCCGGCCGGCGCGCTGGCAGACACCGTCGACAAACGCCGTTTTCTGATTGGTTGTGAAATCGTCCTTACAATCATCGCGGCAGCGAGCGCGGTGCTCGTCGGACTCAACCTCGTCACTCCGCCCATCCTTCTGCTGTTCACATTTCTACTCGGCGCCGGCGCTGCCTTCACCGCACCCGCATGGCAGTCGGTTGTCCCGCAGCTTGTCCCAAGGCAGGACTTGGCCGCGGCCGTCGCCAGCAACGGCGTCGGCGTCAACATCAGCAGAGCTATCGGGCCGGCGCTGGGTGGCGCCGTCATCGGCGGATTGGGCATCGCGGCACCCTTCTGGATCAACGCGCTGAGCAATTTCGCCGTGATCGGAGCGCTCCTTTGGTGGCGCCCCGCATCCTCGCAAGGCAGCGCGCTGCCGCCGGAGCGTCTCGCCGGCGCCATGGTGGTCGGCTTCCGCCATGCGCGATTCAATCCCAAGCTCCGTGCGACCCTCGTTAGGGCGGCGACGTTCTTCTTCTTCGCGAGCGCCTATTGGGCCCTGCTCCCACTCGTCGCGCGCAATCAGATCACGGGGGGTCCAGAACTCTACGGCATTTTGCTCGGGGCGATCGGCGTGGGCGCCATCGTCGGTGCGTTCATGCTGCCCTGGATGAAGGCGGCCTTCGGGCCCGACCGGCTCGTTGCAGCCGGCACCGCCGGCACGGCCCTCAGCCTGATCCTCCTGGGCATCGCGCATCACTCGGCGATCGGACTTGCGGCCTGCCTGATCGCAGGCGTCTCATGGATCGCCGTCCTCGCGACGATCAACGTCTCAGTTCAGGTCTCACTGCCGGATTGGGTGCGGGGCCGCGGATTGGCTATTTTCGTGACCGTATTCTTCGGAGCGATGACGGCCGGCAGCGTACTTTGGGGACAGCTTGCCTCTGGACTCGGCTTGCCTGCGGCACATTTCCTCGCTGCCGCGGGTGCCCTCGCGGGGATCGCGTTGACCCGGCGCTGGAAGCTTCAAACCGGTGCCGGAGTTGATCTTGCACCTTCCATGCATTGGCCGGCCCCGATCTTGGCCATTGACGCCGATGCAGATCGTGGTCCGGTATTGATCACGGTCGAGTATTTCATCGCTCCGGAAAAGCGCGACGCGTTCCTCGCCGCCATCACGGAATTGGGTCGGCAGAGGCGAAGCGACGGCGCTTATTCCTGGGACGTTTTCGAGGATGGCGCCGAGAGCGGGCGCTTTCTGGAGACGTTCATGGTCGCTTCATGGCTCGAGCACCTCCGGCAACACCAGCGCGTGACCAACGCCGACAAGGTCGTTCAGGACGCGATCCGCGAGTATGGCGCTGCGGCCGAGCCCAAGGTTACCCACTTCATCGCCGCTAGTTTTCGGCATGCCGGCTTAGGCACGCGCAGCAATCAGTCGTTGCCGTAGATGCCGTTCATGCCGACAACGTTGGGGTGCTACCATCAGGCGTAAGAAATCGCACCAAATCGCAGCCTGGCGCACAAAATCGTAGTTTTGGTGCCCAGGGAAGGAATCATACGCAGTCACCGACAGGAGGAACAGCTCTTTGTGCTCAGTATGATGGCCTGATGCGTGGGACTATGGCAGAGGTTGGCTACATCCCGCCCCGCACCGGATCGCGTGGAGCCCCGCCTGGCTGGCGATCTGCTGTGCGATGATCAGGCGGGAGCCTTGAAATCGTATGAAATGCGTCCAGCCGGCAGGTAGAACAGCGCGATAACCGCGCCCCCCCTGACTTCGGGATAGTGCCTGCTGCCCGGATCGGGCGCCGTCCAGCCCGGTCCCTGCCAGCCCTGCAATCCCTTCAGCTCCGCGCCCTTGTTCAAGGGCACCACAAGGTTGAGCTCGCCATAGGGATGGCCGTGATACTGTCCGCGCAACACATCGTGATCGTCCTCGTCTTTGAAGCGGCGCGGATCGGCGCTGTTCATGTAAACAGCGGTGATGCTGAACTGGAACGTTTCGGGAGTCGGCTCCATGATCCGACTGCGCCGGTAGTTCGGACCGTCCACCTCCTGGTTTGCCGCCCATCCCTCCTCGACCCCGATCTTGATCAGGCGAGCCAGATCCTGGTAGAGCGCGCTGTTTTCGCCATAGGTCTCGTTAAGCCAACGCTCCATCTCAGCTCCGGGGGTCATGTCCTTGACTTCCCGGAGAAACGAAATGCTACGCTTGATCAGTTCTTCCCGGCTTCCCATGGTGATCTCTCCTCTTCGACTACTTCCCACACCTGCGATCGCGGCTCTTCGGAACCGAATATCGTCGCATGGTTGATGCAATCTCGGCCTCCTTCTATGGCAACGAGGGTTCAGTGTGGCCACGCTGAGCCAAGGATGATCGAGCAGAAGTTCTGACGGACATAGTTCCTGTCCTTCAGCGCCAGAACATCGGCCTTCACATTTCCGAACGTCGTCAGCGGCTTCTTGATAATGCCGTTAGCGAAGTGATCTATGATGCTCTCTTTGAAGTTCGCCTCGCGCGGATGATGGACGCAGACATGGTCGCGCTGTTCATGCGTGAAGTCGTGATAGGCGATGCCGAGCACGTCCATCTCCACACCGGCGGTCACCAGCGCGATGGTCGGGCGCATATGCTCGGGGATCCCCGGCGTGGTGTGGAGCGCGATGGCCGTCCAGACGTCCTCGATGTCACGCTCGGGCACGCCGTAGCTTTTCATGAATTTGCGGGCGGCATTGGCGCCGTCGACCTCGAAGCGCAGATCAGGGCTCGAATATTTCTCGGTGAGACCCAAGTCGTGGAACATGGCGCCGAGGTAGAGCAGTTCCGGGTCGTATTTCAGCCCGCGGCGCTCGCCCGTGAGCGCGCCCCACAGGAAGACGCGGCGACTATGGTTGTAGAGCAGGTCGTCTTCGGTATCGCGCACGAGCTGCGTGGCTGCGCGCGCGATGGCGCTGTCAGGCACGCGGATGCCGGCGATGATCTCGGACATGGAGCAATCTCCTCGGTTGAGCTGGTTGCTTCTCGGTATTAAGCAATAGAGCCCTGCTCCGGACAACGAACGGGATGCTGCGGATCAGGACAGCCGTACGTCGTTTCCTGACAAAAGGACCCTCGGCGCCTTCGCGCCAGCAGGAGACAGCCCTTTCCTCTTTAGCTCGCGATCTATTCCGTTTCCGCTCGTCGGAAGCTGGCGCGATACTGGACAGGGGTCACGCCGAGACGGGTGCTGAAGACAATCCTCATCCGGTCTGCCGATCCGAAGCCGCAATCGAAGGCAATGGCCTTCAGCGGTCGGTCGCTTGCTTCCAGCATCATGCGCGCGGTATCAACGCGGGCGCGCTCGATGAATTCGTGCGGTGTGGTCCCGGTCACCTGCCCGAAATGCCGAGCCAGATTCCGGGGGCTCATTCCGACGACAGCGGCAAGCGACTCCAGCGTATGGCGATCCCCAATGTTCGCCATGACGTGGTCCTGGATGCGTGCGATGGGCGATTCCGGATCGGCAGGTGCCGTGAGATAGGGACTGAACTGCGACTGTCCGCCCTGGCGCTGCGCAACCACGACCAAACGCTTGGCAACCTTGAGCGCCGTTTCCGCGCCGTGCCGCTGCCCGACGAGCGCCAGGCCCAGGTCTATCCCAGCCGTCACACCCGCCGCGGTGATCAGCCGTCCATCGCGCACATAGATCAAGTCCGGTTCGACTTTCGCCTTCGGGAATCTCGCCGCCAGCGCCTGTGCATCCTGCCAATGGGTCGTGACTCGCCGATCATCAAGGAGTCCGGCATAGCCGAGCACGAAAGCCCCGGTGCATATCGATCCATAGACGCTCGAGCGCCACGGCAGCTCCTTGACCCACTGAAGCAGGCACGGTTCGGGCTCTGCTTCCGGTGGCGTCGGAGTGCCGGCCACCAGAACGATGTCGAAGCCGCCCGCCGCCTCCTCGAAGGTCAGGTCGGCGACCATGCGTATGCCGTTCGACGCGCGCAGCGGATCGCGGTGAGCAGCAACCAATACGGTTTCGTAGCGATCCGCGCTGCCGAGAAACGTGTTCGCCTCGCTGAACACATCCATCGGCCCCGCCACATCCAGTGCCTGGACCCCCTCACAGACGACAATCGCGACAGCTTGTACCGGCACCTGCTACTGCCTCTCCACCCTTGGAGCCTTATTATGCAGGTAGTCCGGACTCCGTAAAAGGCCTGGCGCGATCCGGCAGGCAGCAGAGCGAACATCCGCGCATCCGGGATCAACCAGGGGCTATGGACTTCTAGCGGTTGGTTTCGCTGGCGTAGCCGCCAACCATGCGGTCCTTGCAGCTCCCCAAAAGGACCGTCACGGCCATTGGCGAACTCGTCGCGCCATTATTGTGATCCCGGCGCCTTGTCCGGCGTCGTCAAGGGCTCGTCCTTGGAATCCACAACGAAGACCGCCAGTAAGCTGGCGGGCTCCTTGTCACTCGCGTTCTCACTGACCCTGTGATGCGAACCGGGCATTTCGTAAAAGCTTTCGCCCGTGTGATAGATCTTCGCGGGTTCGTCGCCGACTTGACTACGGATTGCCCCGGACAGCACGTGGGCGTAGATAAAAGCCGACGCTGCGTGGTGATGAGCGAGCGATTTGGCTCCGGGAGGATAAGTCACCGTCACAGCAACCAGCCTCTTTCCTTCGACATTCGGCAGTGCGTGCGCGAAGGCGACTTTCACCTGCTCCCGGTCCTGCGCGATCGCCGGCGAGGCTCCCAGGACGATCGCTGCTGCTATCAGCGGGACGGCGGCCGTTCGCAGTACTCCTCTCGCTGCTTTTGCCATCATATCTCGAGGGTTTGATACCGCACCAATCCGATGGGCAAATTCACTGATCGAGATCATCGCATCTTCTCCTCTAACGAGCTCACGCAAGTCGGAAGTCAGGACGCAGCGCCGAACTGAAGCTCATGGTGGCGCTTCCGAAATTCATCGCAACCCGGATTGTGCTCCTGGAGCACAGAGTAGGTCCTAGTCATGATGGTGAGCCTTGTGCTGGGAATCCGGGAAGGGCGACGCAGCGATCAGGTCGCAGGCGTTCGGACTCTTGAACCCCGGGATGAAACGTTCGCAAACAGCGGCGTTGACGGTGCCATACGTCGTCTCGGGCTTGTGCGCAAAGCCGGCGAAATACTCCTGAATGAAGCCTTCTTTGAAATTTGTGCGCGGGTACTTGGCGACGATTTCCTCGCGCAGCTCCGCCGGGAACTGATCGAATCCCACCCCGATCACATCGAGAAGAACACCGGAATTGAGGAGCGCGACTTCGGGCCCCATGTACTTCGGGATGCCGGGAGTGGTGTGCAGCGCGATTGCTTCCCAGACCGTCTGCACCTGGTCTTCAGCGATGTTGTGGGTGCTGAGAAACTGCCGTGCGGCATTTGCGCCATCGACTTCGAAGCGCTCGTCTGGGCTCGAGAACTTCTTGATGAGACCGAGATCGTGAAAAGCGGCAGCTACGTAGAGGAGTTCGGTATCGAACCGCAGCTTCTTCTGCCGACCCTGCTCAGCTGCGAACAGGTAGACCCGGATAGAGTGATTGAAGAGCAGATCAGTGGAATGTTCGCGCAGGATCTCGGTAGCCTCTTTCGCGAGCAGAGAGTCGGGAATGATGAGGGCATTGGAGAAATTCGGCGTGGTCATGATTGCGTCCTTTCGAGAGTTGCTGTGGTGTTTGGCTGCGGATTTGGGGCAAGCTCCGGGAGGATTAGCCGATCAACTCGCTCCGACGTCGAGCACGATCTTTCCTTTCGGCTGAGGCCGCACGTGCTCCAGCATGAGATGAGCCTCGCGCGCATCCGCGAGGGGTAAGACTGCTCCGACGTTTGTTCGCAGCTTTCCACCATCGATGAAGCGAGCGATCTTCGTCAGATATTGGCTCGTGACGTCGACCAAAAAGAAGGTGGCTTCAACACCGTAGCGCGTTGCAAGATCCTGATCCGGGCGGGACACTGCCGAGATCAGCTTGCCGCCGCGACGAAGGACCTGGAACGAGCGGGTTTGGGTTTCGCCGCCGACCAGATCGATGACAGCGTCCGCGTCGCGTACTTCTTCCTCAAAGCGCTGCGTCCGGTAATCGACAACACGGTTTGCGCCGAGATCGCGCACCACCGAAATATCGCCCGTCGATGCGGTCACGACGGTTTGCAGACCCGCGTGATGGGCCAGTTGAACCGCATAGGATCCAACATTGCCGGCCGCACCGTGAATGACCACCGTTTGACCCGCTTTGAGTTGGGCGTGATCAAACAACGCCTGCCATGCCGTCACGGCAACGACAGGAACGGACGCGGCTTCAACGTGGGTTAGCGAGGTTGGCTTGTTCGAGACCATGCCCGCGGAGGCTAGAGCGTACTCGGCGTAGGCCCCGACAAACTGCGGATTCGTAACACCATAAACCTGATCTCCCACACGTAGTTCGGTGACTCCGGGCCCCATCGCGACGTTTTCGCCGGACAGATCCGAGCCCAGAGTGAGGGGGAGCGGTTGCGGCAAAGCGCTCTTGCCGGACCTGATCCACCCATCCCATGGGCCAACTCCAGCAGCCGCAACCTTGATCAGGACCTCGCCAGGACCTGGCTCGGGTCGTGGCACGCGCTCGAACTTCATGGTCTCCGGTGACCCAAACTCGTGCACGCGCCAGGCCATCATAGTTGAATGAGTTCGCTCTTGGTTTGCCTGAGGAACAATGCTGCTCGCGGTCATCACATTCTCCTTGCGCTCAGCCCGTCATGATTGGCGTCGACCGTTCCGGGCGATTGATCGGACGGGCTTATCCGTATGTCGCAACGAGTCGGGCCGCGGACAACGAGCGCGACCATGCGGATCAGGACAGCCGCACGTCGTTTCCTGACAAGGCCCGTCCGAACTTTCACGGAGCGGTTTCGCCGTCAGATTGTTCTCGATCTATTCCGATTCCATCCGGCCGATGCTGCCGCGATGTTGGAGATGGGTAACGCCAGGGGACCCTTAGCCGGTCCGATCGAAAGGCGTGATCGGAAGCTGCGGGCTTCACTTAGGGCGCGTAATCGCCCTTTGGGTTTTCGGATATCGGAGCACGCTCGCGATTTTTCCCATCGCGGCTTCGGCCTACGGGTCAATCGCCATCGTCTTGCGCGGAGATGGCAACGCACGGCGCAACGCCGCGGTCCAGCGTCTCACGCAATGACATCGCATCAAATCGTAGTTCAGCGCGGAAAAGCGTGGAAATGGTGCCCAGGGGCGGAGTCGCATTGAGAGCGTAACCAACTGATGATACTGCGGTTCGGCGCGGGCGTCTATTTTCGCTACTCTCGCGCCTACTCGCGCATTCGATTCCAATCCGCGGAATTGAATTGACGAAAATCACCGTCCTCCCCTGGGCGATACTCTGCGGTTCTCGCGGCATATGGAAGATCAATGTCACCCGGGGCGATCCGCAGCTTGGACACTTCAACCGCTCCCCAAGCCTAGAGAGCGGAAACGGTGCACCTCTCGTCCAAATCAGCGTCGGGAGGTCCAGGTCGTAGCTGTAGACACAGGGGCGGATTTTCATTTCGTCACGTCGTCCTGCGTGACATCGCGCCGTGATCCTCCACCTGAGTTGCCATGCTTCGCCCCGATAGTCTCCACGATGGCTAGAACGTATCAAGAACAAAAAAGTTTCTAGCGGCGCGCAGATTCCGCTTGTAGTCCTATCGATACATTGATACATCAATACGGCCGGCAACGAAGCCGGTTCTAAACTCAGAGGAGAGAGAAATGATGCCGCAGATCAATGTTTCCCAGTCTTTGTTCAGTCAGCTTCAGGCCATCGCCGAGCCCTTCGTCGACACGCCTGAGACAGTAATCCAGAAGTGCGTAGAGTTCTATCTTTCTAACGCCTCTATCCATAAACCCATAGCAGGGAAGCCTGAGAGTCCCCCTGATGAAGATACTGGGTACATGGTCTTTCCGCCCGACAGCCCGCCCGACCTGACGTTCACGCGCCCCATGTCGATCGAGCTGGATGGCAAGACGTTCGACAAGGGCAGCCTGTACTGGAATCCCCTGCTGTTCGAGTTGGTCCGCCAAGCTGGTCTCAAGGGTGTCAAGGGCGACAAGCTCAAGGAGATGCTGTTGTGCAACTTCGCCGATGGCCAAGCCAACGAGGCGCAGGGGTACCGCTACATCAAGGAGGCAGGCCTTTCCGTTCAGGGCCAAGCCGCCAACCCCGTCTGGAAGACCATCCACCATCTTGTGAAGCAATTGGGCCTCAAGCTCGATGTCGTCTTCCTGTGGGACGACAAGCCCAAGGCCGCCTATCCGGGCAAGACCGCCCGTATGAGGTACATCCCGTGATGCGATAAGCCGCCGGCCCAACGACGCGCCGGCGGCTTTCCGCTCAATTCGGGGTTGCAGGGAACCGAACGGAACTTATTTAAAGCGAGGGGAAATCCTTTCATTTTTCGGTGATCAATGAGCGATTTTTACGAGCTCGATTTTTTTCCGGTGCACAGCAGCGATTCCGGCGACGCCATTTCGATCAAGTTTCAGATCGGCAGCCAGTGGGAAGTTCACGTCATCGACGGCGGGTTCGAGAGCACGGCTGCTGACTTCGAGAAGCATATCCGGGACAATTACGGCACGGACTACATCAACCGCGTGATCGTGACCCATCCCGATCAGGACCATGCCGAAGGCCTCGCCACGATCCTCGAAAATATGCGCGTCGGAGCTGTGGATGCTCCGGCCGTGGAGCTACGTGCACGAGCTGCTTCCGCATTACGCCCGCTATAACGACCCTGCCCGCCTTCGCGACAGGCTGCGCGACGACTATCCCTATATCACGAAGCTCGAAGACATCGCCGGAAAGAAAGGCATTCCGATTTACGAGCCCTTCCAAGGGGCGGTGATCGGTCCGTTCACCGTGCTGGCGCCGTCGAGGAGCAGGTACATCAACCTCGTCGTCGAGTCTGAGAAAACGCCGCAGCGGTCGATCCGGTCTAAGGCCATGCAGACGGTGCTGAGCCGGCTTATTGAGGCGGCTCGCCCGATCATCCACTTCATCAAATCCGGATGGGGGGCCGAGAAATTCTCTCCCGATCCAACCAGCGTTGAGAACGAGATGAGCGTGGTGCAGTACGCCAACATCTGCGGGCACAGTATTTTGCTGACCGGCGACACCGGGCGCGATGGCCTGAAAGAGGCGGCCGACTATTTCCAGGCGCGCGGCGGGGTGCTGCCGGGTATCGACAAGTTTCAGGTGCCGCATCATGGCGGCCGCAGAAATGTCTCGACCGAGCTCCTGGACCGGTGGCTCGGTCCGCGACTGGCGCAACCGCTGCCGGCAGGTCAGGAGACCTTCAGCGCCTTCATCTCCTCTGCTAAGGAGGATCCCGTACATCCCCGTAAAGCGGTGGTGCGCGCCATCGTGCATCGTGGCGGCAAGGTCATGACGACCGAGGACGGGCACTTCCGCACCTCCAAGAACGCCCCCGACCGTGCGGGATGGGTAGCCAAGAAGCCGACGCCGTACCCCGACGAGCAGGAAAACGACTGATGAAGCCCACGCTGTACGAGCAACTCGGCATCATCATCCCCGGCTCGATCCTGATGTTCGGTCTGGTGCTCTATTATCCCGAGCTGAAGCTGCTGACGACCAAAGACGCTTTTTCGGTCGGCGAGCTCGGCCTGTTCGTCCTGATCGCATACGCCGCCGGGCACCTGGTCGCGGCCATCGCCAACGCGCTCGAAAAGGTCTTCTGGTGGAACGGCATGCCCTCGGACTGGGTGACACACGATCCGCCCGCCTTGCTCTCGACCGAGCAGGTCGAGAACCTGCGCACGAAAAGTGGACACGCGCCTGAAGATCACGATTGCAAAAATGGCCGGATATGACCCGAAGAAATGGTGGCCGGTTTCGCGGCAGATTTATGCTGATGTCGGCAAAAACGGAAAGCCGGACCGGATCGACACCTTCAACGGTAACTATGGTCTCAATCGCGGGCTCGCTTCCTCATGCCTCGTGCTAACCGTCGTCGCGCTCACGCATGCTGACTGGCTCATTGCTGTCGGCCTTTTCGTCGCGGCCTGCATTTACGGCTATCGCGCATACCGTTTCGGTGTTCATTATGCCGGTGAGCTGTATCTGCAATTCCTCGTCCTATAGAAAACCGCCCCAGATCGGGGCGGTCCCTCCGTCAATAACAGTTCGCGCTGTTCAAGAGCATCACGCCGAACACTACGTTGATGATTATCGAGATAGCGCAAACGACTTGGAGCGGAGAACGCATGTGCGGCCCCTCCTTAAGGCCGCAGTTCATCGTACCAGGTGACGGGCAATAAACGTGTCGAGATCAGAACATGCGGTCGCCGCCGCGAGCCGGAATGGGAACGTATGCTAAAACAATTCATCCACGTTATAGTTAAACGGGCGGTTCTTGTTTTCGCGGTCGGCGTCCCGTCCGCGTATATGTCAGCGATGCGTCCCTGCGCGTACCGCTTGGCGCCGACCCCATGCTCATACTGGGAAACAACGACAGAGCGGAACTTTTGAATACGGATGAGCCGTTTCTTTTGCTCGACGACGGGCCGCTGTGCGATCTCTTTTTGGAGCGTTTCAAGAAGATAAAGGCTTTTGATTTCGAGACGCATGGCCTAAATCCGCTTCCGGCGAGTTACGCGATGCGCCGCCGACTGCCGGGCATTTTATGGGACAACTCCGGCAAAGACACACTCCGGGTCCGCGACGGCAAGCGAGCGCTGCGGAATAAGTTGAAAGCGAATAACGCCAAGCGCTTTGACAAACTGCCATTCAACAACGGCGACGCTGACCGCGAAGCGGCGGATATGGTCGATGAATTGATGGACAGTCCCGTGTTGAGCAAGGTGCTGACAAAGCGCCCGCCGCGCTTCCTGCTCTCCGGCTCGTCGGTCGTGGTACGGATGGGCGAGCTCGAAGATTTCGACCGCACCGTTCTCGGTTCGCTCTTCGCTCTGCTCTATCCCGGCAACGTAATCATTTCAGACTTCGGACAATATGCGCGTGATCTTCATATTCCCATGATGAGAAAGGGGCGGCTGTCGATCGGGCTCAATAACCTGGAACAGCTGGACAAGCGGATGCAACAGGCCGTTTTGCAGATACCCACAAAGATCGGACGGGGCTGCACCTATGACGACGCCGTAGAGCTGGCGCAGATCGGGTGCAAATTCCCGCCGGGGACGATGGATTACAACGCATTTATCGCGGAGCGGATGCGGGGCTAGCGGCAGCGGTGACTACTGCGATAACGAATTTTCGTTTTGGGGTCGTCGAGGAAGCCTCCTACCTCCTTTGAAGCCGTGAAGCGCGCGTCGCAAATGCCGCAGCACATCTCGATGGTGTCGGGCATGATCCGGGGGCGTCCGCCCTTCTTTCCGTTTTCGCGGGACGCGGCGGCGCGTTTGTCGCTCGGGATGGCGCGCAGCGCTTGGGCTGCGGTGTTCTTTTTCATATTAGATTTCAAAGCTAATGCGCTGCTCGATAAAGGTGAGCAGCGAGCGGATTTTCGCCTGCTCCTCGGGCGGACGGATCACTCCGTCCTGATAGAGGAAGTCGAACGCTGCAGCGACTTTTTCCAGTTCTTCGATTTCGGGTTTCATATTATTCGTGCACGTTATCGCAATAAACGCGGCCTGCGGGCGAGATAAAGAGAGGCTCGCCGCACACCGCACATACAAACTTGCCGTGGACCATTCTGGCGTCCTCACCGTATTGAGTGAGGCGCCAGCCGGTCTTTGTTCGGAGAGAGACTTCCATATTAGTCGCAGTGGTTAAAGCTCTTCGGCTGTCCGTCCCAGTCGCGGAGGTACATGTTCTCCAGGGTGTGATTTTTAGACTGGGCGATGCTGCCCTTGTAATAGCCGTCGCGCTTTCGGATCATGCTCGGTTTGTCGAAAGTGATCCGCGACGGATCGGGCACGCATGTGCCGGAAAGGTAGCCGGTCTGATTTTCGACGGCCGCGATGGGGACGATCCACACGCTCCTCTTGGTTTCGCGGACCACTTTGTAGAAGTCCACTAGCGTCATGGAGTAGCCCCATACGCTGACGAGTATCTTCTCCGCTGTCGGTGTTTTCATACAGATGCAAGGCGAGTGTCTTATGCGTTTCTCCCTTACCGCTCCATCATAACCCGACGTTGGGTTTGTGCAAGGAACCGGAAGCGCTGCGCATTTGAATAGTGGCTGTGTCAAGTTTTGACCTGGCGCCGGATCGCACCCTGCCGGAGATCGTGCCGGTGCCGGAAATGTCCGGCGATGATCGCGGAAAATGTCCGTAAGCAGCCGCGAATGAATGTCCTAAAGAGTTGTCCGTAATCTCGCGTCGCCGCCAGAAAATGCGCGCGCCAAGCGCGGAGCAGAAAACTCCCAGGACCGGCGGCTTGGTGGAATTGCCGAGAACTGCGCCCCGCAGGGAATGAGGAGAAGCGCAGCGGAGAAATGCGGATGCGGGAGCCGAGAAGAACTGCCGCCCTGTGGAGCGCGGGGCGGGGACGACGCCAGCGGCTTCCTACTGCGAGGGAACGCGCGCGAGCGCGGGCCTGCGCCTGCCCGTGAGCGAATGTAATGAGCGAAGGGGCAAAGCAGAAGAAGCCCCGAAGCAGTAGGAAGCCGCTGGCGGAGGCCAGCGCGAACAGGGCGGAAATGATGAAGAATGGAGCCCCGTGAGCAGGGCGAACGGTAGAATGGAGAGGTAGAATGTGGAATGACTGTCCATTGCATTAGTCCATTGTGCCGCGGGGAAGCCTTGAGGCCCGCTAAACAGACGAAATCTCTTCATTGAATTGAAGCATTAGCCTAGACCGCGGACCCATAAACGCTCATTCCGGGTTGTTTCCGGTCTTTACCGAACCGGATATCGAGGCCGGTTGGGCGACTAACCGCCCCAAGCACGAATATTTTTTGGCTACCAACGCCATTCCAACTTGTAGATTTCTCCCAACTGCGGCTCCTTAATTTCCCACATAACCGACGGCCGCCCGAACAGTGTAGCGGTACGGACTGAGGTTTTCATTTGGTACTCGGCGAGGCCGACGAGACGCTTGCATCTGAGCAGGATCGGCGGCCGTTTTTTTGGAAAATGCACACGTAAGGTGAAATGCTTAGTTGGCAATGCAATCTCTTGGGTCCAATGCTCTTCTTCACTTGTGAAGGAATCGTAGAGCTCAGCGCGATATTCATTGTGAAAGTGTGTTCCGGCGGGGAGAAGCGCGCCTAGATCGATTTCGGACACGTGAAAGCCGTGCTCGGTTTTGGTCTCGAGGATAACTCCCATTTCTGTGGCGAAGTTTCTGGCATCGCCTGAAGTGGTGACACCCTCAAAATATGAGCTTAGGGGCTCGGAGCCCACGACGTAGTCTCCGGCCTTTGCGTAGACTGCACGTTTCCCATCGGTCGTTAGCAGAAACAGATCGGCTATTGTTAGATTGCTGGATAAGCCATGCTGCGGACTATGCGCCAGCGCCTCCCTGTGCCAGGGAAGACGTCGGATGATTGGACTGACGAGCCATTTTAAGCCCTCGGCGAATTGTTCTCGAAAATAGGCAAGCAGGGCAGCACTAGCGGCGGCTGCCCCGATCGCAGCGACCCGATTTACCAAACGGCTCATTAGTTCATTAAAGAGACCCATAGATGGGGGAGGAGGATTGAGTCATTCGGTCGCATTCACTTTCTCCTGCGCGAAAAGTAAAGATCCCGTTTTCTCAAAAGAGGAGCGGTCCATGTCTGGCGGCGGAAAAGGCTGACTATTGCGGCGCCCAGGAGACCGGTGATCAAAACTAGGTCCATTCTATCACGTGTCTATCTGAGCACTGTTTGTCCGACGACACGGAGATCGTATGTCGCAAATCAGATATTGTGCGGCGTTGAAAATATGGCTCTGTTAAGCCACAAAATCGGTGTTCGCCCATTCTACGGCTCTGTTGAGCCGTTTTACGATGCTCTGTTTTCATGCCTTCGCTGACAGCCTTCCTCTTTTGAAAAAAAGCATTTTGCTACTGCGTATTTTTGATATGCGTATTCTTAAATGCATATTCTTATATAGAGTGAATTCCGCCAATGGAATTCTAGACGCGCCATAGTTGGAAATCTTGATTTCCATATATGGAAATCAGCCTTTCCGTCCTTGCTTCTTAACAACGAAGTTGACCGTGTAGAAGTTTGTCTTGCCTTGGCCGCGGCGGGTGATTTCGATCAGCGAGCAAGCCTCCAGCTCCTTGATAAAACGGTTGACGCTAGCGAGGCCCATGCCAACCTCCTTTGCAAGGCGATCCTGGCCAGGAAAACACAACTCGTTGTGCCATGCGTAGCTGAGCAGGAGTGCGTAGACAGTTTTCGCGCCTATTGAAACGTTCGGATCGCGCAGAATGAAGTTCGGTATTTGAGTGAAGCCGTGGCGCGAAATGGGATCGATCGAATTCAGGCGCATGTTGCGCTCTTTGAGAATGTCGCCGATCGGGCGGTCTGAGCCGAATGCCATACCGGCATTATACGACGGCCAAATGAAGCAGTTTTCGCTTATCCCCTACTGCATTCCGCTGATTGATCGATCCTCACGGTTCTGATCTCCGGATGGTGCCGTGCCGAGCAACGGCGTGAGCATTTTTTGTAGACCATGAATAAGTAGGTTCGTCTCGCGAGCTCGCTCGGTCAGCTCCCCAATTTGCTTGTCCTTCACGGTCACCTGGTCTCGAAGAAACGCATTCTCGCGTTCAAGAGCCGCGACATAGCGCGACTCGTCTGGTGGATTTGTCGCGCCCAGTCGCGACTTGTCTTCGCTTGTCGGACCAGGCGCTAGCGCTATATGGTCCTTGTTTTCCGGAGCGACATCTGTCGCGACGTGTCGCGACACGTCGCGACCTGCCGAGACTGGTCGCACCTCTTCAATGTACGCGATATGCTTGTCAATCGAGCTGGGGGAGATCAGGTATTTCTCGCCGAAGGCAGTTTCGACGAGACGGCAATCGAGATGCCCCTTGGCGCAATAGCGTTGGATGCTGCGTGGTGTTCGGGGGAGACCGGCGCGGGCGTAGCGTTCAAGAGCATCGTCTATAGAGAGGGTAAAATCGCCGTCGTCGCTTGTCGCGACGTGTCGCGACTGGTCGATGCTCATGCACTGATGATAACCGTCTCGTCACCACACCTCGCGGGTTATCCCCAGCGCGATCATCGAATCGAAGGCCGGCAACCACAACGATGGTCGCCGGCCAGCAACGCAGCCTAACTCACGAGCACTCGTTCAGAGCCAGCAGATTGTCTTTCCAAATGCCGTCGGCGTAGGTCTGCAGGAACTTGTTGCCGGCGGCACTGGTCCGCACGCCAACCCATGCTTTCGCACCACCCTCGGCTGTATAGAAGCGGTGGGTCTGCTGCTCGATCATCCGGACGACATTCGGAACCGTATCCTTCCAACGTCCTGAACCGTCCGGCTTCGGCCCGCCCACGTGCGTGATGTGCTCGTGAGGACTCATTCGATTTGGTTTATTGACGCAATCAATCCTGTAGTCAGCCATGATGCTGCTACCCTTTCATAAAGAGATGACCCGACCGAAGCACCGGGTCATTGATCTTTAGGGAGGGGCCAGCTAGATTCGTGGTGTTCAAGACACGACCTAGCGGGGCTTCGGCCCCGGTTTTGAAAACCGGCTGTTAGCGCAGCCGGTTTTCTTGCCAGGCCACCTTTGGGACGAGATACGGCCCCTTCGGCGGAAGATCCTTGGCGGCGGCGGCCGGGACACCCGGAAACCGGGACCCGTCCTTGATCTCAGCAATGCGGCCCTGATTCACGCCGAAGAACGCTGCGATATCGTGGTGGCGGTCACCCCGATCGATCATTCCTCGAATCAGTGCGGCATCCTGTGCCGTCAGTGCGAGCCCGCTGGGCTCGGCTCTAGTACCCATATTGTTCTCCGATGTTGGTTTCGATCACCGGACTCATGTCCGACGCTCGCAGGATGTTGTGAGATTCTGTCAAAATCAAGAAAAATCTGAAAAACTCATTCCGTAGCCTAATACAATTCGTTTTTGTATTGAAATCGATTGGCTGATAGCGCATAAAAGTGCCATGAAGCCAGCTCTCGTGCAACCACTGCGACCCTCCACTCCCGTTCGTTTGGGGGATATCGCCGAAGTTTTCGCTGGCATCGGCGTGTCACGCGAAGACACTCTTGAGCGCCCTGGCGAGAAGCTGCCTGTAATTGGCGTGCGCGATCTTCAGGATGGCGGGGTGACCATGCTCGCGGCCCTGGAGACCGTCGGCTTCCGAGATGTTTCCCGCGCCAAAACTTACGCCGTGCGCCCGCACGATGTGCTCCTCACCGGCCGGGGGACCCTGCTGAAATTTGGTCTGGTCGGCGAGGAGACAGCAGGCGCGATCGCCAGTGGCAATGTCATTGTCGTTCGCCACGGCCCGAGGGCGACCGGCGGCGCGCTTTTCGCGATCCTATCGAGCGAAGTGTTTCGCCCGAAGATCGAAGTCTTGCGCAGGGGCGCGACCACGCTGTTGTCGTTGTCGCCGAAGGACCTAGCCAAGCTTGAGATTGATTTGCCACCGCTTGACGAGCAGCAGCGCATCGCCGCGTTCATCGGCGACGCACAGACTGCCTATCGGACGGCAATCGAGGCCGCAGAAATTCGCCGTACGCTCGCACGCCGTCTGGTGGACGCGCGACTATTCGGCGACCAACAGAAAAAATAGAGGGAAAAAATGGCAAAGCTCACACGCGCCGAACTTGAAAACCATCTTTGGAGGTCCGCCGACATTTTGCGGGGCTCAATCGATAGCTCCGACTACAAGATTTATATATTCGGCTTCCTATTCCTGAAGCGTCTTTCGGATCGTTTTGAGGAAGAGGCGCAGGAATGCATTCGCAAAGGTCTGTCGGCCGACATCGCCTACAGTGACCCGGATGAACATGAGTTCTTCCTGGCAGAACGGGCGCGCTGGTCAGAACTCAAGAAACTGACGACTGGTATTGGAGACCAGCTCAACAAGGCTTGTGCCGCGATTGAAGATGCCAACCCCTCGATTGAGGGAGTACTTGCGAATATCGACTTCAATTCGGAATCGCGACTTGGCGATGCAAAAAACCGAGAAGGAGTACTCGCCCGATTGATCGATAACTTTTCGCGCATCGATCTTTCGAATGCGGCGCTGTCCGAACCAGACATGCTCGGGCGCGCTTACGAATATCTAATCGACAAATTTGCCGATGATGCGGGCAAAAAGGGTGGCGAGTTTTACACGCCTCACCATGTCGTGCGCCTGATTGTCGAATTGCTTGATCCGAAGCCGGGCATGCGCATTAGCGACCCCACCTGCGGCTCGGGCGGCATGTTGATCCAGTGCGCGGATCATGTGGCCCAGTTAGAAGGCAAGCGTCTTGGGCAGCCGATCAACGTCACTCTTCATGGACAAGAGAAAAATCTTGGAACATGGGCAATCGCGAAAATGAACCTGCTGTTGCATGGCCTGCGTGATGCGCGAATTGAGAAGGGAGATACGATCCGCAACCCGCGTCTCCTTGATCCGGATGGAAATCTCATTCTCTATGACCGTGTCATCGCAAATCCGCCCTTCTCACTAGATGCGTGGGGCGCTGACGACGTTTCAGGCGAAAACGAGAAGAAAAGCTTCAATCGCTTTATCTATGGCATACCACCCAAGAACATGGGCGATCTTGCATTTGTTCAACATATGGTGGCGACACTCAATACGAAAGGCATGTGCGGCGTAGTAATGCCGCATGGCGTGCTGTTTCGAGGCTCGGGAGACGGGCGTATTCGCGAGGGAATGCTGAAGGCGGATTTTTTTGAGGCAGTTATCGGTTTACCGGAAAATCTCTTCGCAGGCACTGGAATTCCTGCGACGGTGCTCATTCTCAACAAAGCGAAAGTCGCCGCGCGAAAAGGCAAGGTTCTTTTCATCCACGCGGCAAAGGAGTTTCAAGAGCGGCCAAAGAAAAACATTCTGGGCGAAGAAAACATTACCCGGATCGTTGACGGATTTCGGGCTTGGAAGGATGAGGATCGCTTCTGCCGCGTCGTCGACCAACAAGAGATTGAGGAGAATGATTTCAATCTCAACATCTCCCGTTACATCGATACACTGGAGCCGGAAAAGCCGATCGACGTAAAAGCCGAATTCGAGAAGCTCTGGAAGGCTGAGAAGGCACGGGACGAAGCTACTGCGCGCATGAATGCCCTCCTCAAGGAGATGGGCTATGCTGGCTGAGTTACCAAAAGGGTGGCGCGCTGGGCGATTGAAGGACCTCTGTGAGAGTATTGAACGTCGCTTGGGCACGAATGCAAAACTCGATATCCTAAGTGTCACCAAGCGTGGTGTGATACCTCAATCCGAGACCTACGATAAAGAAATCGCTAGCGAAGACATTTCGAAATATCGAGTTATCAAGCCGGGGGAATTCGGGCTCGCGCCGATGGCGCTCTACTACGGAGCGATCGGCCGTTATCGTGGGGAAAAGCCCGCAATTATTAGCCCGGCGTACAACGTATTCAAGCACAGATCCGAGACGGACCCGCGGTATTTGGAAGCATTGATTCGTCTTCCTCGAATGATCGCAAGGTACGAAGCGCTAAGCCAAGGAGGTAACTTGGAGGGTAAGCGTAAGTCGACCCCGTACGATGCGTTCGAAACCATCAAAGTCTTAGTTCCGCCGCTCCCCGAACAACGAGCAATTTCGGAGATGCTGGGGTCGCTGGAGGACGTGATAGCGAAGACAGAATCGCTGATCGAGCGGATTGCGCAAGCGAAGCGCGCGGCAATGCGCGAACTTCTCACGCTTGGCATCCGGCGAGCCAAAGCGCCCGTAAAAAGGATGTCTACCCATTGGGTTCTTGGGCGCATCGCGGAAGGCGTAACTCATATCCCTGTCGATTGGGAACTGGTCACCCTTATCAAGGTCGCCAAACTTGAGAGCGGGCATACACCGGACCGTAAGCAGCCTACCTATTGGGACGGGAGCATCCCCTGGATTTCACTCCAGGATGCGGATGCTCTGGGCAGGCTCACGATTTCGGAGACAGCCGAAACGATCGGACCAGAGGGATTAGCCAATTCATCGGCGCGCATGTTGCCCGCTGGAACGGTGGTCCTCCAACGAACCGCGAATGTCGGTCTTGCGTCGATCATGAGCCGCGAGATGTGCACCAGCCAGCATTTCGCAAATTGGATATGTGGGCCGACGCTTTGCCCTCAATACTTGCAACAAGTCTTCCGCCACATGTCTCGTGAATGGCTGCGACTGATGGCTGGGAGCGTACTTCCTGATATCTACATGGATACATTCAAGGCGCTCCAAATTCTTGTTCCACCGCTGCAAGAGCAGAAGAAAATCGGTGAAGTTGGTGCAGCGTTCGACCGAAGAATTGAACACGAGCGCGATACTCTAGAATTATTTGTTCAGTATAGGGCTGCGCTCGCCCAAGAGCTTCTCTCTGGTCGCCTTCGCCTGCCCGATAGCGTAATCGCCCGCCATCGCGACAAGCCGGAAAAGGCGGCATGAGTTCCGCCAACGATAAGCTTGAGTTGGAATGGGCAGAGGAACCGGCCGCGGACCTTCTGAGAGTGCTCTTCGACTTTCAGATGTTGTCTGGAGAAGATGTGCGTCGCCTGCGTGAGGGCAACGCGGCTGAACCAGTGTTGACAGTCCGACTTGCTGAATGCCTAGCGCGCCTCAATCCTTGGCTTGGCGAAGATGGTGTGCGCCGCGCCTTAGCGGCCGTGACACGTGTCGCAGCACTCGATCTCATGGAGGCCAACGAAAGCGTTCATACGTCGCTTTCGTATGGTGTTACTGTGCCACACACGGAGAATGGTCGCAGGCAGGATCGCACCGTACGGTTTTTCGATTTTGACAATCCGTCGGCCAACGAATTTGAGTTCGCACGGCAGGTGTCGATAAAAGGGCCGCGACAGGAAATCATTCCCGATATTATTGTCTACGTAAACGGGCTACCACTCGCGGTTATCGAGTGTAAATCACCAGCACTCGCTGATCCGGTAGGCGAGGCTATCCGTCAGTTTCGCCGATATGAAGGACGCGACGAGTTCACGGGACTTGGCGCGCCGCGCTTGTTTGAGACTGCGCAATTTTCCATCGCACTTGCGCGTGACGTCGCGAAATACGGTACGACGCTAACGCCTGCGCGACATTGGGCAGAGTGGAAGGATCCTTACCCACTCACCCTCGATCAACTCACCGCACAACTCGGCCGCACACCAACGGGCCAGGATATTTTGCTTGCCGGGCTTCTGGCACCTGCAAACTTGCTCGACCTAGTCCGCAATTTTGTGATGTTTGAGACCATCGAGGGTCGGCGCACGAAGAAGCTTGCTCGTTATCAGCAATTCATCGCTGTCGGAAAAGCGATTGAACGCATTCGGACTGCAGTCAATCCACAGCGCCGAGGCGGGGTAATCCATCATACCCAAGGCTCGGGAAAATCTCTAACCATGGTGTTTTTGGCCACAAAGCTTCGGCGCTTGCCCGAGGCCGAAAACCCAACACTCGTCATAGTGACCGATCGCAACGATCTTGACGATCAGATTACTGCGCAGTTCAAACGCTCGGGCTTCCCAAACCCAGTTCAGGCAGAGAGCGGCGAGGCACTACGAAAGGCTGTCGCTGGTGGCGCCGGAACAACAGTGTTGACGACGGTGCACAAGTTCCACAGCGCGGTACCAAAGCGCGCCTCAGTTATTACTAACGCTCCAAACGTGTTTGTCATGGTAGACGAAGCGCACCGCACTCAATACGGCGCTCTTGCCGCCCGGATGCGCGCTGGCCTGCCTAACGCGTGCATGCTCGCATTTACAGGTACGCCCGTAGATAAGAAGGATCGTAGCACCCGCGAAGTATTCGGAGATTACTTACACCGCTATTTGATTGATCAAGCGGTGAAGGACGGTGCAACGGTGCCCATCTTCTATGAGATGCGCGATGCGCGATTACGAATCGATGGACGCGACCTTGAGCGGGACATCCGGAAAGCTTTTCCTGAATTGTCAGATAAGGAGATTGAGCGGCTAAAACGCGGGATGCGGCTTCAGGAAAAGCTCGCGGGTGCAAAGGTGCGAGTGGAAACGATTGCCAAGGATATCCTAGAACATTATCGGACGACGATCGAACCGAACGGCTTCAAGGCGCAAATCGTGACCGTCAGTCGCGACGTGGCAGTGACGTATATCGAAGCGCTGCGAGAGTTTGGAGCACCTGAGTGTGCACTGATTATGTCCGCATCGAACAACGACAGCGCGCGCTTACAAGCACACCATCTCTCGAAGCGCGAGCGAGATGATCGAATTGCGCGCTTCAAGAAACCAGACGACCCGCTCAAGATTTTAGTTGTCTGCGATATGCTTCTGACTGGCTTCGATGCGCCGATTGAACAGGTGCTCTATCTGGATGCGCCGCTGCGTGAGCATACGCTCTTACAAGCGATCGCCCGAGTGAACCGTACAGCGGACGGCAAGACTTACGGGCTTGTAGTCGACTACTGGGGTGACAATCGGCGCATTACCGACGCGCTCGACCTGTTCTCCGAGGAAGATGGCGTATCGAACGCACTTCGTCCGCTTTCTGAGAAAATTCAACTTCTCGAAAGCCGGCATCGAGCGGCCATGAGGCTGTTCGAGGGAGTCGATCGCAATGATGAGGAACAATGCCTGGCGCTGCTCGATCCCGACGACGTTCGGGCAAAGTTCGAATTGGATTTTCTTCGATTCGCGGAAGCGATCGATATGGTTTTGCCGGATCCCAAAGCCTTGGAAGAACCTTACGTGTCTGATCTGAAGTGGCTCTCACGAATACGTGTGACGGCACGTCGAGCTCACTATCAAGAACCTTTCGACCCGAAGGATTATGGCGCGAAGGTTGGGCAAATTATTACCCAGCATCTCTCGGCCGAGGGCGTCGAGCAACTTCTTGCACCTCGAGATATCCTTGACCCTGCATTCAAGCAGCATCTTGAGATGATGTCGTCGGTGGAAGCCAAAGCCGCTGAAATCGAGCATGCAATTCGCCATGAGATACACGTTCACCGCGACGAAAATCCGACTGCCTACGCTTCGTTATGGGAGCAGTTAGAGAAGATCGTCAATGATCGGCGGCAATCTCGTATTTCCGCTGCCAGTGCGCTTGCCCGGTTGCAAGAAATTACCTTGCAAGTTACGGGGGCGCGCGCCGGTGCTAGCGCATCGGGGAACGGTCTCACAGGCACGGCAGGAGCGATTCTACCTTTCATTGATGACGCAGTTGCAATCGAAGCTCGTGCCGGCGCCGCGACAGACGTGGCAAAAGCATTAGAGAGCTATGCTGTAGTTATTGATTGGCAGCACAAAGAGGATGTGCAGCGCCAAATGCGCCGAGCAATAAAAGAGCGACTTCGAACGATAGGCATGGAAGCAACAAAGATCGAGGCGGCCACGGCTAAAGTGATGGATGTTGCACGTGCGAGATTGGCTCGATGACCGTAGTCTTCGCGCATAGCCTCAATTTTGGTGGAGAGGTCGTTAGCTTCTCGATCGAGCGGACTTCCAGAAGGAAGACGGTCGCGATTTCGGTCGGCTACGACGGCGTCCGTGTTCTTGCGCCTAACGATCTAGATGATGATCGAATAATCAAAATTGTCCGCAACAGAGGACCCTGGCTGTTACGCAAGCAGGCGGGGTATCGAGAGCTAGGCGCGGCGCCAATTGTTCACGAATTTGTAAGCGGTGAGACATTCTATTATTTAGGCCGCCCATATCGAATGAGGCGGGTGACCAATCGATCCGCTGTTGCAACGGAAGTTGCAGCTCGTGGGGCACATCTCATTGCGTCTTCGCAACCAAACGCGGAAGTGGAAGACGTTCGAATTGGACTTCGTAGATGGTACAGACAGAAGGCCATCGTCCACTTCGCTGAATGTGCGCGCAGAATGGCAGAGCGGCTCGGCGTTGAAACACCGTCGATCCTGGTTGTGGATCAATCGAAGCGGTGGGGCAGTTGCGACGCGAAAGGGCGCGTTCGCCTCAATTGGCGGCTCGTAATGGCTCCCAAATCATTGATTGAGTATGTTATCGCTCACGAGGTTTGTCACATTTTAGAGCGCAATCATTCGCGCCGCTTTTGGCGAAGCTTAGAGATCATTATGCCGGATTACGAAGAGCGGGTGCGACGGTTGAGCCGCAAGGGCCACCTATTTTCCTTCTAGCACTCGGGGCCTGATCCGCGCTTGCTTATCAAACGCGCCAAAACGTTCACTCCCGAAAGCTGCGAATCCCGGTCACGTGCTACTGTCGGTTTTCGTCGGGCACCGGATGATCGATCACTTAGAGAAGCCAATTCCATTTTTGCTGACTCGCCTATACTCAATGGTTCGGCCCTTCACTGATCGTTGCCAAAGAATTTTAAGACCATAGCGGTCCCCTGCGTTGTCTTCGAGACCAGTGAATAGATATACGACGGCTTCGAGAAGCCCCTCCTCGTTCTTCGATAACTTTGGAGAGCTCTCGAAACAGCTGGACAGCATCAAGGCTGCACACGCCATGGCAGCTTGGGAGCGGGGGCGCATCTACTTGTACCAGCGCCTGAAATTCAGGAAGGTGTTATCCAACGAGGCTGCCAGGCGGAGAAACCCCTTTCCGCGGGTGACAGCATCTGCAGCATTCTCCGCGCTCGTGGCCTTTATGTTTGGGCTCGTTAGCATCTCGCCCTGGCTCCGCAAAGCATCGAGCGTAAAGCTCTTAAGGTCGTCCACCCTCACCAACTTCTTTTCGAGTAGCAGCTGCATCACGCCGGTTAGCGCGAATTCGAATGCATCGCGATCTGCCTCTTGGTCTGTCATCGCTGAGAGCCTTAGTTTTGGTGATAGTGGTATTTGACCTGACGAACCCACGCGGTCTCTGCTTGACTCATGCTGCGGCCAGTTGAGCGGTACGTTTTGTTGTGGTGGGTGCCTACAGCTTCCCAAACCGTCTTCGACTTGCGATAGACCGTGATGTCTACGTACTGGTCGTCAATTTTCACTGCGCGCTTAAAAGGGCCGTCCATACAGAACTCCTCGCTGCAATCAGGGCGAGCATATCCACATTAAGCAATTTGGCAACGGTCTACGCCTAATCTCCACCGAGGCGGAGACAAGTGGAATTCGCATTCAAGTTGGCTGCTGCTATCAGCCCTTGCTTAGGCCCTTAAAGGAGTGTGCCCGTAGTAAGCCCTCCGAAGTGATATCTCGGTATTCAATGTCCGAGAAAAATTTCGGCTCAACCCAGGTTGCTTTTGGCTTGCGTACTGGCTTCGTCAGCTTCGCCTTGTCTCATAGGACAAAAGGACACCGCCGGGTTTTCGCCTGTCACGTCGCTGCTGGGTTCACTAAACAGTTGTCCTGTCAATTTCCTGAACAGATGTTGCCGACCGCAGGCGATACAGCGGACATACTCCGCAGCCGTGGGATCAGCCGCAGTGTTCGGAGGAAGAGGGCACGCCGTACTCAGTCCTGTGACCGGACATCGATAGGTCGCAATGGCTGACATGAGTATGAAGTATAGGATCGGCCACCGCGCGAGCTTTTGATCCACCGCAATTCGACCCAAAGGTCAACCAGTACGGGCTTGATCCGTTTCGCCTTGCGACCGTGACAACACCTGGTTGGTCACATCCTCAACGTGATGCAGTAAGAAGATCACTCGCGAGGCATCGTCCTGGATCGGCGTGTTGATCGGTTGCCAATGCCGCTCCACATACTGGCCGCTGGGATCGCGTATGTCGTAGCGTTGGACGGCCATCACGTGTGGACGCTTGGTTTCCGTCGCGATCCGCAATGATGCGTAGAGGGGTTGCTGACGCCATCGGCGAGCGCATCATCCGGGTTGTCAGGGAATACCTCAAACAGGGACTTGCCCACCACGTCCGCCCGACTGATGAACGTGGCGGCGGCGTAGGCATCGTTGATGTCCACGATGTGTAGACCGGGACCGGGGTCCAGCAGCATGTATGGATGCGGAGAGCTGTCGAACTCCGGCTGAAACTGCTGCCTCACCGCTGCTGGATCGGCCAACTGCATACGACGACGAGAGGATGGGAAAGCGTTGGACCCATCCGTCTCCGAGTTCAAAAGGGCAAGTTCGCGCTTCGACGATGCGAGCAAGCTACGCAGCGTTGTCCGGACTTTCTCATCCTGGGCCTCGCCAAAAAGTCGTTCAAATCGGGCGATGTTCTGTTCGCAAATGAACCTCTGCATCGGCGCGTCTCCGAGAGGTGTAGAAATATATTACCACCCGCCGCTGGTGAGGAAAAGGGTCAGCCGAGCCAAAGCGCAGGCATCCCGAGGCTGAGCAAGCCCAAGCTCGTGTCGGGTACCTGACTTAGCGGGAGGGTGTTTTGCCCCGTTTTTGCAAATAGCGGACCTGTCACTGGCTTGGGCCAGCGTTCGAAGGAGCGCACATGCCGGTGCAGCTAACGGGAGCCGTGCGCGTTGATGCCTTGTCGATTGAGCAAGATCTTTGTGAGGTGGTTCATTCTACTTACCGAGCGATAGTCAAGGTACCGCAGGTCTAAGCCATCGTACGGGCTGAGGTAGAATTCGCGTTCAGCTGGATCGAGCAAGCTCTGCACGCGCAAGTCCCAATCGCCGAATTTTTCCTCGTCGGTTGCGACAAAGTCCACTACGCCTCGCGCCTCTTTCCAAAGCTCATATAGCTTGGTGTAATTTTCGGGACGTTCTGGATCGCTGGGAGGTTGCGACAGCACTTCCTCGGAAATCATGATCCGCCCTCCGTCACAGGGAAGAGTGACCACCAAATGGTACGTCTAAGGTTGATAGAGATCAACGCTGAGCGCGTTGCTTGCCCAGCGCGATGGGTCTGCTTCTGGCCCAAAGCTGACCTACGGCAGGGCGGCGGCGCGGGTCCGCTCCTGACCCACAACGGTCATCGACTACGCCTTTTGCGTTGCCAATGCGGACACCGCGCAAAGCCATTACTGAGCTAATGGAAGGTCACCGCGAAGCAGGCTCCGGTACCGGAAGGATTCGGGCGCGCCGCAACTGCTCCGCCGAGCTGCTTGGCTAGCACATCGACGATCTTCATGCCCAGGCCGCGCCGACTCCGAGCTAAATCGAAACCTATTGGCAATCCTTCGCCCTGATCGCAAACGGTGAGTTCGCGGCCGGTCTCAACTGGCTTGTAGGTTACAGTGATTTTGCCCGCGCCATGCTTGGCGGCGTTTGTAACGAGCTCGTTCACGATCAGCCCGACCGATTGAATGGATGTCGTCGGCAAAAAATCGTGCTCGCCATCTACCTCTACCGGCACGCCGAGTATGCCGGACAAGTCTTCGCACAGGCGACCCAGATAGGTGAGCGCGGCCACCTGCGCGATGTCGTCTTCAAGATGGAAATGTCGGTGCACGCGCGCCACCGCTTCGACCCGGCTCGCTGCCGCTTCGAGATGGGGGCTCGCTGTATCGCCCGCGCCCTTACCCTCCAAGCGAAGCATCGCTGAGACAAACTGCAAACTATTCATGACGCGATGGTCGATCTCCCGCGCCAGCAGCTTGGCCTGCTCCAGTGCCTTGTCGGCCTTTGCCAGGGTACGTAGCGCGGATAGCCGGAACTCAAGCTGGTCCATCACCATTGCGGCGAGGTCTTTCAGGTCCTCGATCTGCTCCGGCGTGATCGGTCGAGGCTCCTTATCGATGACGCAAAGTGTCCCAAGATTGTAGCCATCAGAAGTGGTCAGCGGTACGCCAGCGTAGAAGCGCAGGCCGAAGTCGCCAGCGACGAGCGGGTTGGCGAGCGATCGTATATCTTTTGAAGCATCAGAAAGTATATGCGGTTCATTTTTCAAGATGGCCGAGGCGCACAACCCGGCCTCCCGCCCGATTTGAGGGACATCCAATCCATGGTGCGACTTGAACCAAATGCGGTCGTTGTCGACGATGCTGATGATCGAGATCGGAACGTTGAAGACCCGCGCGGCAATGGCGGTGACACGATCAAAGGAGCCGTCGCCGGGAGTATCGAGGATTTCGTAGCGCCTCACTGCTGCCATGCGCTGCGGTTCGTTGGCCGGAATGATAGCCGATGGGAATGCCACACAGAATCCTTCATTTTTCGGGGACAGATGGAATATGGGTGATTTGGCTCAATCAACAAGGACACATAGGGTTGTAGCGAACAGGGAACTGCCAGTTGCTGCTGCGGAACAATTAGATCAGAAGGCCTAGCATCCCGCGCGGACGAGTGCATTCGCCTCGCCGATCAAGTCCGGTACGAAAAGCTCGTGGGCGACCTTGGGCGGTTCTTCGCTGCCGTCTCCGAGACAGTTCACCGCCCGTGCCCGCAAAATGACGCCTCTATGGGATTTTCGATGTCCGCTGATGGCCCCAAAGCTGCCGTAGTCAGGGCCACCCGGTAAGGGCAGCTTGTGACCCGTAGCAGACATCTCGAAGGGATCCTGCCGAGGTCCGCTCTCGGGACTAGAGAGAACCTAGCCCGGCTTCTGGGAAGGTTGCCCTTTGACCCAAAACGGCGCCGCCGTGGCGCGGCAAAGTGCTGAGCACGGCAGTATGGCCGGGGCAACGTTTCGATGACGTCCTGAAGGGCCGAGAGACAACCGGGGAAAACGACCCCTGCAATGTCCTTCTGGCTTAATCGGTCGCCATTTGTTAGATCGCGCTATTCACCGCTTGGTACTTAATTCACTCAGCTCTTTAGAATGCTTACGGAACATCGCGACCCGCTTGCTTGTGAATTCTGCGATGACGATAGGCAATCCGATAGGCGATCTTGTCGTCGCAAGCCTTTGAGCAAATTCAAAAGCAAAATTCACGTTGGCCTGGGCTATTTCCAGGAGCATGGCTTGATAAGCGCGCACGTTTGCCGTAGCCGAAGGGAAAAACATTCCGGCCTTCGCGGTATCCACGATTTCACTTGGCAATGTCGCCCCGTTTTGAGCAAGTCCAGCTTCTTGTAAAGCAGCGCCCTTAAGAGACTTTGGAGCAGCCAAGGTTGCCTCTCCCGGACGCGGATGTTTCGGGCTTCTAACAACTTCCTGGGCAGATCTTTGGGCCTTGGCCCCGATTTTCGGACTGCGCGCGGGCTTCGACTTTATCGGCTTTCGCTTGCTCATTGGAACTCCAATTGAAGAGAGAACTGAGATCGTAGAGAACAACGGCTGAGTAGCGTAACGTTCCCGACGATATCGAAATCGCTTTCGCCGTAGAGTCTGAGCAAAATAGCTCATTTGATCCAACGATTCTGCCAGTTTGGATACAAGACTGCGCTCGATGGCAAGCGCGCAATCCCTTACGCCGCTCCACTGAAATCATTACGAGTGAGCAAAATAGAACAGAAGCCAATGCCTCGCTGATCCATGATCGAACCATCACCGCTCTGTATTGGCATACGGTGACTGAGAGTTCGGTAGCACTCCCGCCTCATCAGAAGGGAGAATCGCATGATCGATCAGCCTCACTTCGACCATTCCCCATCCCTCGTGGAGCGCATCTTTCTTGGCGTTGCCGCTTTGGGTGCCGCTGTGCTCACCTTTTCTGTCGCGATCCTGATCTTCTTCTAGACCCCGCCAGGCCTCAATCGTTGGCGAATTCACCCTGATCGAGAGGCGATAGCAACCGACGCCACTTCTTGCCGTTAGCAAAATGCAGCATCCCGCGGTCAGGAGACAGCGAAATGTTCTTTTACCCTTGGTATCCCGCATTTATGTTGGCGGTGGAGTCTAACAACGTTATCGACATTCGCCTGCGCAGAATTGCGACCGGCGCAGTCAATGCCGCAGAAGAAACTCGACTTATGATGAGCGAAAAAGTAGACGCAGCGCTCGAAGCAGGGTCGATGCTAATGAGCGGCGGCAAACCAGCAGAGGTGATCGATTTCTACCGCAAGAGCGTTGCGGCCAATCTGGCTCGGTTGGCCTAATGTTTCGACCTCGCGCCGTCCGCTTGGCCGCACTTGCTATCGCCGCACCGGATCAATCTTGAGAGAGGGAAACCGGCCTGCGGGGCAGGAACATTCAGCACTCGGGTCTGTTGCCCTCAGGGCCTTGAGAAAAACTTGAATGCAAAATGACCGCGACGACCTAAGCCGAAACGACCTGACCGGCGGTCGAAACCGCGAGAGCAACACGGCCGGGATAATCGTTGGCACGCTCGCCGTCCTTGCTGTGTTGGCAGCCCTTTTCATATGGCTTCCATGGAATCACAACTTTCAATGAGCGAACCGATTCAAGGCTATATACGCGCGGACATTCCCTTAAGGCTCCTAGAAACGGCCGTGCAGATGTCCACAATTGACCCGCTGACCGGGTTTCTGGAGATTTTGACCGAAGATGGCGTGCTTCGACTCGCGATAAGTGGCGATGTGGCCAAGGACCTGCGGATCGATTTAGATCAATTCCTGGCTGAAGAACGTAATTCCTAATCGTGTCTGCCTCCTTTGAGCTGACATCGAATCAGCCGCGCGGGCGTTATAACCAGCGGTCATGTGAACCGCACGCTACTCCGATCAATAATGCAACGTGAAGGTTCTTCTTGCCACCCGGAGCCGTCCACACGTGGCCCTTAGCCGACGTACCCCGCGGGAACAGCGCCAATGAAATCAAGATCGCACAACGGCTCTCTCGCACACCTGGCAGGGAACGTCACTCCTGCTCAAGAGTCGACTCGTTGCTCCCGGAAATTTGCCCCCCAAACCCACCCGGGAGTAAAACCGTAAATGGTTGCGGCCTCGGCGGTGCCCCTGCCGGGGCCGTTTGGCGAAGGGAAAAGGGGCATTCACTGAAGCGCAGCGGCGAGCCGCGCCCCTTGGCGGTGTGCGCGGCTGGTCGCGCATCTCCAAACCTGCTGTCCCGTCATAGAGGCGGCTCATTGAGCCGCCCCTATCCGATTCCGGGTCAAGTTAGATCAGTCGATTTCTTCGATCACCGTCCGTTCGCCCGGGTCGATCAAGTAGGTCCGGTTTTCGCGATGAATATAACGATATTCACGGAGCGACGGCGCTTCCCGCGGCGGATGACTGTTTTCGCTGTGCTGCCGGTCGTTTGACGCTCGCTTGTCCTGGATTTAACGTGCTTGCGTACGATGTCCCGGTCGTTGTCGGTGAATGATGCCGTCGAACGGGCCGGAGCCGGCGCAGTGGCCGTTGATCCACCGGAACGCGGCAGCACCGTTACGATCCGAAAGGTCGAAGGCTCGACGATGACGATTTCGTCACGCACGACAAAGAAGCTGTAACCACGGTACTGCGGCACGACTTCAACGACGTCGGAGGGCAGCGTCTGTAGACGGATGTCGCGCGGAACAGTCGTCCCCACGGTTAGCGAGAAATTGACGTTGTTAAGAGGCTACACGTTTAGTCGCAAAATCGAAGGAGTTTGCGCGGTGCTGGATGTCCTCGAACGGGGTCCGGCATCTCCGCATGCCGCATGGTTCGACGTGGACTGGGATCAACTCCCGCATCGCCCTGATCGGATGTAGACGGCCGTCGCTCCCTTGTTACCAAGAGCGCGCGCCGGAGCGTCGGTTTCAATGGGGGGGGGTAAACAGAAAGGTTCCGTCGGACCGGCTTCTTACGCTCACCTAAGGGGAATACAAACTCGTGACCATACGGGATAGGTCAAGTCTGATTAGGCCGCGCGCGGCTGAGCGTTGATCCAGTCAACTAGGAAAGACAACAGCTCCTCTTCATTGTATTCTGCAAGCTCACCTTGCGAGCCAGCCACGCGAAAACATGTCCCGGGATTGGCCAGGTTGGGTTCAATTACATCAATTGTGATTTCAGAATCCGCGCCGTCACTTACCGTCACTCTCGTCGCATCGACGGTATGCGGCTTCAAATGCCTTTGTAGTTTGGAAGCGAGTTGATCGATGTCGGCGCCAATTTCGTGAGCTTGGTTCACGCGTTCGGCTTCGGCATCCACGTTGGCATTCTTAGCTTCCGTGACCCGCTGACTTTCGTAAAGATCCAATAGCTTTCCCACGAAACCTCCATTTGCGCCTGTCGATGGCCTCGAACGATCAGCCGATCGCTTCCCTGGGCCCATTACCAAGCTAAGTGCTGGCGTGAGCCTCTGTTCCTACTCTCGGCAGGACTCTTTGTTGAGGCACCGACTGGTAAGGGCGGGTTGGGTACCGATCGCAACTGTGGCGATGATAGATAATATCAAGCGGCTGCCGTCGCGGACTTTTCCTGTTGGAGGGCTTGCTGACGTTGGTCCTTTATCCCCGTCGCCTCGATGCACAGCTTGACCGCATCACCGAGGCTCGTCGCAACGAGGTCTGCTTTCGCGCCTTCCCGCAGCGATTCAAGCGCAACCGGGTCAAAGTCCTTGACCCAACAGCCCAGGATAATCGTGGCTGTTGGCAATTTCCGCCTCAACCTCCGAACGGAGTAGCGCATGTGCGCCGGCCCGCTGGCGTCGAGATAGACCAGGCAGACGACCACAACGCCGGTAGTATCGAGGCGGAAGATGTTCGTCGTCGAAAGTGCTTCCGCCCCCTCGACGCGCGCTGCCAGACCGTGTGCCGTGGACAGCTGGGCCAGCATGATCGCAGCCGCTTCATCGATCAGATTGCGCCCTGCCACGCAGAGCACGGGATGTTCTCCCTGCCATTCCGAAGGCAGAGCTTCCTTGCTCAAGACTGGCAGGTTTTCACGCGCCGGATCTTCTGCAACGCTTTCGATCACGGACGATGCTTCTGCATCTGTGGTTGAATTACCGTTGGTGGGGGCCCGGTCATCCTGATCTGCAAGGTCTGCCGCGAGTTCGCTCACTGCGTCTCGAATCGACGTCAGCCGCTCCCGGTCGAGTGCACCGCGCTCGGCGTCGGCTTGCGCCAGTTGTAAACCCTTCACGGCGACTTCCTCGTAGTACGACGCAAGAGATCGCTCCTTGAGAAACTCTTCGGCCTTTTCCGCGGCTTCCGTCGGATCCGCTGCCAGCATCCGCTGGTAGAACATTTCAGGGGGCGATAGAGCCGGCCGATCTCCAAACATGACGTCAAGAAATTCCAGGCGCTCGACATGGCGCCCGAGTACCACGAGGCAAACCGTGAGGGGCGTAGCAAGGACGAGGCCTATTGGGCCCCATAGCGCCGTCCAGAAAGTAGCCGACGCAACGACGGCGACCGGAGAAAGCCCTGTGCTGCGGCCGTAGACCATCGGCTCGATCACATGACCCAGCACGGGCTCAACGACAAGAAAGAGTGCGAGCGTCCAAAGAAGCATCGACCAGCCGGGATCGACGGCGACCGCCAGCGCAAGCGGAAAGGCGGCTGCAATGGCCGCGCCGATATAGGGAACGAAGCGGAGCGCCGCCGCGAGAATACCCCAGAGGATAGCGCTGGGAATGCCGATGAGCCACAGACCGAGGCCGATCACGCCGCCAAAGGCAGCGTTTAGCATCAGCTGGGTGAGAAAGAGCCGACTGAGGCGGCTCGCTGCATCGTCAAGCGCAGCTGTCGTACGTTGCAGATCGGACGAGCCTGCCAGCCTGATCAGGCGGTTACGCAGGTCTTCCCGTTGCAGCAGAATAAAGATGACGAAGATAATGATGATGCCGGTGGTCGCGAGCGGATGAATCAACGGAGAGATCAGGGTGCGCAGGCTTTCCAGCGCGCCTGGGTCGGGCTGTCGTACTTCGACCGGAACGGGCACGAGCGGCACCGGAGAGCCCGAAGCCGTCACCGAAGCTGGCGGACCCGCAAGAGGCGCGTCTTTTGGCTTATCAAGTTCCTTGCCGAGATCTTTCAGCATGTCGGAAGCGCGTTCGAGCGTGCCTCTGCCGGCTTTGGTGTCCCGAAAGGACTGGATCTTTTCGCTGATCGTCGATTGGTAGCGGGGGAGGTCACCCGCGAGTTGCGTCAGTTGCGTGGCAAGCAGACTGCCGACCGCAAAGATCAGCGAAAAGGCAAGAATGACCACGGTTATGACGGCCAATCCGCGGGGCACGCGGATACGCTGCAGTAATCCAACCAGGGGTGCCAGCACAAAACTAAGCAGAATCGCCAACGCGACAGGTACGAAGATATCACGCCCGAAATAAAGCATCGAGATGAGGATGGCAGCCAGAATTGCAGTGGCTACCGCACCGAGCAGGGCCACCAGTTCTTCTGTCGTTCGCTCACGAAATGGTCGCCGCGTCAGCTGTTTCATCTGCTTCCCAAGACTGAAGTCGCCGTAAGACCGCTCCAGGAGTGGCGCTCGGTCTACAAAAAAGCCGCACGGGCGTTACGCCGTGCGGCTTCGATGGACGGCTGCCTTTTCGGGTTCCGCCGCAGAATACCAATCCAAGGGAAGCACAAAGGTTTCTTCGTAGGCGAAAGAAGCCCCAGGCGCCTCGCTAAGCTCCCTTAGTCGTCGCGGAGGTAATCGACTTTGGAACTCCTAGAAGACCCGTGCCATTCCCGTAGTTTTTGTTTTGGTTGCCGACCCGGTTGGCGCGGGATTGATCGCAAGTCTTCCGCGACCGGGCGGTAATATGACAGGCTTCGCGCCGATCGTCCCTTCGCTGGCAGGCAAGTGGGCTGAGTTGATCAAGGAGATCGCGCCAGGCATCATTCGGGCTTCGATGCTTTTTAACCCGCAATCAGCGACTTTCATCGAAAGCTATGTGGAGCCGTTCAAAACGGCAACGTCTGCTCTCGGAATTGAGGCCGTAATTTCGCCTGTTGAGAATATGGACGCAGTCGAGGCCCAAGTCACAGCTGAGGCGCGAAAGTCAAACAGCGCTCTCGTTGTCATACCGGACGCATTCACGGAGCTTCAGCGCGCGAAAATTGTTGCCCTGACGGTTCGACACGGCATTCCCGCGATTAATTGGTCCCGTTCGTTCGAGAGCGGCGGCCTGATCTCCTACGGTCCTTTTCTCATCGAGGAATATAGACGTGGGGCGATCTATGCTGACCGTATCCTCGAAGGTGAAAAGCCAAGCGAACTCCCCGTGCAAACTCCGGTCAAGTTCGAGCTGGTGATCAACACGAAGGCCGCCCAGACGCCTGGTCTTAAAGTTCCGCCGGCGCTTCTCGCCCGTGCCGACGCGGTGATCGAATAGACAAGTCAAAATGACTGCTTCTGGCCCATAGCTGCCTCTTCGTGCTGATCGCCCCCACGTCTGCTCTTGGGGATAGACCGGACGAGCGGCAGGCTATCGGCAACTACCGCCTTTGACCCCACGCGGACATACCGGGCACCTCCCACCTCGGTGGTGCGAGTCCTCACGGCACTGGGGAATATGAACGGACGTTCAACGACTTACCGCGATGTAATGCGGCGAACAGGAACGTATCCGGGCGCGATCCATTAGCTTCCCACAGTAATTGATGGGAGTCTTCATGACCAAGCTAGTTTTCGCTCTTGCCGTCGGTGCGACAGCACTTGTCGGTGGCTCCGCTGCAAACGCCGCGGACAACTATGTCACGGCGAGGGCCGCAACCGATGTGACCCAGCAATCCACGGACTTTAGTTCCCGTGGCCGCTACTATCGCCACTACGGTTATCGCAGCTATCGGCCGCACTACGGCAACAGCTACGGATACTACGCCCCGCGTGCGTACTATGGTCGCGGATACGGCTATGGCCAGCCGTACTATGGCGGCGGTGGCTATGGCTATGGTGGTCCGAGCGTCTCGTTCGGCTTCGGCGGTGGTCGCGGCTGGTAACAAGAAAGCCCGCAGAAATGCGGGCTTTCTTCATGCACGTGTTATGCGGCGCTTTGGCGTGTCCCCGATTCAATCGCGCGTTGCGAAACTCCCGCGCCACAAGCAAATCGTCACTGGTTTGCACTTAGGAACATAACGCCTTCGCTTCAATACGCACAAGAAATTCCAAGACAAGGAAGCCGGCGTGCGACCGGGACAGTAGTGCTCCTCCATCTTATCGTTAAAGAAAGCGGTCTCCATGAAAACCATTCGCTCGCGCTCGCCGTCCCTGACGGCGATCTACGTTGATAACGTAAAAAAATATCCCGTCGCTGCCGCGTTCGCCACAGCCGCCGGCGTCCTCACGGCTGCCGCGTTCGTCAATTGGCGGCTCGCCAAGAAGGCCGAGCGCGAAAATCCGCCGCAAGGGCGGTTTCTGGAGATCGATGGCGTGCATCTCCACTACGTCGAGCGCGGGACAGGCGAGCCGCTGGTTCTGCTTCACGGTAACGGCAGCATGATCCAGGACTTCGAATCGTCCGGCCTGATCGAATTGGCCTCCCAAAGCTATCGAACGATAGTTTTCGACCGGCCCGGCTTCGGGCACAGTACCAGGCCGCGCAACGTTGTCTGGACTCCGCAGGCACAGGCGGATCTGTTCAACAAGGCGTTGGTCCGTCTCAATGTTGATCGCGCAATCGTGCTTGGACATTCCTGGGGCGCGTCGGTCGCGATTGCTTTGGCCACGCGACATCCATCCATGGTCGCGGCGCTGGTCCTTGCCTCCGGCTATTACTTCCCTACGGCACGCGCCGATGTGCTGGCGCAATCTGGCCCGGCTATTCCCGGATTTGGCGACGTGGCTGCGACCACCGTAGCACCGCTTCTCTCACGGGCGATCTGGCCCTTGATGTTACGGAAGCTTTTTGGTCCGGCGGCGGTGCCCGGGAAGTTTCATGGTTTTCCCAAGGCAATGGCGGTGCGTCCGTCGCAGATTCGCGCCAGCGCTGCGGAAGCTGCGATGATGATTCCCGCAGCTTTTCACGGCTCGAAATCATACGGTGAGCTCAAATTGCCGGTCGTAATCATTGCCGGTGAGGATGACCGCTTGATCGACATCGACGAGCAATCGGGTCGTCTGCATTCGGAATTGAAGCAGAGCAAGATGCGCCGTGTCGCCGGTGCCGGCCATATGGTGCAGCAGTCCGCGACCAACGATGTCATGGATGCTATCCACGAAGCAGGCGCAAATTGAGCAGCGTTGGGGTTTGACATAGCGAGTCAGGGCGATTGATCGTCCTGACTAGACGGGCCAGATTTTCACGCTGCACCCCGGAATACCGCCCGTATTGCGGTGCTACCCGCACCCAACGCGCCATCGCCGTGCACATCTTCCCGGGGAACCAGCAGGGCGCCGCCGAACGCTTTCGCCCGTGGGATGCCCCGCCAACGGACCATGACCAACGCGAAGTGGCGGCCTGTGTCAGCTTCTGGCCCATCTCGGAAGTCCGACAATGTCCGCTTTCGCGCCGCTGTTGGGGGACAAGCGGACATAGGTGCGCCTACTCTCAGCGGCAGAGTTTATGAGTACGCACCCTAGATCGTAGTGACTTGCCAACTGCGTACGGAATGCGGGCTGCAGCAGGGGTCGCAAGGTGGCTCGCTCGTTCTCTGCACATGGACACATGCCGTCGCCAAATTGGCTGTGACGTGCCCGGTCGTGGCATGCCGGAGCCTGTCGCGTCAGGTCGCGGCTAGTCGTGCCGCGTCAGCGGCGCCGATAAGGAATGCAATGAGCTGCTGCCCTGGGAGTTAATCTGATGCTCGATCTTGACGGTTTTTGAATGTGCATATTCACTAGTTAGCAATCTCCGGACTAAAAAAACCCCGCCGAAGCGGGGCAGTTTGGGAGCGCCAGAGAACCGGGAGCGGCTTGATTGGTTTAGTGGGCTATTGCTTTTGTTGTTCAAGGCCGCAGTTCATCGTACCACGCGCTAGTCGTCGTCCTGGTCCTCGTCTGCGAAGTCGCGGGCGTCCTCGTGGTTGCCCGTATTCACGGCGCGCTCCCATACGCCGAAGGGTGTGCCCCACAAGCTCCGCGTCTGACGCTCCACGACAACCTGTCCGTCGTGATCGCGCTCGGTGCGGATGTTGTGGTTCGGCTGTCCTTCCATGAAGCGGCCGTGTGATCTTCCGAATGCCATGTGATCCTCCTTTGGTTTCGGGAGGATGCCTATTTTGCATACGGGTCAGCAGGATCAATCCAGTACAAAAGGAGACGGGGCACGGTGGTGGACATTGGACACGTCGATCACAAAAAAGTAACCCCGACCGCTTGGAAAAACGGCCGGGGTCGCACGAAACGTCAAGAGGGTTGGAACGCCCTCGGGACCAACATAGGAATCGGCTACACGATGCGCAAGAGCTTTCGCATCTCGTCCTGGCTGCGCTTTTCCGGCTCGATGTAGATGGTCATGTCCTCGGGCCAAAAAAGCATGAGCGGCTTCTGCGCGGGGATCGTGGCGATTGCCAGATAACCCACGAGCTCGCCATTTTCCTTGCGGAGCGGGACGCAGATGCGCTCGTCGAGCAGGTCGGTGTGGTCGATGCCGCCGCCAATCGCTTGCAGCACGCCGGGGTCGAGTTTCAATAGCTTCATGGTCGGGTGCTCCCAATCATCGAATATCAACGGCCGGAGAGCACTTCCCGCAAGCGCCTCCGACCGCCCCTCGCCTTCGGTAGCTTGCGCTTGCCGGGGCTTGGTGGCTGTGCTCGCCGGAGCCGCAAGGAAATGCTTGGCAAGTAGCTTTGCGGCTTCCGTCTGCGAAATTTGCTTACAGTGCGCGACCAGCGCGATAACGTCGCCATGTGGTTTCTTCCCGGTGCCGTAACATGTGAAAGACTCGTCTCCGATGCACAGAGGATCGGGGTCTTTCGTTTCGCACACGGGACACTTATAGCGACGCTCACCGCTTGATGGCGTCTTAACCAGTTTCAGGCCGAGATACTGCGCGGCCTGTTCGATGGTGACGTTCTCCTTCACCTCCGAAAAGATGCTCATGAGCAGTCCTCCTGTTGTCAGAGAGCACTGCAGCCCATTGTACCATCCGCGCGCCACGATAGCATCGCGAGTCAACAACGGAGGTTTCAATGCCGAATTTTGATGTGACGAGACTCAATCCGAGTTTTTCCATCGGGCGGGTGCGTGCGGACGTGACGTACAAAGCGCCAGGCAAGTTCACTGTGTCGCTTTACCAACCCGACGAGGAATTGAGCCATGCGGAGCTGTTGTGCGCGATCAAGGTACTCAAGCGTGCGGAACGGTTTGTTGCCGGGCATGTGCCGAGTGACGGGGGATGATATACTGCAGGGTAGACGATTGAGTGCGGGACGCCCGAGGGCCTACGTCTTACCGACGCATTGCATGCCTTGTCGATCATGCTCTCTAGAGAGAGGCGTGATCGGCTCTGGCGTCCCGCACCTCAATGCACAAACCTGCGGGAGAGGAGCCTGAACATGGAAGGAAGCATTAGCCAACGCGCCCGCAATGCTGTGCGGCGTACTCGCGAAGATCGTCAGCCCGATTACACGGTTCGCGCAAGAAGCGGCCGCGCATGGGCGCAGATCGGTGCGGCCTGGAAGGGCCGCGAGGACGGCAACGTCGTCGTCAGCCTCAAGGTGAACGCGATCCCGGTCGGGTTCGATGGCGTCATCAAGGTCATGATCCCGCTGCCGGACAATGAGCCGCCGACCGACGAACCCGCGAGCGAGTAGATCATTGCAACGGAAAAGCCCGGCGCAAATGCCGGGCTTCTTTATTTGTTTCCGAGGCCGTTGGTGCCCTTACTCATTCCTGAATTGTAGCAGGCTCCCCGGCCTCCTCCTTCTTCGGCCTGCCACGCCTGGGCTTTTCCTTGTCTCCAAGAAGCACCGCGAGCCGCTCCTCGATTTTCTCCTTCTGGATGATGAGGTCCTTGATTTCAGTCAGTCTACTGTCGGGCACCTTTGCCTCCATCTAGGTACAGGGGTTCACACTTCACGCGCTGCCACGGTTCCGTGAGTATGTGACCCGTGGCCCTTGGCTTGTCTTTCGACTTGCCGAAGATCGGGTGTCTTTTGAATAGGAAATGCTTGCGCAGCGAGGGATTGTGCGCGGTCATTTCCTCGAGATAGACCATGACGGATTCCATGCGGATGTTGGTGCGGAACACGAACATCCAGAAGAATTGCTTGCCGAAATTGTGCGTGCGCTGCAGCTCGCCGCTTTCAATGAGCCAGATAATACGCTTGAGTTTCTGAACCGGGGCTGCGCGACTGGCATCCTTGCGCGAGACACCGTTCGAGCCTGTCTCGATCTCTACGCCGCCAATATGACGAGACATACCCGTCGATTTGCTGCGGATCGTGAAGGGCGGCTCATCGGGGGTCATAAACTGCCGCTTGCCGTTCACCTTCTGAAGCTCGTAGCTTTTCGGAAGGTCGTCACGATAGATGAGCTCGAGGTCGCCGTCTTCCTTGATGCCGATTTCGAGAGATAGCATGACCAAATCGCGGGCGATGTCGTGCGCTTCATGGTTGTTGTCGTGCTCGGGTATTTGAAGCTCAATACCCTCGTCGTCGAGGACGGCGTAGCCCTCGTCGCCGAGCTCTGAATAGAGATAGCCAACGAGCCGATCGCCGGGATTGGTGTCCTGGGAATAGCAGAGCTTTAGGACGCGAAGCTCGCGCAGCTTTTTGAATACCCGATTGAGAGCAAGATAGTTGAGGTCGAGCAACATTGCGACATATTCGGGCGTGGCATATCTGCGGCGCGAGTAAATGCGCGCGATCATTTCCCGCCGCGCCGAAGTAAGTCTCGGCCTGATGATGTGGCCGTCCGCATAATGACGGAGAGGTCCGATCTCCGCGCGGCTGTGCGATCGTTGAGTGACTGCTCCCATACACCTGAATTATGCCACGGCGCCCAGCCTGTCTAAGGGCTCGGTGGGGAGCAGCGGGCGAGCGCGGCGGATGTTGGCGTACTATGCGCGCGGAAAATAATCAGGATCATCCTGGGGGTTCGCCTGCTTGGTCGGCGCGATCTTGGGCAAGGACTCGGGCAACGCGCGCAGCGGCGCTGGGAGCGCCTTGGGCTTCTCCTGCACGTCAGGCGCCATCTTCTGCTTCCCATAGCCCCACACCCACCGGGCTTGCTCTTCCGTCATCTGCGGCTCGTCCTGCACGTTGAGCCACGGGATCGTCACGGGCGTGGGCGGGATGATGCCGTCCACACTGCAGATGAAGCGCGCATAGTCGTCGGTCTTGGGGTACTGCGCGAAGAACTCGGGCCTGCAGCCGAAGTCGGCCGTGAGATACGGCAAGTCCCTGCCCTTCGGATTGTAGGCGAATTTCGTCCTGGTGTTCGTGGATATGCTCGACCGCAACGAGTCGGTCATCTCCTCCGCGAACATGTTGTGGAAGGCGACCGTGCAGCCGATATTGTATTCACGGACAAAGCGGAGCAGCTCGGGCGTTTTGTCGCTATCGGCAAACTCTAAAAACTCGTCGCAATAAAACATCACCGGATGCCACTGCGATGGGTGGATCAGCGTGCGCATTTGCGCAGCGTTCAACAGCATGGATATGAAGAGCCTGCCGAGCATCTGCGAAACGAGCTTGTTGTGGTTCATGCCCGTGTTGATGAGCACAATCTTGCGCTTTTGGATGCAGTCGAGCAGGTCGATCTTGCGTTGGCGCTGGTCGAACATGCCGACGAAAGCTGGCATGAGCATGAGCTCGTTGAGGCGCGTGATGATCTCGTCGCGCGTCTGGCCGTAGGATGTCTCGGAAAAGTCACGCACGAAAAATGAGCGCTGTGTATCGGGCAGTCGGCGGATTGCGGCCTGGACGCGCTCGTCTCGCTCGCCTCCTTTCCGAAGTAAGGACTGAATGTCGCTCAACGTACCCTTCATCTCGAACATGACCGCGACGCAATAGCCGAAGCAGTTGGCCTGCTTGGGCGTGAGATTGAATTTGCCGGACGAAAAGATGTATCGGAAGGTTGAGATTGCCTGACTGAACAGAATATCGCGCTCCGCGCTGGTGCGCGCGGTGTTGGCAAACAGGTTGAGCGCCGGATACGGCTTCTCGGCGGCGTCGATCACGACAACGCGGTCTCGCAAACGTCCGTTGTCGGGGTTGAAGTAGTCGAGGCGCGCGAGGCGCTTCACCATGAGGCCCTTGGGGTCCATCACGATAATGCCGGGCGGGTTTCGCTCCGTGAGGTCGTTGAGTATCAATTCCTGCAGGAGGTGTGTCTTCCCTGATCCGGCCGGGCCGGTGATCGACACTCCCTCGTAGCGAACACTGTAGGGAAGCGAGAGCGCACGCTCGGCGTCTTTCTGCATCCTCTCCTCCTGCTCTCTCTCTCCTTGCTCGATCAATGCACGCTCGTGCTCCTCGGCCGCGAGCTCGGCTTCTTCTTTCGCGAGCTTCTGCAATACCTTTTCATCCTCCTGGCGCAGTCGTTGCAGTTCCGCGTCGGCGCGGGCTTCGAGCCACTTTTCCCGAAACTCGCGCAAAGTTTTGTGCATCGCTTTGAGATGGTCGGTTACACGTCCTTTTTCGGCGTTTTGAAAATATGTGAGGAAATCGGGATACGGCGCTTCGTCGCGGGGGTACTTCGTCACGCCATCGAGCGAGTAAATGAACGGGAGGTCGTACCACTCCTCATATGTGGGCGGCTCACGGGGCGTCAGGTCTTTCACTTGCGTCTTCGCCGCCCAGTACAGGCAGCGATCGGAGCAGAAGTATGGGCGCGGCGCGTTCTTCTCATAGGGGATGCGGTCCCCGATGTTGTAGTGCTCGTGCTTGTCGAAAAACTTGAGCTTCTTGCCGCAGAGCGCGCAGTGGTCGTCAAGGATGTTCATGGCTACCCCCAGAAAACCAAAAGGCCCGCGATGCGCGGGCCTGTTTTGCTTTTTCTCTATTCGAGCTCCACATCAGGGACAGGAAGCCCCTGGCGCTTGTAGAAGTCGAGAATGTCCGGGGTGTACCACTGCAAGCGGTCGCCGATCTTCCCAGGCTTGGGAAAACCGAGATGCGCATACGCCTTTTCGGTGTAGTAGCGCGTCGTCTGCGTTCGCTTTTGTGGCCATCCCAGTTTCTCTTGCAGAGCCTTGAACGAGAGATAGAGCGGTAGTCGGATTTTCCTTTCCATTGCCAAACCTTGCGGGGTCGGCCTGCTATGTGACCTTTACAGGCGGGTTGTATTACGCGTTTGCAATCGCGTGCCCTGGTTCCAAACAAGGCGGCAGCATTGTCACTGATTTGCCGTGGAGAGTCGAGTCTCCCCACGGTTCACCATTACGCCCCTATGCCGCTTTGTGCCTGGAATCCTTACGAAATTTGTCTAACAGGTCAGCCCAGTCCTGCATCAGTTCGACCCGTTGTGGGAAATACGCCGATCTGTTGTAGGCCCTGCGCACCTCGTCCTCGTCCTGGTGGGCGAGCGCCGCCTCAATCACGTCGTCGTCAAAACCGCGCTCGTTAAGAATTGTCGATGCCGACGATCTGAAGCCGTGCGCGGTCATCTCCTCCTGGCCGTAGCCCATTCTGCGGAGTGCGCTGTTCATGGCGTTCTCCGAGAGCGGCTTCACGCTCGATCTGATCGACGGAAGCAACAGCCCGTTGCCGGGCGTGAGGTCCCACATGTCGCGGATCACGGCGAGCGCTTGCCGGGAGAGTGGTACGTCAAACGGTCGCCGCATCTTCATGCGCTCGGCCGGAATGCGCCACAGTGCCTTCGGGATGATGAGCTCGGATTTGCGCATGTGCCGAACTTCACCGGGCCGCACCATCGTGAGTGCGAGCAGGAGCAGCGCGGCGCGGAGCGTCGGCCAGCCATCGTATTCGTCGATGGCGAGCATGAGGCCCCCGAGCTTGCGCTCGTCCGTGATCGCGGCGCGGTGCGTGGTGTCCACCTTGAGCAAGGCGCCTTTCAGCGCTGCTGTGGGGTCGAGCGGTGCCCGCAATGTCACGACTGCGTAACGGAAGACGCTGCCGAGTGTCCCGCGTAGCCGGTGCGCCGTGTCCCTGCGGCCGCTTTTCTCGATCCGCTGCAGGAGCTGCAGGAGCTCGGCGGAGGTGATCTCGGCGATGGGACGCTTGGCGAGCGGTCCGGCAAGGTCTTCGAGCAGCCACTTGTTTTTCGAGATCGTCGAGGCTGCAGCGTTCTCGGCATGGAGGCGGTCGAGGTATTCCCGCGCGATGATGCCGAAGGTGTTGGCGGCGTTGAGCTGCGCAGTGATGCGGTCCTGCTCGCGTTTACGGGCCGGGTCCGTGCCGGTCGCGAGCACGGCGCGCGCCTCGTCGCGCTTCGTGCGCGCCTGCGCGATCGTCACCTCGGGGAATGACCCGAGCGAAAGCATCTTCTGCGTCCCGGCGAAGCGGTAGCGGAAGCGCCATAGCTTCGTGCCGTTCGGCTCGACCTGCAGCGCAAGGCCGAGGCCGTCAGCCAGTCGGTACATCTTCTCGGCGGGTTTCGCCGAGGTGATCTGAAAGGTCGTGAGCATGTGAGTAGGCTCCTGGTGTCAAGGAACGTCCTACTCTCGCAGCTACTCGCAATTTTCCGGGCTGTCACAGGTCGCCGTGGTGAACCTTGAGCCCCTAACTCTTTGCGGGAGTTCGGATTTCAGGTCGCCGTGGAGCGTGATGGAGCACGGTGGGCGGAAGTCATGGTGCCCAGGGGCGGGATCGAACCACCGACACTGCGATTTTCAGTCGCATGCTCTACCAACTGAGCTACCTGGGCATACCCGCGGGGCCGAAAGGCCGGAGCGAGCGGGCGGTTTATAGAGAGGTCGGGGCGTCGTGTCCACCCGCCTTCGCCAAAGGCTTCGGCGCGGCGAGCCCGCCCGACACTCTTTCCCCAACTTGTTGGGAAATCTTGGCTATTCCGGGTCCTCTTCGTCGTCCTCGCGGCCGGGAACGACATAGCGGCCGGTCAGCCAGCGGTTGAGGTCGACGTCGCGGCAGCGCGCCGAACAGAACGGGCGGAAGGCCTGCTCGACGGGCTTGCCGCAGATCGGGCAGGCGCGCGGGGTGGCAGAGGGTGTGGCCTTGGGCGTTCGGGCTTGGTCGGTCATGGCTGGGCCGGAGTTTACATCATCTGCCGCATGTTCCGCTGCGCTCCCTCTCTGCTTGCGGGCAGGGCAATCGCACATGCGTCGTCGCCGGCCGCGCAGGTGCCTGGCCTCGTGGCTCGAGACGGCGACCGCGCCCGCAAGCACAGGGCGATAGCCTCGGAGCGAGGGGCGTCTCCGCGATTTCTGGATAATGGAAGAATGCCGCTGAGTTGCCCGACGCGTCAAGTTGCCGTGTCGAAGGCCGCCAGCCGCCGGCTCCTTTGCATGGGGTTGTTTTCGATATTTTGGCAGCGCGCCGGTGGGAGGAGCTATCGCATCCGGCTATCGACGGCCGTCGCCGCGCGAAAGTGGATACCTCACACCGCGACGGAGTTGAGCCAGCCGTGGCGGATCGGAAAGCCCTCGCCGCCGAGCAAGGTCACGGTCTCGTAGAGCGGCAGGCCGACCACATTGGTGTAGGAGCCGACCATCTTGACCACGAACGATCCGGCAATGCCCTGCACCGCGTAGCCGCCGGCTTTGCCGCGCCATTCGCCGGAGCCGATATAGGCCTGGATGTCGTCCTCGCTGAGCCGCTTGAAGCGCACGCGCGTCTCGACCAGGCGCTGACGGAATGCCTCGCGCGGCGTCACCACGCAGATCGCGGTGTAGACGCGGTGATTGCGGCCCGACAGCAGCCGCAGGCACTGCGCGGCCTCGTCGACCAGATTGGCCTTGGGCAGGATGCGACGGCCGACCGCGACCACGGTGTCGGCGGCAATGATGAAGGAGCCGCGCAGGTCGTCGTCAAGATGCACCGATTTCAGCGCGGCGTCGGCCTTGGCGCGCGCCAGGCGGTTGGCGCAGGCGCGCGGCAACTCGCCCCGCCGCGGGGTCTCGTCGACATCGGCCGGGCGCAGCGCATCGGGCTCGATGCCGGCCTGGTTGAGCAGGGCCAGCCGCCGCGGCGAACCGGAAGCAAGAACGAATTTGGGACGGCCTAGCATGCGGGCTTTTGGGCTGAATCGGAGGGACGGACGCGGGCGGAACCTATCGGATGGGGCATGGATGCACAACCTTGGAACCGGTCGCGAATCGCGCCCCCGCCTGGAGACAAGGCCCCATAAGCACAGCTGTTTGTCAGTCTGGCGACAAGCGGCGGTTCTGCGAATCGGAACACGCCGGTCCCCTCGCCTCGCCGTGCCTCACAGGTTTGCCGCGCCAGCCTTGGCAAAGCGGCGGCGGATGCGCAGCAGAAGACCATCGCAGACCTCGCGATAGGCGGCCAGCTTCTGCTCGCGGTTGCCGCTGGTGCCGGTCGGATCCTGCGTCGGCCAGTATTCGACATCGGCGGCGAGCGTGCGGGTGAGATCCAGCGCCTTGTGGTGCGCCTCCGGCGACAGCGTGATGATGAGATCGAAGTTCAGCCCCTCCCAGTCCTCGAGTTCCTCGAAGGTTTGCGGCTTGTGGCTGGAAATGTCCTGGCCGAGTTCGGCCATGACCGAGACGGCGAACGGGTCGAGCTCGCCCTTCTTGACGCCGGCCGAGCGGACATAGAGGCCTTGCGGAAACATCTGCTGCAGCAGGCTTTCGGCCATCGGCGACCGCACGCTGTTCAGGCCGCATGCGAACAGCACGGCCTGGGGGTTGCGCGCGCGCGGCGCTTCCATGCGATCAGGCTTTTTTCGATCGGGGTACGCCCCCGTCAATCACCGCTTCACCGATCATGCGCCTTCACCCTTCCAGTGCAGCACGGTGATCAGCGTGAACAGCCGCCGCGCGGTCTCGAAATCGACGCGCACCTTGCCCTTGAGCCGCTCCTGCAGCGTGCGCGAGCCCTCGTCATGGATGCCACGGCGGCCCATGTCGATCGCCTCGATCTTGTCCGGCGTCGCGGTCCGGATCGCCTGATAGTAGCTGTCGCAGATCATGAAGTAGTCCTTCACGACGCGGCGGAACGGGGTCAACGACAACAGATGCGCGACCACCGGCGCGCCGTCCTCCTTGCGGATATCGAACATCAGCCGGTTGCCGGTGATCGCAATATGCAGGGTGTAGGGCCCCGGCCCGGCAGCGCCCTCGGGCGCGAACAGGTTCTGCTCGATCAGATCGTAGATCGCGATCGCGCGCTCATGCTCGATATCGGGCCCGGAACGGCCGATCGATTCCTCGTCGAGCGTCACCGCGACGATGCGATTGTTGGAATCCTCGTCGTCTGGTGGCTTGTTCATGAGAGGTTGAGGCGCAATCCGACGGAACGTGAATGGGCATCGAGACCCTCGGCCTGGCCGAGCGTCATCGCGGCGGGTCCGAGCGCACGCAACTGATCCGGCCCGCACCGCAGGATCGAGGTTCGCTTCATGAAGTCAAGCACCCCGAGGCCGGACGAGAACCGCGCCGAGCGCGCGGTCGGCAGCACGTGGTTGGAGCCGCCGACATAATCGCCGATCGCCTCCGGGGTATGGGCCCCGAGGAAGATCGCCCCGGCGTTGCGGACCTTGTTCGACAGGCCCTCGGCGTCCGCGGTCATGATCTCCAGATGCTCGGCCGCGATCGCATTGGCGAGTTCGACCGCGTCGTCGAGTTTTGCCACCTTGATCACGGCACCGAAGTCGTTCCACGAGGTGCGGGCGATCTCGGCGCGCGGCAAGGTCGCCAGCTGCGCCTCGACCGCGCGCTCGACGTCGGCGGCGAGCCGTGCACTGTCGGTGATCAGGATCGACTGCGCGCTGACATCATGCTCGGCCTGCGCCAGGAGATCGGCCGCGATCCAGTCGGCATTGCCGGTGTCGTCGGCGACGACCAGCACCTCGGAGGGACCGGCGATCATGTCGATGCCGACCTTGCCGAACACCAGCCGTTTTGCCGCGGCGACATAGGCGTTGCCGGGGCCGACGATCTTGGCGACCGGCGCGATCGTCGCGGTGCCGTAGGCCAGCGCCGCCACCGCCTGGGCGCCGCCGACGCGGTAGATTTCCGAGACGCCGCCGAGATGAGCGGCCACGAGCACCAGCGGGTTGAGCTTGCCGTCCGGCGCCGGCACCACCATCACCACGCGTGGCACGCCGGCGACCTTGGCCGGCACCGCGTTCATCAGCACCGAGGACGGATAGGCCGCGGTGCCGCCGGGCACATAGAGTCCGACCGCATCGACCGCGCTCCAGCGCCAGCCGAGCTCGACGCCGGCGGCATCGGTGAAGCGCTCGTCCTTCGGCAACTGGCGGCGGTGGAAGGTCTCGATCCGGTCGCGCGCGAACCGCAGGGCCTCGACGGTCTTGGGGTCGCAGGCCGCGACCGCGGCATCGATCTCGGCTGCGGTAATGCGCAGGCCGGCCGCGTCGATCTCGAGGCGGTCGAACTTTTTGGTCGCCTCGAGCAGCGCCGCATCGCCGCGGGCCGCCACGTCGTCGACGATCGCGCGGGTGGCGCGCTCGACGTCGGCCGACGCCTCGCGCTTGGCCGCCAGGAAATCGCGGAATCGCTGCTCGAAATCGGCGCTCTGTCGGTCCAGGCGAACGGGCATGACGGCTTTCTTAGGAGGAATTCGGGTCCCTGCTCAATGGCGCGACGGATAATGGCCGTCAACCCTTGGGGGATGTCATTCCGGGGCGGTCCGCAGGACCGAACCCGGAATGACACGCCCAATCAGCCCGGCGCCATCCCAAGGTCGTCTTCCCCGAGATCGGTCAATTCGCACTCCAGGCACTCGACATCGAGCCGCAGCGCCCCGCCATGGCCGAACATCAGGAGCGCGCTGCCGCCCGGCGGGTCGGTGGCATAGAACTCGATCCCGAGCAGTTCCAGGGTGGCTTCCGGGGCCTCCAGGTCGATATTGCGCGACTTGCATGCCAGCACCCGGTCGAACCTCAATGCGGCGATCAGCCGGCGCGAGCAGGTGCCGCCCGACAGGGTCTGCTCCCAGTCCAGCCGGTTCAGGCCGACCACGAGGCGCTTCTCGTCCTGGCGCCAGACGATGTCAGAGGGCTGGACGCGGGCGTCCTGCACATGGGCCGAGATGACCGCGAGGTCATCGGCGTCGAGGGCGATCAGTTTCAGCGGCGCGGGCGGCGACATGACGGTGGTTATAACGCCTCGCGGCCCGGGAGGTACCAGACTTCGAGCCGGAGGAACCGGCTCCGCCCAAACGGCACCTTCGCCGCCCGGCAACCGCATATTGGATCGACGGAGTTCCGACATATCGTCATGGCCGGGACAAGCCCGGGCATGACGAGTTCGTGGACGTCCAGAGCGAACCTCATTCGCCGAGGACGCGTTAGACCGGCGCGGCGGAGAATGCAGCCCCGCGCCTCAGCCCTTGATGAACGCCAGAAGATCCTTGTTGATCGTCTCGGCCTCCGTCGTCGGCATGCCGTGCGGAAAACCCTTGTAGGTCTTCAGCGTGCCGTTCTTCAGGAGCTTGGCCGAGAGCGGCGCGGAGTCGGCGTAGGGCACGATCTGGTCGTCGTCGCCATGCATCACCAGCACCGGCACGTTGATCTTCTTCAGATCCTCGGTGAAGTCGGTTTGCGAGAACGCGACGATGCCGTCGTAATGCGCCTTGGCGCCGCCCATCATGCCCTGCCGCCACCAGTTCTGGATCACGGCTTCCGACGGTTTTGCGCCGGGCCGGTTGTAGCCGTAGAACGGCCCGGCCGGCAGGTCGCGGTAGAATTGCGAGCGGTTGGCGGCGAGCTGGGCCTGCAGGCCGTCGAACACCGACTTCGGCAGGCCGCCGGGATTGTTCGCGGTCTGCACCATCAACGGCGGCACCGCGCTCAGGATCGCCGCCTTTGCTACCCGGCTCTCGCCGTGGCGGGCGATGTAGTGCACCACCTCGCCGCCGCCGGTGGAATGGCCGACATGGACGGCGTCCTTCAGGTCGAGATGCGCGGTGACGGAAGCGAGGTCGTCGGCGTAGTGATCCATGTCATGACCGTCGGCGACCTGGGCGGAGCGGCCGTGGCCGCGGCGGTCGTGGGCGACGACGCGAAAGCCGTGCCCCACGAAGAACAGCATCTGCGCGTCCCAGTCGTCCGACGACAGCGGCCAGCCGTGGCTGAACACGATCGGCTGCCCGGAGCCCCAATCCTTGTAGAAGATCTCGACGCCGTCTTTGGTGGTGATGGTGGGCATTTGATCGCTCCTCTTCTGCCAAATGTATCGGTTCTCGGCGCGTCAGGCATGAGCGCCCGACGCCGCACGATCGTGCATCGTGTTCTATGCCGCGTGTCGCCGCGAAATGATGTCGCGCGCGTCAGATCAGGCGAACGTGACCGGCCTGAACCGGCGCCAGGCGCCGATGATCACCACGGCGAAGAACACCAGCACGATGCCCTGCACCGCCGCAAACACCGGCCCGGACGGCGGGTTCGGCGGCACGGCCGGCGCCAGCGCCTGCAACGCCGGCACCTTGAGGAAGCTCTGGATGACCAGCACGAAGACGTTGAGATAGAACGAGACCATCGCGGTCACGACATAGATCGGACGCCAGGCGCCCTTGAGCTGCATCGCATAGAGCGCAATGCAGGCGATCGCGAGCAGCACCAGCGAAAGCCCGCCGATGATGTGCGACGGCAGCAGCTTCTCGGTCACCAAAGGCGGGATCGCGAAGCCGGTGGCGCTGGTCAGGATCGTGAGCACGAGGAAGATCGCAGTCAGCCCCGGCATCGCGCGCGAGCCGAGCAGCCCGAACATCACGAGCACGCCGGCGACGATTGCAATCAGGCTGATAATGACGTGCACAAGCACCAATGTCGTCACGTGGCGCACTCCCCGTTGAGACCCGCATGCGAGGTTACGATGCGTGACGGAAAATTGCTACATGCTTCGATGGCAGGACGGCCGACATCTCATCTAAAATTTTGCCGGCGCCGGCGATTGCTGAAAATTTTCGCACGTATGTCACACGATGCGGCATCGTGCGCCCTGTGCGAAGCTGTATCAATCATAGCGCGGGATCGGTCCGTTATGCGGCGTCTTGCGCTTCGACAGGTCGAACAGCACCTCGTCGACATAGCACCAGCCCCAGCCTTCCGGCGGATCGTAGCCCTCGATCACGGGGTGGCCGGTGGCGTGGAAATGCGCCGTGGCATGCCGGTTCGGCGAGTCGTCGCAGCAGCCGACATGGCCGCAGGTGCGGCAGATGCGCAAATGCAGCCAGCGGCTGCCGCTCTTCAGGCATTCCTCGCAGCCGAGCGCGCTCGGCGTGACATCCAGGATGCCGGCGATATGGGTGCAGCCTTTTGTCATTGCGACCTCTTTACCTTGTGCGCCTCTTCTTTGCCTTGTGCGCCTCTTCAACCCGTCATCCTGAGGAGCGCGGAACGCGCGTCTCGAAGGATGAATCGGCCACAGATGCCGTCCATCCTTCGAGACGCCGCTTCGCGGCTCCTCAGGATGACGGGAAACGTTTGCGTTTACCTCGTCAATCGTACTTACAGCGTCGGACTGCCCGCGTCGGCGAGATAGCCGTGCAGGGCCGCGACGACCTGCGCGCCCTCGCCGATCGCGCCGCCGACGCGCTTGACCGATCCGGAGCGGACGTCGCCGACCGCGAACACGCCGGGCACCGTGGTCTCGAGCAGCGGCACGGCGCGCGCGCCCTCGCCGGTCTGAACGCCGGTCATCACGAAGCCGCCGCGGTCGACCTGCACCCCACAGCCCTCGAGCCAGCCGGTCGCCGGATCGGCGCCGACAAACAAAAAGAGATTACGGATATCCATGGTGAATTCGTCGGGCGCGAGCCGGCTGCGCCAGCGCACCCGCTGCAGCGTCTCGGCGCCGTCGAGCCCGATCACCTCGGTGTTGAACATCAATTCGATATTCGGCGTCGCCTCGATGCGCTCTATCAAATAGCGCGACATGCTGGCCCCGAGCCCGCCGCCGCGGATCATCATGTTGACCCTGCGGGCATGCGCCGACAGGTACACCGCCGCCTGCCCCGCGGAGTTGCCGCCGCCGACCAGCACGACATCCTGGTTGGCGCAGAGTCGCGCCTCGATCGGCGAGGCCCAGTACCAGACGCCGCGGCCTTCAAAGGCATCGAGATTGTCGATCTCGGGCCGGCGATAGCGCGCCCCGCTGGCGACCACCACGGATTTCGCGCGCAACGTATGCCCGCAGGCGGTGTCGAGCACGAATGCGCCGGACGCTTTCGTGCAGTCGAGCGATTTGATCGAGACCGGGATCAGCATCTCGGCGCCGAATTTCTGCGCCTGGTTGAAGGCTCGCCCGGCCAGCGCCTGGCCGGAGATGCCGGTCGGAAAGCCCAGATAGTTTTCGATGCGCATGCTGGCGCCGGCCTGGCCGCCGAAGGCGCGGGAATCGAACACCGCGACCGACAGGCCTTCCGAGGCCGCATAGACCGCGGTGGCAAGCCCGGCCGGGCCGCTGCCGACCACGGCGACATCGTAGAGTTTTTCATGCGCGCTGTTGCCGATCATGCCGAGCGCCATCGCAAGCGCGATCTCTGACGGATTGCGCAGCACGGTGCCGTTGGGACAGACCACCAGCGGCAGCTCGGCGCGTGTCGGCGAATAGCGCGCGACGAGGTCGGCGGCATCCTTGTCGGTCTCGGGGTCGAGGAAGTGGTGCGGCTGGCCGTTGCGCGCCAGAAAATTCTGCAGCGACGCCATGTTGCCGACCGAGGCTGGCCCGATCAGCACCGGCCCGCCGGCGCCGCCCTGGATCAGGCTGACCCGGCGCAGGATCAGCGCGCGCATGATGCGCTCGCCGAGATCGGCCTCGGCAACCAAAAGCGCGCGCAGCCGGTCGGGCGGCAGCAGCAGCGCCTCGACCACCCCGTCGGCATGGCCGTCGACCAGCGCCGGGCGGCCGGAGAGCTGGCCGATCTCGGCGAGAAACTGCCCCGGTCCCTGGTCGATGATCGGCGCGACATGGCCGAGGCCGTCGCGCTGGGTGATCGACACGCTGCCCGACAGCACCACGAACATGCCGGGACCTGGCTTGCCGGTCTCGAACAGCGCCTCGCCGTCCTGGTATGAGCACGGCTCGCCGAAGCGGCGCATCCGCTCGATCTCGTGCGCGGTCAGGGTCGGAAAGGTCTGCTCATGGCGCGGGAAGGCATAGGCGGTTGCGCTCAGCCGATCGATCGTCGTCTCATCTACAGCCATCTCGGCGACCCGCTTCCTTTAACAATGCGCACGAACCGGGTTAACGGCGCGGCTCGTTTCCGCCGGCGTCATCTACCGAGCCATCGGCTGGTTCGGAAGCCACATCCTCGCGACCGCGCGCCTGCGATTTCCGCCGCTTCAGGTTTTCGCGCAGCGCCAGCTTGAGACGATCCTGTCGTGAATCCTTCACGCGGGCTCCGGCCTGCCCGCCGGCTCTGTCCTGATCGCCTGTCATTGCAAAACTCTCGAACCGCCACCGCCCTGCGCGCGAGGCGAGCATAGCCAATGGCGGATGCCCGCGCACCCTGCCCGGTCGGCCAGTTGCGGCGATATGATTCGGCGGCGAGCGCGGATCGGGATAGTTTCGGCGCGATCGGGAACCCAATCCGGCCGAAATCGGCCAGATTGGCCGGAATCAACGGCGAGGCGGTCGATTTCTGCCAATTTCAAGGGCGACAGGGGCGCTGTTTCGCTTGCGCCAAAGGGAGGCCTGTGGCAAGAACCGCCCGCTTGGACGGGCCCTTGGGGCCGATTCAATTTTTCCCGGGCATGCTGCCGTAGCTCAGTGGTAGAGCACTCCATTGGTAATGGAGAGGTCGACAGTTCAATCCTGTCTGGCAGCACCAGGATCTTCGCAAACAATGGCAATCGCAGGCACGCGGTGCGCCCGCATGCGCTGGATCAACGCGCCAGCAGCGCGCCCATCCCGCCGATCGTCAGCACGACGTAGAACGCGAACACACTGCCGACCCATTTCCAATCGATCTGATCGTGTTCGGGGCTGAGGCTTTCGATGATGCCGTGCATGATGGTGTCCTTCAGAAGCGTTTTCGAGCGAAGCGGGTACCGGTTCGCGTGGTGAAAACGCGTCAAAACAAGAATCCAGAGCCGCGTTCCGATTCAATCGGAACGAAAAAAGCTCTAAAAGTCGCATGCGCGGTGTATAGCCCGAACCTCGAGCACGTCATGTGACTCACTTCACATTTTGCCATCGCGGAGCGGACCCAGCGTGACCGGCCCAGAACTGAAGAAACTGCGCGAACATCTCGGCGAGGCGCTGGGCCGCGAGCTGACGGCGGCTGACATGGCAAAGCTGTGCGGGCTGTCGGCCGCCGGCGGCGCCGAGAAGCTGCGCCGGTGGGAAGTCACCGGCCCGACCCCGAAGGTTGCCGCCCTGCTGCGCGTGCTGGCGATGGCGAGCGAGCGGTATCCGATCCTGGAGAAGTTCGACGTGTTCGATCGCCACGACGTTCCGGTCAAAGATCGCGCCGCGCGCCGCCAGGCATTCCGCGAGCAGATGCGCGACGACGTGCGCAAGCGACTGGCTTAAGCCGGCGGCTTGGTTAACAGGAAACGCGCGTCGCGCGCACCGTTAAGCCTTGCTTCATTCCACCTTAAGCGTTCGTTAGGCACAACAAAACGTTTCGCCGCAAAGGCTGCGACTTAACGCTCCGAACAGCCTTCCGGTGACTGCATTTTATTCAAATGCGGTCTAACCCATCGCCGTGGATGGCGCCATTCACGCTGCGCCTCATGACTTGTCCGGAGACTGCCCCCATGAAGAAGTTCCTGCTCGCAACCGCCGCCGTCGCGGCGGCCGTCGCCGCCTTTGGCGCGACCGCCGAGGCTGCCGACCTCGGCTCCCGCGGCTACTATCAGAAGGCGCCCGCGCCTGTTTACGCCGCTCCGCTCTACAACTGGACCGGCTTCTATCTCGGTGGCCATCTCGGCGGCGTGTTCTCCCAGAACAACAATTTCAACGGTCTCGCGCTCTCTGACTCCGACGCCCGCTTCATGGGCGGCGTGCAGGGCGGCTACGATTGGCAGCTGTCGCCGATGTGGGTGATCGGCGTCGAAGGCCAGTATTCCTGGGTCGGCGGCCACCAGCTCAACGCGATCTTCCCGGGCGGCTACGTCTACAACAACAACCAGCGCGGCATCGGCTCGATCACCGGCCGCGTCGGCTACACCTGGGGCCCGGGCCTGATCTATGTGAAGGGCGGTTACGCCTATTCCGACAACAACGAAACGGTGACGCTCGGCGGCGCGCCGGTCGGCTTCGCGCTCAGCGACAACCACAGCAACGGCTGGACCATCGGCGGCGGCGCCGAATACATGTTCGCGCCGAACTGGTCGGCCAAGGTCGAGTACCAGTACTACGACTTCGGCGACAGCCGCTTCACCGCGCCGGGCGCGCTGGTGCCGGTCGGCAGCTTCCACAACGACGAGCACACGGTGAAGGCGGGCCTCAACTACCGCTTCAACCTCGGCAACCTCGGCGGCCCCGCCTACGGCCGCTACTGAGAATACTGCCCACAACCGATAGTGGAAAAGGCCGGCGCACGCCGGCCTTTTTGCGTCCGATCACATGCATCGATTCCGCACAGCGAACCAGGACGGCGCTGCGGCGTGGCCGCCCTGAAAAATCCCGCAGATGGTCGCAATTTTCCCGATTTTGTTAACCGGCCGCACCGATACTCCCGCGCCGGGGAAACATCCAAGAGTAGTGGCCAGGATAGTGGCCAAGCGTAGTGGGGCCAGGGGGCACGGGGGCAATGGCGTTTCGGTTCAAGCTCGGCAAACCAAATCTCAAGCGTATCCATCTGCCGCAGATGGGCGTCAGGGGCAGCCTGTTCGCAGCGTTCGCTGTCATCGCAGGCATGGCACTGGTGATCAGCGCAGGCGCCGGCATCGTGCTGCATCAGCTCGGCGGCACCATGACCGATCTTTCTGGCCGCGACATTCCGCGGCTTGCCGCGAGCCTGCAACTTGCCGCGCAAAGCGCCTCGCTCGCGGCGCAAGGCCCCGGCCTGCTCGCCGTGCAGAGCGAGGACGCGCTGAACGATCGCACCAAGAAGGTGCAGGACGTCGCGCGGCTCACCAATGCGAAGCTCGGCGAGATCATCGAGCTCGGCGCCGACAAGTCCGTGGTCAGCGCGCTGCAGGAGAACGTCAAGAACACCGACGAGGCGACCAAGAGCCTGATCTCGGCGGCGCGCGAGCGGCTCGAGGTCGGCGCGCTGCGCGACAAGCAGTACAACGCGCTGCGCAAGGCGCAGGCGGCGTTCGTCTCCGCCGCAAGTCCGGCGATGCTCGACGCGCAGACCCGGCTCAACGCCATCCTCGCCGCGGCCGAGGTGTCCGCGGACGACGCCACCGAAGCGGCCCGCACCGTCGGCCAGATCAGCAACGTGCTCGCCGCCGGCAATCTGATGGCCGCCGACATGACCGCGGCGCTGTCGGCCAATTCCAGCGAAACCCTCGATGCGATCGAGGCCGAGTTCAAGGCCGGGCGCGAACGCGTCAAGTCCAACCTCGAGGACCTGCCGAACAATCCCGCGATCGTTGCGGTGCGCGACACCGCCTCGAGGCTGCTCGTGCTCGGCGAAGGCAAGACCGGCGTGTTCAAGATCCGCCAGAAGGAGCTCGACGCGATCGACTACGGCCAGACCATCCTGGAAGAGACGCGCAAGCTCAATGTCGGGCTCGGCATCAGCGTCCAGCAGCTGGTCGACGCGGTGCAGAAGGAGACCGACAGTTCGACCTTCCAGGCGCGGCAGCAGATCTCGCTCGCCACCATGGTGATGATCGGCCTCGGCGCGCTGACGCTGGTCGGCTCGTTCCTGTTCGTCTGGCTCTATGTCGGACGCAACATCCTGCGCCGCATCCGCGGCCTGCAGCGCTCGATGCAGCTGCTGTCCGACGGCGACCTCGACACCGAGATCCCGCAGAGCCGCCAGCGCGACGAGATCGCCGTCATGGCCGACGCGCTGCAGGTGTTCCGCGAGAGCATGGTCGAGAGCCGCGAGCTCACGGAAAACCAGAACAAGGACCGCAGCGCCAAGGCGGAGCGCGCCTCGCGCATGGAAGCGCAGATCGTCACGTTCGAATCCAACGTCCGCAGCGCGCTCGGCAGCCTGCAGACCGCGGCGAACTCGATGCAGTCGACCGCGCAGAGCATGTCGGCGACCGCCGACCAGTCGAGCGCCCTGGTCAACGCCGTCGCGTCGGCCGCCGAGGAAACCTCGGTCAACGTGCAGACGGTGTCGGCCGGCACCGAGGAGCTGTCGTCCTCGATCCAGGAGATCGGCCGCCAGGTCGTCACCTCGGCGGAGATCGCCCGCAAGGCGGTGGAGGAAGCCAGCGCCACCGACAGCACGATGCAGGGGCTCGCCGACAATGCCGCACGCATCAGCGTCGTGGTCGACCTGATCCAGACCATCGCCTCGCAAACCAATCTGCTCGCGCTCAACGCCACCATCGAGGCGGCGCGCGCCGGCGAGGCCGGCCGCGGCTTTGCCGTGGTCGCCTCCGAGGTGAAGAACCTCGCGAGCCAGACCGCAAAGGCGACCGAGGAAATCCGCCAGCAGATCGTCAGCATGCAGGAGGTGACGACGACGGCGGTCTCCGCCATCCGCAACATCTCGAGCACGATCGGCGAGATCAACGACGTCACCACCGCGATCGCCGCCGCGATCGAGCAGCAGGGCGCGGCGACCCGCGAGATCGCCCGCAACATCCAGCATGCGGCGGGCGGCACCAGCGAGGTGTCGAGCAACATCGTCGGCGTCTCCACCGCCTCGGCCGAAGCCGGCACCGCCGCCGGCGAGGTGCTGAGCGCCTCCGACGCACTGCGTCGCGAGGCCGACGTGCTGCGCTCGGAGATCGACGGCTTCCTGTCGAACATCCGCGCGGCGTAGCAACGATATTCCGTAGCCCGGATGGGGCGCAGCGAAATCCGGGACCACCGTTTGTCTTCCCCTTCCCCCTGAAGGGGGAAGGTCGGGATGGGGGTCAGCCGCAGGCAACGCTCTATGTGGAGAGAGCAGATCCCCACCCGCTTTGCTCTGCGAGCAAAGCGACCTCCCCTTTTCAAGGGGAGGTTTGACAAAGTGACCTGTCCCGTATTGCGCTTCGCTTCATCCGGGCTACGGAATTCCGGCGATCTCCCGTCCCATTCTCCGGACGACTATCTGATTTTTCGGCTGGCGCGGCGGCCCGTGTGCCGCTAAGCCGGTAGCATGCATACGAAGACCGACCCCGTGCACTCCTCGGCGGAGGCACTGCGATACCCCTGGGAGAACCATCCCGGCCACGACCAGGTCGTGGAGGTGGCTCCCGGCGTGCTGTGGGCGCGACTGAAGCTGCCGTTCCGCCTCAACCATGTGAATATCTATCTGCTCGCCGACGGCGACGGCTGGACCATGGTGGATGCCGGCTTTGGCAATGAGGAATCGATCGCGGCCTGGACCACGCTGTTCGAGGGGCCGCTGAAGCACGTCAAGGTCACCCGCCTGATCGTGACGCATTCGCACCCCGACCATGTCGGTCTCGCCGGCTGGATCACCGAGCGTTTCGGCTGCCCGCTGTTCATGTCGCAGGTGGAATATCTGCAGTCGGTCTATCACCAGAACCGCGGCACCGAGGAGCGGCGCAACGCGCAGCGGCTGTTCTTCCGCCGCCACGGCATGGACGAGGACCTGACCGAAAAACTGCTCGGCCGCGGCCAGGACTATTTGAAGCGCGTGTCGGTGCTGCCGCCGTCCTATCACCGCCTCACCCATGGCGACGAGGTCGTGATCGGCACGCGGCGCTTCAAGGTGATCACCGGCGGCGGCCACGCGCTGGACCAGGTGATGCTGTATTGCGCCGCCGACAAGCTGTTCCTGTCCGCCGACCAGGTGCTGAGCAAGATCTCGCCCAATGTCAGCGTCTGGGCTGTCGAGCCCGAGCAGAACTCGCTTGGCGAATATCTGGCGTCGCTGGCGAGCCTGACCACCACCCTGCCCTATGACGTGATGGTGCTGCCCGGCCACGGCGTGCCGTTCTACGGGCTGAAGACCCGGATCAAGCAGCTCGCCGATCACCATGAGGAGCGCTGCCGGCTGATCGCCGAGGCCTGCCGCGAGGTGCCGCAGACCTCCAAGGAGCTGGTGCCCGTGGTGTTCCACAAGCACGTGCTGGACGAGCACCAGATGGGCTTTGCGGCCGGCGAGTTGGTCGCCCATGTCAACTACATGCTGGTCGAGGGCCGCCTGACGGCCGAGATGCATGTCGACGGCATGCTGCGCTTCAAGACCACCTGAAGGCGGCCGGGCGGCAAGGTATCGCCCGGCGATTTGACCGAAATCAAGCCGAACGGCCCCGGCTAGGGCAATTTGCCCAGCTGCGACGCATGCCCAGATGTGGGTCAATGCATGGACATTAGAGCTGGAAAAGCTCTAAGAAGTAGCAGTCATTCCGGTCAGGTTCCGCTTTTTGGGTTTGCCGATGGATTACAGCCAGTTCTTCAATACCGCCCTCAACCGCCTGCACGACGAGCGGCGCTACCGGGTGTTCGCCGACCTCGAGCGGATCGCGGGACGCTTCCCGCACGCGACCTGGCATTCGCCGAGAGGCAGCCGCAACGTCGTGATCTGGTGCTCCAACGATTATCTCGGCATGGGCCAGCACCCCAAGGTGGTCGGCGCCATGGTCGAGACCGCGACCCGGGTCGGCACCGGCGCCGGCGGCACCCGCAACATCGCGGGCACCCATCACCCGCTGGTGCAGCTCGAGGCGGAGCTCGCCGACCTCCACGGCAAGGAAGCCTCGCTGCTGTTCACCTCGGGCTATGTCTCGAACCAGACCGGCATCTCGACGCTCGCCAAGCTGATCCCGAACTGCCTGATCCTGTCCGACGCGCTGAACCACAATTCGATGATCGAGGGCGTGCGCCAGGCCGGCTGCGAGCGCCAGATCTTCCGCCACAACGACGTCGCGCATCTCGAGGAGCTCTTGATCGCCGCCGGTCCCGACCGGCCGAAGCTGATCGTCTGCGAGAGCCTTTATTCGATGGACGGTGACGTCGCGCCGCTCGGCAGGATCTGCGATCTCGCCGAGCAATACGGCGCCATGACCTATCTCGACGAGGTGCATGCGGTTGGCATGTACGGCCCGCGCGGAGGCGGCATCGCCGAGCGCGACGGCGTGATGCACCGGATCGATATCGTCGAGGGCACGCTGGCAAAAGCGTTCGGCTGCCTCGGCGGCTACATTGCAGGCCGCGCCGAGGTCATCGACGCGGTGCGCTCCTATGCGCCAGGCTTCATCTTCACCACCGCGCTGCCGCCGGCGATCTGCTCGGCCGCGACGGCTGCGATCCGGCACCTGAAGACCTCGAACTGGGAGCGCGAGCGCCACCAGGACCGCGCCGCCCGCACCAAGGCGATCCTGACCGCCGCTGGCCTGCCTGTCATGTCGAGCGACACCCATATCGTGCCGCTGTTCGTCGGCGATCCCGAGAAGTGCAAGCGGGCCTCCGACCTGCTGCTCGAGGACCACGGCATCTACATCCAGCCGATCAACTATCCGACGGTCGCCAAGGGCACCGAGCGGCTGCGCATCACGCCCTCGCCCTACCACGACGACGGCCTGATCGACGCGCTGGCCGAGGCGCTGCTCCAGGTCTGGGACCGGCTCGGCCTGCCCCTGCGCCAGAAGTCGCTGGCCGCCGAGTAACCCTATCCGCTTCCGACCCCGAATTTGGGCCGGCCGTGCATCGCGCGGCCGGCCCTTTGCGTTATATAATCCGGTATCCGGCCCCTTCCCCGGCCTGGACGGAGATAAGCAGCGATGCTGCACGACTGGGGCGTAATCGCCACGGCGTTCGCCTACATCGGATTGTTGTTCTTCATCGCCAGCCGCGGCGACCGCACGTCGCCGGGCGAGCGCGGCCGCGCCAGCCAGTGGATCTATCCGCTGTCGCTGGCGATCTACTGCACCTCCTGGACCTTCTTCGGCTCGGTCGGCTTCGCCACCCGCACCAGCATCGACTTCCTGGCGATCTATGTCGGCCCGATCGTGATGGTCGGATTGTGCACGCCGCTGCTGCGCCGGGTGATCGCGCTCGCCAAGTCGCAGAACATCACCTCGATCGCCGACTTCATCGCCGCGCGCTACGGCAAGAGCCAGGCGGTGGCGGCGACCGTGGCGCTGATCGCGATCATCGGCTCGGTGCCCTACATCGCGCTGCAGCTGAAGGCGGTGGCGGCGTCGCTGGAGACCATCCTGAGCGAGGACCAGGCGTTCTCGAAAATCCCCGTGATCGGCGACATCGCGCTGATGGTGACGCTGGCGATGGCGGTGTTCGCGGTGCTGTTCGGCACCCGCCACACCGACGCGACCGAGCACCAGCACGGCCTGATCCTGGCGATCGCGGCCGAGTCCATCGTCAAGCTGGTCGCCTTCATCGCCGCCGGCGCCTTCGTCACCTTCTGGATGTTCTCCCCGGTCGAGCTCTACGAGCGCGCCCTGAAGACGCCGGAGGCGGTGCGCGCGATCGAATATGTGCCATCGATCGGCAATTTCCTGATCATGACGCTGCTGTCGTTCTGCGCGGTCATGCTGCTGCCGCGCCAGTTTCATGTCAGCGTGGTCGAGAATTCGACGCCCGCCGAAGTCACCCGGGCGCGCTGGCTGTTCCCGCTCTACCTCATCGCCATCAACCTGTTCGTGATTCCGATCGCGATCGCCGGCCTCGTCATCTTCCCGTTCGGCGCGGTCGATGCCGACATGTTCGTGCTGGCGCTGCCGATCGAGGGCAATTCGCAATTGCTCAGCCTCGCCGTGTTCGTCGGCGGGCTGTCGGCGGCGACCGCGATGGTGATCGTCGAATGCGTCGCGCTGTCGATCATGGTCTCCAACGACATCGTGCTGCCGCTGGTCTTGCCGCGCAGCGACGACGCCAGGGCCGGCCAGAAGGACTTTGGCGATTTCCTGCTGAAGGCGCGCCGCTTCTCGATCTTCGCCATCATGGTGCTGGCGTATTTCTACTATCGCGCGCTCGGCAACACCCAGTTGGTCGCGATCGGCCTGTTGTCGTTTGCCGCGATCACGCAGCTGGCACCGGCGTTCTTCGGCGGCCTGTTCTGGCGCAGGGCCACCGCACGCGGCGCCATGGCGGGCATGCTGGTCGGCTTCGCGACGTGGCTCTACACGCTGTTCATCCCGAGTTTCCTGGAAACCTCGACCGCCGGCCTGATGCTGCTGCAGCACGGGCCGTTCGGGGTCGAGGCGCTGCGGCCGCAGGCGTTGTTCGGCGCCGACCTGCCGCCGCTGCTGCACGGCGTGCTGTGGAGCCTTGCGTTCAACGTCCTCACCTATGTGCTGTTCTCGCTGGCGCGCGCGCCGTCCTCGATCGAGCTGTTGCAGGCCGACGTGTTCGTGCCCAACGCGCTGGCCCCGATCGCACCCAGCTTCCGGCGCTGGCGCACCACGGTGACGGTGGAGGACATCCAGAGCACGGTGACGCAATATCTCGGCCCCGACCGGACCCGCGAGGCCTTCGCCTCCTTCGCGGTCGACCGCAACATCGTGCTGCTGGCGTCGGCTCCGGCCGATTTCGAGCTGCTGCAGCATGCCGAGCGGTTGATCGCCTCCTCGATCGGGGCCGCATCCTCGCGCCTCGTGATGTCGCTGCTGCTGCAGCGGCGCACGGTGTCGGCCAAGGCCGCACTGAAACTGCTCGACGATTCCCACGCCGCCCTGCACTTCAACCGCGAGATCCTGCAGACCGCGCTCAATCACGTGCGCCAGGGCATCGCGGTGTTCGATGCCGATCTGCAGCTGATCTGTTCCAACCGCCAGTTCTCCGAATTGCTGGGGCTGCCGCAGCATCTGGTGCAGCTCGGCATCCCGCTGTCCGAGATCCTCGAATTCATGGGCGCGATCAGTCCGCCTGCGTCCGGCGACGGCGACGGCCTGCTGCAGGCCCGTCTGCGCGCCTACACCACCGAGGGCGAGCCCTATCTGGAACGCTTCACGGACCGCCATCTGGTGATCGAGGTGCGTGCCAACCGGATGCCGGGCGGCGGGCTCGTCATCACCTTCTCCGACGTCACGCCGAGCTTCGAGGCGGCGGAGGCGCTGGAGCGCGCCAACGCGACGCTGGAGAAGCGGGTGCGCGACCGCACCGAGGAGCTGACGCGGCTGAACTCGGAACTCGCGCTCGCCAAGGGCATCGCGGAAGACGCCAACGCCTCCAAGACGCGATTCCTGGCGGCCGCCAGCCACGACATCCTGCAGCCGCTCAACGCGGCGCGCCTCTATGTCACGAGCCTCGTCGAGCGCCAGAACGGCGGCGAGGATTCCCGCCTGGTCGAGAACATCGACGACTCGCTCGAGGCGATCGAGGACATCCTAGGCGCGCTGCTCGATATTTCCAGGCTCGACGCCGGCGCCATGACGCCGGCGATCACGAGCTTCCGGATGGCCGACCTGATGCGCTCGCTGGAGATCGAGTTCATGCCGATCGCCCGCGACAAGGGCCTCGACCTGCGCTTCGTGGCCTGCTCGCTGCCGGTCGAATCCGACCGCTCGCTGCTGCGCCGGCTGCTGCAGAACTTCATCTCCAACGCGATCAAATATACCCCGCGCGGCCGCGTCCTGATCGGCTGCCGCCGCCGCGGCGCCACGCTCCAGATCAGCATCTTCGACACCGGCGTCGGCATCCCCGTGCAGAAGCGCGGCGAGATCTTCAAGGAATTCCATCGCCTCGAGCAGGGCGCCCGGATCGCCCGCGGCCTCGGCCTCGGCCTGTCGATCGTCGAACGGCTGGCACGGGTGCTCAACCACCGCATCGCGATCTCGGCCAATGTCAGCGGCGGCTCGGCGTTCTCGGTCACCGTGCCGGTCGCGACCGCCGTGAACCATACCGCGGCGGTCACCACCGCCACGCCGCTGTCGAAGACGCCGATGAGCGGCTCGCTGATCGTCTGCATCGAGAACGATCCGGCCATTCTCGACGGCATGAAGACGCTGCTGACGGCGTGGGATGCCGAGGTGATCGCGGTGCTCGACGCCGACGGCGCGATCAGCGCGATCGAGGCCGCCGGCGGCCGCGTCACCGGCGTGCTGGTCGACTACCATCTCGACCGCGGCAACGGCGTCGCCGCGATCCGCGAGATCCGCCGCCGCTTCGGCGACGGCATTCCGGCGATCCTGATCACCGCCGACCGCAGCCCCGCGGTGCGCGCCGCCGCGCGCGAGGAGAACATCGCGGTGCTGAACAAGCCGGTGAAACCCGCCTCGCTGCGCGCCCTGCTCGGACAGTGGCGCACCCAGCAGATGGTGGCCGCGGAGTAGCGCGCGCCGGCGCAATCCGGGCGCCTCAACCCAAAATCACATGCTCCAGCGCAAGATCGCCAAGCGTCGGTTTAGTTCGGTCCCATTCCGGCCGACGCCGGGTGTCCTGGCACCTGAAAGCGCTTGCCTGTGTCGGTGACGTTAGTTCCGTCGACCTTGAGGATCGAGAAATCCTGGCTGAGGTAGTTCCCGACCAGGATGTATTTTCCGTCGGGCGTGAAGACCGCGGCCTCAGGCAGTCCGCCGACTTCGATATCTCCGGTCTTGGTCACTTTCTTGCCGTCGATCTTCAGGACCGAGACGCTGCCGTTCTTCTCATGGAAGAACGCATTCTTCATGTTCGAGCCGCGCAGGATCACTGAGACTGCGAGATCCCCCTTCGGGCTGACGCCAAGCCCCTCCGGTCCATCGCCGACCACCACGCGATCGATGATGCGCGGCGGCTTCGCTTCGAGATCGATGACGCTGGCCGTGTCGACGCTGCCGTCCGACGCGCCTGAGTTGCCATTGTCCGACGTCAATGCGATCTTGCTGTTCGGGGTCACTGCGACGTTGTAAGGCCATTGGCCGGCCGGCAGGTCTATCTTGGCGTAGGTGACTTTGTCGCCGGCGATATCGAGCACCGATATCTTGTGCCCGGGAAAACGCGCGACCAGCGCGTGCTTGCCGTCTGGCGCAAACGCGACATGTGCGACACTGTCAGGCATCGATATCGTGTCGGTGATCTCGACGTCAGTGCCGTTGACCGAAAGTACGCTGATCGAACTGTCCCCACGGTTGGCGACCAACGCCATCTTGCCATCGGGACTGAAGCTCAGGCCTGATGGCTGCTTTCCGCCGGCAATGGTCGCTGCCAGCTTGGGCGGGGTCGCCTTGAGATCGATCACATAGATCTTGTTGTCCGGTACCTGCTTCAGGGCGTCGCCTTCCTTCACCACGTCGACCGAATCCGCGACCAGCGCCACGGTTCCGGTCGGATCGATAGCGACGTTGACCGGGGGGCCGACGACCGAGTTCTTCAATGGGAGAGAAGCCGCAATCTTCGGGTTCTCGGGATCGGCGAGATCGACGATCAGCACTTGATCCTTGCCGGGCGCTGACAGCACCGGCTTGCCGTCGTCGTCCCACAACAGCTTCTCGTCCAGGCCGACGATCATCAGGGGCTTGGCCTGAGCGCAATTGAAAGAGCTGGTACCGAGAAGGATTGCCGCAGCCAGAGATAGTCCGGCGACGCGAGTCACTGAAGTCATGGCGTTCTCCCCAAAAGCACGCGGCCTCTCACGGGCCGATGCCGGACAGAATACTCGGTTTTCGACCGATGCGCAGTTTGAATGGGATCAGGATGGCTTCGCGGAAGCGTGCCATCGGGCGTGCTTTCGCGCCACCCGTCGGCTCGCAATGCCGTGCCCTGAGCCCGGCAATCATGGCCGGAGTTGCTCGGGACTACGTCGGCGGCGTGCCCTGGCGCCACTGGCCGCCGGCGATCTTGGCGGCGGCGATCACGGCCTGGGTGCGGCTTTCGACGCCGAGCTTCTGCAGGATCGCCGAGACATGGGCCTTGATGGTCGCTTCGGAGACGCCGAGCTCATAGGCGATCTGCTTGTTGAGCAGCCCCTCGGACAGCATCATCAGCACCCGCACCTGCTGCGGGGTCAGCGTGACCAGGCGGTCGCGCAGCCGCGTCATGTCGGGATCGCCGGCCGCCGACAGATCGGTGTCCGGCGGAACCCAGACGTCGCCTTCCATCACCTTCATGATGGCATCGCGCAGCGTCTCGACGCCGAAGCGCTTGGGGATGAAACCGGAGGCGCCGAAGTCGAGCGAGCGGCGGATGGTTCCGGCATCGTCACTGGCGGAGACGATGACCACCGGGATCGCCGGGTATTGCGCCCGCAGATAGATCAGGCCGGAGAAGCCGCTGATCCCGGGCATGCTCAGGTCGAGCAGGATCAGGTCGACCTCGGAGTCCCGTTCCAGCAACGCGGTCAGATCCTCGAACGATCCGGCCTCGCTGATTGTGGCCGAACTCACGACGCTCGAGACCGCCTGGCGCAATGCATCACGGAACAGCGGATGATCGTCGGCGATGACAAGATGAGTATTGGCAGCAGTAGTCATCTCAGTCCCACAAGCGGGCTTTCAAAGCCCGCGCCGTTCGGTTGTCGCCCGCGCGGCAGTATCACGCAAGGGCTCGATAATACCAGATGCCAACGCAGTTAATCCGCCGAGCTTGTGCGCTGCAATAGACGCATGTGAGGGCGCTCCTTTTGGCTCTCTCCGTGAAGATAAGTTCAACCCTGCAAAAGCCAAAAGTCTTATTGGGGCGGGTTTCACTGCGATGTTACCTTGAATCAAGCTTGAGGCTTATTCGAGCCTGACCCGGCAGGCGGGACGAGCATGGCAGCAATAATTCGGGGGGAGCAATCCAGATGTCCACAATGACGGCAACTTCGGCGCGGCCCGCCGGCATGACGAAGGATGAGCGGTTCGTCATCCTCGCTTCGTCGCTCGGCACCGTGTTCGAGTGGTACGACTTCTATCTCTACGGTTCGCTGGCCGGGATCATCGGCGCGCAGTTCTTCTCCGACTATCCGCCGGCGACCCGCGACATCTTCGCGTTGCTGGCCTTCGCCGCGGGCTTCCTGGTGCGCCCGTTCGGCGCGATCGTGTTCGGCCGGGTCGGCGACATCGTCGGCCGCAAATACACCTTCCTCGTCACCATCCTGATCATGGGTCTGTCGACCTTCATCGTCGGCCTGTTGCCCAACGCCAAGACCATCGGCCTCGCGGCGCCGATCATCCTGATCTCGCTGCGCCTGCTGCAGGGCCTCGCGCTCGGCGGCGAGTATGGCGGTGCGGCGACCTATGTCGCCGAGCACGCGCCAAACGGCAGGCGCGGCTATTACACCTCGTTCATCCAGACCACCGCAACGCTCGGCCTGTTCCTGTCGCTGCTGGTGATCCTGTTCACCCGCTCGATCACCGGCGAGAAGGATTTCGCGGACTGGGGCTGGCGCATTCCGTTCCTGGTGTCGGTGCTGCTGCTCGGCATCTCGGTCTGGATCCGGCTGCGGCTGAATGAATCGCCGGTGTTCCAGCGCATGAAGGACGAAGGCAAGAGCTCGAAGGCGCCGCTGACGGAAGCCTTCGCCAACTGGGGGAACGCCAAGATCGTGCTTCTGGCACTGCTCGGCGGCACCATGGGTCAGGGCGTGGTGTGGTACACTGGCCAGTTCTATGCGCTGTTCTTCCTGCAATCGATCCTCAAGGTCGACGGCTACACCGCGAACCTTCTGATCGCCTGGTCGTTGCTGTTCGGCACTGGCTTCTTCATCGTGTTCGGTGCGCTGTCCGACCGGATCGGACGCAAGCCGATCATCCTGGCGGGCTGCGCGATCGCGGCGCTGACCTTCATTCCGATCTTCAAGATGATCTCCTCCAACGCCAACCCGGCGCTGGAGAGGGCGATCGAATCGACCAAGGTCGAGGTGGTTGCCGATCCCGCAGGCTGCGGCGACCTGTTCAACCCGGTCGGCACCCGCGTGTTCACCGCGCCCTGCGACACTGCCCGCGCCTTCCTCGCCCAATCGTCGGTCAAGTACTCGACGACCTATGGCGCGGCCGGATCCGGCGTGAAGGTCGTCGTCAACGGCAAGGACGTCCCCTACGCCAACGCCAAGGACGGCAATGCGGCAATCACCACCGCGGTGGCCGCCGCCGGCTATCCGAAGGCGGGCGATGCGGGCATCGTGAAGATGTCGCATCCGTTCGACATCTTCCGCCCGCAGGTCGCGGCCGTGATCGGCTTGCTGTTCATTTTGGTGATCTTCGTCACCATGGTGTACGGCCCGATCGCCGCGATGCTGGTCGAGCTGTTCCCGACCAAGATCCGCTACACCTCGATGTCGCTGCCCTATCACATCGGCAACGGCTGGTTCGGCGGGTTGTTGCCTGCGACCGCGTTCGCGATCGTGGCCTCGACCGGCGATATCTATGCCGGCCTCTGGTATCCGATCATCTTCGCCGCCATCACGGCGGTGGTCGGCCTGATCTTCCTGCCGGAGACCAAGGACGTCGACATCAGCAAGACCTGACCCGTCGACATCGCGATCAAAATGCATCGGCCGCGGAGCGATCCGCGGCCGATGTCATTTGGAGGCCACGTCTTAAAAGACAGGTCCAGCGCATCAGCGCGTGGCGCCGACGAATTGCAGCACGATCTCGCGCCGGTGCGGACGGGCGCGATGCTCGATCAGATAGATGCCCTGCCAGGTGCCGAGCGCCATCTCGCCGTCGAGCACGGGGACTTGCAGCGAGGTCGCCGTCAGCATGGTCTTGATGTGCGCCGGCATGTCGTCAGGGCCTTCGGTGTCGTGACGCCAGCCGCCGTCTTCGGGCGCCGCACGGTCGAGCGCCGTCTTCAGGTCGACCAGCACGGTCGGATCGGCATTCTCCTGGATCGTCAGCGAGGCCGAGGTGTGGCGGATGAACAGCGTGACCGCACCCTCGCCGGCGCGCACCTCGCGCAGGAATTTGGCGACCTCGCGCGTGATGTCGGTAAAGCCGGCGCCAGACGTTTCGACCGCCAGGCGCGACGACACGATGCTGGTTGCCGCGACGGAGGATGGCGCCGAGTGCGTGATGGTCCTCGATGAATTCATCTGTAACTTTCACCATGTCGTCCCGGCCTAGTGCGCAATTGCGCACGGGAGCCGGGACGACATTGGAGCAGCGTCACCTCAAATCTTGCCGCCATTGATGTCGCGCTGCACGCGGTTGGCCATCTCGATCAGCCGCCGCCAGGCTCGCTCCACGAACGACATCATGCGATCCATGTCGCGGTCGCTCGGCAGCGGGATCTCGATCTTGCGCTCGCCCTCGGCGCTCTTCGGCTCTGGCTTCTTCAACGAATCCGATTTCGGCAACGCCTCGTCGGTCTTGGCCGACGGTGCGCGCGCGGCGAGCTCGCCCTTGAGCTTGTCATTGTCGGCTTGCAGACGCCCGATCTCGGCATCCAGCGCCGCCCGCTCGTCTGGCACCATGTAACAGGCCCAGCCGGCGCTGGAATTGGTGCAGGTCGACACCGCGCCGGTGCGCGTGTCGAGCCGCAGGAAACCGTCGCCGGCCGGAGACAAGGCGTAGCGGCCATTCTCGGTGTCCGGTGCGGTTTGCGCGATCGCCGCGCCGCCGCTTGCGATCAGGATGGCAGCAATTGCGATGGACAATTTCGACGGCGACATCGCGATGGGCATGGCTTGCTCCGCCTCGACCTGATTCCTGCCCTAGACCACAGAGCTATAGGGCTTGCGGCCTGACTTCAACGCGTCTTCAAGCAATTCGATCCGGTCCTGGCCCCAGAACACCTCGCCATCGAGCACGTATCCGGGCGAGCCGAACACGTCGGCGTCCAGTGCATTCTGGCGATTCTGCTCATAGGCCGCGCTGATCGCTTCAGTGCCGGAGCGCTCGACCAGCTGCCGGCCGGGCAAACCGGCATCGTCGGCGAGCTTCACCAGTGTCGCAGGATCGGCAAGATTAAGCTGCTGCTCCCAGACCGCAGGATAGGCCCGTTGCAGGAACGGCTCGGGGTCGAGGCCGGCCTCGAGTATCGCGATTACTACGCCATCGGCGAGGCGCCCGTTGAACGGCCAGTTGGCCGGCTGCAGATGAAAATTCAGCCCGCGCTTGTCGCGCCAGCGCTGCAACTCGATCATCCGATAGCGCTGCCGCACCGGATGGCGCTTGGCGAGCGGCAGCCCGCCGGTCTCCGAAAACAGATCGACCAGCAGCACAGGTCGGTAATTTACCTTGAGATCGTAAGTACTTACGAGTCGAACGAAAGGCTTGTGGCCGATATAGGCCCAGGGCGATTGCAGCGAGAAGTAGTAGTCGATCTGGCGCGGCATGCGGAACCTGACTGGGTGAGAGGACGGGACTTTCGGCGATCCCAGCAGAGCGGGAAAAGCCACGCAATATCGCTCAATGCCACGCAAGCTGTTGCACTGCGATCACTGCGTCACTCTGACCTTGAATATCTTCCAATAAAACCAGCAGAATCAAAGCAATAACTGGTCACGACGCAATCTTGACTTGATTAGACGCGGTAAGTATGGTCCGCGCGGCTTTTGACGGGGACGGGCGCAATTTCCATCATCCGCGGCATCGGTTAGTGTTTGCAGCATGGCTGAGAACACCAACGACGGCGCAAATGGAAGTCGCGATCAATCGCCTTCTGACGAAGCTGCGCTTTCCGCAAGGCTCGGAAGTCTCGATCATCGGTTGTCAGAAATTCGCGACAGCCGCAGGAGCAAGACTGATCAATCCGGAAATGAAAGCGGGGACAGTGCGGCCAGAGCTTCGGCGATGGCGCTCGGTTTTCGTCTTTCCTCGGAGCTGATCGCGGGCGTTGCCGTCGGAGCGGCGATTGGCTGGGGGGTCGACCGTTTGCTGTCGACGTCGCCATTCGGCTTCATCGTGTTAACGCTGCTCGGCTTCGTCGCCGGGGTGGTCAACGTGGTGAGGTCCGCGGGCGTGGCCTCGGGCAAGCGCTGAGCGCTGGCGGGAAGTCACGACATTTGAAATTCGATTACCGGCACGATAGCCGGTGGACCAAGAGCCGCGCGGATGAAAATCGACCCGATCCACCAGTTCAATATCGAGCCCCTCTTCACGCTCGGCCACATCGGCAATCACACGATCGCCTTCACCAATTCCTCGCTCTTCATGCTCATCGCGGTGCTGCTGATTGCGCTGCTGATGCTGGCGAGCGGCCGGGAACTGGTTCCGGGACGGCTGCAGTCGGTCGCCGAAATCTCCTACGAGTTCGTCGCCACCACGATTCGCAGCACGGCCGGCGCGGAAGGCATGAAGTTCTTCCCGCTGATCTTCTCGCTCTTCATGTTCCTCTGCGTGTCGAACCTGGTCGGCGTCATCCCCTACACCTTCACGATCGCGAGCCATCTGATCGTCACCGCGGCGCTCGCCCTTCTGGTGTTCTTCACCGTCCTGATCTATGGCGTCTACAAGAACGGCCTGAAATTCTTCAGCATCTTCGTCCCCCACGGCGTTCCGATCTACATCCTGCCGCTGGTCATGTTCATCGAGATCCTGTCGTTCTTCCTGCGGCCGGTCTCGCACAGCGTTCGTCTGTTCGCCAACATGCTGGCCGGCCACATCGCGCTGAAGGTGTTCGCGGGCTTCGTCGCGATGCTCGGCTTCTCGCTGGGCGCGCTCGGCTGGGTCGGCGGCGTGCTGCCGCTGGCGCTCACGATTGCGCTGTACGCCCTCGAACTGCTGGTCGCGTTCCTGCAGGCCTACGTGTTCGCGATCCTGACCTGCATCTACCTCAACGACGCCATTCATCCGGGACACTAAGCGGTCCGGGGAATCTCCACCCACCAATCTGTCTATCTTTCTCAAGGAGCTACATATGGAACCGGCAGCAGCAAAACTTATCGGCGCGGGCATCGCGTGCATCGGCATGGGCGGCGCGGGCGTCGGCGTGGGCATCATCTTCGGCAACTACCTCGCCGCTGCGGTGCGTAACCCGTCGGCCGCTCAGGGCCAGTTCGGCAACCTGATCTTCGGCTTCGCCGTGACCGAAGCGCTCGGCATCTTCTCGCTGCTGATCGCGCTGCTCCTGCTGTTCGTTCCGCTCTGAGCGGCACCCCGGTTCCGCTCTGCGGCAACCCGGTTCCGCACCAGCGGTAACCCCTTCGCGCCGCCCAAAGGTCATCCCAAGGGCGGCGCGCATGACAGCAACAGGAGAACACCATGGCTGAGAGTCATGGCGAGGCAAAAAGCCAGAAAGCCGGCGCCCACACCGAGACCGACGGCGGACATCACGGCGGAGCCTTTCCGCCGTTCGATTCGTCCAATTTCGCCTCGCAGCTGGTGTCGCTGGCGATTGCCTTTGTCGCGCTCTACCTGATCGTGTCGCGTTTCGCCCTGCCGCGCGTCGGCGGGACGATCGACGCACGTCAGAACAAGATCGAGGGCGATCTGGCCGAGGCGCAGAAGCTGAAGGACGAGTCCGACGCGGCGCTGAAGGCCTACGAGACCGAGCTGGCGAATGCGCGCGCCAACGCACAGGCGATCGGCAACGAGACCCGCGAGAAGCTGAACGCGGCCTCGGAAGCCGAGCGCAAGGCGCTGGAAGAGAAGCTGGCGGCAAAGCTCGCCGACGCCGAGAAGCAGATCGCAACGACCCGGACCAACGCCATGAGCAATGTCCGCGGCATCGCGGCGGATGCGGCCGGCGCCATCGTCCAGCAACTCGCCGGCGTCACGCCGGACGCCAATGCGGTCAACAGCGCCGTCGACGCGTCGCTGAAGGGATAGACGATGTTTTACGAACCGGAAACCTGGGTTGCGATCGCCTTCGTCATTCTGCTGGTCGTGTTCGGCTATCTCGGCGTCCATCGCACCCTGCTGACGGCGCTCGACCACCGTGCCGAGCGCATCAAGGCCGAGCTGGAAGACGCCCGCCGTCTGAAGGACGAGGCCAATAAGCTGCTCGGCGAGTACAAGGCGCGCCGCGCCAGCGCGGAGCGCGAGGCCGAGGAGATCATCTCCAGCGCCAAGGCCGAAGCCGAGCGGATCGCGGCCGAAGCCAAGACCAAGATGGAAGATTTTGTCGCGCGGCGGACCAAGACCGCCGAGAGCAAGATCGCCCAGGCCGAGGCCCAGGCCGTGGCCGATGTCCGCGCCGCCGCAGCCAATGCCGCAGTGACCGCCGCCTCGACCATCCTGTCGCAGTCGGTCAAGGGCTCGGTTGCCGACGATCTCGTCGGCAAGGGCATCGCCGAAGTCCGCTCCAAGCTGAACTGACGCGATCTCAACTGCTTAAAAAAAGGCCGGCGCGAGCTCATCGCGCCGGCCTTTTCGTTTGTCCAGATTCGTCCGTTTGACGCGTTTTCTTCACGCGAACCGGTATCCGCTTCGCTCGAAAACGCGCTGTTACTTCTTCTTGTGCGGCGCGCGGGCCTTGGGCTCCGGCTTCAGGGCCTGCGGGTCGAAGCCGATATAGAAGATGTAATTGTCGTTGTCGGCCGGCGACGGCGCTGGATAGACGACGTCCTCGGCAACCAGGCTGAACGGCACGCTGCCGCTCTCGTCCATCTGCACCGTGGTGGTGTAGGCCTTTGTCATGATCGTCTTCTCGCCGACGCCGCCCTGCACCACGGCGACGCGAAGCGGCACCTGGATACTCGGCGGCGCGCCCTGGGGACCGACAATGATCCGCCCCTGAATACCGATCTTGGCCGTGATCTGGCCGCTATTCAGATTGCATTGCCGCGCCGTGCGCGTGATCGAGGCCAGGAACTTGACGTCGTTGCCGACCGCTTCCTTGCCGTTCGCGGCCACGGAATAGGTCGAGGCCCCGGAGCGGATCTGCACCGGCGGGCAGGTCAACTCGGCGTCGGCATCGTTGAGCTGCTGCGGCGCTGCGGGCGCGGCAGGCTTGTCCTGGTCGGACGAGCCGCCGCCGAACAGGCTCTTGAAGCGGTCGCTCAGCGACTGCGCGGAAGCTGCCGACGGCAGCAGGGTGGCACCGAGACCGATCGATACCGCTGCCGCGAGCGCGAACCTGATCACCCTGTCACCCATCAATATCCTCAAATCTCCAAGCCCGGTTCCCCGTTTCGCGGGCGTTATAGCAAGGCAATGGCGGCGAACCCAAGGCATGGAATCGACATCGCCATCAGCCAATAGGCTTATGATTCAGCCGCGGAAATCCTCGTGCAGCAGGCCGAACAGCAGGTGGTCCTGCCAGATCCCGTTGATGCAGAGATAGCGCCGCGCCAGGCCCTCGCGGGTGAAGCCGCACTTCTCCAGCACGCGGATCGACGAGGCATTGGAGGGAATGCAGGCGGCCTCGATGCGGTGCAGATTGAGCTCGCCGAACAGCGAGGGCAGCAAGACCCGCAGCGCCGTCGTCATGTAGCCGCGATGGGCGTGCGGCAGCCCGACCCAATAGCCGATCGTGCCGGCCTGCACGATGCCGCGGCGGACATTGGCGAGCGTGATGCCGCCGATCATCACCCCGTCCGATTCGCGGAAGATGATGAACGGATAGGACCGGTCGGCGGCGATATCCTCGGTGTAGCGGCGCAACCTCCGGCGGAAGCCCGCGCGGGTCAGGTCGTCGGAGGGCCAGATCGGCTCCCATGGCGTGAGATAGGCGCGGCTGAATTCGCGCAATTGCGCCCATTGCGGGAAATCCGACATCTGCGGCGCGCGCAGCAACAGCCCGTGACCGCGCGGCATCAGTGCAGCGGGTCCATTGGACGGCAAACGAAACAGGGCCATGGCCCAACACTCCCCCGCCCATTCGGGCGTGACACCCTGCCCCGAGCCTCGCGGCCCCCTTAGTGCAGCAGCGTCTTTGCCTTCGACTTCGTCAATCCTTCCGCAAAAGCCACCGCCGTGTCCAGACCCCTGCCGCTGCCGAGCGCGACAACGGCGGGCCGGCTGCGCGCCAGCAGGGCACGGGCGGCGTTGCGGCTCGATTCGACACTGACCGCGTCGATCCGCGCCACCAGCTCTTCCACCGTCTGCGGCCGGCCATAGGCTAGCACATGGCGTGCCAATTGTTCGGCCCGGGATGAACAGCTTTCCAGCGCCATCAACAGGCCGGCCTTCATCTGCGCCTTGGCGCGGGCGACCTCGGCCTCGGTCAGGGTTTCGACCGCGTCGCTGATGACGTCGACGATGACTTCCATCATTTCCGGCGCATCCGCCGGATCGGTCCCGGTATAGAGGCCGAAGAAGCCGGTGTCGGTGTAGGGTGCGTGGAAGGTGTAGATCGAGTAGCACAGCCCGCGCTTTTCGCGCACCTCCTGGAACAGCCGCGACGACATCCCGCCGCCGAGCGTGTTGGTGAAGACCTGCAGCGAGAACAGCGACGGGTCGGTCTGCGGCACGCCTTCGAGCGCCAGCGTCAGATGCGCCTGCTCGAGGTCGCGATGCACCACCCGCGAGCCGCCCTTGCCGAACATCGCGGCCTGCGGCTTCGGCGCCGGCGTGGCGTCGAAGCTTGCGAATTTCTGCACGACGTCCTCGACGATGCGCGCGTGATCGACCGCGCCGGCGGCCGCAACCACCATGTCGGGGGCGCGGTAATGCGTCGAGAGATAGCCGCGCAGCATGTCGCGATCGAAGGCCTTCAGCGTCTTGGCGGTGCCGAGCAGCGAGCGGCCCATCGGCTGCTCCGGATAGCAGAGCTCGTTGAGATGCTCGAACACGACGTCGTCGGGCGTATCCTGCGCCGCGCCGATCTCCTGCACGATGACGCTCTTCTCGCGCTCCAGCTCGTCCGGCACGAAGGAGGGGTTGGCGAGGATGTCCGAGAGCACGTCGAGCGCCAGCGGCACGTCCGCCTTCATCACCCGCGCATAATAGGCCGTGGTCTCGGTCGAGGTCCCGGCATTGAGGTCGCCGCCGACCGCCTCGATCTCCTCGACGATCTCGCGCGAGGAGCGCCGCGCCGTGCCCTTGAACGCCATGTGTTCGAGCAGATGCGAGATGCCGTGCTCGTTCGGCTTCTCGTCGCGCCCGCCGACGCCGGCCCAGACCCCGAGCGCCGCGGTTTCCAGATGCGGCATGGTGTCGGTGACGATCGTCAGGCCGCTCGGCAGCTTGGTGATTTCAACGCCCATCAGGCAACTCCCTGCTTGGCAGCACGGCTGACCGACAGCACGAAGCGCTCGACCTCGGCAGAATCATTCTTCATGACCGTGATGTGTTCGGATTTGCTCATCAGGCCTCCGAGCCAGACCGGCAGCTGCGGACGCACCCCGCAGGCGGCTTCCACCGCGTCGGGGAATTTGGCCGCGTGCGCGGTCGACAGCACGATGTTGGGAATCCTGGAATCGGAGGTGTCGCGGTCGGCGACCGCGAGCGCCACCGCGGTGTGGGGATCGACCAGATCGCCGGCCTCGCGCCACGCGGCGCGGATCGCCGCCGCCGTCTCGGTCTCGTCGGCGCGGCCGGCGTCGAAATCACGGCGCACGGCGGCCAGCGTCGCATCCGGCAGCACGAAGCGGCCGGACTGCTTCAGCGAGGCCATCAGGCGGCGGACCTGATCGGCGTCGCGGCCGCTCGCCTCGAACAGCAGCCGCTCGAAATTCGACGACACCTGGATGTCCATCGACGGCGACGTCGTGGCGTGCACCTCGCGCACCTCGTAGATGCCGGTCTTCAACGTGCGCGCCAGGATGTCGTTGACGTTGGCGGCAATGCGCAGATTTCGGATCGGCAGCCCCATCCGCTTGGCGACGTAGCCCGCGAAGATGTCGCCGAAATTGCCGGTCGGCACCGTGAAGTCGACGGTGCGCTGCGGCGAGCCGAGCGCGACCGCCGAGGTGAAGTAGTAGACCACCTGCGCGACGATGCGCGCCCAGTTGATCGAGTTGACGCCCGACAGCGCCACCGTGTCGCGGAAGCGATGGTTGTTGAACATCGCCTTCACCAGCGCCTGGCAATCGTCGAACGTGCCTTCGATCGCCAGCGCGTGGACGTTGGCGGCGCCGGTCGTCGTCATCATGCGGCGCTGCACCTCGGAGATGCGCCCGTTCGGGAACAGCACCACGAGGTCGACATTGTCGAGATTGGCAAAAGCCTCGACCGCGGCGCCGCCGGTATCGCCCGAGGTTGCGACCACGATGGTGGTGCGCTGCGCGCGCTTGGCCAGCACGTGATCCATCAGCCGCGAGATCAGCTGCATCGCGACGTCCTTGAACGCCAGGGTCGGCCCGTGGAACAGCTCGAGCAGGAACTGATTCGGCCCGGCCTGATCGAGCGGCACCACCGCGGGATGGCGGAACGTGGCATAGGCCTCGTTGGCCATGCGGCCGAGTTCGGCATCGGAAATCTCGCCGGCGACAAACGGCCGGATGATCTCGACCGCGACCTCCCAATAGGGACGGCCGAAGAAGGTGGCGATGGTCTCGGGCGACAGCTGCGGCCAGGTCTCGGGCACGTAAAGCCCGCCGTCACGGGCAAGCCCGGTCAGCATCACATCGCAGAAGCCAAGCACCGGGGCTTCACCCCTGGTCGAAATATACCGCGTCAAACCGCCCTCCAAAGGCTTCGATCCGAGCCTTAAGCCTTTGATATCATGGAATTATCGAGTTCGCCTCGTGCGACCCGAACGGTTCACCATAGAAGATCGGACTGGCAATGGGTAGCCCGAAGCACGCGCTTCGGCGTCGCGGGGAGTGGTGAATGGCGCTGCGTGCGAATGACCACCGCCGTCCACCACCGTCGTCCCGGCGAAAGCCGGACCCACACGCCGCAGCGGACGTTGTGAGCGGGACTCGTCGTATCAGCATCGCACAATGATCGGCATTTAGGGTAATGGGTCCTGGCTTTCGCCAGGACGACATTGAGTGTGTGGCGCGGTCCGTGAGTCGCACATCCGCATTCTCGCGACACGTTTTGTCCGAGCTTTGCTCTTCGTTTCGCCCTCTCTTGGACAGAGGGCGCAGGGAAAGCCGGGTGCCGATCGCACCCATGGGCCCGTGCAAAGGATAGAAAGCACGGGGGTAGGACCACAGGTGTAACCGGAAACAACCCGGCTTTCCCTGCGCGATGGGTTACGGCTTACTTCGTGCTCTCAGTACTTCTTCCCTTCACTCCGGCTTCGCTTGTTCTTTTGTGCTACATCAAATGGTGATCCTGCCGATCGGGCTAGAGTCTGCATCCGAAATAGCCTGACTATTGAATGGGGCTCAAGCCCTAACACTCCGAGCCCCGCTTCTTCCGAGGAGGCTCGCATGCCCATAAGCAGCCAAACAGATGATTTGCGTTCAGCCGTGCACTACGCGCTGGAAACGACGCGCGCCGTAACTGTATGTCCTTTCCACCTTGATATACTCGTGCGCGTCGGTGATGACGCCGCTGAAAACCACGCCTTTGCGCGCGCCAGAAAGCTTATCAAGTGCGACGGCACGACTTGGGAGGGAGAAGCGCTCCGAAAGGAGTTCGAGCGCCAACTCGGCAAAGCCGCTGATCGATATTGTCCTCGCTGCGCTCTCTTCGGTGATCCGTATCATGGCTCGTCCGAGCACCAGCGAAACTGACGGCCTCATGCCATCGCGGTAACGCCATCCAAGTAGGTAGCCTTGGCTGTGAATGGCCCGGCTGATCTCCATTGAGAGCAAAAAACCCGGCAGCCAACGAAGGCCGCCGGGTGAACGTCAGTATGTCTCGGGGATGAAATGTGCCTCCCTTCTGCCCGGTTTTTGCCGGGCTGGCTATCCGGGCGACTACGTCCGGGAAACATACGTAGATCGTTGGTCCGAGCATGCTTGAAGTCTGGTCGCTGCGGCGTGTCATCTTACAATCCGGTACGCCTTCGCAGGCTTCTTGCGTGGCCCTGCGGTCGGCTTCTGGTGTAAGTCCACTGCCGGTCGTGGTTGTTGAAAATTCGGTAGGCAGCTAGAGTGCTGGTGACGGGCTACGCCGGAACCCCCTCTTGATCAAAGACTAGATGGTTTTTGATCCTCCATCGATACGGCTGCCCTCTGGATGGTAGTCTATACGCTCGTTGGACTGCCGGAGGCCGGGGCCCGCCACTTTTCAGGGATAAATTTGTATCCGTAGAACTCGAAGATCTGCTTCTGCTCGTCATTCAGTTTCGCTTTCCATGGCGGAGTTGGTTGGAGCGCGACGCCGCAGTTCATGCAAGACCCGTTCTCCCTGGCCATGATGGGCATTAGAAGTTTCGCAAACTCGTTGTTCCATTTCGTCGGTGGTAACGTGTCGACAGCTTGGTAAAAGGCGCTGGCAACGATGTCTGCCAATTGAGCACCGGCACTGTTCTTGTGCGAGGCTGGTTCGGCCAAGCGCCAATCCAATACTTCCCACATGATCCGGCGTTTCGTAAGGACAAGCGCCCCGCCCTTCGCCTGCATCTTGAGCAATTCTTGGTATGCTGAGGTCTGTGCATAGGAGTGCCCGCCGCGCTCGCTGTAAACGATCTTGAGAAAGCGGTCCTTTGCACGTTCGCTGGATGCATGCCGGTAGCAAAAATCCGTGACGCGCTCTAATAGCAAACGCAAGCAAAAATTGTAGAACCACTGCTGAGATCGAACGCGCTCTGCGCGCATGTTTTGATAACGACGCATGTTCTTTTTATTGGACGCTAGAACAAACCCACGGATCGGAAGCTGCGTAAGCTCGTTCAGGACGATCCGTTTCCGATGATCTGCTAGATTTCGATAGTGGAGATCGGGACGATTGCGAACTCCGGCCTTGGACAGAATTGAACGAACCCAATTCACAACATCAGGGTCATATTTCGCCCTTGCGACAACAGCGCTCAAGCAAAGCCATTCAGTGCCACCGACGGCGTCAATCGGGCGAACCGTATTCAGCCCGGGGTCTCCGGCCTCGTCGATGAAAGCAATATAGTACGGGGTGGGGGCATGGCTCGTCATAATACTCAACTATGACGTGCTCAGCCCCAAAAGATCAATCCGGGAACGTTCCGGGATGCGCGTTAGGTTCTACGCGCATCCCTCTCACAGAAAAATTAGGCCACGAGACGCAATTCAGCGTCGGCTATGATGCGCCGCAACTCCGCCGCAACGCCGTCGAGCACCGCGCGCTTCTGCTGCATTCGCCGCGACTGGACGTAGACGCCAGTGACCCGGTGAACCTGCTCGCCGTCGTCCTTGGTTACGGCATGGTCCAAACATTTTGCAATCGCCGCTTCGCTATAGCCGAGTTCAGCCGCCAGCGTCGCGGCGGTGCGCCGCAGATCGTGCGGCGTGAACGGCTTCAAGCCCAGCAACTCGCATAGGCCCGTCGTCTTGGTCTTGTCCGGGTGCTTCTCGTGCTTGGTGCCGCGCAGAGCCGTCGCCATCGCGGTGCGGTGGATCGGCTGGCCGGGATAGACCGGGCTTTCAAAGACGAATTGCTGATCGTCGCTCTCCAGCGCCTCCTTGATGATTTCCACCGCGAGCGATGATAGCGGCTGCTCGATCACCCGGCGCTTCTTGACCCGCTTGGCCGGAATGCGAAACAGCGGCATCTCGCCGTCGAGATCAATTAATTCGTCGCGGTGGGCCGCGCGCAGTTCGGCCGAGCGCAGCATGGACGTAAGTTCAAGCTTGATCGCAAGCCGGGTCCGGCGGTCCCACGGCAGATCGTCGCGGTCGAGGCCATGCCAGAGGGTCCTGATCTCATCCTCGGACAGAACCCGCTCGCGGGCGTGCTCCTTTGGCAGCTTCGGCAGGTTCCAGCAAGGGCGGCAGGTCTCGGGAACAAAGCTGCGCCCCGGCTGCGCGGCCCAATTGTACAGGCCCGAGACAGCGCGGCGCATGTGGCGGGCGTTGCTTCGCGACGGCTTGCCGAACTTGCCGTCAAGGATGTCATCGGTGAGTTTCGCGATATCGTCTCGCGTCACGTCGCTGGTGATCCTGGCTCCGAGGCTCGGCTTGACGAAGCGCCGCAGATGGCTGGCAACGTTCTTCCAACTCTCGATCCGGGGCCGCTTTTCGCCGTCCTCCTTCACCTCGTCCTGCTTCATCCAGTCGATGCGCGCTTCGATGATCTCCGCGACGGTCTTGCCATGCTTGCCCTTGGCGACCTTCGTCTGGCGCAGTTGTTCGACCAGCACGGCGGGATCGGACATCGTCGGTGGTGACGGTTTCGGGATTGTAGACGCCAAGCCGGACGGTACGCTGTTTGCCGGCTGATGGATCGGTGAACTTGAAGTAGAAGGTCGCGACGCCGGCCGGGATGATACTCACGTAAAGGCCCGGGCATTTGCGGTCGTAAATCTTGACACGCTTGGTGACGCGCTTCTCGCACAGGCGATCGGTCAGGATGACGCTACCATTGCGGCCGCGCTTGCCGGCGGGCTCGGTGGTCGTGGTAATATGCATTTCGGTTTCAGGCTCCTAAAGGGTTTGACCAATAGAGCCGGCCTAAAGGGCCGGGCCCTAGATTTGGCGAAACCCGCCGAAGCGCCCCGAAACAGGCTAATCGAAAAAGGCTTGTTTTAAAGGTTTTTTGTAGTTTCGGCGCGTTTCACCGAATGCCAAAATAAGGCCCACACGACTTCACCGTCCGCCTTGCATGCACTCGTCAGTCACGCACTCGGCGTCCACCGCATCTCGACCCGCGTTCGTGACGACCGCAAGCGCCCCTCGTGTCGGGTGAAACGGGCATATTGAACATCTGAGTTGGGGTATCTGTCAAGTCGAATTCCGAAAATCAGAACAAATTGATTGACGACCCACGCGTGCGTCAAGCACCGGCAGGCTCCCTCCCCTCCTATCCGCCGAAGCCTCTTGGCGGATGGGGAGAGGGAGCCTGAAGGGCGTGCTCACCTCACGCTCGCCATGTTCCGACGAATGCGATCCCTGACCGCCCGCGCGATCGCCGCCGGCGCTTCGTCGGGGATCGCAAAGCACGAGCTCGCGTTGATCTCGCAGAGCACATAGGTGTCGGCAGCATCAGCGTCGCGCGGACCGTAGAGGAAATCCGCATCCCAGATCACCGGCAGCGACGCTTCATCGATCCCCAGCGCGGCCATCATTTGCGGAATCCATTCGTCCTCCATCAACCTTCGCAATGCCTGGAATTGCGGGGCATCGGGGCCGTGCATGATGCGCGGTCCGGGCTGGGCTTCCGGAGAATCCGGACCTTGCGGGGGTGGCGGGATCAGGGCCCTGATCAATTGGTGCCCAAAGCCCGCGACCTTCGCTCCGCTGACATAGCAACGGATCATGCCCTCGGGCAGGCGCGGCTGGAACGCCTGATCGATGATGCAGCCGCCCCAGCCGAAATACGGCTCGCAGCGCGCCATGAAGTCCTCCAGCGGCATCTGCTCCGGCCGGCTGCCGCGCAGCGCATGCAGCACGCGAATCGTCGCGCCGATGTTCGGCACCGTTTCCACCTTCCAGACGCCCTGCCCGCCATTGCCGCGGTTCTGCTTGAGCACGCGCGGACCGCCTGCGCGCAAGCGCGAGGGGAATTCGGCGCGGAACGCATCGACCGTGGCGTATCGATGGGTGTCGGCGCCCCAGCCCAGATGACGCGTCCGGTACAGCACGTCCTTGACGCCCATCTTGAGGATGACGTCGGGATGTGCGCTGACCCACGGTCCCTTCGCCGCGACGTCGCGCAGCAGCGGATCGAGGGCCGCGCGCGTCTTGCCCTGATGGATCGGATCGACCCAGACGAGAACACCGTCCATCGTCAGCAATTGGTCGCGGACCGTATCGGCGAATGTCTCGTCATAGACAACGGGAACGGCCTCGATGCCGGTGGCAGCGAGCGCTTCGAAGACGTGGACGAAACGGCTGTTTTGCGCCGTCGCCTCCCGGCGCGACGTCGCGTCGCCACGCGACAGGATAGCGATTTTGCAACGACGATTTTCGGAACGAAGAAGTGTGTGTGGTTCGGTGTCCATGTGAAAGCTCCACGACGGTGAATGTCGCGCAGAGCTTGGACCGAGGTCTCACGGGGAGTCTGCCTTGTCCCCTTGAGGCAAATCTAGACCACCGCACGCAGGTTTCAAGATGGAAGTGGGGTGAAGCGGATCACGCCGTGATCCCATGCAACCCGAGCCAGCCCGTGTAGAGGCCGACGAGCACGATCAGCGCGGCCGACACGTAGGGAGCACGATGGGCAAAGCGGCTGAAGCCGGCCCAATGGCGCTCGACATGACGCAGGCTCAGCGCGGCCGCAACACCGGCGGAGACCATGGTGATCGCAAGCCCGATGCCGAAGCAAAGCACCAGCACGAAGCCGAGGCTGAACTGCTTGAGCTGGAGGCAGAGCAGCAGCACGGTGATCGCCGCCGGACACGGAATCAGCCCGCCGGTCAGGCCGAACAGGATGATCTGCCACGTCGTGACGGTGCGTCCGGCAAAGCGCTTGCGGATGTCGGCGGCGTGCGCGCGCGCATGCGCGTCGTCCTCGTCGCCGAGATCCATATGCGCATGGTCGTGCTCCTCGAACAGGACTTCCGCCATGTCCGCGCGCACCGAGACGCGCGCCTTGAACGCATGCGGCTCCGGAATTTCGTCGATGCTTTCCAGATAGCCGCCGTGGCCGGCGAAACGAAAGCGTTGCTCGCTGCCGTCGGGACGGATCGTCACGACGGCAACGTCGCCGGTCGCAGGCAGCGGTCCGGCCTCGCTCCGCAACCGCCAGCGCGGCGGCACGCCGTCCTCGAAGACCTCGAGCGACAGCGATTGTCCGGCCAGGACCAGCCGGCGCGTTTCGTCGTGATGATGGTGATGATCGTGATCGTGTTCGGCAGTCTGCTCGCGCCAGGTGCGCCAGGCCATCCAGGCCGCGATCGCGATGATGATCACCGCCGACACCAGTTGCAGCCAGGCTTCGCTGCGTTCTCCGGACCACTGCTGGCCGAAGTGAAGCCCGGCGAGCGCGACCAGCCAGACGATGGCGGTGTGCGAGATCGTCGCCGCCAGGCCGAGCAGCACCGCCTGCACCACGGTGCCGCGGATCGCGATGATGAAGGCCGCCATCATCGTCTTGGAGTGGCCGGGCTCGAGCCCGTGCAACGCACCGAGCAGGATCGCGCTGGGTACGAACAGCCATGCATGCGCGCTGCCCTGCTGGAGCAGCTGAGACAGATCGGTCATGGCACTCACTTCAAGTAGGTACGAACGACGTCGATCAGGTCCGCGGCGCCCTGCGCCTTCTCGGGATCCTTTTCCCGGGCAGGATCCACGACGTGGTGGCGGATGTGATCCTCGAGCAATTCCGCGGTGAGCCCGTTGATGGCGCCGCGAACCGAGGCCACCAGCATCAGCACGTCGGCACAACCAATCTCGGACTCCAGCGCGCGCTCGACGGCCTCCAGCTGGCCCTTGATGCGGCGAACCCGGCCGACGAGCTTGGACTTGTGCTTGATGGTATGCGACATGACTGTAATATAGGGGGGTACCCTATATTCGTCAAGCGCGCTGTCGTCCAGCCGGGCGCGCATCCAGAGATGGCGGGGCGGGATGTCAGCGGCGGGTGTCAGCCCATGCTTCCAGGCATGAAGCAACGCGCCTTCGGATGACCGTCTATGTAGTAGGGCCACACGATGGGTCGGCCGGACAGGTTTGGCCCGGGCACGACGGCCTCGTTCGGAACATCAATCCACTCGCCATCGATGCGCACCCGATAGTGGCCGTTCCTGGTTTCCCAGTCGACGTCGTCGATGTGCTGCGCATCCGTGCCATCGCAGCAGGGGCCCTTGCTGCTATGCAAGCCCTCGTACCAACCGTTCAAATCGGGGTGCTGATGATCGTGGGCGAGAGCGCCGCCGGTTGTTGTGATGAGCAGCATAGCGACAAGAGCAACAGGCGTCGCATGCCAATAATGACTGTCCATCAATCGGCATTGCTCCAATGAGTGCAGGCGGGAGCGCGACACGTTCGCGGTGTCGGCATCTACCTGAGCTGGTCCCTGCCACCGCGCAACTCGGCAGCGAATTGTATGTTCCTATTCGCAACTCGCCGGAGATGGAGATGTGACCCATCGGCTCGAGCCGGCTTCGGTTGGCAATTGAAGGGGCAGCCTGCCGCTCCTGCAGCGGACGTTCGTTCCAAGCTGCGCGATGAAGTTTTCGTGACTGTCGATCGGCGATTGCTGCCTGATTTGGCAAAGCCCGGTTGACAGCCCGGGGATCAGGGTTTTTGATACGGCTCCGGGGATGTGCGATCTCCCCGCGAGGCGACACGCCCAAGAATCGCGTCCTGTCACCAAGGGCGCACCATGTCGTCATACACATCGATCTCATCCGAAAAATTGTCCCGTCTCATCGGCACGGCCAAGGCGCCGACGCTCGTCGACGTTCGCCTCGATGAAGATTTCGCCGCCGATCCGCGCCTGATTCCGGGCGCGGTCCGCTACTCCCATCTCGACGTCCAGGACTGGGCTTCCCGCCTCACCGGCCAGTCCGTGGTCGTGGTCTGCCAGAAGGGGCAGAAGCTTGCCGAAGGCACCGCCGCCTGGCTCCGCTGCAGCAACATCACGGCCGAGATTCTCGAGGGCGGCCACCTCGGCTGGCGGGAAGCGGAGCTACCGACCGTTCCCGCCGACAAGATTCCGAAACGCGACGGACGGGGCCGCACCGTCTGGGTGACGCGATCGCGGCCGAAGATCGATCGCATCGCCTGTCCATGGCTGATCCGCCGCTTCGTCGATCCCGCGGCGGTGTTCCTGTTCGTCACATCGGCGGAGGTCGAGGGGGTCGCCGAACGGTTCGACGCCACGCCGTTCGACATCGAGAACGTGTTCTGGAGCCATCGCGGCGAACTCTGCACCTTCGACGTGATGGTCAAGGAATTCGGCCTCGCGACGCCGGCGCTGGAGCGGCTCGCGACGATGGTGCGAGCGGCCGATACCGCGCGGCTCGAGCTTTCGCCGGAGGCGCCCGGGCTGCTCGCCGCCTCGCTCGGGCTGTCGCGCATGTTCGACGACGACCTCGAGCAGTTGAGCGCCGGGCTGCTGCTCTACGACGCGTTCTACCGATGGTGCCGCGACGCGACCAAGGAGACGCACAACTGGCCGACCAGCAAGGTGAAGCCATGACCGACGTCGCAACGACAGCGAAGGCGCGCGGGCATGAGCCCGCGCACGGCATCTCCTTCAACGAGGCGCTGCTGGTCTGGATGCGCGTCGCCATCCTGAGCTTTGGCGGACCGGCCGGCCAGATCGCGGTGATGCATCGCATCCTGGTCGAGGAGAAGAACTGGATCTCGGAGGGGCGTTTCCTGCACGCCCTCAACTACTGCATGCTGCTGCCGGGGCCGGAGGCGCAGCAGCTGGCGACCTATATCGGCTGGCTGCTGCACCGCACGCTCGGCGGCATCGTGGCGGGCGGGCTGTTCATCCTGCCCGGCATCTTCGCCATCATGGGCCTCAGCTATATCTATGCGACATATGGCAATGTCGGGTTTGTCGAGGCGCTGTTCTTCGGCCTGAAGGCCGCGGTGCTGGCCATCGTGATCCAGGCCGTGGTGCGGGTCGGCAAGCGCGCGCTGCGCAACCGGGTGATGATCGCGCTCGCGGCGATCGCCTTCGTCGCCATCTTCTTCTTCGCCGTGCCGTTTCCGGTGATCATCGGAGCCGCCGCGGTCACAGGTCTGATCGGCGCACGCCTCGGCCGGAGCGAATTTGCGGCGATCGAGCATGGCGGCAAGAATTCCGCCGTGATCGACAGCATGCTCGGTGAAGCGGTGCCGGATCATGTCCGTCCCAACGCATCGCGCACCTTGCGGGTCGGCGCGATCTGGCTCGCGCTCTGGCTGGTGCCGGTGTTCGCCCTGCTCGTTGCGCTCGGGCCCGGCGACGTGTTCACGCAGATCGCGATCTTCTTCAGCAAGATGGCGATGGTGACGTTCGGCGGCGCCTACGCCGTGCTCGCCTATGTCGCGCAACAGGCCGCCGACTATTATCACTGGGTCAGCCCGCGTGAGATGCTGGACGGGCTCGGCATGGCCGAGACCACGCCCGGCCCGCTGATCATGGTGGTGCAGTTCGTGGGCTTCATGGCCGCGTTCCGCGAGGCAAGCGGGCTGTCGCCGATGCTTGCCGCCACGCTCGGCGGGTTGCTCGCGACCTGGGTGACGTTCACGCCGTGCTTCCTGTGGATCTTCGTCGGAGCGCCCTACATCGAGGCGCTGCGCGGCAACAAGGCGTTGGCGGGCGCGCTCTCGGCGATCACCGCCGCCGTGGTCGGCGTGATCCTCAACCTGTCGATCTGGTTCGCGCTGCATACGCTGTTCCGGCAAACCTTCGCGGTGCACGGGTTTGGCCTGTCGTTCGACGCGCCGGTGCCTGGCAGCGTCGACTGGCCGGCACTGGCGCTATCCATCGCCGCCGCGATCGCGATCTTCCGCTTCAATGCGGGGATGCTCGGTGTCCTTGCCGCGTCCTGCATCACGGGCGTGCTGCTGCGCCTCGCCGGCGTCATCTGAGCGGAACGGCGCGCATCGCAAGAACCTGGGGCAGCACGACACAACCAGGAGAACAACCATGCAGACACGAAAACTCTCCCATTTGATTCTCGCCCTGACGATCGCGGGTGCGGCCATGCCGGCCCATGCCCTGACGCAGGACGAGCTCGTCGCGAAACTTCGCGCCGCCGGCTACGCCGAGATCAGCGAGGTCAAGTCGACGGCCGAGGGCACGACAGCGAAGGCGATGAAGAACGGCAAACCGGTGCGGCTCGTGATCGACAGCAGCGGCCAGGTCAAGGAGCGGGACTGAGCTCCCGCGCGCGAAAGCCGTCAACTAAACAATGGAGTGACAAACATGATGAGAGCAATTGCGGCCCTGTGCATGGCGGTGCTGGGGCCGGGCGCAACCCTGGCAGCGCCGGCCGCCCTCGATGAGCGGCAGGACGCGGCTGTCACATTGCAGGCGGCGATGGTCCATCCGCAGGCGAGCGAGACGCTGCGCGGCGTCGTCGATCGCGTCGATGAACGCAACGACGCGCTGTTGATACGGCTATCTCCGGACCGGATCGAATCGTTCAAGGTTCAGGACGGCCTGATCTTCAATGCCGTCCGCTTCGGCGATCCCGTCGAAATCGCGGTGCAGAGCATCGCCGGATTCCGGACCATCGTCGGGCTCTCGAAGCAATAGAGCCACGATCCGAAGCATCGAAAGAGGTTCAAGGGAGCAATCCAATGCGACACACGATTTCGGCGCTGATCGGCGTCAGTGCCTGTCTCTTCGCCACAGGCGGGAGCGCGCAAAAGATCGATTGGCAGGTGTTTGCCGAGCCGTTCGTCTCGTCGGCACATGCGCAGGCGATCGACTGGCAGAAGGTCGACGACACGCTGGGCAGAAAACCCGCCGTCACCGGTGACGTGCATCGCTACGGCTTTCCGCGGAGCGATCTTGCGGTGACGCTCGACGGCGTCACCATCAAGCCGGCGCTGGCGCTCGGCGGCTGGGTCGCCTTCAAGCCCATGCACGACGGCGTCATGGCGATGGGCGACCTGGTGCTGCTCGAATCCGAGATCAACCCTGTGATGCTGAAGATGATCGGCAACGGTATGCAGATCACGGCCGTGCACAACCATTTGCTTGGCGCGAGCCCGGCCACCTTCTACATGCACGTCGCCGGCCACGGCGACCCGGTCAAGATCGCCGCCGCGATCCGGGATGGGCTCGCGGAAAGCAAGACGCCGCTCACGGCCGCGGCGCCGGCCGCGCCGCCGCCGGCCATCGATCTCGATACCGCGCAGCTCGACCAGATCATCGGCGTCAAGGGCCAGGCCAATGGCGGCGTCTATCAGTTCAACGTGCCCCGCCGCGATCCGATCACTGAAGAGGGCATGGCATTGAGCCCGGTCGGTCCGTTGGGCGTCGCCATCGGCATCAACTTCCAGCCGACCGGCGGCGGCAAGGCGGCGATCACCGGCGATTTCGTGCTGACCAATGACGAGGTCAACCCCGTCATCATGGCGCTGCGGACGCACGGCATCGACGTCACCGCGCTGCACAGCCACATGCTGGATGAACAGCCGCGCCTGTTCTTCATGCATTTCTGGGCCAATGACGACGCCGTCAAGCTCGCCAAGGGCCTGCGTGCCGCGCTGGACAAGACGGCCACGACAAAAAGCTGACTTTGGTCTTGGAGGGATCAACGATGCGAAGCCTCACGGTCATGTCCATGGTTGTCGTCGGAGTTCTTGTGGGCATGGACGCTGCGATCGGCCAGACCAGCTGCCAGGTCTGCGCCGATCAGCAAAAGGCGTGCATGAAGAACTATGCCGGGCCAACCTGCAAGTCTGAGTATCAGATGTGCAAGAAAGCCTGCAAGAAATGACAGGGGCGCTCTTGCAACCGGCGTGGGTGCTAGCCGGGCTGAAGTGAGATGCTGACGATGCGAACGCTGCTCAGGAGTGCCGAGGCGACGCTGCGCATTGCCGCCATATTGCTTGCGATCGCGCTGACATCGGCTCGGCCGGCGCCGGCGGACGATGGCAAGATCGTTGTCTTTGTCTGCCTGCACGGCGTGGTGAACAGCCAGATGGCGGCGGCCTATTTCAACAAGGCTGCCCAGGAGCGCGGATTGCGATTCAGGGCGGTCTCACGCGGCATCGACCTTTATCGGTCGGTTCCGGTCAGGGTCCAGGATGGCCTTGCACTCGATGGTCTGGAGGCAGCCAACACACCGCAACAGCTGACCATCGACGACATGGCCGCGGCAGACCAGGTGGTCGCGTTCGATCAGATCCCCGAGCGGCACGGACGGGCCGACGTGACCTACTGGTCCGGCATTCCCTTGGGTATCGATGATTATGAGTCGGCCCGGGATCAGATCGCCCGGCGCATCGACGCCCTCATTCCGACGCTGGCAGCGGCAACTGAACCGGCAGGAGACAAAACGCCCCTTCAGCTCGAAACGAAAATCCTGCTCGGCGATGTCCGCGGTCGGATTGATCACCTGGCGGTCGACCTGAAGCGGCGGCGACTGTTCGTGGCCGAGCTCGGCAATGACAGCGTCGGCGTCGTCGATCTGGCTGCGCGCAATTTGCTTCGAACCATTACCGGATTGAACGAACCCCAAGGCGTCGGCTATGAGCCGTCGACCGACACCCTCTACGTCGCCAACGCCCGCGACGGATCGGTGCAGCTGTACGAAGCCAACCAGTACAAGGCGACCGGGCGAATCGAACTCGGCAGCGACGCCGACAATATCCGGGTCGATGCGGCGGCCAAGCGCGTCATCGTCGGCTATGGCGATGGTGGCCTGGCAGTCGTCGACCCATCCACCCGGACGAAGGTTCGGAGCATACTCCTTAAGGCACATCCGGAAAGCTTCCAGCTGCAGCCCGATAGTGGGCGCATCTTTGTCAATCTGCCTGACGCGCGAGCCGTCGCGGTGGTGGACGTTGCTTCCGGGAAACAACTCACCAGCTGGCCGTTGGACAAGGGCGGTAATTTCGCGATGGCCATCGATCACGAACGAAGTCGCGTTCTCCTGGTGTATCGCAGCCCAGCCGAGGTTGCGGCCTTTTCGACCGACGGCAAGGCGATTGCAGCCATCGGCACTTGCGGCGATGCCGACGACCTATTTGTAGATGCAAAGCGCGGACGCATTTATGTGAGCTGCGGCGGTGGATACGTCGATGTATTTGAGATTGATGGGGAGGCCTATCGACTGATCGCGCGCCTGCCCACGGCGACGGGCGCACGAACATCGCTCTTTGTGCCGGAGATGGACCGCCTGTTTGTTGCGGTCCGCGCGGGGCCAGCCGGACCGGCGGCAATCTGGGTGTTCAAGCCAATGCCTTGAGATCGACTTTGTGGGGAGACGGCGCATGTGGAAACGCAGCCGGGGCTTTCGCAGCTGTTCGAGATGCCTTGCGCCTCGCTTCATGGTCGTTCTTGGACTGATCGCCTGGACTACCCCTGCCTCGGCCTATCGCCCCTTCGATGGCACCGATGCCGCCGTTGCCAAGAAGGGGGAAATGGAGGTCGAGCTCCAGCCGGCCGGACGTTTGCGTGATGAGAGCGGAACAAGCCTGATCGCGCCGGCCTGGGTTCTCAACTACGGTCTGAGCGAGAGTTGGGAAGCCGTCTTCGAAGGCCAGGGACAAACGTCGCTCTCTCCGCCCGGGCCGACCAGCCTGACTGCAGCGGGAGCGTTTCTCAAGCACGTGGTCGTACCCGGTAGCCTGCAGGACAAGACCGGCCCGAGCATTGCGACCGAATTTGGCGTCCTTCTTCCTGACAGTACCGGCAATTCGGGCGTTGGCGTCAGCCTGGCCGGCATCGTCTCGCGGCGCTGGGATTGGGGCACCATTCACCTGAATGCCGAGACTGCCATCACCCGCGACCATCATGGCGACGTGTTCGTGGGTGCTATCGTCGAAGGACCGACGAGCTGGACGGTGCGCCCCGTCGCCGAGATCTTCTACGAGAACGAGTTTGGCAAAGAGGAGACGTTCTCGGGGTTGGTCGGGCTGATCTATCGTGTGCGCGACGACCTCAGCTTCGACATCGCGGTCCGGCACGCGCTCACAGGAGGCCATCCGGTAAACGAGATACGTGCGGGATTGACCTTCGGCTTTCCGCTTTCCTTCTTCGAAGGTCACGCCACGCACCAAGCGTCGCCAATTCCGCCTCGATAGCTACTGGCGGTCCCGGTTCTGTGGATGGGCTCGCCAGTCTCGACCGACAGTCCGATGGCTGTCGTCAGGCGCTGCCTGGCCGGCGTGGTCCTTCTCGCCGCCTTGAGCCTTCCAGTCACGCCCGATCTTGACGTCCTCGGCGCGACTGCGATCCTGCTCGCGGGTTTGCTCCGACTGCTGAGGCGGCTGGGCCTGTTGGACGGGCGTAGACTGTGCTTTTGCATCGCTTCCGGCGAATGCGAAGGTCATTGCGACCGCGGAGATGAACGCAACCGATATAGAATTCTTCATGGTGTTGTCCCTTCCTCTTGCTCTGCACTAACGCTCCGTCATCGCCTTTGTTCGGAAACAAACGGGTTTCTGGCCCGGAACCGGGCGCTCTGCACGCGAACCGTGACGGTCAATATTTCGGCCGGTGCGAAGTAGCCCATTCGCGCGCGTGTTCGATCGGCACCCGCTGTACGGCGGCGCGAACTTTTTGCGTTGCGGGCAGATTGTCCATGCGTTCCCACCAGCGGCAGAATGCCGGGAATTTCGGATACATCGATTGCCCTTCGGCGGTGAGGCTGAAGGCGAACGTGCTCGGCAGCAGATAGAAATCCGCAATCGAGAGCTCGTCCCCGAGCAAAAAATCCTTGCCGTGCGCAAGCTGGCGCTCGGCCACCGCAAGCCCGGTCTCGACCTTGGGCAGCGCATGTGCCACGACCTTCTCGTCGGAGGCGATGCCGAGCTCCGGGAAAACCAGCCGCTCATGCGTCACGTGATAAATCATGTAGGGGTAGTAATAGTTGTTGACGGCGCTGATCCACTGGTTCATGCGCGCCCGCGCCTTGATGTCTTTCGGCGTCAGCGACACGCCGCCAAAGGCTTCGTCGACATAGGCGGCAATCGCACTCGTCTCGTAGACGGTGAGATCGTCGTGTTTCAGAATTGGGACACGGTTGAACGGGTGCAGCGCCAGGTGATCGGGCTTTCCCATGACCCGTTCAAGGTCGTGGAATTGGTAAGCTACGTCCTTGTGCGTGAGGATCAAGCGGACGATGTTGACAAAAGTGCTGCGTGGGAAACCGTAGACGATCGGATCGGACATCCGTTTCTCCTTTCTGATTTGGTCTCAGCGCCAGAACGGCTTGGAGGCCTCGCGCAGCGCCTCTTCGCGCGTCAGGCCGAGATCGCGAAGCAGGTGCGGGTCGTCGGCAATCGCGCGTAGCGCCATGCGCTGAAACGGCCGGTCAAGCAAGCTCCACCATCCGGGGCGCGGAGCGCCTGGCGACGTTCCTGAGCTGGATTGATGATGTGGAGTGGCCGGGTCGGCGGCGGGCACCGGCGGGATCGACCATGTATCGGTTAATAGGACGGACATGACGGGGCTCCAAATTGCTTGAAAATGCTGCACTGGAGCTGTTCAATAATGGCGCAGGGCGGTTTCCCGCAAAGCATCGTTTCTCGTGCCTGCCCTAATTTTTCTCATGAAGTATTGCGATGCGCCCACGCCTGCCGCAACTGAACGCCCTGAAATCCTTCGAGGCCGCCGCGCGGCACGAGAGTTTTACGCGCGCCGCTGAAGAGCTTTGCGTTACGCAGGGCGCGGTGAGCCACCAGGTCAAGGCGTTGGAGGCGGAGCTCGCAATAAAGCTCTTCAACCGCGAACGTCAGCGACTGATCATCACAGAAGCCGGACGCGATTATCTGGCGGTCGTGCGCGACGCGCTCGATCGCATCGCGATCGGCACCGAGCGGCTGTTGCAGCGGCAGAATACCGGTGTGCTCACGGTTTCGACCTCGCCGGATTTTGCCGCGAAATGGCTGGTGCACCGACTTGGCCATTTTGCCGAGGCGCATAGCGGCATCGACCTGCGCGTCTCCGCCACGTTGCATCACGTTGACTTCGCGCGCGAGGAAGTGGATCTCGCGGTGCGCCATGGCGACGGCAACTGGCCGGGGCTTGACGCGGTGCGGCTGAGCCCGGAGCGGCTATTTGCCGTGTGCAGCCCAAAGCTATTGTCCGGCAAGCGACGCCTGAGCAACCCCGCTGACATCCTGAAATTTCCTCTGATCCATATGGACAGTCGCGCCGACTGGAAGAACTGGCTTCAGGAAGCGGGACTTGACGATGCTGCCGCCACCCATGGCCCGGTCCTCAATCGCGCCAGCATGGTGATTGATGCCGCCATCAATGGGCAAGGCATTGCGCTGGCGCGCACCACGCTGGCGGCATGGGACCTCATCAACGGCCATCTGGCGCGCCCGTTTCCGCAGTCGCTGCCGTTGTCGAAGACCTACTGGATCCTCTGCCCGAAGGCGACCGCAAACCTGCCGAAGATCGTGACGTTTCGCGATTGGTTGCTCTCGGAGGCCGCAAGCGACCTGCGCCGGCTGAGAAAGCTCGGCGGAACGTCTCGACTGAAGTGAGTGCCGGCAGGCTTCAAAATGCATGGAACGGCTTTGCTGTCCTCGCGGTTGTCGTGGGACGCACGACCCACCATGCATGGAGCCCGATCATTGCTGAAGCTGTACAGGTCGGCGACCTCCGATTGGCGAAGCATCGGCGCGGAATTGCCGTCCGAGATCATCTGGATCGATCTGCTCGATCCCACCGAAAACGAAAAGCAGTTCGTCGAGCGCGTGCTCGACATCCGCGTCCCGTCCGAGCGATCGTTGAGCGAGATCGAGGCGTCGAGCCGCCTGATCACCGACCATGACCGGCTCTATCTGAGCTCGCCGGCGGTGCGGCTCGACGACAACGACGATGCCGAGATCACCAATATCGGCTTCGTGATCGGTCCCAGGGTGCTGGTCACCGTGCGGTTTGCACAGCTGACCACGTTCGACGACGTCATGAAGCGGATCGGCACCGACAAGAGCCTGCAGAACGGCATGTGCGTGTTCACCGCGCTGCTCGAGGCCATGATCGATCGCGGCGCCGACGTGCTGGAGCATCTCGGCGCCAAGACCGACAGGCTGTCGCGCGGTGTCTTCAAGGGCGGCCTGGTGCGGAGCAAGCGTCCGGTGCGCTCCAGCCGCAGGCTGCGCGAGGCGCTGGAGAGCATCGGCGAACTCGCCGATCGGCTGGCGAAGGCACGCGACGTGCTGCTCGGCGTCGGCCGGGTCGCGAGCTTCGCCGACGACGTCGGCAATGAATGGATCACTTCGGCATCGAAGCGCCGGCTCGAGGCCGTCACCAAGGACGTCGCCTCGCTCGGCGACTACGAGACCCGGCTGTCGGACAAGATCCAGCTGCTGCTGGACGCCGTGCTCGGCTTCATCAACATCCAGCAGAACGACCTGTTCAAGATCCTGACCATCGTGTCGGTCGTCGGCGTTCCCCCGACCATCCTGGTCGGGGTCTGGGGCATGAACTTCAAGGCGATGCCGGAGCTGAGCTGGACGTTTGGGTATCCCTTGGCCTGGGCCGCGATCATCGCCAGCGGCATCCTGCCGGTGCTCTGGTTCAAGCGGCACGGCTGGTTCGATTAGACAAGCGAAGTTGAAACGCCGCGGCGTTATCGGCGTTGAGAACCTGGCTGCGCGCCTATAAATCTGAAGCTGCTCCACCCGCCCCTGCGGCGCGGTCATCCCCCATCGAAGAGTTCAGCCTATGCGCCCCCACATCATCTGCCACATGGGCACGTCGATCGACGGCCGGCTGCATCCCAGCCGCTTCACCAAGGCCGCCGCCGGGATTTCGGCCGACGTGCTGCGCTCGCACTACGAACGGATCCATGACGGCTTCGATGCCGACGGCTGGATCATCGGGCGCGTCACCATGAACGAGATGGCCAAGGGAACGGAGCGGCATATCGCCAACCCACCGAAGCTGCCGCGCGAGGCGCATCGCGGCAACCGTAGCGGCCGCAAGCTTGCGATCGGCATCGATCCGTCGGGCCGCGTGCATTTCGGCAAGGACAATGTCGGCGGCGATCATGCCGTCGCGGTGCTGGGCGAACAGGTGTCCGACTCGCATCTCGCCGAACTGCGCGAGGACGGTGCGTCCTATCTGTTTGCCGGCGCGAAGGGCGACGATCTGCCGGGCGCGATGGCGCAGCTGGCCGCCCTGTTCGGCGCCAGGACGCTGCTACTCGAAGGCGGCGGCGGGATCAACGGCGCCTTCCTCAAGCACGGGCTGATCGACGAGTTCAGCACATTGATCTTTCCGGCGGTCGACGGCGTCGCCGGGTCGCAAAGCATCGTCGACTATCACGGCCCGGACGGCGACCGCCCCGGCGCCGGCCAATCACTGCGGCTGACGCACTGCGAGACGCTGGAAGGCGGCATGGTCTGGCTGCGTCACGCCGTGGAGCGCGCGCCGGACTGAGCACGCCTACGGCTTGGGATTCTCCACCCAGCCGGTCCGGCACGCAGCAACGAAGAACGCGACGCCGCGCGCGACATGGGCGTCGATCTCGGGATCGAGCGCCTTCAGATCCACCTCGAACAAGGCCCGCAGCAGCATCGGCACGGCGATGACATCGAGAAACATCCGCGCCGTGGTCGGCAGCTGCTCGGGCGCGAAGGCTGGCAGCTTGCCGAGCTCGTCGGATTGCGTCAGCTCGCGCAGCAGGTGAATGCCGAGCTCGGTGCTGAGCGCGCGCGCCCTGCGGTTGACGTTGGCGGCGAGATCCGGAAAGCGGTGCGCCTCCGCGATGGCGAGCCGCATCAGGCCGATCCGGTCGGCATCGAAGCCCCAATGCAGCAAGGTCGAGGCAACGCTGGTGAGGCGCTCCTCGATGGTCGCGCCGACCGGCGGATCGGCCTTGAACTCGGCGATGCGTGAGAGGATGTCCCGCGTCACCACTTCGGTGAACAGCGCCCGCTTGTCGCGGAAGCGCGCGTAGATGGTGCGCTTGCCGGAGCGCGCGACTTCCGCGATCTCGTCGATGCTCGCGCCCTCGAACCCGCGCTGCAGGAACAGCTTGCGCGCGGCCTCGAGAATGCGCGCATCGACCTCGCCGGCAAGCTCCTTCGGCGGCCGCCCGGCGCGCACCTCCACCGGCCTGGCTTTGGCTGCCCGCGGCTTCTTCAGGGTACTGGTGGTCATCGCATCGACCCAGGTTCGATGGGCCGGTCAGGCCGGCAATATCAAGCAATATAGCCCTATCACATCTAGTTGTAAATAGAACGATACAGTTCCGTTCTTATTGACGCTGCGCCGCAGCGGGACTATTTGTCGCGTAGAATGGAACGGTACCGTTCCCTTTTGCGAAGGCCCTGCGGACCTCGCTCGTCAGCCAGGAGCAGCCATCATGTTCGAAGACACTGTCTTGGAGCGCGACCAACCGGGCATCGAGGGCGCCCCTTCGGCGCCGGCCTCGCATGAGCCCCATGTCACATCGGAGCGGCCGGAGATCACGACACGAGCTCCGGCGCAGGAGCATCCCGCGGGCAAGCAGCCCGCCCCGCCGGCAGCCGTCCCGCCCGAGGTCACCGGCACGGCGCCGAAGCGCGGCTTCCTGCGCCGCCGTCCGGTCATCTCCGCGATCGGCGCCGTGCTGCTCACGGCGGCAATCGGCGGCGGCTATCTCTACATGGACTACAGCGGGCATTTCGAATCCACCGACGACGCCTTCATCGCCGCGCGGCAGTCCGCGCTCGCGCCGAAGATCTCCGGCTACATCACCGCCGTCCCGGTCACCGACAACCAGCATGTCGCGGCCGGAGACGTGATCGCCCAGCTCGACGACCGCGACTATCGCGTCGCGCTGGCGCAGGCCGAGGCGCAGGTCGCAGCCGCCCGCGCCAGCATCGAGAATGTCGATGCGCAGCTCGACGTGCAGCAGGCGCAAATATCGGCCAACCAGGCCCAGGTCGACCAGGCGCAGGCGGCGCTGGTGTTCGCCCAGCAGCAGGCGACGCGCTACCAGCATCTGGAGCAATCCGGCTACGGTACGGTGCAGAATTCCGAGCAGTTCACCTCGCAGCTGCATCAGCAGCAGGCTGCGCTGCTGAGCGCGCAGGCGACGCTCAACCTCGCGCAGCGCCAGGTCGAGTCGCTGAAGGCGCAGCGCAAGAGCGCGGTCGCCAACCTCGCCCAGGCCGAGGCACAGCGCGACCAGGCCAAGCTCAATCTGTCCTATACGACGGTCACCGCCGCGCAGCCGGGCCGCGTCGTCAACCTGTCGGCCGCGGTCGGCCAGTTCGCGCAGGCCGGCACCAATCTCACGATGTTCGTGCCCGACCAGACCTGGGTCACCGCGAACTTCAAGGAGATCCAGCTCGACAAGATGCGGCCGGGCGAGAAGGTGACGATGAAGATCGACGCTTATCCTGGACGCACCATCCAGGGCCATGTCGAGAGCGTGCAGCCGGGCTCCGGCACCGCGTTCTCGCTGCTGCCGGCGCAGAACGCCACCGGCAACTACGTCAAGATCGTGCAGCGCGTGCCGGTGAAGATCGTGATGGACAACCCGCCGGCCGACGTCGCGCTCGGCCCTGGCATGTCCGTCGTCCCGACGGTGCGGATCGATGCCACGCCGTCCCTCGTCGAGCGCCTTGAGAAGTCGAGCTTCGGGAGGCTGTGATGAGTGCCGCCGCGATCGATGCCAAAGGCATCCCGGCTCCGAGCGTCACCGTCAATCCCTGGCTGATCGCCATCGTGGTTGCGCTCGCGAGCTTCATGGAGGTGCTCGACACCACCATTGCCAATGTGGCACTGCCCTATATCGCCGGCGGCATGGGCGTGAGCGAGGATGAATCCTCCTGGGTGGTCACCACCTATCTGGTGTCCAACGCCATCATCCTGACCGCCTCCGGCTTTCTCGCCCGCACGCTCGGGCGCAAGACCTTCTTCCTGATCTGCCTCGGCATCTTCACCGTCAGCTCGATCCTGTGCGGCTTCGCCCCCAATCTGAACGCGCTGCTGCTGTTCCGTATCCTGCAGGGTCTCGGCGGCGGCGGCATGGTGCCGGTTGCGCAATCTATTCTCGCCGACGCCTTCCCGCCGGCCAAGCGCGGGCAGGCGTTCGCGGTGTTCGGCATTGCCGTCGTGGTGGCGCCGGTGGTCGGCCCGACGCTCGGCGGCTGGCTGTCCGACAACCTCTCCTGGCACTGGTGCTTCCTGATCAACGCGCCGGTCGGCGTGTTCGCGATCGCGCTGATCGCGGCCGTGCTGCAGGAGCCCGCGACCGCGAAAGCCAAGGGGGCGCAGCCCCAGGGCAACACGTTCGACTTCATCGGCTTCGCGCTGGTCGCGACCTTCCTCGGCGCGCTCGAGGTGGTGCTCGACCGCGGCCTCGAGGACGACTGGTTCGCATCGCCCTTCATCATCACCTTTGCAGTGATCTGCGCTACGGCGTTCGTGCTGATGATCCCGTGGGAGATGACCCGGCGCAATCCGATGATCGACCTGCGCATGGTCGCAACCCGGCAGTTCGGCGCCTGCTTCCTGGTGATGCTGGCGACCGGCGCCATCCTGCTCGCGACCACGCAATTCTTGCCGCAGCTGGTGCAGCAGGATTTCGGCTACACCGCGACCTGGGCTGGCCTCGTGCTCTCGCCCGGCGGCGTCGTCACCATGATAATGATGTTCGCGGTCGGCCGGCTCGCCGCCCGGGTGCAGCCGAAATACCTGATCGTTGCCGGCGCGCTGGTGATCGCCGCCTCGATGTACAGCATGACCAACGTCTATGCCGATCTCGGGTTCTGGTTCATGGCGCGCTCGCGCATGCTGATCGGCGTCGGCCTGCCGCTGATCTTCGTGCCGATCATGGCGGCATCCTATGACGGCATTCCGCCCGACAAGACCGACCAGGCCTCCGCGCTGATCAACGCCGCGCGCAACACCGGCGGCTCGATCGGCGTCTCGATCGTGTCCAACGTGCTGACGCATCGCCAGCAATTCCACCAGAGCCGGCTGGTCGAGCAGGTGACGCCGTCGAGCCCGCAATACCAGGACACGCTGCACCAGATCACCGACTTCTTCGTCGCCCAGGGCAGTTCGCTGGCGCAGGCGCATCAACAGGCGATCCAGTGGATCGGCCAGCAGGTGCAGACCCAGGCCTCGTTCCTGTCCTACATGGACGCGTTCTGGGTGCTGATGCTGATCTCTCTCTCCGTGATCCCGCTGGCGCTGACCTTGCGCAAGGTCAAGCTCGGCGGCCCCGCCCCCATGGGTCATTGATCCCGGCGCGGACATACATGCATGAGCTACGGCGGAATGCAGGCGTGGCGAAGCCGCGCTATCGACCGGACGGGTCCGCGCGCCACGCGCGGGCCTTCGCGGTCGTCTCCTCGACGAAGCGAGTTTTGCCGTTGCGATAGGCCGCGATGTCCTCTCTTGAGGAGGCAGCAAGGGCCTGCTTGATATCCGCGTAGGCGCGGGCCGCCTCGGGGTGCGCGCGAAGATAGTCGCGAAACACCAGCAGCGTTTCCCAGCGCGGATTGGATGGCTCCATCACATGCAGATGATGGGTCCACGGGCCCGGAGGGCCCTTGCGGAAGAACAACTCGCCAGGCAGCCACGCCGCGTATTCTGGTATGTAGTTGTAGCCGAGCGCCTCAATCGACTTGATGCAGCGTTCCCGTGCCTCCGCGAGGCTGGGGACACCGACCATCAGGTCGATGATCGGCTTCGACGGCAAGCCCGGAACCGCGGTGCTTCCGACATGCTCGATGGCCAGAACCAACGAGCCGAGCGCATGCTCGATCCTCGCGCGCTCCGTCTCGAACATGGCCGGCCAGTTGGGGTCATAGTCCAGGACAACGATTGGCCCGGCGCCGTATTTCTCCATGGCACACCCTGATTTGCTCGCCGCGAAGTCCCCTTCGCGGGCCAATCAAACCATGATGAGGCTAGGTTCGACCAGAGGCACGCCGCCGATGGCCGCGCCACCACAGGCCGAAGGCGATCGTGACCGCGGCAGCCAGCGAGAACCAGGTGATGGCGTATTGCATGTGGTCGTCCTTGAGCCGCACCTTGAGCGGTCCGGGCTTCGGCGTGCCGCTGTCGGGCACCGGCGCCTCGAGGTCGATGTAGAACGGCGCGACCTGGCCCCAGCCGAGCGCTTGCGCCATTGCGCGATGATCGCGCACGAACCACAGCCGCTTCGGTAGATCTTCCTTCGGCGTCAGCCGGCCCGGCGGCTCGGGAAAGCGGATATAGCCCGTCAGCTCAACCGGCGCGCCGGTGACGAGGCGGCCGACCACGCGATCCTCGAAGGCGCGATCCTGCATCGTGTTCTGGACAAAGCCGGTGTTGATCACGACGGTTTCGCCGCTCGCGAGCTTCGCCGGCAGCAAGGCCCAGGTGCCGGGACCCACAATGTCGTCGCGCACCGCGGAGCCGGAGCTGAACACCATCGCGTCGGGCTGCTTCGCATAGGTCGCGGTCAGCGTGACGCGGCGGAACTCATCCTTGGCGGAGGTCAGCGTCGGCCATGCCGACGGCGGCGGCAGCGCCTCGGTCGGGGCGGCCAGCCGCGCGTCGAGTGCCGCGATCAGCGCATGCTTCTCGACCCGGCGCTGCAATTGCCAGAAGCCGAGGGCGATAAACACCGCGATCAGGATCAACGTGAAAATGCCGAAGCCGGCCGCGCTCGGCCGGCGCGTCGTCACATCATTCATTTCGGGCCGCGCTCGATCAATTGGCCTTCGGCGGCCTTGTGGTGGAATTGCAGCGCGATCAGAAGTGCCTTCATCGATCGTAGCGGCAGGATCGTGGTGACCAGGATCAACGGCAGCCACAGCGCAGCATGCACCCAGAACGGCGGCTGGTACTTCACCTCGACGATCAGCGCCGCCGCGACCACGATGGCGCCCGCCAGCATGATGACGAAGATCGCCGGCCCGTCGCCGGAATCGATGAAGGCGAAGTCGAGGCCGCAGGCTTGACAGCGCGGCGCCAGCGTCAGGAAGCCGGAATAGAGCTTACCCTTGCCGCAGCGCGGGCAGCGGCAGGCGATGCCGCGCAGTGCACTCTCGGTCACAGTCGGGGGGGTATCGGTCATCTGTTCTCTTCAAAAGCAAGGGGGCGGCCATTCGGCCGCCCCCTCTTAGCACGTCGGCCGGCAATTAGTGTGCGCCGTGGGCCATCGTCTCGGCGCCGTGGCCCCAGACGTAGATGCAGATGAACAGGAACAGCCAGACCACGTCGACGAAGTGCCAGTACCAGGCGGCAAACTCGAAGCCGAGGTGCTGCTTCGGCGTGAAGTGGCCGGCATAGGCGCGGATCAGGCAGACCAGCAGGAAGATGGTGCCGACCAGCACGTGGAAACCGTGGAACCCGGTCGCCATGAAGAAGGTCGCGCCATAGACGTTGCCGCCGAACGAGAACGTCGCATGGGCGTACTCATAGGCCTGCACGCAGGTGAAGAGGGCGCCGAGGATCACGGTGAGGATCAGGCCCTGCTTGAGGCCCTGACGGTCGTTCTCGAGCAGCGCATGGTGCGCCCAGGTGACGGTGGTGCCCGAGGTCAGGAGCAGCAGCGTGTTGAGCAGCGGCAGATGCCAGGGATCGAAGGTCTCGATGCCCTTCGGCGGCCAGGTGCCGGGCACCGAGCAGGCGCCCATCGCCGTGCCGGCGCCGCAGCCGAACACCGCATCGCGCGTGGCGTGCACCGCGTCAGCCGGGAACAGCGCCGAGTTGAAGAAGGCCCAGAACCAGGCGACGAAGAACATCACCTCGGAGGCGATGAACAGGATCATGCCGTAGCGGTGGCTGATCTGCACCACGCGGGTATGGTCGCCCTTGTACTGGGCTTCCCTGATCACGTCGCCCCACCAGCTCGCCATGGTGTAGAGCACGCCGATGGTGCCGACGCCGAACACGATCGGGGCCGCGGAGAACATGTGGTGCATCCAGCCGATCGCGCCGAACGCCATGATGAAGGCCGAGAACGAGCCGACCACTGGCCACGGGCTCGGGTCGACGAGATGATAGTCGTGATGCTTGACTTGCGCCTCAGCCATTGCCGTCTCTCCATTCGCGTGCCGCAAGGCACGTCTTAAATCTCAAATTCCAATCTCTACAGCATGATCTTCTCGGAAAATCGGTCTCCACTTTTCCGGATCATGCTCTAGCCGCCCTTGCGCTGCTCCGCCTCGCCGGCCGCCACGGGCTTCGGCGTGGCGTCGCGCACGGGGAAGAAGGTGTAGGACAAAGTGATCGTCTTCAGCGTGTCGTTCTCGCTGTCCCTGGCCAGCGCCGGATCGACATAGAACACCACGGCCATCTCGCGCTTTTCGCCCGGCGCCATGGTCTGTTCGGTGAAGCAGAAGCAGTTGATCTTCTGGAAATAGGCGCCGACCGTCAGCGGCGCGACATTGTAGGACGCCTGGCCGGTCGTGGTGCGCGCCGACTGGTTGGTGACGGTGTAGTAGACCGTGACCACCTGGCCGATCTTGACGTCGATCGTGTTCTGCTCCGGCTCGAACTTCCAGGGCAGGCCCGGCGCGACATTGGAATCGAAGCTGACCGCGATGGTGCGCGCGAGCGGCGCATCCGAAGGCACCGAGGTCGCGACCTGAGTGGTGCCGTTGAAGCCGGTGGTGCGGCAGAACCAGTTGTAGAACGGCACGGCCGCGTAGGACGCGCCGACCATCAGCACCACGACGAAGCCGCAGATCGAGGCAACCACGGCGTCGCGCGTCAGCGTGCGGCGCGTGACCTTGGCGGCCTCACCCTGCTGCGGTCCCTGGTTCGCCATCTCACTCACAGCGGCCGCACCAGCACGGCCGGCCCCTTGACGAGGGTGACGGCGAAGAACAGCACGACCAGGATGCCGAGCGCGAGCGCGATAGCGATCGAGCGCTGGCGGCGGCTCCTGAGCTGCGCCTCGGTGAGGACGATTCCTTCTGGTTCGCGTTTCTCGTCCATTGATATCCCATGCGCCCCCATCTCGCCCCCCGGCTCCCTATCCGATGAAGACAGGCGCAATGGCGCGGACCACGACCTCGGCGAGCAGGACGGCAAACAGCGCGAACAGATAGAGGATCGAGAAGGCGAACAGCCGGCGCGTGGCGCGGTTGGCAGCCGTGCCCTCGCGGCGGCGATAGACCTCGATGGCGAGCCCCAGCATGCCGGCGCCAAGCACCAGCGAGGTGACGCCGTAGATCGCGTCGAAATAGCCGAGCGGCCACGGCGCCAGCGCGATCGCGACCAGCACGATGGTGTAGAGCAGGATCTGCAGCCGGGTCGCGTCGGGTCCGGCGACGACCGGCAGCATCGGGATGCCGGCGCGCGCATAATCGTCGCTGCGGAACAGCGCCAGCGCCCAGAAATGCGGCGGGGTCCAGAAGAAGATGATCAGGAACAGCAGGATCGGCTCGACAGACAGCGATCCGGTCGCGGCGGCCCACGCCACCACCGGCGGCAAGGCACCGGCGGCGCCGCCGATCACGATGTTCTGCGCGGTCCAGCGCTTCAGCCACATCGTGTAGATCACGGCATAGAAGAAGATGGTGAAGGCAAGCAGCGCGCCCGCCACCCAGTTGACCAAAATGCCGAGCGTCATCACCGAGAAGAAGGCGAGCGTGATGCCGAACGCGGCCGCCTCGGTCTGCGTGATGCGGCCGCGCGGGATCGGCCGGTTGGCGGTGCGTGTCATCAGCGCGTCGACGTCGCCCTCATAGGCCATGTTGAGCGCGCCGGAGGCGCCGGCACCGACCGCGATGCACAGGATCGAGGTGAATGCCAGTACCGGATGCACGTGCACCGGCGCGATCATCAGCCCGACCAGCGCGGTGAAGATCACCAGCGACATCACGCGCGGCTTCAACAGCGCAATGTAGTCGCCCACTTCGGCCTCGGAGATCCGGGGCAGCTCGATGGCGTTGTGATCGACAACCGACAAGATCAGGTCTCGCTTCTCTCAAAAGGCGCGGCGCACCCTTAAGTGCGCCGCGTTGTCGTGGACTTACTGCACGCGGGGCAGCACTTCGAACTGGTGGAACGGCGGCGGCGAGGTCAGCGTCCACTCCAGCGTGGTCGCACCCGCACCCCACGGATTGTTCGCGGCCTGCTCCTTGCGGACGAAGGCATCGATCACGCCGTAGATGAAGATCAGGACGCCGATGCCCGAGATGTAGGAGCCCCAGGACGAGATCAGGTTCCAGCCGGCGAACGCATCCGGATAGTCGACATAGCGGCGCGGCATGCCCGACAGGCCGAGGAAGTGCTGCGGGAAGAACACCAGGTTGACGCCGACGAAGGTGAACCAGAAGTGCAGCTTGGCGATGCGCTCCGAGTACATGTAGCCGAACATCTTCGGGAACCAGTAGTACCAGCCGGCGAAGATGCCGAACACGGCGCCGAGCGACAGCACATAGTGGAAGTGCGCCACCACGTAATAGGTGTCCTGCAGCACGCGGTCGACGCCGGCATTGGCCAGCACGACGCCGGTGACGCCGCCGACGGTGAACAGGAAGATGAAGCCGATCGCCCAGATCATCGGCGCCTTGAACTCGATCGAGCCGCCCCACATCGTGGCGATCCACGAGAAGATCTTCACGCCGGTCGGCACCGCGATCACCATCGTGGCGGCGACGAAATAGGCCTGCGTCGCCGAGGACATGCCGACGGTGTACATGTGGTGCGCCCACACCACGAAGCCGATGCCGCCGATCGCGACCATGGCGTAGGCCATGCCGAGATAGCCGAACACGGGCTTGCGCGAGAAGGTGGAGACGATCTGGCTGATCATGCCGAAGGCCGGCAGGATCAGGATGTACACTTCGGGGTGACCGAAGAACCAGAACAGATGCTGGAACAGCACCGGGTCGCCGCCGCCGTCGGCCGCAAAGAAGGTGGTGCCGAAATTGCGGTCGGTCAGCAGCATGGTGATCGCACCGGCGAGCACCGGCAGCGACAGCAGCAGCAGGAACACGGTGACCAGGATCGACCACACGAACAGCGGCATCTTGTGCAGGGTCATGCCCGGCGCGCGCATGTTGAAGATCGTGGTGATGAAGTTGATGGCGCCGAGGATCGACGAGGCACCCGCGAGATGGAGCGAGAGAATCGCAAAATCGACCGCAGGACCCGGATGGCCGGAGGTCGACAGCGGCGCGTACATGGTCCAGCCCGCACCGACGCCGTTGGCGCCCGGCTCACCCTCGACGAAGGTGGACATCAGCAGCAGCGCGAACGAGGCCGGCAGCAGCCAGAACGAGATGTTGTTCATGCGCGGGAACGCCATGTCCGGCGCGCCGATCATCAGCGGCACCATCCAGTTGCCGAAACCGCCGATCATCGCCGGCATGACCATGAAGAAGATCATGATCAGGCCGTGCGAGGTCACGAACACGTTATAGGTGTGCGTCTCGTGGAATATCTGGACGCCCGGATACATCAACTCGGCACGGATCGCGATCGACATCGCCGCGCCGATGATGCCCGCGATCACCGCAAAGACCAGGTACATCGTACCGATGTCCTTGTGGTTCGTGGAGTAGAGATAACGCCGCCATCCGGTCGGATGGTGGGCGTGATCATCATGGGCGTGATCGTCGTGTGTCGCTGCGCCTGTCGCCATGTTCAAAATCCTGCCTTGCAGTCCCTCTTGGACCTTGCGGTCCCGTCGCCCTTATTCCATCCGCGCCGTAAGCCGTGAGGCTTACTGCGCCGCCTGACCAGCCGAGGCGTAGGAATTCGCCGGGTTGGTCGCAAACTTCTTCTTCGCGCCTTCAACCCAGGTCGCGAATTCCTGGTCGCTGACGACCCGCACCGCGATCGGCATGAAGGCATGATCCTTGCCGCACAGTTCCGAGCACTGGCCGTAGAACACGCCGGTCTTGGTGGCCTTGAACCAGCTCTCGTTGAGGCGGCCGGGGATCGAATCGATCTTCACGCCGAAGGCCGGCACCGCGAAGGAGTGGATCACGTCGGCGCCGGTGGTCTGGATCCGCACCACCTTGTTGACCGGGACCACCATCTCGTTGTCGACGCCGAGCAGGCGCGGCTGCTTGTCCTTGTCGAGCAGCGAGTCGAACTCGAACTTGCCGTTATCCGGGTAGGCGTAGGACCAGTACCACTGCTTGCCGGTGACCTTCACCGTGAGGTCCGGCTTCGGCACGTCGAGCTCCAGGAACAGCAGGCGGAACGACGGCACCGCGATGCCGACCAGAATCAGCACCGGGATCAGCGTCCAGGCCACCTCGATCAGGGTGTTGTGGGTGGTCCTGGAGGGGACCGGGTTGGCCCTGGCGTTGAACTTCACCACCACGATGATGAGCAGCGCGAGCACGAACAGCGTGATCAGGGTGATCAGCACCAGCAGGAAATTATGAAACCAGATGATGTTTTCCATCACCGGAGTCACGCCTTCCTGCAGCGTGTGCTCCCACGGCGCCGGCTGCCCCATTTCGGCGAAGGCCGATCCCGCGGCGACAGACGCCACACCCGCCACCGCCAACCCCAGCAATTGCCTGCCCAACCGGCCAATCGACATCTTCATGCCGCTCGCGCTCCCTTGCATTATTCCCCAAAGCACCCCCGGCATGTGGCCGAAAATGCAGCACGATCCGCCCTGACAAACGGCCTTCCGGACATACCCGTCTCTGAGTCAAGGTGGGTACGGGAGCCAGATCGCTAGAACGCGTCGAAATCCAGCCTCTCAAACCATAATTCTCCGGCGCTCGCAATGCAGTAGTGGGGCCGAAAGCCATGCGCCTGCGATGAAGCTGCCGCTTGCGATTTTTCCCGCAAAATCAAGCGAAAGCACTTGGACCAATTGTCCATGCCGCTTGACAGGGGGATTACCGGATGTACCCACAGGCGGGGTACCCTACAGAAACCTGATTCGCTGCGGGCTGCCGCAATCCGGCGCGAGAATGACTTCAAGATCGCCTTCAAGGCGCCGTCATTGCGGTATCAGTCGACGCCTGAGCATGATCCGGAGAAGTGGAGACTGGTCTTCCGAAAGATCATGCTCAAACAAGAAGATGAGATCATGATTCGCTTCCGGGAAGCGCATCATGGCGCGCGTGCTACCGGCGGCCGGACGGCCGGACCGACCGAACATCTATAAGGATCGACCCGGATGGGCGCTTCGAACATTCGTTTGACGATGGCCAGCCGGCTCGGCGGCCTCGCGATTCTGGCCCTTTGCCTTGGCCTTTCTCTTCTCCTTTCCCTTGGCCTGACCCAGCCGGCGAACGCGCAAGGCGCGGTGCGCTCGGTTCACGGCGACTGGCAGATCCGCTGCGACACCCCGCCCGGCGCCCAGGCCGAGCAATGCGCACTGATCCAGAGCGTGGTAGCGGAAGACCGCTCCAATGCCGGCCTGACCGTGATCGTGCTGAAGACCGCCGACCAGAAGAGCCGCCTGATGCGCGTGGTCGCCCCGCTCGGCGTGCTGCTGCCCTCCGGCCTCGGCCTGAAACTCGACAATCAGGACGTCGGCCGCGCCGGTTTCGTCCGCTGCCTGCCCAATGGCTGCGTCGCCGAGGTGGTGATGGACGACAAGCTGCTCGGCCAGCTCAAGAACGCCAAGACCGCGACCTTCATCATCTTCGAGACCCCGGAAGAAGGGATCGGCTTTCCGCTCAGCCTGAATGGCCTGTCGGAGGGGTATGACAAATTGCCCTAGGGGTTAGGCTGGCGTCGCAAATACAGAGGCCGTAGCCCGAATTTCGCTTCGCTTCATCCGGGCTACGCCATCTCAGCGGACGCCCGCATAGTAGTCGAACAACCCGCCCGCCTCCGCGGACAGCCAGTCCGCCTCTCCCGTCATGTAACCTTCGACCTGGCCGGTGACGCCGATCAAAAATGAGATCGGCATGCCGTAGAGCGCGAACGGCGTGTCGACCTCGGCGGCGTCGACGCGCGAGACGAGACCGCCCGGATCGAAGCCGATCGCAAGGTGGCGCAGCTTGAGCTGCTTGACGTAGGGCGCGACCGGCGCGCGATTGCGATCGGTGCTAACAGCGACGACCACGAGATCGCTGCGGCCGCTGGCCGCAAGGCGATCAAGCATCGGCAACTCGGTCCGGCACGCCGCGCACCAGGTGGCCCAGAAGTTGACCAGCACCAGCTTGCCTTTAAGCGCGGTGAGATCGAGCGCGCCGCCGGCGAGCGCCGGAATCGCGACCGGCGGCACCGGCGGGCGCCTTCGACCTGCGTGAACTGGTGCCGGGTGGAGCCGAAGTGCGGCGGTCCCGACGCTGCGCGCACTCCGGCGGGCATTGTGAGCGAGGCGCCGACGCCGATCATGCCGGCGACGACGGCGCGGCGCGTCGGTGCGTGAGCTGACGTCATGACAAGTTCTCCGCTTGGCTCGATGGCCATATCGCTCAGGACCGGATGTAGGACCAGCCGGCTTCCTGCAATTCGATGATGCGCCCGGGCCCGTTCGGCACCAGGTCGACATTGTCGAGCAGGACGAGCGGATGTCCCTCGGCGCGCTCCATGCCGAGCTTGGTGGCTTCGCAGACCACGAAGCGGATGTCGGGCGTGAGCCCCCGCACCACCCGGAGCAGGTCCTTCACCGGCGAGGTATCGGCCCGCAGCATGTGGACGCCGGCATTGTAGGCGACGACTTCGATCTCGAACGGCTCGTTGCGCTCCCGATAATATTTCGGGAGGTTGAGCGCGGTCGAGATCAGCGCCCGCATCGTGGTCGGGTCGTCGCTGTTGATCGGCAGCACCAGACGGTGCATGCGCGGCTCCGGCTTGCTGGACTCAGGTTTCTTGGGCTCGGGTTTCGAGACCGCCGCGACCGGACCGGTGAGCGGCATTGTCGCGGCGAACGGCACCGCGAAGGCCAGCACCATACCGGTCACGACCGCCAGCTTGCGGCGAGAGACGCGCATCGCGCTCACCTCACGGCGCGCTCGAAAGCAGGGCGAACTGGCTGCGCTTGGCGTAGGCGACGATCGCGCTCAATGTCAGCAGCACGAGGGCGGGCACCGGCGAACCGCCGATCACGAACAGATGGCTGATGGTGGCACCGACCATGATGCAGCTGAGCAGCACGCCGCCGAACGCTGCGACCGGGGGCAGCAGGATCAGGATGGCGCCGAGCAGCTCCAGCGATCCGGTGAAATAGCGGAACCACTGGCCGAGCCCGATATGCTCGAATTCCTCGACCAGCATTGGCACGCCGTAGAGCTTGGCGGCGCCAGCGGCGGCAAAGGCCAAAGCGAGCAGCCCCCTGACGACCCAGAGGCTGACGGACTTCCAGCGCGACGGCGCCGCGGCAACTGCAACTGACATTGATGACTCCCGAGTTGTTCGTAAGGCCGGACCGCGCGGTCACCCGACCGATCGGCGGCTGGCCCGCGGCTTTCTGTGGTCTAAATTCGGGAGTAAGATGAAAAGAACAAGTAGGATGCTTTTTGTGAGGTAGTATGAAAAAACTGACCATTGAGCCTGCCGAGCCTCCGGCGGTGTCCGAGCCGTGCAACGGCGACCTGTCGGCGCAATTTCATCGCGCGCTGTCGGTGCTGGCCGGGAAATGGAAGGGCGACATTCTCTGGCAACTGGTCGAGCGCAAGCGGCGGTTCGGCGAGCTGCGCCAGTCGATCCCCGGCGTGACCCAGCACATGCTGACCACGCAGCTGCGCGATCTCGAGGCCAACGGCCTCGTCAAGCGCACGGTCTATCCCGAGGTGCCGCCACGGGTTGAGTACGAGATGACGCCGTCGGCCAAGGCGCTCAAGCCGGTGTTCGACGAGCTGTACCGCTGGGCGCAGGAGCATGGCTTTCCGACCTCGGCGCAGGGCACCGCGCAGCCGAAGCCGCAATCGGGCGATATAGCCGAGCGCGAAGGCCGGCCGCGGAAGGCGGATCGGCGCTCAAGGTGATGACGACAAGGTGAGGACACCGACGGGGCACTGTGATCGACCGCATGGTCGCAGGCACTCCCGGTTTGCCACCCCAACCACTATCTTTGATGATCGCCGTCCGGGCCTGAACCGGGAACGGTACAGGTTTCCGGGTTGTAAGATGAGTTTTCCGCTCGTCTCTGCTTCAATCCCCCGAAATCCCTGCTGCGGGTTCCCTACTGGCAATCAGTTGCGCTTCAGGCAAGGATGACGAGGAATCGCCAAGCAATCGCATTGCGTCGGAGTGACCATGACCAATCCCGCCACGACCTCCCTGCTCGACCGCGCCAATCTGGACCGCGATGCCGTCCGCCGCGAGGTGGCGCGCGGACTTGAAGGCGCCGACGACGGCGAACTGTTCCTGGAGTTCGGGCAGACCGAGGCGCTGGTGTTTGACAATGGCCGGCTGAAGCAGGCGACCTATGACACCTCGCAGGGCTTTGGCCTGCGCGCGGTCAAGGACGACGCGGTCGGCTATGCGCATTCCTCCGACGTCTCGATCCCGGCGCTGATCCGCGCCGCGGATGCGGTGGCGGCCGTGCGCGGCGGCTATGCCGGCACGTTCGCCGCGGCGCCCGCCCATACCAACATCAAGCTCTATGGCGACGAGAACCCGCTGGACGGGCCGGCATTCGAGGCCAAGGTCAAGCTGCTCGGCGAGATCGACGCCTATGTCAGGGACAAGGACCCGCGCGTGCGGCAGGTTTCCGCCAGCCTCACCGCGACCTGGCAGGTGGTCGAGATCCTGCGGCCCGACGGCGAGAGCTATCGCGACATCCGCCCGCTGGTGCGCGTCAACATCTCCGTGGTCGCCGGCCAGGGCGACCGGCAGGAAAGCGGCAGCAAGGGCTATGGCGGCCGCGAGGGCTATGCGCGCTTCATCGAGACCAAGGCCTGGCGCGACGCCGCCGACGGCGCGCTGCGCGAGGCGCTGGTCAATCTCGAATCGGTGCCGGCGCCCGCCGGCGAGATGGACGTGGTGCTCGGCGCCGGCTGGCCCGGCGTGATGCTGCATGAGGCCGTCGGCCATGGGCTCGAGGGCGATTTCAACCGCAAGCAGACCTCCGCCTTTGCCGGCCTGATGGGCCAGCAGGTCGCGGCCAAGGGCGTCACCGTGGTCGACGACGGCACCATGGCCTCGCGCCGTGGCTCGCTCTCGATCGACGACGAGGGCACGCCGACCAACCGCACCGTGCTGATCGAGGACGGCATTCTGGTCGGCTACATGCAGGACCGCCAGAACGCCCGGCTGATGGGCATGAAGCCGACCGGCAACGGCCGTCGGCAGAGCTATGCCCATGTGCCGATGCCGCGCATGACCAACACCTACATGCTGTCGGGCGATCGCGACCCGGCCGAGATCATCGCCTCGGTGAAGAACGGCATGTACGCCGCCAATTTCGGCGGCGGCCAGGTCGACATCACTTCGGGCAAATACGTGTTCCAGTGCACCGAGGCCTACAAGATCGAGAACGGCAAGCTCGGCGCGCCGGTGAAGGGCGCGATGCTGATCGGCAACGGACCGACCGATCTCCACAGGATCACCATGATCGGCAACGATCTTGCGCTGGATACGGGAATCGGCACCTGCGGCAAGAACGGCCAGGGCGTGCCGGTCGGCGTCGGCCAGCCGACGCTCAGGATGGAACGGATTACGGTCGGAGGAACGGGCCAGTGAGCAGCGGAAACGAAGTCGTGACGGCCAAGCCGACCAGCTGGCGCGGACAGGCCGTGCAACTGGCCGCGATCGTGGCCGTCGTGTTCCTCGCCAAGGGCGCGATCGCCGAGCCGTTCTACGTGCCGTCGGGATCGATGGAGCCGACGCTGCTGATCGGCGACGCGCTGGTCGCCTCGAAATATCCGTATGGCTACGGCGCGGCTTCGCTGCCGATCCAGATCACGCTGCCGGAAACCGGCCGCGTGTTCGGCGAGACGCCGAAGCGCGGCGACGTCGTGGTGTTCCGCTGGCCGGGCGACCGCTCGCAGGCCTGGGTCAAGCGCGTGGTCGGGCTGCCCGGCGACCGCATCCAGATGCGGCAGGGTCAGCTCTTCATCAACGATCATGCGGCGACGCTGAAGCCCGACGGCACCGGCTTCGCCGAAGACGATCGCGGCGGCGGCGAGGAGGCGTATCGCTATATCGAGACGCTGCCGAACGGCGTCAACCACGCGATCTTCAAGATCCGCGACAACGGCCGGCTCGACAACACCCAGGAGGTGACGGTGCCGCCCGGCAAACTGTTCGTGCTCGGCGACAACCGGGACAATTCCGCCGACAGCCGCGTGCCGGTGCGCGACGGCGGCGTCGGCCTGTTGCCGATCGACAATCTGATCGGCCGCGCCGACGCCGTGGTCGGCTCCTGGGACCTCGGCATCCGCAGCCAGCCGGTCTGGACCTGGCTCTCAGGCTTCCGCCTCGCGCGCTTCTTCACCTCGGTCCAGTAGACGCATAGCGCGTAGCCCGGATGAGCGCAGCGACATCCGGGGCATGTGTCGAGGCCGTCCCGGATATCGCTGCGCTCATCCGGGCTACATTCCCCGCGAGAGGTCAGTCGTGACCTTCGACGACATCAGACACATCGCGCTGACGTGGCCGGAGGTCGAGGACGGTTCTTCCTACGGCACGCCGGCGCTGAAGGTGCGCAACAAGATGCTGGTGCGGCTCAAGGAGGACGGCGACAGTCTGGTGATGCCGGGCGTACCGCCGGATGAGCGCGACATGCTGGTCGAGCATCAGCCCAAGGTGTTCTACTTCACCGATCACTACCGCGACTACCCGACGGTCCTGATCCGCCTGTCGAAGGCCAAGCGCGCCGCCGTCGAGCCCTTGCTGCGCCGGCGCTGGCGCACGCTGGCATCGAGGAAGGCGGTCCGGGACACCGACGCGACCGCCTCGTCGTGACGCAGGACGAATTCCTCACGGCCGCGCTGCGCAACCCGGCCAATCAAGCCGTCGCTGACGAGCTGTACCGCTTTGCGCTGCCCGATGCATGGCTGGTCGCCGGCTGCCTGGTGCAGACCGTGTGGAACGTGCTGACCCGCCGGCCGCTCGATTACGGCATCAGCGACCACGACATCTTCTATTTCGATCCAGATACCTCATGGGAGGCCGAGGACGCGGTGATCCGCGAGCTCAAGGCACGGCTTGGACATCTGGGTGTCGCGATCGAGGTACGCAACCAGGCCCGCGTCCATCTCTGGTATCCCGAAAAGCACGGCCTGCCCTACCCGGCGCTGTCGCGTTCGACCGACGGCATCGACCGCTTCCTCACCGAAAACACGCAGATCGGCATCCGCCGCACCACGCGCGGCTACGACGTCTATGCGCCGAACGGCTTCGACGATGTCGCCGGCATGATCGTGCGGCCGAACCGGACCCCCAATTTTTCGCCGGCGAACTATGCGACGAAGGCTGAGCGGTGGAAGGCGCTGTGGCCGGAGCTCACGGTGCTGGCGGCGGAGTAGCCTGTCGTCGCTTCGTAGCCCGGATGAAGCGCAGCGAAATCCGGGACTGGTCCATCCGCGGTGAGCGCGGCCCCGGATTGCGCTTCACTCCATCCGGGCTACGGAGTCACCGCACCACGCCCGACGTGAACCCCGCCTTGCGGCGCGGCGGCTTGATCTCTTTCTTCAGGAAGCAATGCGCGTCACGACCGGCATAGCCGGGGCGCGCGTAGGTCCAGGCGCGGCACTTGTTGTCGGCGGTGCAGGCGGCCTGGCAGGCCTCGTCGCCGCCGTCGCTGCCCTTCAATTCGAAATTCTTGTAGTCGCCGCCTAGGCGGTCGATCGAGGTTTCGATGGCGCCGTTGCGCGGTTCGACCACGCCTGCGCCGCGCACCCCGGAGACGCAGCAGACGTTCTGCACCCGTGGCGGCACGGTGCTCTTGAGCCAGCACACCGCGCCGTTGTTGGCGTCGGTCGGATAGTTGAAGCTCCAGGCGCGGCAGCGGCGGTCGCGCTCGCAGGTCAGCGCGCAATCGGCCGGATCGCCCGTCGTCACCGGCGCGTTCAGATAGTCGCCGCCGGGACGGTCGAAATTGGTCTGCGCCAATGCCGGGCGCGCGACGACAGCGGCCGCAACGACCGCAAACATCACCACACACGCCCTGAAGTGGCGGCCTATCCCCATGAGATTGCTTTCAAATTCGTGCAGTCCCCGCGCGTTTAGCGGGGCGTCATTTGAACGCCATGAACCTGTACGGCGGATGAACGGCGGGTGCGACACCACCGCCGTTCACGCGCGTTTCGGGCTCGGATTGGGACCAAGCGGGGATTAGAACGCGTACTCCTGATAGGCCGGTTCCACCGAGCCGTTCCAGGGGCCGTTGAACTTCTCCAGCATCTCCTCCGCCGGCGAGCGGCCGGTCTCGATGATGCGCTCGAGCGGCTCGAGGAAACGGCTCTCGTCGCGTCCGAGATGATCGATCCGTCCGCGCCGCCGCAATCCGGCATGCGACAGGATCAGGCACTCCTTGGCGATCTCGAACAAATAGCGGTCCTTGATCCGCGACTTGAAGCCGAAACGCGGCACGTCGTCACGCAGCGCCTGCCGCTCCGGCGCGGTCCAGTAGCGGACGATGTCCCAGGCGGCATCGAGGCTGTCATTGTCGTAGAGCAGCCCGACCCAGAACGCCGGCAGCGCCGGCAGCCGGCCCCACGGCACGCCGTCGGCGCCGCGCATTTCGAGGTAGCGCTTCAGCCGCACCTCGGGGAAGATCGTCGAGAGGTGATTGGCCCAGTCCGACAAGGTCGGACGCTCGCCCGGGAGGACGGCATTCTTGCCGGCGAAGAAATCCCGGAACGAGGAGCCGGAGACGTCGATATATTCCTCGCCGCGCTTGACGAAATACATCGGAACGTCGAGCGCGTAATCGACATAGCGCTCGAATCCCATGCCGTCCTCGAACGCGAACGGCACCATGCCGCTGCGCGCATTGTCGGTGTCGCGCCAGATCTCGGAGCGGAACGACAGGAAGCCGTTGGGCTTGCCTTCGGTGAACGGCGAGTTGGCGAACAAGGCGGTCGCGATCGGCTGCAACGCCAGCGACACGCGCAGCTTCTTCACCATGTCGGCTTCGGAGGAGAAGTCGAGATTGGTCTGCACCGTGCAGGTCCGGAACATCATGTCGAGGCCGTATTTGCCGACCTTCGGCATGTAGTTTCGCATGATCTTGTAACGCCCCTTGGGCATCACGGGGATCTGCGCACGCGACCAGGACGGCGTCATGCCGAGGCCGAGGAAGCCGATGCCGAGCGGGGTTGCGATCTCCCGCACCTGCGCCAGATGCGCCATCAATTCCGACTGCGTCTGATGCACGGTTTCGACCGGCGCGCCCGACAGTTCGAACTGCCCGCCCGGCTCGAGCGAAATCGCGCCGCCGCCGGTGACGTCATAGAGGCCGATGATGTTGCCGCGCTCCATGATCGGCTCCCAGCCGAGCAAGAGCTTCATGCCCTCGAGCAGCGCGCCGATGCCCTTGGCGCCTTCATAGGGCACGGGCTGATGGCCCTCGAGCGTGAACGGAGTCTTCTCGTGCTCGGTGCCGATCCGGAATTCGGACTCAGGCTTCACGCCGGCTTCAAGCCACGCCACGAGTTCGTCGCGCGACTGCAGCGGCGTCATGTCGATCTGGTCACGCGCCATAGATAATCCAACTCAAGGGCGCTTCGATCGAAGGCGCGCGGTGGCAGGGACATCCGCGAGCCACAACGGCTGCGGATGATGGAATCAGCAATATCATCGGGCAGGCACGCCGTCTCGCGCAGGCGCAGCCTTGCTATCAGCCTTGGTCTCGTTCTTGACGTCGCCTTTGGCGTCGCCGCAGGCGCAGCCGAGCCGGTCGAGCAGACCGCACAGCCTGGTCGCGTCGGCGTCGGACAATTTGGAGCCGACATGCTTGTCGATCGCGGCCGAATAGGCGTTCCACATCCGCTTCTGCAGCTCGCGTCCGGCCTCGGTGATCTCGACGAACTGGCCGCGCTTGTCGATCTTGCATTCGCGCCGGGCGGCGAGCCCCTCGTCGACCAGCTTGTCGATCAGCCGCGAGGTCGAATATTGCGGGATCAGCATCTGGCGCTCGAGCTCGACCGGGCGCAGTTCGCCCGACGGCGCGCGCGACAGCTCGAGCAAGGCGTCATACCAGGCGAGCGGCGGAAAACCGGCCTTCTTCAAATCCTGCTCGACGCAGTCCAGCACCCGGCTCGGCACCCGCATCAGGCGGATCCAGGCGGCCGTCGCTTCGCTCGATAGCTTGCGTTTCATGGTCTAGCTCATAGGGGTCCCGGCACCCGACTGTACCGCACTGAATGCATCTGCATCAATCTTGACTATTTCATGCAGGCGCATGTAGGCAATCCCTCTCCGGACGCCAAGAACAAGGGAAGGAATACCCCCATGAAGCTTTATTACACCCCCGGTGCCTGCTCCCTCTCCCCTCATATCGCCCTGCTCGAGGCCGGGCTCCCGTACGACCTGGTCAAGGTCGATCTGCGCGCCAAGAAGCTCGAAAACGGCGACGATTTCCTCCAGGTGAACCCTAAGGGCCAGGTGCCGGCGCTGGCGCTGGATACCGGCGAGATGGTCACCGAAGGGCCGATCATCATCCAGATGATCGCCGACAAGGCCGCCGACAAGAAGCTGGCGCCGGCGAGGGACTCCAACGAGCGCTACAAGCTGCTCGAATGGCTGAACTACACCACGACCGAGCTGCACAAGAATCTCGGCCCGATGTTCTCGCCCGTGCTCGCCGACGACGCCAAGGCCTTCTTCAAGGACCGCGCCATGGGCAAGTTCAAATATGTCGAGAGCCAGCTCGCCGGACGCGACTATCTGATGGGCAACCAGTTCACGGTCGCCGACGGCTACCTCTTCACCATGATCATGTGGGCGCAGGACCGGCTCGGCTTCGATCTCTCCGGCCTGCCGCACGTGACCGCCTACAAGGCCCGCGTCGCGGCGCGCCCGAAGGTGCAGGAGGCGCTGAAGAAGGAAGGCCTGCTCAAGGCGGCCTGAGCTCGCTCACCACGACCGCGAAAGAGCCGGGTCGGCCGATCCGACTCTTCTTTGTTGTGGATTCGCCGATCCCTTTTCTCGACACCGGCGGCAGAACGTCCCAATTTAACCTGCATTATACCGATTAATACTAAGTCGGTGTAGTTTTGGTTGAGGGCGTGGCCGTCCTTGTTCGAGCGATCCAACTGACCGACTATGACCTGCGGCGCGCCCTCCGCTCCAACTGGTCTAAAAATGTGACGATCGCCTTTACCCTTTTATTGACCAGCATCCTGGTTGGGCTGGCAACCAGTTTGTACTTTCGGGTTTGGACATTGATGCTGGAGTCGCCGCTGGTCGCGGTGCTCGCGGCGATCGTGCTCCAATCCGACGGCTTTTCCTTTGCCACCGGCGCTCCGATCGTCGTCGCCTGCCTCGCCTTCAACCAGTTCGCCTATCTCGCCGGCGCCTTGCTCTCGCCGGGGACCGACGGCTCAATGGCTGAAGAAATTGACGGCCTGCCAGACCGCCGCGGCGAGCACAATATCCGCGGCCAGAACGAGTAGCGCGAGGCCGGTCCATGACGGGCCCTTGCCCCGCAAACGCAGCGGCTTCCGCCACCGCGACGGCGGCAACGAAGGCAACGGATCCTTCGCCACGACCTCCGCGGCATTTTCCCTGAGCGCAGAACTCATCGCACGACACCCTCACGCTGATCGTCGCCCCGGCGATCGACCAGCAAGAGTGATGCCAGCAGCGTGGTGCCAGTGGGGAACAAGCGTGGCGGGACTTTGACCGGCATGACCGTCGCACAACAGGATCAAGTCGGATCGATGACCGGCTTGATCCTGCGCGAGTTTGCCCCGGAAGTTTACGCCGCCTGTTTCTTCGGCGGGAAGCGGCCGTAGAAGGTTTCGCCCTTGGCGGCCATCTCCTCGAGCAGCTTCGGCGGCGTGAAGCGCGAGCCGTACTTCTTCTCGAAGCTGTGGCAGAGCGCGACGAAGTTCTTGGTGCCCATGAAGTCGATGTAGGACAGCGCACCGCCGGTGAACGGCGCGAAGCCGAAGCCGAGGATCGAGCCGACATCGGCCTCGCGCACGTCGGTGATGACGTGATCCTCGACGGTGCGCGCGGCCTCCACCGCCTGCACCACCAGGAAGCGCTGCTTCAATTCCTCGACGCTGAGCGTGTCGGGATCGAGCTGCTTCGGCTGCAGATTGGCGAGCCCCGGCCACAGGTTCTTCTGGCCCTTGCCCTTCTCGGGATAGTCGTAGAAGCCCTTGCCGTTCTTGCGGCCGAAGCGGCCCTGCTTCTCGACCATCTCGACCATCAGCTTCTTCTGCGCCTGGTCGATCGCGTTGGGGCCGAGATCGGCCTCGGTCGCCTTGGTGATCTTCAGGCCGAGATCAAGCGCAACCTCGTCCTGCAGCGACAGCGGCCCGACCGGCATGCCGGCCATTTTGGCGGTGTTCTCGATCATCGCCGGCGGCACGCCTTCGAGCAGCATCTCGTTGCCCTCGGAGATGTAGCGCATCACGCAACGGTTGGCGAAGAAGCCACGGGAGTCGTTCACCACGATGGGCGTCTTGCCGATGGCGCGCACATAGTCGAGTGCGGTCGCCAGCGCGACGTCGCCGGTGTTCTTGCCGAGGATGATCTCGACCAGCATCATCTTCTCGACCGGCGAGAAGAAGTGGATGCCGATGAACTTGCCCTGGTCCTTGAACTCCTCGGCCAGCGAATTGATCGGCAAGGTCGAGGTGTTGGAGGCGAAGATCGCGCCCTCCTTGAGCAGCGGCTGCGCCTTGGCATAGGTGTCAGCCTTGACCTTGCGATCTTCGAACACGGCCTCGATGACGAGGTCGCAGTCTGCGATCACGTTGTAGTCGGCCGTTGCCGAGATCCGCGCCAGGATGGCGTCGGCCGCGTCCTGCTTCATCCGCCCCTTGGCGATCAGGCCGTCGACCACGGTCTTGGCGTGGCCCTTGCCCTTGTCGGCGCTCTCCTGGTCGCGATCGACCAGCACGACGTCGATGCCGGCCTGCGCCGAGACATAGCCGACGCTGGCGCCCATGAAGCCGGCGCCGATCACGGCGAGCTTCTTCACCTTGGTCGGCGGCACATTGGCCGGGCGGCGGGCGCCCTTGTTCAATTCCTGCATCGACAGGAACAGCGAGCGGATCATCGCCGCCGCTTCCTTCGAGCGCAGCACCTTGGTGAAGTAGCGCGACTCGACGCGCAATGCAGCGTCGATCGGCAGCTGCAGGCCCTCATAGACGCAGCTCATGATGGCGCGAGCGGCCGGATAGTTGTCGTAGGTCTCGCGGCGGTAGATCGCGTTGCCGGCCGGGAACATCTGCATGCCCATCTTGGAGAAGACCGGGCCGCCGGGCAGTTTGAAGCCCTTCTCGTCCCACGGCGCGACCGCCTTGCCGCCGCCCTTGATCCAGTCCTTGGCGGCCTTGATCAGATCGGCCGCGGGCACCACGGCGTGAATCAGGCTGAGCGCCTTGGCGCGGGTGAGATTGACCGCCTCGCCCTTGAGCAGCAATTGCATCGCGTCCGCCGGCTGCACGAGACGCGGCACGCGCTGGGTGCCGCCGGCGCCGGGGAACAGGCCGACCTTGATCTCGGGCAGGCCGAGCCGGGTCTTCGGGTTCTCGGCCGCGACGCGGTAGTGGCAGGCCAGCGTGATCTCGAAGCCGCCGCCGAGCGCAAGGCCGTTGATCGCGGCGACCCACGGCTTGCCCGAGGTCTCGATCGCGCGGAACGACTGCGACATCCGGCGGCTCTGCTCGAACAGCATCTGGTTCGCGGCTTCCTCGCCCTTCTCCTTGAAGAGCTGTGCGTAAGAGCGGTTCATGCCCTCGAGCATCGAAAGGTCGGCGCCGGCGCAGAACGCCTCCTTGGCCGAGGTAATCACGACGCCCTTGATCGCGGCATCGCCGGTCGTCTGCTTGATGATCTCGTCGATCTCCTGGGTCGAGAGCTCGTCGAACACGTTCATCGAACGATCAGGGATGTCCCAGGTGACGAGCGCAATGCCGTCGGCGTCGACTTCGAACTTGAAATTCTTGTAAGCCATGTTGCTCGCTCCCTCGCCTCAGACGCGCTCGATGATGGTGGCGGTGCCCATGCCGCCGCCGATGCACAGCGTCACCAGCGCGGTTTCCTTGTTGGTGCGCTCGAGCTCGTCGAGCACGGTGCCGAGGATCATCGCGCCGGTCGCCCCTAACGGATGGCCGAGCGCGATCGCGCCGCCATTGACGTTGATCTTGGCGTTGTCGATGTCGAACGCCTGGATGTAGCGCAGCACCACCGAGGCGAAGGCCTCGTTGAGCTCGAACAGGTCGATGTCCGACTTCTTCATGCCGGAGCGTTCGAACAGCTTTTCGGTGACGTCGACCGGGCCGGTCAGCATCATCGCGGGCTCCGAGCCGATATTGGCGAAGGCGCGGATTTTCGCCCGCGGCTTCAGGCCATACTTGGCGCCCGCCTCCTTGCTGCCGAGCAGTACGGCGCCGGCGCCGTCGACGATGCCGGAGGAATTGCCGGCGTGATGCACGTAATTGACCTTCTCGACCTCGGGATGCGACTGGATCGCCACCGCGTCGAACCCGGCCATCGCCGCCATCGCCGCAAATGACGGCTGCAGCTGCGCCAGCGACTGCATCGTCGTGGTCGGGCGCATGTGCTCGTCCTTGGCGAGAATGGTCAGGCCGTTGACGTCCTTGACCGGCACCACCGACTTGCCGAAGCGGCCCTCGTCCCAGGCCTTGGCCGCGCGCTGCTGGCTCTGCACTGCGTAGGCGTCGACGTCGTCGCGCGAGAAACCGTATTTGGTCGCGATCAGGTCGGCCGAGATGCCCTGCGGCATGAAATAGGCCGGCACCGCCATCGAGGGATCCATCGGCCAGGCGCCGCCGGAGGCGCCGATGCCGACGCGGCTCATCGATTCCGCGCCGCCGCCGATCACGAGCTCATGCTGGCCGCTCATGATCTGGGCTGCGGCGAAGTTCACGGCATCGAGGCCGGAGGCGCAGAAGCGGCTGATCTGCACGCCTGGCACCTTCTCGCCGAGGCCGGCGTTCAGCGCCGCGAAGCGGGCGATGTCGGATCCGGCCTCGCCGACCGGGTCGACCACGCCAAGCACGACGTCGTCGACGGAATCCGCGGGAAGATTGTTGCGCTCCTTGAGCGACTTCAGCGGCACCGTGGCGAGCGCCAGCGCGGTGACCTCGTGCAGCGCGCCGTCGGCCTTGCCGCGGCCGCGCGGGGTACGAACGTGATCGTAGATGTATGCCTCAGGCATGACGCCCTCCTTGATATGAGGATCATAATATATATGGAAAGACCCGCCGCCGCAGCGCTGCGGCGGCAATTTTCAAGGCTTTCTTGTTTGACGCATTTTCTTCACGCGAACCGGTCTCCACTTCGCTGGAAAACGCTTCAGAACGCTTCCGCGGCCAATTCCATCGTGGTGGCGCTGCCGCTCTGGATCCGGGCCAGATGCACGGCGGTCTCCGGCAGCAGCTTCTCCATGAAGAAGCGGCCGGTCACGAGCTTGGTGTTGAGGTAGGGCGTGGCGCCGGCGGCGGCCTTGTCCTGCGCCACCTTGGCCATCTTCGCCCACATGTAGCCGAGCGCGACCAGGCCGAACAATTTCATGTAGTCGGTCGCCGCGGCGCCGGCATTGTCGGGCTTGGTCAGCGCGTTCTGCATCAGCCAGCCGGTGGCCTGCTGCAGATGGCCGAGCGCGGTGGAAAGCGGGGTGATGAACGGCTTCATCGCTTCGTCGGCGCCGTGCTCCTTGGCGAAGGCGCCGACCTCGCCGAAGAACGCCATCGCGGCGCGGCCGCCGTCGCGTGGCAGCTTGCGGCCGACCAGGTCGAGCGCCTGGATGCCGTTGGCGCCCTCATAGATCATCGCGATGCGCGCATCGCGCACGAACTGCTCCATGCCGTGCTCGGCGATGTAGCCGTGGCCACCGAACATCTGTTGCGCCGAGACCGTGTTGGCGAACCCGGTGTCGGTCAGGACGCCCTTCAGCACCGGTGTCATCAGGCCCATGTGATCGTCGGCGGCCTGGCGATCCCCAGCGTCGTTGGAGCGGTGCGCGACGTCGCTCTTCAGCGCGGTCCACACCACCATGGCGCGCGCCGCCTCGTTGAAGGCGCGGATGGTGAGCAGGGTGCGGCGAACGTCGGGATGCACGATGATCGGATCGGCCGGCTTCTCGGGCTCCTTGACACCGGTCAGCGAGCGGCCCTGCAGGCGCTCGCGGGCATAGGCGACCGCGTTCTGATAGGCGACCTCAGACTGCGCGAGGCCCTGCACGGCGACGCCGAGGCGAGCCTCGTTCATCATCACGAACATGCCCTGCATGCCCTTGTTCTCTTCGCCGATCAGCCAGCCGGTGGCGTTGTCGTAGTTCATCACACAGGTGGAATTGCCGTGGATGCCCATCTTGTGCTCGATCGAGCCGCAACTGACGCCGTTGCGCGCCCCGAGCGAGCCGTCGGCATTGACCAGCACCTTCGGCACCACGAACAGCGAGACGCCCTTGATGCCGGCCGGCGCGCCTTCGATGCGCGCCAGCACGAGATGGATGATGTTCTCAGTGAGGTCGTGCTCGCCGGCGGAGATGAAGATCTTGGTGCCGGTGATCTTGAAGCTGCCGTCGGCCTGGCGCACCGCCTTGGTGCGGAGCAGGCCGAGATCGGTGCCGCAATGCGGCTCGGTCAGGTTCATGGTGCCGGTCCACTCGCCCGCGACCATCTTCGGCACATAGGTCTGCTTCTGCTCGGGGGTGCCGTGCACCAGCAGCGCGGCGGTCGCGCCCATGGTCAGGCCGCCATACATCGAAAACGCCATGTTGGCGGAGATCTGGAATTCGTTGACCGCCTGCGAGAGCGTCACCGGCAGGCCCTGGCCGCCAAACTCCGTCGGCGCCGACAGGCCGAGCCAGCCGCCTTCAGCGACCTGCTTGAAGGCGTCCTTGAAGCCCTTCGGCGTGGAGACGCTGCCGTCGTCGTTGCGCTTGCAGCCTTCGAGATCGCCTGTGCGATTGAGCGGTTGCAGCACCTCTTCGCTGAGCTTGGCGGCCTCGCCGAGGATCGCCTCGCGCACATCGGCCGACGCATCGGTGAAGCCGGGAAGATTGCCGTAGCGGTCGATCTGGAAAACGTCGTTGAGCAGGAAGCTGACGTCTTCGACGGGGGCTTTGTAGGTTGGCATGCTGGTCTCCCGGCTGGCACGTGGCCGCATGTGCGACGGACGCTGCGCAGCGTGTCCTTGGGTTTGTTGGAGCGGACCTTATCCGGTTCCGGAGGTCCGCGGCAGATGCTATCGCGACTGTGATTGCGACGTTGCGCCGCTTTGCTTCATCAACTCCTCGCCCATCATCCGATGCAGCAGGTTGATCGCCTTGAGCGGACGCACCATCACCTTGAAATGCGTGATCCGGCCGTCACCATCGAACGTGATGATGTCGACGCCGTTGAGCTTGATGCCGTCGATCTCGTTCTCGAATTCGAGCACCGCGCCGGCGTCACTCTGCCACTCGCCGAGATACTTGAAGGTCGGGCCGCCGAGCACCTTGGCGGCGCTGGTGAGATATTTGAAGGTGATGTCACGGCCGCGCTGCGGCGTGTGCACGACCGGGCTTTCGAACACCGCGTCGGGATGCAGCAGATCCCACAGAGCGGCGGTGTCGTGGGACTTCATGTAGGCGTACCACTTGTCGAGGCCCGGCTTGCTCATTCGGACGTCTCCTGCGGCGGGGTTTAAGAAAAGCCTGAACCACCGGCGCGCGCGACAGGGCGGCACGCCGATCACCATATGCATATTGACGCATATGCACAGTAACGCATAAAGTCAAGCGAACTTCAGAATGGCCTCTTTGGGAACTGAGATGGAGGTGGGCGTTGGCACTCGGTGACGCAATCCTCGCCTGCCTCACGGAACGTCCGATGACGGGTTATGAGCTCGCCAAGACGTTCGACGCCTCGATCGGCTTCTTCTGGAAGGCCGACCACCAGCAGATCTACCGCGAGCTCTCGCGGCTGCGCGACAAGGGCCATGTCCAGGGCCGCGAGGTGGTGCAGTCGGGCAAGCCCAACAAGCTGGTCTACACGCTGACGGCCGAGGGCCGCGCGGCGCTGAAGCACTGGGCGGCGCGACCGAGCGTTCCGCCCTCTATCAAGGACGACCTTTTGGTCCGGCTCTATGCGCTCGATTGCGTCGACATCGAGCCGCTGCGCACCGACCTGATGGCGCGGCTGGAGCATCACCGCGACCGCTATGAGCGCTATGAGCGCCTGCTCAACAAGCGTTTTCCCGACGGCACCGCGCCGCCGGCCGACGTCGGCAAGATGCTCAGCCTGCGCCTCGGGATGCGCCATGAGCGCATGGTGGTGGAATGGTGCGAGGAGGCGCTCGACGCGCTGTCGGCGATGTCCGGCCGCGGCAATGTGCTGCCGCTCGACGACGGCAAGCGCGAAAGCAACGGCTAGAAACAATCGCAAGCCTGCGGTTGTGCGTGCCGTCACACAAAGCGGAAATCGCACTGCCTGAAAACGATAGCCCTGTCCTGATCCGGCGCAACAGGTTCCCGGATTCCCTAACTTTAGAGCCCGTCGGCCGCATTCCTTAACCCGTTATTTACCGTGACGGGAAAAAGTCAGCAGCTGAGGCAGACGCCCGGCGCAGAATTCGATTGTCTCTTAACGGGAATGCGCGGGGAGGCTGCGGGCGCAGGGTGTAGCGCCGGAGTCGGGACCGGACGGAATCATGAATTCGCGCGTATCGTGGAGTGTTGACGGCATCGATCCCTCCGTCCGCGAAAGGGCCGAGGCGGCTGCGCGCCGCGCCGGCATGTCGCTCAACGACTGGCTCAACTCCACCGTCGGCGAACCGAGCCCGCCGGATTGGCGCATGGAGCAGCGGCAGCCGATGCCGAGCCGGGAAAGCCGCGAGGTCGCCGATATCCACCAGCGGCTCGACGCCATCACCCGCCAGATCGAACAGATTGCAAAGCCGTTGACGCGCGCCGAAGCGGTGCGCGCCGAAGTGCCGCGCGGCCAGCCCGCCGTCGCACGACAGCTGAACGACGCGATTTCGCGCCTCGATGCCCGGCTGTCGCAAATTTCGCGGCCGCAGCCGGCGCGCGAGCCGCAGCCGCAGCCGATGCGTGAATCGCAGATGCAGCGTGAGTCGCAGATGCATGACCGGCAACTGGAGGAGAGGCTGCGCCAGGCAGAGGCGGTCGAGCGCGCCGCGGCCCAGGTCTATCGCCCCTCGCCGCCGCTGAGCCCGGCCTCGTTCGATTCCGCGATCGCGGAGATCGCCGCGCGCCAGAACGAGCTCGATGTATCAGCACACCGCCAGATGCCGCCGCGCAGCGCGCCGCCGATGGCCGCCTATGCGCCGCCACCGCCGGCTGCGCCGGCCGGGCCCGACTTCTCCTCGCTCGAGCGTCACCTGCTCAAGATCACGAGCCAGATCGAGGCGCTGCAGCGGCCCGACCATATCGAACAGTCGATCGCGGCCTTCCGCGGCGAGCTTGCGGAGATCCGCCAGGCGATCACCGAGGCGATGCCGCGCCGGGCGATCGAGTCGATCGAGAACGAGATCCGCTCGCTGCATCACCGGATCGACGAGCTCCGCCAGGAGGGCCGCAACGGCCAGGGTCAGGCGATCGCCGGCATCGAACGCGCGCTGTCGGAAATCCGCGAGGCGCTGCGCACGCTGACGCCCGCCGAGCAGCTCACCGGCTACGACGAGGCGATCCGCAATCTCGGCGCCAAGCTCGACATGATCCTGCGCGCCAACGACGATCCGTCGACGGTGCATCAGCTCGAGAGCGCGATCGCCGCGCTGCGCGCCATCGTCTCCAACGTCGCCTCCAACGACGCGCTGCTGCAGCTCTCCGGGGACGTGCATGCGCTGGCCGCGAAGGTCGACCAGCTGTCGCAGATGTCGCGCGCCGAGAGCCATGGCGATGCCTTCGCCGGGATCGAGCAGCGCATTGCCGCATTGGCCTCGACGCTGGAGACCCGCGAGCGGCCGGCCGGCTACGACAACACCGACGCCATCGAAGGCGCGCTGCGCTCGCTGTCGGAGCGGATCGACCGCCTGCAGGTCGGCAACGACAGTTCGTCGGCATTCACCCATCTCGAGCAGCGCATCTCCTATCTGCTCGAGCGCCTGGAGTCCGCCGACCAGCGCTCCGGCAATCTCGGCCGGGTCGAGGAAGGTCTGCATGACATCATGCGGCACCTCGAGGCGCAGCACGCCCACATCGCCTCGCTGGCCGACGCCGCCCGCAACGTCAGCACCTCCTCGCCGCAGCCGATGATGGACAGCGGCATCGTCGACATGGTGAAGCGCGAGCTGTCCGACATCCGCTTCAGCCAGTCGGAGACCGACCGCCGCACCCAGGATTCGCTGGAGACCGTTCACAACACGCTCGGCCATGTCGTCGATCGTCTTGCGATGATCGAGAACGATCTGCGTACGGTGCGCACCGCGCCGCCGCCTGCTCCCGCGCCGGCCGAACCGCGGATGGAAGCTCCGCGGATGGAGATGCCGCGCGCGGCGATGTCGCTGCCGATCGCGCAGCCCAAAGCTGAAGCGTACAAGCCTGAATCGTACAGGCCCGAATTGCCCAATCCTGCGCTGGCGCAGGAGCACTTCATGTCCGCGCCGCGCGAATTCCATGCCGCGCAGCCGGTCGAGAGTGCGCCGCCGCCGCTGCCGCCGCGCGCGATCAGCGAGATCCTCGAGCCGCATGCGGCGTCCGCACGCGCCGCGATCGCGCCGGAGCTGCCACCGGATCATCCGCTCGAACCGGGCACACGCCCCTCCGGCCGCGTCGCTTCGCCGTCGGAGCGGATCGCGGATTCCGAGCGCGCGATCAGCGATCTTCCCGCCGGCAAGAAGGAGCCGGTCTCGACATCGAGCTTCATCGCCGCCGCGCGCCGCGCCGCGCAGGCCGCTGCCGCGCAACCCGTCAACGAGAAAGCGGCGCGCGCCGCGAGCAAGGCTGCAGCCAAGGCCAAGGAGAAGGCCGACAAGGCCGCGAAGGCGGCTGCCGCCAAGGCCGGCACGGCCGCGGCCGGCGCGCCCGAAGCGCAACCTTCGACCATCACCTCCAAGATTCGTTCGCTGCTGGTCGGCGCGAGCGTGGTCGTGATCCTGCTCTCGACCGCCAAGATGGCGATGAACCTGCTCGACACCAGCTCCGCGCCGCAGATGCCGGCGATCGAGCACAGCGAGCCGGCCACGCCGCCCATGCAGCCGCCCGCAGAGAATTCCGCAGCTCCCGCACCGGCTGCACCGTCCGGCGTGCCCGGGCCGTCAGTGCCCGGGTCGTCAGTGCCCGGACCGTCGATGACCTCGCCGACCCCGCTCGGCCGCCAGTCCAACAACACTCCGGCGCCGAACACGCTCGACAGCGCGCAGGTGACGATCCCACCGGCAACCGTGCCCGCACCCGCCGCCGCGCCTGAGCCGGCCGCGGCGCCAACAGCCGCTGCCAATGACGTCACCGGCACGATTCCGACCGCACCGCCGCTCGGCGGCAAGCTCGCCATGATCCAGATCCCGGCGGGCGAGAAGCTGCCCGATGCAATCGGCGGTCCGGCGCTGCGCAGCGCCGCGATCAAGGGCGATGCGGCCGCGGCTTATGAAGTCGGCGTCCGCTTTGCAGAGGGCAAGGGCGTGACCGCCAATGTCGACGAAGCCGCCAAATGGTATGCCCGCGCGGCGCAGGCCGGCGTGGTGCCCGCGATGTTCCGGCTCGGCACCTTCTACGAGAAGGGCCTCAGCGTGAAGCGCGACTTCGATGTGGCGCGACGCTACTATGTGCAGGCCGCCGAGCGCGGCAACGCCAAGGCGATGCACAATCTCGCCGTGCTCGACGCCGATGGCGGCGGCAAGGGCGCCGACTACAAGAGCGCCGCGCAGTGGTTCCGCAAGGCGGCCGATCGCGGCGTTGCCGACAGCCAGGTCAATCTCGGCATCCTCTATGCCCGCGGCATCGGTGTCGAACAGAACCTCGCCGAGTCCTTCAAGTGGTTCAGCCTCGCGGCCGCGCAGGGCGACGCCGACGCCGGCCACAAGCGCGACGATATTGCCAAGCGGCTCGACCCGCAGTCGCTGGCCGCCGCGAAGCTGGCGATCCAGACCTTCACCGCCGAGCCGCAGCCAAGCGATGCGGTCAACGTGCCGGCCCCTGCCGGCGGCTGGGACGGCGCGCCGGCGCAGCCCGCGGCGGCGAAGCCGGTCAAGCAACCCTCGAAGCGGACCGCGGCGCTCGCCGCTCCGGCTCACTAGGTTCGAGACGGCTGCGGCGCCTTGACGGCGCCGCTGTCCTATACCTCCGGCCTTCCGCCGTGTAGACAGGCGCGCAGTTCCGCGCCGTCGGCGTACGCGTTCCGGAGGGTCAGGCTTGTCTGTCGATGATCGCCAGGATGATGGAACGGGCCACCGTTCGTCGCCGACCGGTCCCCGCGTTGCGCCGCCGCGGCAGGCGCCGTCTCCATTTGCCCCGCGCCCCTCGGCCCCGCCTCCGCCGACGCCGCAAGGGAACGCGGCATCGCCGCCCCGCGCGTTCCGGTTCTCGCTCTGGTCCATCATCATCTTCGTGCTGCTGTTGTCGAGCGTTGCCATCCAGGCTTACCGGGACCTGTCGACGCCGGGTGCCTGGGACTTCTGGCGCGAGACCTATATCGCGGCCAGCATGACGTCGGCGGTGATTCCCGACGTCGACATCGACGGATCGGGCCGCGGCCGGCGGGCGCTTGCGATCAGCGGCAAGATCGGCTCAGCCAGCGCGAGCTGGTTCCGCGACCGGCTCAGCGAGGCGCGTCTCGCGCCAGGCGACGTCGTGCTGCTGTCGTCGCCGGGCGGCGCGCTGAACCAGGCCGCCATCATGGGCGAGGTCATCCGCACCCGCGGGCTGGTCACCGCGGTCGCCACCGCCGATGCCTCGGGCAAGCTCCGCCCCGCGTCCTGCGCCAGCGCTTGCGTGCTGGTCTATGCTGGCGGCCAGACGCGCTATGGCATCGCGGGCTCGCGGCTCGGCGTGCATCGCTTCACGACGAGCACGCCCGTCAGCGATCCCCTCGCCGAGGCACAACGCATCCAGGGCATGGTGCTGGGCTACATGACCAAGATGGGCGTCTCCTCCGGGATCGTCGAGGCGATGTCGCAAACCTCAGATATCCGCTGGCTGAACCCGAAGGAGGCGCTCGCGCTGAACCTGATCACCAGGCCTGCCGATCGGCCCTGAAGCATGATCCGGAAAAGTGCGGAACGGTTTTCCCTCGCGACAAACGCGGAACGCGTTTGCGCGGAGATCATGCTCAGACAAGCCGACACCGGCGCCATTAATCTGAATTATCAACCACGTCCGCAGACGGCGGCCAGGTGCGGCGAAAAATGCCCCCGGGAGCGGATTCTTTAGTCCCTCCCCCCGCCGAATTCGGTTATGCAAGGCGCAGGCAATCGACCCGCGTTCGCCTGCGTCTTGCGCGCCGACCGGATTCGTTCAGCCGGAGAATGCCCGACCAGAACGACATCACGCCGTGATGCGGCCTTGCGCCGAACTCGCGGCGAACCGACAAGAAGCGACGCGCGTGCAGCTCTACCTCCCGATCGCCGACATTCCGGTCAATGTCTTCCTCATCCTGGCGATGGGCGCGGCGGTTGGATTCGTCTCCGGCATGTTCGGGATCGGCGGCGGCTTCCTGATGACGCCGCTGCTGATCTTCGTCGGCATCGCGCCCGCGGTCGCGGTCGCCTCCGTCGCCAGCCACATCGCGGCCTCCTCGTTCTCCGGTGCCATTTCCTATTGGCGCAGACGCGCGATCGACCCGCTGCTGGCGGCGGTGCTTCTGGTCGGAGGCACGCTCGGCACCACGCTCGGGGTGTGGACCTTCACCTTCCTGCGCTCGCTCGGCCAGCTCGACCTGATGATCGCGCTGTCCTACGTCATCCTGCTGACGACGGTCGGCGGGCTGATGTTCTGGGAAGGCCTGCGCGCGATGCTGCGCGCCCGCGGCGGCCGCCCCGTCACCCTGCGCAAGCCCGGCAGCCATGGCTGGATCCACGGCCTGCCGCTGAAGCTGCGCTTCAAGCGCTCCAAGATCTACCTCTCCGTCATCCCGGTCGTCGTGGTCGGGCTCGCGATCGGCTTCATCGGCGCGGTGATGGGAATCGGCGGCGGCTTCATCCTGGTGCCGCTGATGATCTATGTGCTGCGGGTGCCGACCTCGACCGTGATCGGCACCTCGATGGTGCTCACCCTCGTCACCATGGTGTTCGCGACCATGCTGCACGCGGCGACCAACCATCTGGTCGACGCCGTGCTGGCGCTGATCCTGATGGTCGGTGGCGTCACCGGCGCGCAGTTCGGCGCCCGCGCCGGCCAGAAGATCCGCGGCGAGCATCTGCGCCTGCTGCTCGGCCTGCTCGTGCTCGCGGTCGGCATCCGCTTTGCGGTGGAGCTGGTGATCCGGCCGCAGGACCTGTTCAGCATCCGCGAAACCGGCGGAGCGCCGCCATGAGGCTGCGCACGGCGCTCGCGATCATCGGCCTTGCCGTCGCCAGCCTGGCGGCCGCGCCCGCTCATGCCGAGCGCCTGATTGTTTCGGTCTCCAATCACCGCGTCACGGTGACGCCGAACTATTCCGGCGGCGAGTTGGTGCTGTTCGGCTCGGTCGAGAAAGACGACAAGACGCCGTCAAACCGCACGAACTACGACCTCGTCGTCACGGTGTCCGGCCCGCGCGCCGACATGGTCACGCGGCGCAAGGAGCGCAAGTTCGGCATCTGGATCAACACCGACTCGCGCCAGTTCCTGCAGGTGCCGGGCTATCTCGCACTGTTCTCCAATCGCCCGTTCGACCAGATCGCCTCGTCCGAGGTGCAGCGGCGGCAACAGCTCGGGCTCAACAACGTGCTGCTGATGCAGCGGGTCGGGCCCGACTATGCCGACGTGGTGCCGAACGACCCGTTCCGCAGCGCCTTCGTGCGGCTGCGCTCCGAGCACGGGCTGTACCGTGAGGCGACCTCGGCGGTGACCTTCCTGACGCCGACCCTGTTCCGCACCGGCATTCCGCTGCCCGCGGAGGTGCCGATCGGCACGTATAATGTCGAGATCAAGCTGTTTTCCGACGGCGCGCTGGTGACCAAGGCCGAGACCGCGTTCGAGATCGTCAAGGTCGGCTTCGAGCAATTCGTCGCCACCACCGCGCGGCAGAACGGCTTTGTCTACGGGTTGATCACCGCGTTCATGGCGCTGATGACCGGCTGGATGGCCTCGATCGTGTTCCGCAAGGATTGATTTAGCCAGCCCTGCTTTGCAACGCGCCTTCGAACGCGTCGCCGAGGATCGCGAGGCCAAGGTCGGTCTCGTCGTCGCTGATCGTCAGCGGCGGGGCGATGCGGAACACGCTGCCCATGCCGGGCAACTGAACGATGTTGGTGCTCAGTCCAAGCTGCATGCAGCGCTGAGAGACACGCGTTCCGAGCGCTTCGTCAGGCTCCTTGCTGTAACGGTCGCGCACGATCTCGATGCCCTGCATCAGCCCCCTGCCGCGCACATCACCGATGCATTCGAACCGGTTCTGAAGTGCGAGCAGCCCATCCCTCAGCCGCGCGCCCGCTATCCTGGCGCGCTCGACCAATCTGTCGCGCAGGATGATCTCGATGACCTTCAGCCCGACCGCGGCCGGCATCGGGTCCGACACATGCGTCGTGTAGAACAGGAAACCGCGTTCGTGACAGCGCTCTTCGATTTCGGCTGATGTAATGACCGCAGCCAGAGGCAGCCCGGCGCCGAGCGTCTTCGACAAGGTCAGGATGTCAGGCACGGCCCCGTCGCGCTCGAAAGCGAACATGGCGCCGGTTCGGCCGAGGCCGGTCTGTGCTTCGTCGACGATCAGCAGCATGCCGCGTGCCCGGCACAGTTCTTTCAGCTCAGCAAGGTAGCCTTCAGGCAGGTCGATCAGCCCGCCGGAGCTGAGGATCGGCTCGGCGATCATGCAGGCGAGCGAGCCGGTCGATTGGCGATCGATCAGATCGAAGGCGTAGGCCAGCTCGGCCCGCCAATCGGCCGCGTTGCCGAAGCGCGGGCGATAGGGGTTCGGCGTCGGGATCGCGAGCGAGCCGACCGGCGCGGGACCATAGCCCCTGCGGCCGGCCGAATAGGTCGTTCCCGCCGCGCCAGACGTCATGCCGTGCCAGGACTGCGCGAACGCGACGGTCTCGAAGCCGCTGGTGGCGAGCTTGGCCATCTTGATCGCAGCTTCATTCGACTCGCCGCCGGTGCTGAGCAGCATGACGCGATCAAGCCCCGGCGGCAGCAGGCCCGCGAGCTGTTCGGCCAGCGAGACGACCGGGCGCGTCAGCATGCCGCTGAAGAGATGGTCGAGCCGTTCGGCATGCTCGCTGATGGTCTGGACGATCTCCGGGTGACCGTGACCGAGCACGGCGCTCATCTGCCCTGACGTGAAATCCAGGATGGCTCGACCATTGGCGTCATAGACGAAGGATCCGGAGGCGCGCTCGATGATGACGGGAGCGAACGTCCCGCCATAGCGAATGAGGTGCCGCCGCGCGCGATCCCAAAAGGATTTGTCGTCATTTCCGGCCATGCCCCCCTCCTTGCTGCTCAGTCGCAGCGATCAAAGAACCTCGCACCACATCTTATGCGCGTGCGAGGGCAATGACATTGCGATTTGAGATGCATTTCATCCCCTTTTCTGCAATCAATTGCGCAAAAGATGGAAAATACGAAAGAAATGGGAACCGCGATCGTGATCGACGAGATCGACCGAAAAATCCTCGACGTGCTGCAGGTCGAGGGGCGCATCACGAATCTCGAGCTGGCCGAACGGATCGGCCTCTCGTCTGCCCCCTGCATGCGACGCGTTCGCACCCTCGAAGAGGCCGGCGTCATCAATCGCTATGTGGCGCTGGTGGACCCAACGCGGGTTGGACTCGGGTTCGACGTGATCGTCGAGGTCCGTCTCAAGCAACAGAACAGGGAATCCTTCGCGCGCTTCGAGAGGAAGGTGATCGACCTTCCGGAGGTCGTCGAATGTTGCATGATTGCCGGCGATTGGGATTACTCGCTACGGATCGTGTCCACCGACCTGGCGCGCTATCAATCCTTCATCCTCGACCGCCTCATGCATCCGGACACCGACATCGCGAGCTACCGCACGACGATCATCCTGCGAAAGGTCAAATCGACCACCAAGATCGATAGCTCGCTGTTCGGCGAGGGTTGAGGAGTTCGAACGAGCTACAGCAGGAAGCCGACCCCCATCGCGATCACGCTGAGCGCCATCGCGCCGGTCGAGAGCCAGCCGAGCCAGTACAGCCAGCCGCCGACCACAAAGCGGTCCATCACGTCCCGGCGGCGGGCCATGAACATCAGCAGCACCATCACGGGCACCGCGAGCACGCCGTTGACGACCGCGCTCCAGTACAACGCCGCGATCGGATCGATCGGCGTGAAGTTGAGCGCGATGCCGATGCCGCCCGACAGCGCCAGCACCGAATAGAACGCGATCGCCTCCTTCGGCCTGCGCGTCAGCCCAACCCGCCATCGCCGGCCCTCGCCGACCGCATAGGCCGTCGCGCCCGCGAGCACCGGGATCGCCAGAAGGCCGGTGCCGACGATGCCGAGCGCGAAGATCACCTCGGCAAACGGCCCGGCGATCGGGCGCAGCGCCTCGGCAGCCTGCGCCGAGGTCTGGATATCGGTCTTGCCGGCGGCATGCAGCGATGCGGCGGCGGTGACGATGATCGACAATGCGATCACGTTCGAGAATGCCATGCCGGTGATGGTGTCGGCACGGATGCGCGAGAATTCGCGCCGGGCGCCGTAATGCCGCTCGATCAGCGGATGCTTGGTGACATCGACCCGCTGCTCCTCCGCCTCCTGCGAGGCCTGCCAGAAGAACAGATAAGGCGAGATCGTGGTGCCGAGGATCGCAACGATGGTCGTGAAATAGTCGGCGCTCCAGCTGATGCGCGGCAGCAGCACGCCGGCCAGGGCTTCCGTCCACGACACCTTGGCAAAGGCGAGCGCCGCGACATAGGCGAACAGGCTGAGCGTCAGCCATTTCAGGATCGCGACGTAGCGCCGGTAGTTCATGAAGATCTGCGCGGCCACCGAGGTCACGCCGAACAGCACCACATAGAGAATGGCCGGGCCGCCGATCAGGAGCTTTGCTGCGTCGGCCATGGCCGAGAGGTCGGCCGCGATGTTGATGGTATTGGCAATGGACAGCAGCGTCACCACGACGGCGAGCAGCCAGCCTGGATAATGCCGGCATACATTGCCCGCGATGCCATGCCCGGTGACGCGGCCGACCCGCGCCGAGATCTCCTGGATCGCGCTCATCAGCGGAAATGTCAGCAGCATGGTCCAGCCAATGCCGTAGCCGAGCTGCGCGCCGGCCTGGCTGTAGGTGCCGATCCCCGAAGGGTCGTCGTCGGACGCGCCGGTGATCAGCCCGGGTCCGAGCGTCTTCAGGACGCGGCTGAAACCGAACGGCTGGCGCCGGGGCTGGGCCGCCGGCGCATCGTCTTGATTATCGTGTGGCGAGATTGTTCCTTGCCGCGTCATGTCCGGTTCCAGCCGTCTGACAACGAGCCGGATACCGGCAAGGTTCCTGGGACGAAACCTACGGCTCGATGACCGCGGCGACGCCGGGTTCGAGGATGCGCAGACGACGGCCGAAGCCGAGCGTATCGAAGCTCGCGCGCAGGTCGCTCGCACTCTGCCGGAAATGCGCCCAGCCGTCGGTATGAACCGGCACGATCACCGCGTCCGCAAAGGCGCGCGCGGTTTCGATCGCGTCGTTGGTGTCCATGGTGAGATGGAAGGGGCCGCGGGTTTGCGCCGCGCCGGCGAACGGCAGCACCACGCCGCAGTCGAAGCGCCGCGCGACCTCCGCGACGCCGTCGAACCAGGTGGTGTCGCCGCTGACGTAGACCGGACGGCCGGGCTTAGCCGGCTCGACCACGAAACCGATGACGTCGCCGGACAACGGCTCGATCCCGGCCGGCCCGTGCCGCGCCGGCGTCGCGGTGATGGTGAGCGTCCGGCCGCCCTTCTGCAACTCGGTCGAGGCCCAGGGCGCAAAGCCCTCGGCGTTGCCGCCGAGCCGCCTCGCGCCGGCCTCCGTCGTCAGCACGCGCTTCGCGCTTTTAAGGAAATCCCGGCCCGAATGGTCGAGATTGTCGGAATGCTGGTCGTGGCTCAGCAGCACCGCATCGATCGCGCCGACATCGCGCGTGCCGAGCGCCGGACCCGTCAGTTTCTCCAGTTTCACATGCGGCAGTTGATACTCGCCGGGTGCATCGAAGGTCGGATCGGTGAGCAGGCGGAACCCGTCGATCTCGATCAGGGCGGTTGGGCCTCCGATCAGTGTGATGGTGATGCTCACGTCATACTCCTGCTGGTGGGGCCGCCGGGCGGGTCACCAGGTAAATGCCGAGCGCGACCGGAACGATCCCGAGCAGGTCGCGAAATTCGACATGCTCGCCGAGCACGAGATAGGCGAACAGCATGCCGAGCGGCGGCATCAGGAAGTGATAGGCGCTGGCGGCGGTCGCGCCACACACTTTCAGGAGATGAAACCAGAGCAGATAGGCGAGGATCGAGCCGCCGAGCACGAGGAAGGTGAAGGCGCCGGCAAGACGGATGCTGGGCACGATGTCGCTGACGCTGGAGAGCGTGAAGGCGAACGGCATCACGGCAAGGCCGCCGGCGATGTTCTGGATGCCGTTGCCGATCCACAGGCTGCCCTTCGGCGCCAGCAGCTTGAACAGCACGGTGCCGGCCACGATCGAGGCGAGCGAGGCCAGCGTGAACAGGATGCCATGCGGGCTGTCCGATCCGACCGACATGCGATGCCAGACGATCAAGGCGACGCCGACGATGCCGAGCACGAGACCGATCACCTTGCGCAAGGTCATGCTCTCGCCGAGGAACAACGCCGCCAGCATGGCGGTGAACACCGGATTGGCCGAGACGATCAGTGCGCCGAGCCCGGCCGAGACGGTCTTCAGGCCGGTATAGCCGAGGCCGAGATAGAGCGCGTTGTTGGCGACGCCGAGCACGGCAAACACCGCCGCATCGCGCCAGCTGAGATCCCATTGGTCGCGGCGCAGCCAGGAGATGGCGAGGATCAGAACCCCGGCGAGCGAAAACCGCGCGGCGAGCAGGATCAGCGGCGGGCAATCGGTGACGCCGATCTTGCCGGCGACGAACGCGTAGCTCCAGAGCAGGCAGAACAGGGCGATCAGCAGCGGCAGGGTGTTGAAGCGGGCGCGGGGCGCGGCCATCGAGGTTGCGGCGGACATGGGCGAATTCTCCTTCCGCCATGATCTAGGCCCGCGCCTTGATATTTGGAAATTAAATGATAGACTGACATGCAGTGGGTTTATAAATGGAGGCTGCGATGCTCGACCTGGAGCTGTTGCGCAGTTTCGTCTCGGTGGTCGATGCCGGCGGCTTCACCCGCGCCGGAGAGCGTGTCCACCGCACGCAGTCGACGGTGAGCCAGCAGATCAAGCGCCTGGAGGAGGATGTCGGCCAGCCGCTCTTGATCCGCAGCGGCAAGGATGTCAGCCCGACGGAAGCCGGCGAGCGGTTGTTGACCTACGCGCGGCGGCTGTTGTCACTCGCCGAAGAGGCCCGCGACGTGCTCTCGCGGCCCGGCAGCGAAGGCGCGATCCGGATCGGCATCACCGAGGATTTTGCCGCCTATCGGCTGACAAAGCTGCTCGCCACTTTCGCGCGCAGCCATCCGAACTTGCGGCTCGACGTGCGCTCCGGCCAGAGCCTGTTCCTGTACCGCGATCTTGAACGCGGCGAACTCGATCTCGCGCTGATCAAGCGCGCCGCCAATGAGAAGGGCGGCATCGCGGTGTGGCCTGAACGCGTGCATTGGGTCACCAGCAAGAGCCACCCGCGCGATACGACGGCCGGCTCGGTTCCGCTGATCGGCTTCGCCTCGGGCTGTCTCTACCGCGCCCGCGCCATCCATGCGCTGGAAAGCGCCGGCCGCAACTGGCACATGGCCTACACCTCCTCCAGCCTCGCCGGCATCCAGGCCGCGGTCGCCGCGGGCCTCGGGCTCAGCATCCTGTCGGAAATGTCGATCCAGGCGGAGCATCGCGTGCTGACCGCAAAGGACGGCTTTGCGCCGATCGATCGCACCGAGGTCGCCCTCGTCGCCGCCCCCGAAGCCAGCCCGGCAACACTGCGGCTGGCGGACAGGCTGGCGGAGTACTGCGAGAGCGTGCAGGCGAAGGCGGCTTAGGGCGAGGTCGCGCCGCTACTCCGCTGTCGTCCCTGCGAAAGCAGGGACTTATAACCATCGCATGCAGTTGTGATGCCGCGCTGGGGCCACAGCTTTGCGCAATCTCAAACAGTGGTAGTTATGGGTCCCGGGTCGCGCTGCGCTTGCCCGGGACGACGCCGAATGTGTGGTACGCGATCCTCAATAACACCGCGACGCCACGAACGCGTGGACGCGGTTGTCGCCGAGCACATGGGCCATGAAGCCGGGCGATCCGAAAATCCGTGTGAATGCGGCGTCGCGGATGCTCAAGCCGCCGGTGTAGGCGCCGAAGGCCGGCATCACCGCACGCTCGCCATCGGAAGCGAAACAACGGCGCTCGATCGAGCGGCCGCGGGTCGGCACGCGGGCCTTCGGGTGCAGATGGCCGGCGATCTCGCCGGCCGCGCCGGTCGGCTCATGGCGGAACGCGATCGGCCCGATCGCGACCTCGGTTGCGACCACGCCGCCGAGATCGGACGGCAGCGCCGGATCGTGGTTACCCGAGATCCAGATCCAGTTGCGCCGCAGCTGCAGCGCCGCGAGCGCCTCGCGATCCGGCTCCGACAGCCGCGCATGCGCATCGCGATCGTGAAAGCTGTCGCCGAGCGCGATCACCTGCCGTGGATCGTGCCGCGCGATCACAGCGGCGAGCCGGCTCAGTGTCGCGACCGTGTCGTAGGGCGGCAGCAGCACGCCGCGGCTGGCGAAGCTCGAGCCCTTTTCCAGATGCAGGTCGGATACCACCAGCAGGCTCTGCGCTTCCCAAAACAGCGCGCCGGAGAAATCGGCCACGAAGCCGACATCCGCCACCGTGACCCTCGAAACGCGCATATCGTCACCGTCTCGCAAAGCTAGCGCGTTTGCCGTCACGTCCTGTTCCCCACAGTGCCAGTATTACGTCGTCGCCTCCCGCACGAGTTCCTCGGCCGCCTCGGCCAGGAGCTCGTCGGATGCTTCGCCATAAACTGACTCGCGGCCGATTTCCAGCAGCGCGGGGACGGCAAGCGGAGAGACGTGGTCGAGATCCTTGTGGGTGATTCGGCCGTGGATGCGCGAAAGCATGTCGCTGAGGCGGCGAAGATCGAGCAATCCCGTGGCGGCATCGCCGCGCGCGGCGCGCAGCAGCACGTGATCGGCCTGATGTTTTCGCAAAACGTCATAGATCAGGTCGGTCGAGAACAGCACCTGGCGACGCGACTTCTCCTCGTCGGTGAAGCGGCGCGCAATCAGCCCGGAGATGATGGCGCAGTTGCGGAAGGTGCGTTTCATCAGCGCGGATTCCGCGAGCCATGCCTCGAGATCGTCGCCGAGCATGTCGGGATCGAACAGCGCGTTGAGGTCGAGCCTGCCGTGCCGGATCATGAAGGAGAGATCGCCGACGCCCCAGACCGCAAGCGCATACTCGTTGGCGACGAAGCCAAGCGGACGGGCGCGGGCGCGCTCCAGCCGGCGCGTCAGCAGCATGCCGAGCGTCTGATGCGCGAGCCGACCCTCGAAGGGATAGCAGACCAGATAATGGCTGCCGCCGCGCGGAAAGGTCTCGACCAAGAGCTCGCGCGCCGCAGGCACACGCGAGAATTTTCGCTGCAACGACAGCCAGTCGTGCACCTGGTCCGGCAGCGCGTTCCAGGCACGGCTGTTGTCGAGCAATTTGCGGACGCGTTCGGCGAGATAGGTCGACAGCGGAAACTTGCCGCCCATGTAGGACGGCACTTTTGCATCTTTATCATTGGCGCGGGAGACATAGACCTGGTCTTCAACCAAGGCCTCGTAGCGCACCACCTCACCGCCAAAGACGAAAGTGTCGCCGGACACGAGGCCTTCGATGAAGACCTCCTCGATCTCGCCGAGCATCCGGCCGCCACGCGCGATCGCGCCGGTCGATCCGCTACCGCCGGCGCGCGAGCGCACCAGCCGCACCTTCAGCATGGTCTCCTCGACGATGGTGCCGACGTTGAGGCGATAGCTCTGCCGCACCTTCGGATTGGTGACGCGCCAGCGGCCCTGCTTGTCCTGCTTGATGCGCGCGAAACGCTCATAGGTCTTCAGCGCGTAGCCGCCGGTGGCGACGAAATCGACGACATCGTCGAAGTCGGTGCGTGCGAGCGATGCATAGGGCGCTGCGGTCCTGACCTCATCATAGAGTTCATCGGACAGGAACGGCTTGCCGCAGGCGCAGCCGAGCACGTGCTGCGCCAGCACATCGAGCGCGCCCGAGCGCAGCGGCGGCGTGTCCTGCGCATTCTCCGCGATGGCGTCGATCGCGACACGGCATTCCAGCACCTCGAAGCGGTTGGCCGGCACCAGCACGGCGCGCGAGGCCTCATCGAAGCGGTGGTTGGCGCGACCGATCCGCTGCATCAGCCGCGAGGAGCCTTTCGGCGCGCCGATATTGATGACGAGGTCGACATCGCCCCAGTCGACACCGAGATCGAGCGAGGAGGTGCAGACCACGCCGCGCAGCCGGCCGGCGGCCATCGCGTCCTCGACCTTGCGGCGCTGCGCGACGTCGAGCGAGCCGTGATGCAGCGCGATCGCCAGCCCGTCGTCATTCATGCGCCAGAGATCCTGAAACAGCATCTCGGCCTGGCTGCGCGTGTTGACGAACACCAGCGTGGTCTTGTTGCGCTTGATCAGTTCGTAGACCTCGGGCAGCGCATGGCGCGCGCTGTGGCCGGACCACGGCAGCCGTTCGCGCGTGTCGAGCATCTCGACCACCGGCGGCGCGGCGCCGCCGGCGGTGACGACGTCGGCGGACGCGTTTTCGCCGCCCGGCTGCGGCACCAGGAAACGCGCGAGTTGTTCGGGCTCGGCGACCGTCGCCGAGAGGCCAATGGCACGTATCCGCGGCGCGATGGTCCAGAGCCGCGCAAGACCGAGCGACAGCAGATCGCCGCGCTTGGAGGTGACGAGCGCATGCAGCTCGTCGAGCACGATGCGCTTCAGCGAGGAAAACAGATAAGGCGCGTCGTCGGACGCCAGCAGCAGCGCCAACTGCTCCGGCGTGGTGAGCAGGATGTCCGGCGGATAGCGCCGCTGCCGCTGCCGCCGCGACACCGGGGTGTCGCCGGTGCGGGTCTCGATCCTGATCGGCAGCCCCATCTCGGCGACCGGCGTCTCCAGATTGCGCGCGATGTCGACCGCGAGAGCTTTCAGCGGCGAGATGTAGAGCGTGTGCAGCCCACTGGAGCGCCGAACCGAGCGGCCGGTGGAAATGAGGTTCTTTCTTGGCTCCGTAGCGCTCGCTGCCATGGCTCCCTCCCCCCTTGCGGGGTCCGAGGCGAGCAAAGCTCGCTCTCGAGGTTGGGGAGAGGGGTAAGCCGTATCGTTCGGAGCAAGCGGCGTACCCCTCTCCCGCCGTCCCCCGACGCGCGATTGCGCGTCAGAGGACGTCGACCTCCCCCGCAAGGGGGGAGGTGGCGATCGAGGGTGCGGCACAAGCTTTCCGGCTCTGTCCTGCCCCTCTCCACTCAACTCCACCAGTGTCGGCAAGAACCCCGCCAGCGTCTTGCCCGCTCCCGTGGGCGCGATCAGCAGCGCCGAGCGTTGCTCGCGCGCTTTCGCCAGCAGCGCGAGCTGATGCTCGCGCGGCGACCAGCCGCGTGAGGCAAACCAGTCGCGAAACCGGCGCGGCAGGAGATCGGCCGTTTCCGACGGCGTGACGGAGAAGAGATCGAGCGTCGACACGCCCAAGAGGTAGGTGGTTCAGGCGGTTTCGTCGAGGGCGGACGGAAATGGCGGCAGATGGCACGGGGCCGGCGCCAGGACGCTTCGACTCCCTCTCCCCGTTCTTCACGGGGAGAGGGTTGGGGTGAGGGGCTGCTTCCGCGAGCGGCGAGTGCCGTGAGACCTGTACCCCCTCACCCGGATCGCATCCGACGATGCGACATAGCCGAAGCTCTGCTTCGGCGTTCTTAAGGACGGCCGCCGTAGGCGGCCTATGCCTCTCCCCGCAAGCAACAGGGCTATCGCATATGGGAGGAGATGGACTTGTCCGCACCGTCATGGCCGGGCTTGTCCCGGCCATCCACGTCTTTCTTCGCCTGGAAACAAAGACGTGGATGCCCGGGACAAGCCCGGGCATGACGAGTTTGTGGAGCGATCGAGCTCATATGCGATGGCCCTGCCGCAAGCGGGGCGAGGTTAAGCAACAGCGCGCCCCACCCCTACTCCGTCATCGGCTCGCCGGAAAGGTCCCAATCCCTGCCGTTGAAGATCGAGACATAGAGCGTCTTCATCGGCGTGTAGTCGTCGGGCGTGTAGCTGTAGTTGATGCCTTCAAGGAAATAGGGCGAGTGGAAACCGGCGAGCGTGGTGGCGTGCTTCAGCACGTTGGCGCGGGTCAGGTCGTCGCCGCAGCGGCGCAGGATTTCGCCCATCGTCGCCGCCTGCCCGTAGCCGGCGAAGGCGATGGTGTTGTCGGGGTCGATGTTCGGCAGGTACTTCTTGCGCAGCTCCTCGAACGCGACCACATCCGGATCCTTCTCGTAGCGCGGCACGCCGACTTCCTTGTTGTAGCGGATCGCGACGATGTCCTTGGCGTTCTCGAGGCCCGCGGCACTCAGGATCGAGCGACCGGTCGAGCCCGCCGACAGCAATTGCAGCGGCTTCCAGCCGAGCTCGGTGACCTTGCGGATCGACTGCGACGTCGCCTTGCCGGTGGTGATGTTGTAGAAGACGTCGGCGCCCGACTTCGAGAGATTGATGAGCTGCGAATCGACCGTCGGATCGGTGAGATCATAGGTCTGCTCCATGATCACCTGTGCCTTGCCGCCGGCATCGGCCAGCACCTTCTTGAACGGCCCCAGGAAGTCGCGGCCGAAATCATCGTTCTGGTAGAGGATGCCGACCTTGGCGTTCGGCTTCACGCTGACGACGTGCTTGGCGAGGATGCGCGCCTCGGTCGGATAAAGCGGCAGGCCCGCCATGGTCCATTTGAAATTCTTCGGGTCGTTCCACTTCGAGGCGCCGGTGTTCAACAGCAATTGGGGAACGCCCTTGGAATTGAGGTATTTGTGCACGGAGGTCTGCGGCGCAGTGCCGAGCGAACCATAGAGCGCCAGCACCTCCTCCTGCTCGACCAGGCGGCGCGTCGCCTCGACGCATTTCGGCGCGCTGTAGGCATCGTCCATGGTGAGGAATTTCACCTTGCGGCCGTTGATGCCGCCCTTGTCGTTCAGCATCTGGAAATAGGCTTCGCCGACGCGCCCCAGCACACCATAAAGCGAGCCGGGGCCGGAATGCGGCACGGTCTGGCCAAGCTTGATCTCGGTATCGCTCGCACCCGGATCGTACTTTTTGTCGGCGGCCCGGACGAAGGGCGCAGGCAGCACGGACGCGGCGATCACGGACAATGCAGTGGCGCCAAACTCGCGCCGTGTATGTTTTTTCATTATTTCTCTCCCTGAGGCGAAAAGCTCTCGCATTCCGCCTCGCGCCGGGCAAGCGCGAAGTCATGACTTCGCGGCGCAATGCCGCGTCACGGCAAATGCGTAGCGTGTAGACTCAAGTCTGGGAGCGATGCGAAGGATCGCGGTTTCACCCTCCCCTGGAGGGGGAGGGTCGACTCACATTGAGCGTAGCGAGATGTGAGGCGGGGTGGGGTGACGGTCTTTCCGCGAACAACACCGCCCGTGTTGAGAGATCACCCCACCCCGCTTCGCATTTCGCTACGCTTCATGCGAACCGACCCTCCCCCTCCAGGGGAGGGTAAGAGCGTCACGCCTTGACCGCGACGGCGACGAGTCCGGGTGCCGGGATATTGTCTTCATTACGCGCCGAGAGATCGTCGAGCAGGGCCAGCGTCAGCCCCGCGGCAGCAACGGAGGCACGTACGTAAGCTGCGCTGTGCGCGTAGCGCAGTCCCTCGCCGATGATGACGTCTTCGCCGTCATGGGTCTCGGTCGTGAAGGCGAGCACGCCGCCCGCCACCAGCACACGGTTGGCCTCGGCGAGCACCGGCGCGAGATCGGCGACATAGACCATTGCATCCGCGGCCAGGATCAGTTCGGCGCTGGCCTCGCGCCTGGCCGAGATGGCCTTCAACATATCGTCGACCTCGAGCTCGGCATAGAGCCCGGTGGCGCGCGCCTTGTCGATCATGCGCGGCGACAGGTCGATGCCGATGAAGCGATCGACATGCCGGGCGAACGCGCCGGCCGCCAGCCCGGTGCCGCAGCCGAGATCGATCGCACGCTTGAAGAAGGCCGGCTGCTTTGCGCCCGCGCGCACCGACAGCACCGCCTTGAACAGCAGCGCCGGGCCGCGATAGCCGAGATCGCCGACCAGCGCGGCCTCGAAGCGCGGCGCATATTGATCGAACAGCGTCTGGACATAGCCCGGCGGCATCGCGCTGACGGCCTCGACGCCGAGCTGCATCAGGTGCAGGCCGGCGCCATGACGGTCTTCGGGATCGGCGTCGCGCGCGTCGCGGAACGCTGCGATCGCGGCCTCGCGCTGGCCGAGCTCCAGGCGGATCTTGCCCAGCGTGTACCAGGCCGACGGGAATTTCGGCACCAGCTCGATCGCCTGTTCGAGCAGCTCGGCGGCAGCCGGCAGATCGCCCTTCAATTGCAGGTCGCGCGCGAACTCGTAGCGGCGGTCGGCGACGAGGTCGCCGGAGGACAGAAACAGGCGGGGGGCCATTCGCTTTAAGGAACCAATCTCGGCCGGGTCCGGCCATCCATCAAAGCACGGACTTTTTCCGGAGATGGATGCACGGGTCAAGCCCGCGGATCCGGCTAAACATCGCCGATCGAGCGCCTATATAGGGACGATGCGCCCGCAAGACATCCTGATGCCCGTCCCGGCCGGGCTTTGCTGCAAGCCCGGCGGCTTCCACATCGATCCTGTCAGGCCGGTCGAGCGGGCGCTGATCACCCATGGCCATTCCGACCATGCGCGGGCGGGCCATGGCGCTGTGCTCGCGACCCAGGAGACGCTCGACATGATGCGGCTGCGCTATGGCGAGAATTTCGCCGGCTCTGTGCAGGCGATCGCCTATGGCGAGGAGATCAGGCTCGGCGACGCCACGGTGACGTTTCATCCCGCCGGTCACGTATTGGGCTCCGCCCAGATATCGGTCACCTGCAAGGACACCCGCATCGTCGCCTCCGGCGACTACAAGGATGCGCGCGACCCGACCTGCGCGCCGTTCGAGCTGGTGCCGTGCGACGTCTTCATATCAGAGGCGACGTTTGGATTGCCGGTGTTCCGCCATGGCGATGCCGCCGGCGAAGTGAACAGGCTGCTGGCGTCGGTCAAACTGTTTCCGGAGCGCGCGCATCTGGTCGGCGCCTACTCGCTCGGCAAGGCGCAGCGCGTGATCGCGCTGCTGCGCGAGGCCGGCTACGACGCGCCGATCTACCTGCATGGCGCGATGGAGAAGATCACCTATTACTATCAGGAGCGCGGCATTCCGCTCGGCGAGCTCCGGCCGGCGCGCGGCATGAAGAAAGCCGAGCTTGCCGGCACCATCACGCTGGCGCCGCCAAGCGCGACATCCGATGTCTGGACGCGCCGCTTCCCCGATCCGGTCACCGCATTCGCCTCGGGCTGGATGCGCGTGCGCGCCCGAGCCCGGCAAGGCGGCGTCGAGCTGCCGCTGGTGATATCGGATCATGCCGACTGGGACGGGCTGACGGCGACGATCGCCGCCACTGGTGCAGGCGAGATCTGGGTCACCCACGGCCAGGAAGATGCGCTGGTGCATTGGTGCAGGACCAAGGGCCTTGCCGCGCGGCCGCTCGATCTGGTCGGCTATGGCGACGAGGACGAAGGCGAGACGGCCGCACTGACCGGCGAGGCGGAGCCCGCCGGCGAGGCCCAGCCCGTCGGCGAGACCAGGAAGCCATGAACCGCTTTGCCGAGCTGCTCGACCGCCTCGCCTACGAGCCCGGCCGCAACAACAAGATCAAGCTGCTGGTCGCCTATTTCCGCGAGACCGAGGACCCCGACCGCGGCTACGCGCTGGCGGCGCTGACCGGCGCGCTGTCGTTCAAGCACGCCAAGCCTGGGCTGATCCGCGACCTGATCACCGAACGCGCCGACCCGGTGCTGTTCGGCTATTCCTATGATTACGTTGGCGACCTCTCGGAGACGGTTGCGCTGATGTGGCCGAAGGCTGGAGCAAATTACGCCGAGTCGTTGCTGGGCCACCCCTCTCCCCAGCCCTCCCCCGCAAGGGGGGAGGGAGCCCAACCGTCCTGCTCACCTCACGGCGATGTTGAAGGAATTGACGTCAGTGAGGGACGCATCGGTGGGCCGGCTCCCTCCCCCCTTGCGGGGGAGGGTTGGGGAGAGGGGTACCGCGGGCGAGATAGCAGTGAGATTCTCCGCAGCCACAACAACCCGCCTCCTCCCACCCTCACTGACGTCGTCACCACGTTGCGCACGCTCGGCAAGGCCGAGCTGCCGGCGCAGCTGGCGCGCTGGCTGGACGAGCTCGACGAAACCGGGCGCTGGGCGCTCTTGAAGCTCGTCACCGGCGCGATGCGGATCGGGATCTCGGCGCGGCTGGCGAAGACCGCGGCGGCGGCGCTCGGCGACAAGGACCCGCACGAGATCGAGCTGCTGTGGCCGGGCCTGTCGCCGCCCTATCTCGACCTGTTCGCCTGGCTCGAGGGCCGCGGCGACAAACCGGTCAACCGCGACCCGGCGCCGTTCCGCCCGGTGATGCTGGCGCATGCGATCGAGGATAGCGATTTCGCCAATCTCGCCGCCGCCGATTTCAGCGCGGAATGGAAATGGGACGGCATCCGGGTGCAGGCGGTGTCCGGCCGCGATGCGCGCGGCCACGTCCAGGCGCGGCTCTATTCGCGCACCGGCGAGGACATCACCGGCAGCTTTCCGGATCTCGTGCCGTCGCTGCATCTGCCCGGCGCGATCGACGGGGAATTGCTGGTGCTGCGCGACGGCCGCGTGCAGACATTCAACGTGTTGCAGCAGCGGCTGAACCGCAAGGTCGTTTCGCCGAAGCTGATCAAGGAGTTTCCGATCCACCTGCGCGCCTACGACCTGCTCGGCGACGACGAGAACGATTTGCGCGAGCTGCCCTTCACCGAACGCCGCGCGCATCTCGAAGCCTTCGTCGCCAAGCTGAACGATCCGCGCATCGATCTGTCGCCGACCGTCCCGTTCGCGAGCTGGGAACAGCTGGCCGCGGCGCGTGCCGATCCCAAGAGCGCCGGTGCCGGCAACGATGCCGACGCGGTCGAAGGCGTGATGCTGAAGCGGCGCGACGCGTCCTATCTGCCCGGGCGGCCGAAAGGTCCGTGGTGGAAGTGGAAGCGCGATCCGCACATCATCGACGCCGTGCTGATGTATGCCCAGCGCGGCCACGGCAAGCGCTCGTCCTACTACTCCGACTATACGTTCGGCGTCTGGACCCGTGGCGATGCCGGCGACGAGCTGGTGCCGGTCGGCAAGGCCTATTTCGGCTTCACCGACGAGGAGCTGTTGCAGATCGACCGCTTCGTCCGCCGCAACACCACCGAGAAGTTCGGCCCTGTCCGCCATGTCGTGCACGAGCCGGATCAGGGGCTGGTGCTGGAGGTCGCCTTCGAGGGCTTGCAGCGCTCGCCGCGTCACAAGTCCGGCGTCGCAATGCGCTTCCCCCGGATCAGCCGCCTGCGCTGGGACAAGCCGCCGCGCGAAGCCGACCGGCTGGAGACGCTTGAACGGATGTTAATCTCCATGACAGGAAGTTAAATCCGAAGCGCGCATGGCAGCCATTGATCGCGGTGCGCGGGTTTCCCATGTGCACCGCCGTGACCTATAATGCGGGCGATTCCGTTAGACCTCGGTTCTGATGGGATCGGAACCGAGGTCTAGACTAGGTTTTGTTTTGACGCGTTTTCTTCACGCGAACCGGTGCCCACTTCGCGCGAAAACGCTATTGGAGACAGCAATGCCAAACGACATCCGGGACTTGCCGGCCGGCCACAGCGACGGCCTGTACCGCTTTCTCGGCGGATCGCCGCTCTCCGTGGCGTTCCGGTTGATTTTGCTGTCGATTCTGGTCGGTGTCGTGCTCGCCGCGATCGGCCTCGATCCATGGAACATCCTCACCAGCATCCGCAGGCTGTTCCAGAGCATCTGGGATTTCGGCTTCGACGCGATCAACTGGGCCTGGCGCTACTTCCTGCTCGGTGCCGTCATCGTGATTCCGATCTGGCTGTTGTCGCGGCTGTTCGGCGCGCCGCGCGGCCGCTGATCCCAAGGAGAGTGCGCAGCCGATGCAATTGCGATTTGTCGGCTGCGGCGATGCATTCGGCTCCGGCGGCCGCTTCAACACCTGTTTCCACGTCAGCGGTGCGCGCAGCAATTTCCTGATCGATTGCGGCGCCTCGTCGCTGCCGGCGATGAAGCGGCTCGAGATCGACCGCGACGCAATCGACCTGATCCTGATCACGCATTTCCATGGCGATCATTTTGCCGGCCTGCCGTTCTTCCTGCTCGACGCGCAGTTCTCCCGCCGCACCCGGCCGCTGGTGATCGCGGGGCCGCAAGGCATCGAAACGAAACTGCCGGCGGTGATGGAGGTGATGTTCGAGCATTCCTCCAAAACCAAACAACGCTTCGACCTGTCCGTCGTCACGCTCGCACCGCGCGAAACGCGCAGCTTCGGCGAGGTGACCGTGACGCCCTTCCCCGTCGTGCATGGCGAATCCGGCGGGCCGCATCTCGCCTACCGCGTCGGGGCGGAAGGCCGCATCATCAGCTACAGCGCCGACACCGAATGGACCGACGCGCTGATCCCGGCGGCGCAGGACGCCGACCTCTTCATCGCTGAAGCCTACATGTACGACAAAATGGTCAAGAACCATCTCAGCCTGAAGACACTGGAAGCGCATTTGCCGGCCATCAACGCCAAGCGCGTGGTGCTGACCCATATGAGCGACGACATGCTCGGCCGCATCGACGCCCTGCCCTACGCGGCGGCGAGCGACGGCATGGTCGTGGTGCTCTGACCGTGCAATGCGTTGCCCGCTGCCCCTCCGCCACTGCATTGTTCTGAGAACAATTCCGGCATGGTCGCGCGACGGATGTCGCGATAGAAACGTATATTCCTTGCAATTGTAGCCATGCACGCACCCATCCACCCGAAGATCACGACGCGTCAGGTGTTCGCCATCGCCGGCCCCGCGATGGTCGCCAACCTGACCACGCCGCTGATCGGCATCGTCTCGACCACTGCGATCGGCCGGCTCGACGACGCCGCGCTGCTCGGCGGGGTGGCGATGGCCTCGGTGATCTTCGACTGCCTGTTCTGGCTGTTCGCCTTCCTGCGCATGAGCACCCTGGCCTTCACCGCGCAGGCGCAGGGCGCCGGCGAGATCAAGGAATATGCCGCGATCCTGGTGCGCGGCTTCATCGTCGCCGGCCTGATCGGCGCGGCGCTGATCGCGCTGCAGGTGCCGCTCGCCGCGGTCACCTTCCAGCTGATGGGCGGCAGCGAGGGCGTCACGCGCGCCGCCAAGAGCTATTTCATGATCCGGATCTGGTCGGCGCCGCTGGCGCTCGCCAATTACGTCATCCTGGGCTGGCTGGTCGGCCAGGCCCGCGCCAATCTGGCGCTGGCGCTGCAGATCGTGATCAACCTGATCAACATGGCCGCGACCGTGCTGCTGGTGCAGGTCTACGGCGCCGGCATTGCCGGTGCCGCGATCGCCGCCGTGCTCGCCGAGACCGCCGGTTTCGCCGTCGGCATCGTGGTGGCGTGGCGGATCTCGCAGGGCGGCTTTGCCGTTCCCGCGGCCACGCTGTTCGACCGCGCCAAGCTGATGCGCATGCTGGCGGTCAATCGCGACATCATGGTCCGCACCGCGGCGCTGATCGTCGTGTTCCTGTTTTTCACCGCCAAGGGCGCGCGCGAAGGCGACGTGACGCTGGCGGCGAATTCGGTGCTGAACAATTTCCTGCTGGTCAGCGCCTTCTTCCTCGACGGTCTCGCCAACGCCGCCCAGCAGCTGTGCGGCCGCGCCTTCGGCGCGCGCGACGCCCGCGGCTTTTCCGATTCGACCCGGCTGGTGCTACTGTGGGGCATCGGCTTTGCGCTGGTCGTATCGGTGCTGTTCGCGCTGTTCGGACCGGCGCTGATCAATCTGATGACGACCAGCGACGACGTGCGCCGCTATGCGCGCGCGTTCCTGCCCTTCGTGATCCTGGCACCTCTGCCCGGCGTGTTCGCGTTCGGCTTCGACGGCATCTATGTCGGCGCCACCTGGGCACGCGAGATGCGCAATCTGATGCTGGCCTCGCTCGCGATCTTCCTCGCCACCTGGTGGGCGCTCAGCTCGTTCGGTAACACCGGACTGTGGATCGCGCTGCTCGGCTTCTACGTCGCACGCGGCGGCCTGCAAGGCCTGCGCTATCCGGCGCTGCTCAGGAAGACATTCAAGACGGCGTAAGTCCGTAGCCCGGATGCAGCGAAGCGAAATCCGGGGGTCTGTATCCGCAGCGAGACTGTCCCGGATTGCGCTTCGCTTCATCCGGGCTACGAAGTTCTCTTCCCCTTCCCCCTGAAAGGGGGAAGGTCGGGATGGGGGGTCAGCCGCAGGCGACGCAGCTCATGGAGAGAGCTGATCCCCACCCGCTTTGCTCTGGCGAGCAAAGCGACCTCCCCTTTTCAAGGGGAGGTTAGAGCGCAGCCGGATTTCGCTTCATCCGGGCTACACGCACCTACCTCACCGGCCAGTCCTCGGCGGTAATCGTCGCCGCATCGGCGCCGACGATTTCCGACAGCGAGTCGCGGCCGGTGCGCAGCAGGGTCGAGGACAGATCGCGCTTGATGTCGTCGACGAGGCCAAGGCCCTTGTAGACCAGCGAGGAATAGAGCTGGATCAGGCTGGCCCCGGCGCGGATCTTGGTCAGCGCGGCGCCGCCGCTATCGATGCCGCCGACGCCGATCAGCGGAAACGCGCCTTCGACGCGGACATAGGTCTCGGCCACCATCCGCGTCGACAGCCGGAACAGCGGACGGCCCGACAGGCCGCCCTGCTCCTTGGCGCGATTCTCCTCGCGCAAGGTCGAGGGCCGCGCCAGCGTGGTGTTGGCGACGATCATGCCGTCGACGCGCCGCGAGCGGGCGATGTGCACGACGTCGTCGAGCTCGGCAAGGCTGAGGTCCGGCGCGATCTTGAGCAGCACCGGCGAATCGCCGGCGTTCTTGCGCACGCGCTCGCGGGTGTCGATGACCCGCGCCAGCAAATCGTCGAGCGCGGCCGATTGCTGCAAATTGCGCAAGCCGGGCGTGTTCGGCGAAGAGACGTTGACGGTGAAATAGCTCGCGACCGGCGCAAAGGTCTCGATCAGCTTCACATAGTCGGCGGCGCGGTCGGGCGAATCCTTGTTGGCCCCGACATTGACCCCGACAATGCCGCCGGCGCTGGCACGCGCGGCGAGCCGCCGCAGCACGGCCTCCGCGCCGTCATTGTTGAAGCCCATGCGGTTGATGACGGCCTCGTCGCGCTCGAGGCGAAACAGCCGCGGCCGCGGGTTGCCGCCTTGCGGCTTCGGCGTGACCGAGCCGATCTCGACAAAGCCGAAGCCGAGCCGGAGCAGCGCGTCGGGCACCTCGGCGCTCTTGTCGAACCCCGCCGCCATGCCGATCGGGTTTGGAAAGTTGAGTCCGAAGGCGCGCACCGCGAGCTTGGGGTCATCCGGCCGCTGCCGGATCGGCGGCAGCAGCTTCAGGCCCTGGATCGCCATGCGATGGGCATCCTCGGGATCGAACCAGCGCAGCAGCGGCAGCGAGAAGGCGTCGAAGGCACGGATCACGGCTTGAGCTCCGGAACGTCGTGGCCACCGTCGGAGCGCGCGCGCAGGTCGAGGATCTCGGTGACCGCGCCGAGGTCGAGTTCGCCATAGAGATGCGGGAACAGTTCGTCATTGCGCGACCGCTCCCAGCGCAGGGCATCGCCCAGCGCATCGGCATCGACCGCGACCAGGAACAGGCCGGTCTGCCCGTGGTAGTGCTTGCGCGCGGTCTCGGCCACCTGGGAGGCGGTGGAAAAATGGATGAAGCCGTCGCGTTGGTCGTCGGCACTGCCCCGGTACACGCCCTGCCGCTCGGCCTCGCGCCAGGCCGAAGCGGGGGTGATTTTGTAGATCATCGGCACGGGCCGGCCTTCCCTTTTGTCCTTGAGTCTCTTGGGGTTTTATCCGGATTTGAGGGGAAATGCCCCAGACGCCATCTGGCGAGCGAGGGACCGTATCGGCGGCGGCGGCGCAACTCAAGCGGTGCCGGGACACATCGGCCGACAGATTTGCGAAAACGCCAAGTTTCAGGCAATAATTCCTACCATCCGGGATACCCTCGATGGCCAAACAGCCCAAAGCCACCCGACCGCTGACCCACGCGCAGGTCTGGGCCGCGCTCGACCGGCTCGCCGAACGTGCCGGGCTGTCGCCGTCCGGCCTTGCCAAGCAGTCCGGACTCGACCCCACCACCTTCAACAAGTCGAAGCGCGTGACGGGCGACGGGCGCGAGCGCTGGCCCTCGACCGAATCGCTCTCCAAGGCGCTGGCGGCGAGCAATGCCAGCATGGAGACCTTCGTGCAGTTGCTCGGCGATGGCGCACGCGGCGGACAGTCGGTGCCGCTGATCGGCTTCGCGCAGGCCGGTGCCGGCGGCTATTTCGACGACAGCGGCTTTCCCGCCGGCAAGGGCTGGGACGAAGTCGCGCTGCCGGCGACATCAGACGAACACGCCTATGCGCTGGAGATCGAGGGCGACTCGATGAAGCCGGCCTATCGCGAAGGTGACATCATCGTGGTGTCACCGGCGACCGCGATCCGCCGCGGCGACCGCGTGGTGGTGCGCACGACCGGCGGCGAGGTGATGGTGAAGGAATTGAGACGCCGTACCGCCAAGATGCTGGAACTCGCGTCGCTCAATCCGGAGCACCCCGACCGCATGCTCGATGCCGAAGAAGTCGCGTGGATCGCGCGCGTGGTGTGGGCGAGCCAGTAGCCGGGCACGTCGATCACCACATAACCAGTGTCGTCCCGGCGAAAGCCGGGACCCATAGCCACCGAAGATTATTGCTACACCACGCTGGGGCCGCAGCGCGCTTCCACAACTCGACCCTGTGGTAATGGGTCCCGGCTTTCGCCGGGACGACGGTGAAATTTGCGGCGCTGCCGGCCCTACGTCGCGTAGTCCGGCTCCTTGCGATCCAGCATCCGCTTCAGCGCATCAAAATGCCGCTGCGCCGGGGACGGGCCGTTGTAGAGATGGTCGTCGCGGAAATCGCGCTTGGTCTTCTCCACCACATGCTGCGGCAATTGCTTGAGCGGCTGCTGCGTCCACATTGCGTAGATCTGCACCTGCGCGGCGCGTTCGATGTAATAGAGCCGGTCATAAGCATCGGCGACCGTCTCGCCGACGGTCGAGATGCCATGATTGGCCATGAACAGGATGGTCTTGTTGCCGATCACCCTGGCGAGCCGTGCGCCTTCCTCGGGATCGAGCGCGGGGCCGGTATAGAGATCGTCATAGGCAATCGCTTCCGACAGACCGACCTCGGTCTGCCCGATCTCCTTGATGCGCGGATCCTCGAGCCGCGTCAGCGCGCTCGCATACGGCATGTGGGTGTGGAACACGGCCTTGGCCTGCGGCAGCGCCTTGTGGATCGGCGCATGGATGCAATAGCAGGAGCGCTCGACCTCGCCCTCGCCGCGCTTCACCTCGGCATCGTCAATGCCGACCTCCATGAAGGACGATGCTGTCACCTCCGACCAATGCATGCCGAACGGGATCTGGTAGTAGCGGTCGGTGCGGCCGGGCACCACCAAGGTGAGATGGTTGAAGATGCCTTCCGAAAAGCCGTGGATGTAGGCGAGCCGATGCGCCGCCGCGAGATCGACCCGCGCCTGCCATTCCTCGGCGCTCGAACTGTCCTGCAGCGATGTCGGCGAAACCCTGAACTGCATGCGCATGCTCCCATCTGTGCCGGCCTCTCGGCGGAGGCCGTGCTGATTTTATGAATGCGACTGTAGCGCAATCCGGCGCCAGGCTCCGGTGAAATTGCCGATGGCCTGCTATCCGAATTTTGCGGGCTTGGCGTCATTATGTGATGATGCATCGCAAAGCCAACGACAGCGGACCGACTGCAATGACCGACGACGCCAGGCCAAAACTGCCGGCTTTTGATCCGGAGACGGTAGCCGAGACCAACGCCACCAGCATCCCGCCGCGGCACCGTGCCACCAACCAGATGCGTTACAACCGCCGGCTCGGCGATCATGCCGGCTTGACGAACTTCGGTGTCATTTTGACGCGGATCGTTCCGGGCGGCCAATCGTCCTTTCGCCACGCCCATTCGCGCCAGGACGAGTTCGTCTATGTGCTGGATGGCGAAGTGGTGCTGGAGACCAACGGCGGCGCACAGGTCCTGACGGCAGGAATGTGTGCCGGCTTCCCCGCGGGCACCGGGGACGCGCACCGTTTCATCAACCGCACCGAGAGGGACGTCAAGCTGCTGGTGATCGGTGACCGCAGCGCCGGCGACGAGATCAGCTATCCCGACGTCGACATGCACGCCGTCCTCGGCACGGACGGCGTGTACAAGTTCACGACCAAGAAGGGCGAGCCGCTGTAGGCGCCGCAACTTCCGCTGTCGTCCCGGCCTTGAGCCGGCAACTGTTATGTTGGTTTGGTCTGCAGGTACGGCTTTCGGTCTCGCATCATGGCATTGAGGACCGTGAGCAGCTTCCTGGCGACGGCGATGAGGGCGAGCTTGGCTGGTTTTCCGGCCTGTCGCAGTCGTGCATAGAAGGCCTTGAACGGATCAGCTCTGCGAACTGCGTTGAGGGCCGCCATATAAAGGGCGTCACGAATGCGCTTTCGGCCGCCCGCAATCTTGCGCTTGCCGCGGAAGGTGCCGCTGTCGACGTTGAAGGGAGCAAGGCCAGCGAGCGCTGCGAGTTGTTTCGGTCCGACCCGCCCGAGTTCCGGCATCTGCGCGATGAGCTGCATGCAGGCCACGGGACCCACGCCGGGCAGCGAACGCATTAACTTCGCATCGTCCGCGATCTGCGCTTCGGCTTTAATCAATGCGCTGATGTCGGCCTCGATCTCGGCGATCTCGCTGTCGAGGACCTCGATGAGGCGGCCGATGCGTTCGGCCATGGCGCGATCGTCGGCCTCGCTGCGCCGGTTCTTCTCCTGGGCGCGCATGAGGACCAGCTGATCCCGCCGTTTTGCAAGCCTCGCCAAGGCGCCCCGTGCAGGATCGGCGACCTGCTCGGGGGCGGGCTGCATGGCCCGCGCAAAGGCCGCCAGCATCCGCGCATCGATCGGATCGGTCTTGGCGAGTAGGCCGCTGGCCCGTGCAAAGTCGCGGGCACGGGCCGGGTTGATCCGTGCGAACTGGATCCCGGCCTGACGCAGCGCCTCGCGAAGCGCGAGGTCATAGATACCCGTCGCCTCGAAGACCACCAGCGCATCGCATTGCCAACGCGCCACCTGCTGTGTGATGGCCTGTGTCGCGTTGGCAATGCGCCTCGGCACGCCGTCAGCCTCATCAAAGATATCGAGGTGTTTCTTGGAGATGTCGATTCCGACGTAACGAAGAGCTATGATCACGGTGCCTGTCCCTGTGATGCGAGGTCTGTTGGTGCAGCCTCGTGCAACTGTTCAGGTTGATAGATGGAACGGGCGGGAGACCGAGCCGGCTCACGGCGTCAAGCGCCAAGGACCCAACGGCTTCCCGCCCACCCTCATCCTGACACACTTCCAAGACACAGGGACCCATAACCACCAACGGTCGTATGTCGCGACGCTGGAGCCACAGCTCGCTTCAGCGACTAAGGCCTGTGATTATGGGTCCCTGCTTTCGCAGGGACGACAACAGTCAGAGTGCACCCATCTACGACGACCGCGCCAGCGCGCCGTCGATCATGTTGACCGCGTTCTGCACGCCGTAGACCGCGACGAAGGAGCCGAAGCGCGGGCCCTTCTCCTGGCCGAGCAGCACCTGGTAGAGCATGTTGAACCAGTCGAGCGAGACGCCGGGACGGCCGTCCTTGCCCTTCTTGACCATGTCGAGGAACGGCTCGCGGCGGCCGATCTCATAGACCACGTTCTGGATGTCTTCCGCGGTCGCGTTCGCCGGCATGTTGGCGAGTGCATCGCGCAGATCCTGCAGCGCGGCGCGCTCTCCGTCGGTCGGCTCGCGGAACTGCTTGGTCGGCGCCACGAAGTCGCGATAGTAGTTGATGGCGTAGCCGACCATCGCATCTAACTTCGGATGGGTCTGCGGCGTCACGCCCGGCCGGTAACGGCCGATGAAGCCCCACAGCGTCTCGGCATTCTCCGCGTTCGACGACGACACCAGCGTCAGCAAGAGCTGGAAGGTGACCGGCATGTCGGCCTGCGGCGGCTTGCCGGAATGGATGTGCCAGACCGGATTTTGCAGCTGCTGCCGCGCTTCCTGCCGCCTGAAGCCGTCGAGGAATTGCTGGTAGTCGTCGACATTGCGCGGGATGACGTCGAAATAGAGCCGCTTCGCCGCCTTGGGCTCGCGATACATGAACAGCGACAGCGACTCCGGCGAGGCATAGCGCAGCCACTCGTCGATGGTCAGGCCGTTGCCCTTCGACTTCGAGATCTTCTGGCCCTTCTCGTCTAGGAACAGTTCGTAGTTGAAGCCTTCCGGCGGCGTGCCGCCGAGCGCCGCGCAGATCTTGCCCGACAGCTTCACCGAGTCGATCAAATCCTTGCCGGCCATTTCATAGTCGACGCCGAGGGCGTACCAGCGCATCGCCCAGTCCGGCTTCCATTGCAGCTTGCAGCGGCCGCCGGTGACGGGAACCGTGGCGCTCTCCTTGGTCTCGGGATCTTCATACGAGATCGTGCCGGCCTTGGCGTCGTGCGCCGTCACCGGCACGTAGAGCACGAGGCCGGTGCGCGGGCAGATCGGCAGGAACGGCGAGTAGCTCGCCGCGCGCTCCTCGCGCAGCGACGGCAGCATGATCGCCATCACTTTCTCGATCCGCTCCAGCATGCGCAGCAGCGCGGCATCGAAGCGGCCGGAGGTGTAGTACTCGGTCGAGCTCGCGAACTCGTAATCGAAGCCGAACTGGTCGAGGAAGGCGCGCAACCGCGCGTTGTTGTGCTGGCCGAAGCTCGGATGGGTGCCGAACGGATCGGGCACCTTGGTCAGCGGCTTGCCGAGATGCTGCTCCAGCAGTTCCTTGTTCGGCACGTTGTCCGGCACCTTGCGCAGGCCATCCATGTCGTCGGAGAAGGCGAGCAGGCGCGTCTTGATCTTGTCCTCGGTGAGCACGCGGAAGGCGTGGCGCACCATCGTGGTGCGCGCGACCTCGCCGAAAGTGCCGATATGCGGCAGGCCCGACGGCCCATAGCCGGTCTCGAACAGCACCTCGTCCTTGGGATTTTTCTTCAGCCGCGCCACAATCGCTTTCGCCTGCTCGAACGGCCAGGCGTTGGATTGTTCGGCGAGCGCCCGCAGGTCGCTCGGGCTGGCGGCAAGATCAATCACGGACATTCCTCAGGCTCTCTCCAAAAAGGCCGCGAAAACTAACGCTTTCGCGGCAAAATGCAAAACGACGCTCCCTCGCCCCGCTCTCTTGTCCGCCGAAGCCCGCCTTCGGGCGAAGGCGGATGCGGGGAGAGGTGAAGACCACAGCGTCAGAACGGGCTGACCGAGAAATAGCGCAGCCACAGATCGGTGAAGCGGCCTTTTTCCCAGATCCGGAACAGCGCCCAGTTCAGCGACTGCCGGAGCAGATCGTTGCCCTTGCGGACGGCGATGCCGACGCCCTCGCCGAAATAGCGGCTCTCGACAAAGGGGCCGCCGGAGAAGGCGCAGCATTCGGCGGAATCGGTGCCGTTGATCCAGAACGCGAGCGAGATCGCATCGCCGAAGATGAAGTCGACCTCGCCGCGGCGCAGCGCCGCGCGCAGCGCGTCGTTATCCGGATAGGAATGGATCTCGGCGTCGGTGAACATCGCCTTGAGGTAGGCCTCGTGCGAGGTCCCGCCGATGACGCCGACCTTCTTGCCCTCGAGATATTCCGGGCGGATTTCCGGCATCACGTTGTCGCGGCGCGACACGAAGCGTGCCGGCGCGCGGTAATAGGGATCGGTGAAATCGACCTTGGCGCGCAGCTGCGGCGTCACGGCCATCGAGGCGATGATGGCATCGCCACGGTTGGTCGCCAAGGCATCGATCAGGGTCTCGAAGCGGCGCATCTGGATGGTGCAGGTGACCTTGATCTCGTCGCAGAGCGAACGCGCCAGGTCGACGTTGAACCCGGCCGGATTGCCGTCGGGACCGGTGAAATTGAACGGCGGATAGTCGGTCTCGGTCAGGAAGCGGATCACGGTGAGGCGCGACAGGTCCGGGCGGTCCGGCCGGCGCCGCGGGTCCCAGAAGCCCGGCACCGCCTGCGGCGCGGCCTCGGCGGCGGCCTTGGGTGGCAGGGCCGGGGCCGACGGGGCAGCAGGCGCCGAAGGTGTCGCGGGCGCCGCTTGTGCGGGGGCCGTCTTCGCCGCCGGTGGTTGCGCTGCAGGCGTCTGCCCGATCGCAGGACCCGCCAGGGCCAGCAAGGCAGCCGCGATCATGCCCGCGGCCAGGCGACGCTGGCGCGAACGGACGGCAAAGGGCTGGACAGAGGGATTTGGCATAACCGGCAATTTCAGGAAATTGAACGGCTTATAGCCCAATCGGCGCCTGAAGCGAGCGCCGATTGGGTTAATTCTGAACCGGAATTGGTGATCAGAGATACCGTTTGAGATCGGCCGCCGCCTCTTCCGGCGTCCGTCTCAGATTGAACGGCGCGACGAAATGACCGTCGCGGTCCATCAGATAGATCAGCGCGGTGTGGTCCATCGTGTAGTCGCCATCCTTCAGCGGCACTTTCTTGGCGTAGACACGATAGCTCGACAGCACCTTGGCGATCGCAGCAGGATCGCCGGTCAGGCCCTTGAGGTGCGGATCGAAGCTCGACAGGTAATCCTTCATCGCGGTGGCGGTGTCGCGTTCCGGATCGACCGAGACGAAATAGGCATTCACCCGATCGGCGTCCTTGCCCATCGCCTTCAGGACCTCCGAGATCTCGAACAGCGAGGTCGGACAGATGTCCGGGCAATGGGTGAAGCCGAAGAAAATCAGGGTCGGCTTGCCCTGGAGATTCTTGTCGGTAATGGTCTGGCCGGACTGGTCGGTGAGCTGGAACGGCCCGCCGATCGCGGCCGGCGCGGCAACGGTGCGCAAGCCGCCGATCGCCCACAGCATGAGGAACAGGCCGACCGCCAGACTGCCTGCAAAGGCAGCGAAGATCACCAATGGGCGCGTGGTCCGGGGCATGATGCGAGGACGTCCTTGTCAGAAGCAGGCAGAGATGCCGGCCGTGATCGTTTCGAAAAACACCGCGGTCCCGTAGTGGAACCAGAGCGCGGCGGCGGCAAGCAGGGCCAATCCGCCGATACCGGCCGCACCCCACAGGATCGCAGACGCTACCCGGCCCTGCGGAGCCGTTACGAGCTCGGATCGGGTGGAGATCGGCTGAACCATGGGGCTGAGATAAGCCCGGTTCCGGCAGGCAGCAAGCGCAATGGCGGTCGCAGGCCGTCAAATGATGGCGAGCGATTCCGGGGCCTGCTGGTCCATACCCCGACGTATGCCAGGCCAATGGCCGACGAGGGTCAAACAGAGAAGCGGCCGGAGCTTAGTGCGCGGGCTTCGGCGCCGAGGCCTGGGCGTTGAGGTAGCACGGCTTGTACAGCGCCTGCAGTTGCTTGCCGCGCAGGAAGATCATGCGCCGGGTCAGACCACCACGCTCCGAAATCCATCTGCGTACCGCCGGCGGATACATCAGGTACAGCATATGGGTGGCTTCGGGATTGGGGACCGGGCGGCCGTTGTCGCCGTAGTCCCAGGCTGCATGGAAGCCGAGACTGGCGTGCGAGGTCACACAAATCCGGTCGTGAGGAACCTTGCCGAGCACGATGGTGCAGGCCGAGGCGCACAGCCCGTCGATGATGACCGTTTCGCCCGATGTCCGCAGGTCCTGATACCTGTCGACATAGACGCCGATCTTGCCGCCGCGATCGTCGGCGATCCTGACTACAGCTTGAGACACCCCCATTCCCGCCAGCAGGAGAACCGCAGCGAGCAACCCCGTCATCAACTTCATTTTGGCCAGCCCCAGTCGAAACCGAATCTGTTTGGTCTGTGATGCAAGACAATCGTGAGCGTGTTGCGCGCGCGTATTTTTGTCCAGACGAGCGAAGCCGGTCAAAACAAATTCAAATTGGGTGTTGCGCGCACGCTGCAGTAGGACTGGGGAAAGGTCCCAAACTGGAACAGCGTGGCGCACGTGCTTGGTGCTCCGCCGCCACAGGCAAGGTCCATTTGGCGTTGACCGCACGCAATGAGGCGGTCTTGAATCCCGGTGGGACCGGGGGACTCAAACATGGCTGAGGATGCAGATGTGATCGTGGTTGGCGCGGGGCTTGCCGGTCTCGTCGCCGCAACCGAGATTGCCGACGCAGGCAAGCGCGTCATCGTGCTCGATCAGGAAGGGGAACAGAGCATCGGCGGCCAGGCCTTCTGGTCGTTTGGCGGCCTGTTCCTGGTCGATTCGCCGGAGCAGCGCCGGCTCGGCATCAAGGATTCCGCAGACCTCGCTCTGCAGGACTGGATGGGCGCCGCCGGTTTCGATCGCGAAGAGGATTACTGGCCGCGCAAATGGGCTGAAGCCTATGTCGCATTCGCGGCCGGAGAGAAACGCGACTGGCTGCGCGCCATGGGCCATCGCATCTTCCCGGTGGTCGGCTGGGCCGAGCGCGGCGGATACGACGCGATGGGCCATGGCAATTCGGTGCCGCGCTTCCACGTCACCTGGGGCACCGGACCCGGCATCGTCGAGCCGTTCGAGCGCCGTGCGCACGAGGCCGCGAAGAACGGACGGCTGGTGTTCAAGTTCCGCCACCGCGTCGATGCGCTCAGCGTCACCAACGGTGTGGTCGACGGCGTCAGCGGCGTGATCCTGGAACCGAGCTCGGTCGAGCGCGGCAAGAGTTCCTCGCGCAACGTCGTCGGCGATTTTTCCTTCCGCGCGCAGGCCGTGATCGTCGCGTCCGGCGGCATCGGCGGCAATCATGACCTGGTGCGGCAGAACTGGCCGAAGCGGCTCGGCGAGCCGCCCAAATTCATGATCTCCGGCGTGCCCGAGCATGTCGACGGCCGCATGATCGGGATCACCGAGGCGGCGGGCGGGCGGCTGATCAACCGCGATCGCATGTGGCACTATGTCGAGGGCATCCGGAACTGGAACCCGATCTGGCCGCGTCACGGCATCCGGATCCTGCCGGGACCGTCGTCGCTGTGGTTCGACGCGTCAGGCAAGCGGCTGCCGGCGCCGCTGTTCCCGGGCTCCGACACGCTCGGGCAACTGCACTACATCATGGGCACCGGCTACGATTATTCGTGGTTCATCCTGACCCAGAGCATCATCAAGAAGGAGTTCGCGCTGTCCGGCTCCGAGCAGAACCCCGACCTCACCGGCAAGAGCTGGCGCATGACGATCAAGCGCGCCACCAACAAGGGCGCGCCGGCGCCGGTGGAGGCGTTCAAGCAGCACGGCGCCGACTTCATCGTGCGTGACAATCTCGCCGATCTCATCAGTGCCATGAACAAGCTCGCCGGCAACGACCTGTTGCAGCTCGACGCCATCAAGGCGCAGATCGAGGCGCGCGACCGCGAGATCACCAACCCCTACGTCAAGGATGCGCAGGTGATGAACCTGCACAATGCGCGGCGCTATATCGGCGACAGGCTGATCCGCACCGCGAAGCCACACCGCATCCTCGATCCCGAGCACGGCCCGCTGATCGCGGTGAAGCTCAACATTCTCACCCGCAAGACGCTCGGCGGGTTCGAGACCGACCTCGATTCGCGGGTGTTCGGCAACGACCACCAGATCATTCGCGGGCTCTACGCGGCCGGCGAAGCCGCCGGCTTCGGCGGCGGCGGCGTGCATGGCTATCGCTCGCTGGAAGGCACGTTCCTCGGCGGCTGCCTGTTCTCGGGCCGCAACGCGGGACGTGCGGCAGCGAAGGCGGTGAACTGAGGCGTGCTACTCCAAGATGCAGTCGTTGGCCCGCCGGCTTGAACCGGCGGGCTTTTCTTGTTGAGCGGAAGTTCCCCGAGCCATGTTGCGATCAGGCCGTCTTGGTGAAGAGCGTCAGGATGCCGTTGGTGAGATTGACCGCGACAACTTGTGCCGAGCTGAGGCCCTTCGCCTTCAGCGCGGATACGGCTTCTTCAGAGGCGTCGATGGAACCGCGAAGGTTCTGCAGGTCCTCTTCGCTTGCCTTTGCGACGACAGCCTCGACCTTCGACCGGGCGTCGGGCTTGAGTTCCTTGATGTCCACGACCTGGATGCTCCGGATGGCGGTGGGCTGATCAGATTGAGCCTGCGGCATCGCCTTCGGTTGCGTTCCCTGCACCTGCGCCCAAGCAGGTGTTCCGAGCGAGAGCGCCGCAACGATGACGGACGCCGTAGAGATGCGGATGCGCATGACTATTCCTTGTGTTGATTACCCCCAACGTCCCGCGACAACGGGCTTTCCTTGCCTAAGGTTCCGCCGGAAATCCGCTCTCTGGACCAGTGCTTATGCGACCATCGCCGGGGGCGGCGCCAAAATATCGAAAACAACCCCATGCAAAGGAGCCGGCGGTGGCCGGCGTTCGACCAAGCAACTTGACACGTCGGGCAACTCAGACGTATTTTTCTAATATTCAGAAATTGCGCATCTTGCTCTGGTCCGCCTCCGCGCCGAGGAAGCGGACGCCGAAGGTGTCGGCGTTGGCCTCGCCCCAGTCATAGAGTGCCTGCAGCATCGGCTTCAGCATCTCGCCGCGTTTGGTCAGGCAGTAGCGCGCGGAGCCGCCGCCGCGCTCCTGCCTGACGAAGCCTGAATTGCAGAGATCGCGCAGGCGCTCGGTCAACACCTTGTCGCTGAGCTGGGGGATGTCGTGGCGTAATTCGCCGTAGCGCATCGGCCGGACCTTGAGCCGGCTCAGGATCACCGTCTTCCATTTGCCGCTGAGCTGATCGATCGAGAACTCGACCGGGCAACCATATTTGCGCTTGGTCTTGCGGATCATCGCAACTCTCCCGCGGCACTTTCCATCTGGTTCGTTGAGAGCCGCCATTGATCCATCTAAGCACGCTTGGCACGGGTTGGGCGAGTTCAGGGATCATTGCAAGGCATGACAGACGACAATTCCGCCCAGGGTCCAAGCGGCAAGCAACAGCCGCGCAAGCGCATCGTCGTCAGACGCAACGGACCTTACGAACCGGAGCCCGACATTCCGATCGTCGATCATCTCGGCGTACCGATCGCAGCCGCGGCGCCAGTGCGGCTCTGCCGCTGCGGACAATCGCTGACCAAGCCGTTCTGCGACGGCAGCCACATCGCGCGCGGTTTCACCGACGCCAGGGATCCGCGGCGCGTGCCCGACAAGCTCGACGTCTATGCCGGGCAGCAGGCGTTCGTGTTCGACAATCGCGGCACCTGCGCGCATTCCGGCTTCTGCACCGACCGGCTCGCCTCCGTGTTTCGTCTCGACGAAGAGCCGTTCATTGCGCCGAGCGGCGCGCGCTTGGACGATCTCATCAACGCGGTGCGCAGGTGCCCCTCAGGGGCACTCGGCATCGGCATGGATCCCGAGCGGGACGCCAGCCTGTCGGATGTCAACCGGCCGCCGCAGATCGAGGTGTCGAAGGACGGGCCCTATCGCGTCACCGGCCATGTCGAGCTGGTCGATGAGGACGGCGCATCGATCGTGCAGAACGCGGGCGCGTCGCAGGAGCATGTCAGCCTGTGCCGCTGCGGCGCGTCGCTGAACAAGCCGTTTTGCAGCGGCATGCACTGGAGCGTTGCGTTTCGCGATCCCATTCCCGATCCGATGCGCGAGCCGACATTGTTCGAATGGGCCGGCGGCTATCCCGCGCTGCTCGACATGACGCGCATCTTCTACAGCCGTTACGTGCCTGAGGATCCGCTGCTCGGGCCGCTCTTCGCCGAGATGTCGCCGGACCATCCCGAACGGGTGGCGGCGTGGCTGAGCGAAGTGTTCGGCGGCCCGCGCTTCTACACCGAGCGCTATGGCGGCTATCGGCGGATGGTGTCGCAGCACATCGGCAAGGAGATCCGGCCGGAGCAGCGCGCATTGTGGGCCACCTACATGGTGCAGAGCGCCGACGATGCCGGCTTGCCGAGCGATCCGGAATTCCGCGCCGCCTTCGTCGCCTATATCGAGTGGGGCTCGCGGATCGCGGTCGAGAACTCCGGCGCCGGCGCAACACCGCCGCCGAACATGCCGGTGCCGCGATGGTGGTGGGTCTGCAACGCAACGCCGGCCGCACGGCCGTCCGCAATCGCAGGCGATGCGCAGGCCACGAACGATGACATCGAGGCACCGCCCGGTTCAGACGAGACCGTGCAATTCGAGCAGCACATCCGGCCGCTGTTCCGGCCGATGGATCGCAGTTCGATGCTGTTCGCCTTCGATCTCTGGAAGGAGGAGGATGTCGCCAGGCACTGCCGGCAGATTCTGGCACGGCTCGAGGCCGGGACCATGCCCTGCGACGGCGCCTGGCCGGCCGAGCGAGTGGCGCTGTTCGCCCGCTGGGCGAACGGGCAGACTCCGCCGACCTGATTGCGCCGAGCCGATCTCGGAGCAATTTCGGGCGATTTCGGTGAACGGCGCTGCAAATTGTGCAGTGGCGGCGCTCGCTCTGGCAGGTTAGAGGTTTGGTTCTGATCAAATCAGAACCAAACCTGTCTATCTCTTGTTTTGACGCGTTTTCTTCACGCGAAGCGGTAGCCACTTCGCTTGAAAACGCTATAGACATGCCCGCCATTCAGTGGAGACCCAAATGAGCATTCAGCGTTTCGAAACCGGCCCGCGCATGAGCCAGGCCGTCGTGCACGGCAACACCGTCTATCTCGCCGGCGTCGTCGCCGGCAAGGCCGCGGGCGGCAGCGTCACCGACCAGACCAAGGACATCCTGGCGATCATCGACGGCCACCTCGCCAAGGCCGGCACCGACAAGTCGAAGCTGCTCAGCGCGACGATCTACATCACCGACATGAAGACCTTCGCGGAGATGAACGCGGTGTGGGACGGCTGGGTCTCGGAGGGTAACACCCCGGCCCGCGCCACCGTCGAGGCCAAGCTGGCGGCGCCGCAGTACAATGTCGAGATCATGGTTGTCGCGGCCAAGTAAGCACGACGAGCAAGCGCGCCGCACGCTGTCGCGATAGATGTCGGATGCCCCGGATTGCAAAATCGCAGTTCGGGGCATTTCACATCACACCTCACACGCTGATACGCGATCGCTCACTCGCGGTCTCGCCGAGATCAGACTGAAGCCAGCGTGCAATCCGACGCCACGAACCGGCCAGAGCCCTGCGGCCCATGAACAGGCCGAGGTGACTACACGGCTCGGTCTCTCGTTGCAGCCACGCCGGCCGCGTGCCCAACAGCCGCATCGTCGCAAACGCCTGGTCGGGCGGAACGACGATGTCGTTCTCCGCTGCGAGCAGGAAGACCGGCAGCTTCACCGCAGCAAGATCGATTTTGCGGCCAAGCGCGACGAAGTGTCCGGCCGCAATCCGGTTCTGGCGAAAGATCCAGTCGGTTACTTCAAGGTAGTAGGTACCCGGCAGATCGAGGGGATCGCTGTCCCAGTGCGTGAAACGGTCGAGCAGCGCCCGTGCATCCTCCGACGTACCGTCGAGCCGTCGCTGCAGCGCCGCTTCCACGTCAAGCAGACTGAACGGGATACTCCAGACCTTCAGCATCTGCTTGCCACTGACAATCCCATCCCCCTGACGCACCAGCGCCTCGAAGCCTTGCTGCGGCAGCGAGGCAACCATCCTGGAAAGCTCTGACGGCACCGAAACGTCGACCGGGCTGCCGGCAAGCACAAGCCGCCGCACCTTGCCGGGAAAGCGCGCCGCATAGAGCAAGGACAGCCAGCCGCCCTGACAGAGACCTGCAAGGTCGACCGGCGGCCCGATCGTGTCGACGGCCACGTTTAGATCGGACAGAAAGGTGTCGATCGAGAAATATCGCATCTCCGATGCCGCCGACCGCCAATCCGTGAGATAGAGACGCGCAACGCCAGCCTTCTGCAACGCCTCCATCAAGCTGTAGCCGGGGGCGAGATCCGCAATCTGCGCGCGATGCAGCGCATAGGGCGCGCAGACCAGCAACGGCCGGCCTTCGGCCGCTCTTGAGAAATCCAGCAAGCACATCGACGGCAGCTGAAGCGCGACCGAATGGGCTGTCGTCCAGGGCAGCGACGCCACTTCACCAGGCGAATCTGTGGACTCGGGCGCACGATTGGGGTACCATTGCGAGTAGACGTCCAGCGCCAATCGCGCGGCTTCAAACGGCCATAGCCAAGCGTCCTGCGCCCAACTAGCGCTCGCACTTCGATCCGATGGATCCGTCTTTTCGGGCAAGCTCATTCACCATTCGATCGCCAGCGAGATAGTCAGGCCGGCGCGGGTCGCCACCTTGACCCTGATCAAGAATCGACGAATTCAGGTTGACCACCTTACGCCAACCTTATTGGAACGGCAGCCACGCCGGGACGTCACGATATCGCGATCCCGGCGCCAAGTGGTGACAGCCATCGTTTCAGCGGACTAGGCGGCGCGCGCCGTGCTCTTCTCCGCCTCGAGCTTGCGCGCGAACAGCCAGCGGAAATAGGTCAGCGGGGCATCGGCGCCGATCGCGAGCAGCTGATAGTCCGGATCGGCGTCGAACACGCGCTGCTGCGCCTCGATGATGTCCTTGTCCTCGTTGAACCCTTCCTCGAGGCTGTGCCGCAGCGAAAGTGCGATGTTCGGGTTGTCGATGTCGAAATCGTGCAGGTAGTTCCAGAAGAAGTGCGTGGTCGAGCGCGTCTCCGGCGTCATGAACTGCGCGTTGCGATACGATCGCGTGCCCGGAACCTGGACGCCCTTCTCGACACCCTGCCCCGCCGGCGCAAACGTGGTGTCGAGCGTGAAGATGCCGGGCACGATCATGCGGCCGATATTGCGGCGATCGATCTTGTCGGTTTTGTTCGGGATCACCTTCTTGTGGTAGGGCGGCGGCTCGGCGGCCATGTGCCAGCGCTCGACGCGGAAGCCGTCGTCCAGCTTCTCGATCGCGACCGGCTTGGTCTTGTAGGCGTACTCCTCCGAACCGCCGAGCGTGTTGGTGTGCACGAAGGCGAGATGGGCGAAGTCGCTGAGATTGTCGACGATCAGGAGCCAGTTGGCCTTGTAGTGCATGTAACCCGGCAAGCCGCGCCATCTGGGATCCTCGAGCGGCGGATAGTCGAGGATCAGTTTCGGATCGGCCTTCTCCGGGTCGCCGGTCCAGATGAAGATCAAATTGTAGCGCTCGACCACGGGATAGCTGCGCACGCCGAGCTTGGCGGGGATCGTGTCCTGACCGGGAATCTGGATGCATTTGCCGTCGGCCGCGAACTTCATGCCGTGGTACATGCACCTGATGTCGTCGCCCTCGATGCGCCCCATCGAAAGCGGTGCGGCGCGATGGCAGCAGCGGTCGTCCAGCGCGACGACTTTCCCGCTCGAGCCGCGATAGAGCACGATCGGCCGCTCCAGGATGGTGCGTGCGACCATCTTGCCGTCGATCAATTCGTGATTCCACGCCGCCACGTACCAGGTGTTGCGCAGGAAAATTCCGTCGTCAGCCATCTCACCCTCCCGATGCAATTTGGTTGCGAGGAGGTTAGGTGATTGCGGTCATCGGGATAATCCGATTTGGCTGGACACACTGTACCGGTGGATGGACAATCGGCCATGGAGTGGCGCGACTGGGAGCTGTTTTGCGAGGTTGTCGAGCATGGCGGCTTCACCGCGGCCGCGCGCGTGCTTGGCCATCCCAAATCGAGCCTCAGTGCTGCGGTGCAGCGACTCGAAGCCAATCTCGGGCTGCGGCTGATCGAGCGCACCACCCGCCACCTGCGGCTGACCGATTCCGGCGAGACCATCTATCGCAAGGTGCGCCCGCTGTTCGCCGCGCTGCACGACACCCACAGCGAGGCGCTGGCGATGTCGAGCGCGGTCGCGGGCACGCTGCGGATCAAGGCGCCTTACGAATTCGGCGCGCATCATGCGGGGCCGGTCGCCTGCGCGGTGATGGGCCGCTATCCCGAACTCGCGATCAGGATCGATGTCGAGCATGACATCGTCAACCCGATCGCCGAGAACTACGACATCGTGTTCGCGATGCTGGAGGCGCCGCTGCCGTCGGCCGGCATCGTGATCCGCCGCGTCTTCACGCTCGAGCGCGGCCTGTTCGCAGCACCCGCGCTGCTGGAGAAATTCGGCGAACCACGCACGCTGGATGATCTGCGAAAGCTGCCGCTGTTGACCGGTCCCAGCGACCCGCCATGGGCGATCACCGCCCCCGGCGGCGCGGTCGAGCATCTCGCGGTCGACCGCGCGCGCCTGACCAGTTCGAATGCCCATGTCCGCCTGCAGGCAGCGCTCGCCGGCCATGGCGTGCTTCGGGTCACCGCCAGCTACACCCGCGCCGCCGTCGCGGCCGGGCAGTTGCGGCGGCTGCTGCCCGATCATGCCTGCGAACCGCTCAACGTGCACGCGCTGTTGCCGGCGCGGCAATTTGTCCCGGCGAAGGTGCGCTGCTTCCTCGACGCGATGGAGGCGCATGCGCGCGGCGATCCGGAGGCCTATATCAGGCCGTAGCGGTCTTTTTGGCCGATCACCATTTTCCCGGGAACCTGTACGGCCGGTTGGCATCCAATGGTATTATTCCGCCAACAGTGAGGGCGATCCCGCCATGCGCCAAGCCCATGTAACGTCCCTGCCGCCGACCAGCTCGGGCGATGCCGAGCTCGTGCAACGCGCATGCGCCCGCGACGAAGCCGCAATCCGCGCCATCATGCAGGCGAATAATCGCCGGCTGTTCCGGCTGGCACGCGGCATCCTGCGCAACGACCACGAGGCCGAGGATGTGGTTCAGGACGCCTATGTGCGCGCCTTTACCCATCTCGACCAGTTCCGCGGCGACTCCAGTCTTTCGACATGGCTGTCGCGGATCGCAATGAACGAGGCACTCGGCCGCCTGCGCCGCAGGCACAGCAGCGTCGAATGGTCCGATCTGCCGAAAGGTGCTCCTGAAGCCCAGATCATCCAGTTCCCCCTGTCGTCAACGGACGATCCGGAAAAATCCATGGCCCAGCGTGAGATCCAGCACGTCGTCGAGCACGCGATCGACGAGCTGCCCGAGGCGTTCCGCCTCGTCTTCATCACCCGCGTGATCGAGGGCATGAATGTCGAGGAGACCGCTGAGATCCTCGGCCTCAAGCCGGAAACCGTGAAGACCCGCCTGCACCGCGCCCGCACCATGCTGCGCGACAATGTCGAGCGGAAGATCGGTCCCGTCGTCATGGAGGCGTTTCCCTTCGCGGGCAAGCGCTGCGAGCGATTGACCGAGGCGGTTCTGAAACGGCTCCGCGTCACGGCCTGAATTTTTCGGGAACCTCTGCTGGTCCGCGCCATCCAACTCCTGTGCAAGCAACGACGCGCCGCGCGCTACGCCCGGCTCAACAGGAGTTTCAAACCATGTTCGTTCGATTGGGTATCGCGGTCGCCGCGCTCAGCCTTCTCAACTGCGCTGCGCTGGCGCAGGGCGCAAAGCCGACCGATCCGCAGATCGCACATATCGCCTATACGGCAGGTGTGATCGACATCAACGCCGCCAAGCAGGCGGAAGAGAAGGCTTCCAACAAGGAGATCAAGGCGTTCGCCAAGGACATGGCGCGCGACCACGAGGCGGTGAACAAGCAGGCGCTCGACCTCGTCAAGAAGCTGAAAGTGACGCCGGAAGACAACGACACCAGCAAGGCGCTGTCGAAGCAGGCGGCCGACAAGCTCGCCGAGCTCGGCAAGCTGAAGGGCGCCGCCTACGACAAGGCCTATATCGACAACGAGGTCGCCTACCACAAGGCCGTCAACACCGCGCTGGAGACGCAGCTGATCCCCTCGGCCAGCAATCCCGAGCTGAAGAGCCTGCTGCAGACCGGCCTGAAGATCTTCCAGGGCCACCAGCAGCATGCCGAACACGTCGCGGCCGGACTGAAGTGAGGAGGCGCGTGATGTTGTCAGGACGCTGTCTCGCAACGCTGGCCTTGCTCGCGCTCGGCGCGATGGCCGTCCCGGCGCATGCGGCCACCATCCAGATCGTGATGGAAAATATGGTGATCTCGCCGGCCGAGGTGTCGGCCAAGGCCGGCGACACCATCGAATGGGTCAACAAGGACGTGTTGGCCCACACCGCCACCGCGAAGAACGGCGACTTCGACGTGACGATAGCGCCGAAGAAGACGGTCAAGTCGGTTCTGACCAAGGCCGGCACGGTCGACTATTACTGCCGCTACCATCCCAACATGAAGGCGGTGCTGACGATCGCACCATAGCCTGCGCGATGACCTCCGAGGTAATCGATCGGCGCGCGCGAACCTTCGATAGTCCGGACCGCCGCACAGTCCGGCACTATCGAAGGAGAGCACCATGACCGACCATGCCACCATCGCCCGCCGCTATATCGATCTCTGGAACGAGCGGACGCCGAGCCGGCGTCGCGAGATGCTGAGCGAGAACTGGACCGCCGACGCGCGCTATATCGATCCGCTGATGAGCGGCGACGGCCATGAGGGCGTCGACGCGCTGATCGCCGGCGTGCAGCAGAAGTTTCCGGACTTCCGCTTCAAGCTGATCGGGGAGCCGAACGGTTTCGGCGACCATGTCCGGTTCTCCTGGGGCCTCGGCCCCGATGGCGTCGACAGCCCGATCAAGGGCACCGACTTCGCCACGCTGAAGGACGGCCGGATCAGGAGCATCACCGGCTTCCTCGACCAGGTGCCGGGCGCCTGAGGCGCCGCTTGCACGCCAGCGATGTCGCTGCCAGAGCGTTTTCGAGCGAAGTGGGTACCGGTTCGCGTCAAGAAAACGCGTCAAAACAAACAATCCAGAGCCCCGTTCCGATTCCATCGGAACGGAAAAGGCTCTAGTCTTCCCGAAACACAGGGAGGACGCCATGAAGGCAGATTACGCCTTCAAGACTTCTGTCGTCAGCGACATCACGCCGGCGCTGCTGGCGATCGGCCGCGACAACTTTCCGCAGGCCCTGATCGGCGCGCTCCGCCGCGTCGCCGGTGTCGGTCATTGCATGGTGTTCTCGTTCACCGGCCCGCGGACCGCCGCATGCCTGCTCGATGTCGGCAACATCCCGACCGGGCGCGACCTCGGGATCGCCTATTCCGAACATTTCCATCAGGCCGACCCGAACCGCGATGCGGTGTTCGAGGGGCGGATGCAGGCCGCGCCGATCGTGCTGCCGAACTTTGCCCGCCGCATGTACAGCGACGGCTACCGCAAGATATTCTTCGACGACTCCGACATTGTCGACAAGTTCGCTTCCGCGATCTGGACCGGCGACACCTGCTTCTACGTCAACTTCTACCAGATCACCGCGCAAGGCCGCTTCAGCCGCGAGCAGATCGCGCACCTGGCCGCGGTCGCGCCGGCGTTGACGGCGGCCGTGGCGCGGCATTTCCAGCGCGACCCGGCAGCGGATGTTGATCCGATCGAGCGGTTGAAGATCCTGTTTGCAACCGCCGAGCCGCTCGTCAGGCTGACCGGGCGTGAAAAGGAGGTCTGCCTGCGCATCCTCTCCGGTCTCAGCTCGGAAGCGATCGCCGCCGAGCTCGGCATCGGGCTGCACTCCGCCCTCACCTATCGCAAGCGTGCCTATGACAAGCTCGGCATCTCCTCGCAGAACGAGCTGTTCGCGATCGCGCTGCGCCTGATGGCCTCGACGCGCCAGCTGAACTGAGCGCTCCAGGCGGTGTGGCTTCACTCTGTCCCCAGCGCTGGGGACAGACGGGCCGCGCCCGCCGGCCTATGCTCGGTTCGAAAACCCGAGGCCAAACCGAGATCCCGTCGTGAGCACCGCGCCCCATTTCGACATCGACGTCCCCGCCTTCTGGCAGGATCCCTATCCGGCGCTGGCGCGCATGCGCAAGGAGGCGCCGATCGCCTTCGTGCCGCAGCTCGGCAGCACGCTGCTGTGCAGCCGCGACGACATCTTCATCTCGGAAAAGCAGATCGACGTGTTCTCGTCGCACCAGCCCGAGGGGTTGATGAACAAACTGATGGGCCACAACATGATGCGCAAGGACGGCGATGCGCACATGAACGAGCGCAAGGCGATCTTTCCGGCGATCTCGCCCAAAACCGTCAGATCGCACTGGACCGCGCAGTTCGCAGCACACGCGACGCGCATCCTCGACGAGCTGAAGCCGGACGGCGTCGTCGATTTCGTGCAGGCCTTCGCGCTGCCATTCTCGGCCGAATGCCTGAAGTCGATCACCGGCCTCACCAATATGCGCTTCCAGGACATGAATGCGTGGTCGCAGGGCATGATCGACGGCATCGCCAATTATGTCGGCAATCCCGCGATCGAGGCGCGCTGCCATGCGGCAACCTCCGGGATCGATGCCGCGATCGACGACATGGTCCCCAGGCTGCGCAAGACGCCCGACCTCAGCCTGCTCGGCGTGATGCTGCAGACCGACATGCCGATGGAGAGCGTGCGCGCCAATATCAAGCTTGCGATCTCGGGCGGCCAGAACGAGCCGCGCGACGCGATCGCCGGCACGGTATGGGCGCTGCTGACCCATCCCGACCAGCTGGCGCTGGCGACGAGCGGCACGGTCCCGTGGCTGCAGGTGTTCGAGGAATATGCGCGCTGGATCTCGCCGATCGGGATGTCGCCGCGGCGCATCGCAAAACCGTGGACGATCAGGGACGTCGCATTCGAGACCAATGAGCGCGTGTTCCTGATGTTCGGCTCGGCGAACCGTGACGAAAAACACTTCGACAAGCCCGACGCGTTCGACGTGCGCCGCGACGCCGGCAAGAGCATCGCGTTCGGTGCCGGCCCGCATTTCTGCGCCGGCGCCTGGGCCTCGCGCGCCATGGTCGCCGACGTCGCGCTGCCCGCGATCTTCAACCGGCTGACGAATCTGCGCCTGATCGCGGACAAGCCGGCGCGGATCGGCGGCTGGGCATTCCGCGGGCTGCTGGATCTGCCGGTGACGTGGGACGCCTAATCGCCGTTAGCGTCCCCAGCGCAGCACCACCGGATCGAGCGTGCGCGCGATCTCGATCAGCCCGGCGCGGGTCGCGGGATGCAGCGGTTGCAGCGGGTGGCGCACCGCATCGGACTTGATGACGCCGCCTTCGCGCATCAGCACCTTGCAGGCCTGCAGCCCGCATTGCCGGTTCTCGTAGTTGATCAGCGGCAGCCAGCGCGCATAGGCCTGCACCGCCTCGTCCCGCCGGCCGGCGAAGAACGGATCCATGATCTGGCGGATGCCGTCGGGATAGCCGCCGCCGGTCATCGCACCGGTGGCGCCGGCATCGAGATCGGCCATCAGCGTGATCGCCTCCTCGCCGTCCCACGGCCCCTCGATCTCGGCGCCGCCCTTCTCGATCAGGCCGCGCAGCTTGTTTGCGGCCATCGGCACCTCGATCTTGAAGTACCTGACATTGGCGAGCTCCTTTGCCATCCGTGCCAGGAAATCCACCGAGAGTGGCGTGCCCGCCACCGGCGCGTCCTGGATCATGATCGGGATGTTGATGGCATCCGACACGACCCGATAAAACTCGTAGATGCCCGGCTCGCCGACGCGGAAGGTGGCGCCGTGATAGGGCGGCATGATCATCACCATCGCAGCTCCGGCGGCTTCCGCCTCGCGGCTGCGCGCCGCACAGACCGCCGAGGAGAAATGCGTCGTGGTGACGATGACGGGAATGCGGCCGGCGACATGCTCGAGCACCGCATGCATCACGGTCTCGCGCTCGGCGTCGGTCAGCACGAACTGCTCGGAGAAATTGGCGAGGATGCAGATGCCGTGGGAACCGGCGTCGATCATGAAGTCGACGCAGCGCCGTTGTCCTTCGAGGTCGAGATTGCCATTGGCGTCGAAGATGGTCGGCGCCACGGGGAAGACGCCGCGATAGGGGCGCTTTGCGACTGACGTCATGATAACGACCTCCCAGGTTGTTGTCGGATTTTCTTGTCAGCTCTGGCGGAACGGCAGCGGCGGGCCATCGAGCCGGCGCAGGCCGGGCTCGCGCCGCTCCAGCCACCAACCGTACTGCTTCGGCCAGGACGCGAACACCTCGCCGCCTCCACCGCCAAGCGCAAGCTCGGCGTGCAGCGGCCAGTTCGGATCGAACAGCGCCTCGCGGCCGATCGCGACCAGATCGGCCTGGCCTTTGGCGAGAACGTCTTCGGCCTGCTCCGGATGCAGGATGAGGCCGACCGCGATGGTCGCAATGTCCGCGGCGCGGCGGATCTCGTCGGCATAGGGCACCTGAAAGCCGTAGCCGCGCGGAATCCGCGCCGCGGTCGCCGAGCCGAGCAGGCCGCCCGACGAGCAATCGATCAGATCGACGCCGCGCGCCCTGGCTTCGCGGGCGAACGCGACCTGGTCCTCGAGCGTCAGGCCGCCGTCGATACCGTCGACCGAGGAGATCCGCACCGACAGCGGCCGCTCCGCCGGCCAGGCGGCGCGCACGGTCTCGATGATCTCGAGCGGATAGCGCATCCGCCCGGCGCGATCGCCGCCATAGGCATCGCTGCGGCGGTTCGACAATGGCGAGAGGAATTCGTGCAGCAGATAGCCATGCGCGCAATGCACCTCGACGAATTCGAAGCCGGCCTCCACCGCGCGCAAGGTGGCGCGCCGCCATTGCTCGCGAAGCGCGGCGAGTTCGGCCACCTCGAGCGCGTGCGGCATCAGCCAGCCGTCTTCCATCGGGATCGCGCTCGGCGCCACCGTCCGCCACGGCAGATCGCCGCGGGCGCGGTCGGCCTCATCGAGAGCGGCATTGCCGTACCAGGGACGCTGCATGCTGGCCTTGCGACCGGCATGCGCGAGCTGGATCGAGGGCACCGCGCCATTGTCCTTGAGGAAGGCGGCGATCCGTTCGAGCGGTGCGATCTGCTCGTCGTTCCAGATGCCGACATCGCCATGGGTGATGCGGCCCTCGGCGACAACCGCTGCGGCCTCGACCATCACGAGCCCGGCGCCGCCCTGGGCGAACTTGCCGAGATGCACGAGATGCCAGTCATTGGCGAGACCGTCGGTCGCCGAATACTGGCACATCGGTGAGATCAGGATGCGGTTTCGGGAGGTCACGCCGCGAAGCGTGATCGGCTGAAACAGAAGCGGCTGCGACATCGGGACCTGCGGGAAGGTGTTGGCGGGAGAAATCGTGGCGGAAAGCTAGGCGGCGCGCCCCGAGATCGCAAGTCATGCCGCGGCGCAGGCGGCAAGACCTGCACGCATGCAGCACTCGCGCAACGGCGCGATCTGCAAAACCCGCAACATCTGCCGCAGAAAAATCTCCCGGCTGGTAAACACTTTCGGTCATCCTTTGGGTCACATCGCGGATCGCAATTCGTCGCGGACATCCCTACATTGCCGGCATGAAGAAGATCGGATTCCTTTCGTTCGGGCACTGGACGCCCTCGCCGCAGTCGCAGGCCCGCTCAGCCGCGGATGTGCTGCTGCAATCCATCGACCTCGCGGTCGCCGCCGAAGAACTCGGCGCGGACGGCGCGTATTTTCGCGTCCATCACTTCGCCCGCCAACTGGCCTCGCCGTTCCCGCTGCTGGCGGCGGTCGGCGCCAGGACCAGCCGGATCGAAATCGGCACCGCCGTGATCGACATGCGCTACGAAAATCCGCTCTACATGATCGAGGACGCCGGCGCGGCCGACCTGATCGCGAGGGGACGCCTGCAACTCGGCATCAGCCGTGGCTCGCCCGAGCAGGTGATCGATGGCTGGCGCTATTTCGGCTATCAGCCCGGCGAGGGCGAGACCGACGCCGACATGGGCCGGCGTCATGCCGAGATCTTCCTCGACATGCTGCGCGGCCAGGGATTTGCGCAGCCCAATCCACGGCCGATGTTTCCCAATCCTCCCGGCCTGCTGCGGCTCGAACCGCTCTCGGAAGGCCTGCGCGAGCGCATCTGGTGGGGCGCCGGCTCGAACGCCACCGCGGTGTGGGCGGCGAAGCTCGGGATGAACCTGCAGAGCTCGACACTGAAGAGCGACGAGACCGGAGAGGCTTTCCACATCCAGCAGGCGGCCCAGATCCGGGCCTATCGCGCCGCCTGGAAGGAGGCCGGGCACACGCGCGAGCCGCGGGTCTCGGTGAGCCGCAGCATCTTCGCGCTGGTCGACGATCGCGACCGCGCCTATTTCGGCAACGGGCAGGAGGAAGACCAGATCGGCTTCATCGACGAGAGGACGCGCGCGATCTTCGGCCGCGGCTACGCCGCCGAGCCGGACAGGCTGATCGAGCAGCTCAAGACCGATGAGGCGATCGCGGAGGCCGATACCTTGCTCCTGACCGTCCCCAATCAGCTCGGCGTCGCCTACAACGCGCATGTGATCGAGACGATCCTGACCCAGATCGCGCCCGCTTTGGGCTGGCGCTGAATCCATCGCGCAACGTCAGCGATACGCGACCGGCGCGCAGGCTCGTCACATCGGGCAGAACCGGGATAAGGACCCGCGCCGACCGTCTTCTAGGGGGGCTGTTGAGAGGGAACGGCCCGGCGCGGGCTTGAACCGACCGTTCTCGCCGGAGGTCGGTCGGCTCTGTTCGACCAATGCCGGAACCCGCGACATCGTTCCGGTGGAACTTCGTTCTCAAACGCGGAGAACTACGGAAACATAACTGCACGTTGTGAGAAGAACAGGTCGAGTACGGTTCGTTAGGCGCGCACGTTGCGTGAACAGATCGCCGTAATATCCCGGGATAATGGCGAAGGCCGTCTGCGGATCGCCCGGGTCAGGAATCCCTGTCGCGATTGCGCCGGGGGAGATCGAGCCGATCGACGCGCTCGTCAATCCGCCGGTTCAGCTCCTCGTCTTCTCGCGTATTGCTGCCGCGACGGGCGCGGACCACCAATGCACAACATCCGACCAGAACGATCGCAAAGAGCGCGAAGTACCACCATGCCATGCACTGATCTCAAATGACGCTCGCCGATACGAGCGGAAAGGTCATCGTTCAGGCCGGTAAGGACGCGCCGACCTCGGCGCATAATAGGGGTTCACCAGACAGGTCGCCGGCAGCCCCACAGCGCCGGCCTGGCACTGATCCAGCGACGTGAAGATGCAGTCCATGCGTTCGCCGACCAACTCACCGTAAACATGCATGCAGACGGGATAGCGCGGATCATACATTTGCGCGGATGCCGGCCTCGTCAGCCAAAGCACGCCCAGCGCAAGCAGCAGCGCTCCAAGCAACCTCACGTCACGTCTCCTGCTGTCGTCAAATACATTGCCTTGCCGACAAACTGTCCCGCGACATTTGCCTGAAGGCTGGAGCGGGCGAAGGGAATCGAACCCTCGTATGCAGCTTGGGAAGCTGCCGTTCTACCATTGAACTACGCCCGCGATCTCAATAGCTTGAGGTCGCCCCACCCGGTGCGACCGGCCGGACCATAGCCCGGGCGGAGGCAGCGGATCAAGCGCGCATTGGAGCCGATCGCCGCACCACCCCCGCTAGTGGCCCATCCTCACGAGCACGTCATTGATGACAAAAGCCGCGGCGGCGGATGCGTCGCAGCTGCCGCTTCGTGCATAGATGCAGGCCTCGGCGATGCCGACGCGGGCACAGCTTTGCCTTGAATAATCCGCCGGCAGATCACCGGCCGCCGCGGGCCGCGCGAGGATGCGGTTGAAGGCCGGCCTGGTCGCCTGCAACAGCGGCGGCAGGATCAGCTCGGCGAGCGGATCGGCGGGCTCGAGCGCATAGAGCGGCACCGGGCCGACCAATCGTTCCCGCCCCGGCAACAGCTGGAAACGGACATTGTAAAGTGCGAGGCCGCACATCTGCGGATCGCTGCGCAGTTCGGCGGCAAGCCGCGCCGCGCCGACACCGCGCGTCCAGTAGTCGCGCATCCCTTCGCTGGCGCCGGCGAGCGTCACCGAGAGCAAGGCCCAGCCGCCGGTGACGATCGGCAATGCCCAGCGGCGCCAACCGGGTTTTGCGCGCAGCCATTGCACCCAATCGGCCGATCCCAGCGCCGCGACGATGATGAACAGCACAACCGACAGGAAGACGAAGCGGTATTCCTTGTGCTCGATCAGGCTGTGGAAGACGAGGTTGACCAGCGCCACGGCCAGCAGCAGCGGCGCATGGCGCGCGCCGCGCCAGATCGCAGCGAGCGGCAACACGATCGCCGCCGACCACACGATCAGGAAGTTGACGAGATAGGCCGAAGCCGGCGTCACGCCGAACTCGGTCGCGCGGTCGTGCAGCAGGTTTTCCTTGATGTTGCCGATCAGCCAGGCGAACGGCACGGCGCCATGCGCAAGGTCGATCGCGGCGGTGAGCACCAGCGCGGCGAGACCGCCCGCGATCAGCGGAATCAGGCTTCGCCAACGCATCCAGCAGGCGCCGAGGGCAAGCATGGCGATGGCCGGCGCGTACTGAAAGCGACAGACAAAGGCGAAAGCGAGCAACGCGCCGCCGATCGCGAGATGCCGCGGCGACGGACGACCGGTCACCAGCAGCGCCGCCGGTACGATGAGCGCCGTCGCCAGCGGCTCGCCCAATGTGTGCGGCGCGAGCAGGATCAACTCGAACCAGACCGCAGCCGCGAACGCCGCGACGATGGCATGGGTTCGCGAGATGCGTGCACCGAAGTACCAGGCGCTGACCACGATCGACAGCGACGCCGTTGCGGCGACCAGGCGCGGCACCAGGAAAGCGCCCTCGCCGCCCGGCGCAATCAAGCCGCCCACCGCGACCGGCCCGGCCAGCAATGTCGGCAGGAACCAGCCGCGAATGCCTTCGCGCCACTCCCACGTCAAAATGCCGTCATGGCCGAGCATCCGCCACGCCGGCTCGAGATATTGAAAGATCTCGTCGGGATACATCACGTTGGGCCAGAGCGCGGCCGCAAGGCGCAGGACCAAGGCCAGCAACAGCAATGCGAACAGCGGATGACGACGCCCGGCCGATGTCCCGGCCGCGGCGGTGCCGCCGCGCGCGATATCCGCGCCGGTGCTGGTCATCGTTCCGATCGTACCGTGGAGCAGCATGCTGACGACCAGATAGCGGGCAAAGCCTTTAAGATGCGTGACTGATAAATTGGCGAGGTCACACAGAGGGGGCCGCGACATGGTTAGCTAAACGTCAAGATTCAAGATGCGCACGCCGGCGACGATGTTAAGATCGCGCGCTTGGGGGCTGGTGGCGTCATGGCGGGGCGTGGGTATACCATTTTCGACACGGCGATCGGCCGATGCGGTATCGCGTGGGGTGAGCTCGGCGTGGCCGGCGTGCAGCTTCCCGAGCTGCGCGAGATCGAGACCCGCAAGCGGCTATTCAAGCTTTATCCGGATGCACGCGAGATGCGGCCTCCCGAGGAGATCGCTGTCGCGATCGAGGGTATCGCCGCGACCTTGCGCGGCGGCATTGAGGACCTTGCCGGTGTTGCGCTCGACATGAGCGGCATCCCGGCGTTCAACGCGCGCGTCTACCAGTTTGTCCGCACCATTCCCCGCGGCGAAACCCGGACCTATGACGAGGTGGCGAGCGCCTTGCGGGCGTCCGGTGCGGTCTATTCGGTGGCACAGGCGCTCGGCCGCAATCCCTTCATGATCATGGTGCCCTGCCACCGCGTGCTCGAGGCGGGCAATTATGCCGACCGGATCTCGCCGAACGGCGGCAGCATCTCGAAGCGGCGGCTGCTCTCGATCGAGGGCGCCCAGCCGACCACCAGCAAGACCCTTTTTGATGTGCTGCTGCCCGTTGCACGACTCCGGCCGCAAGCTTAAATCCCGGGTATGGTCCGAACTACGCTGCTGCAGCGCGATCGCATCACGGTGAACGAGTTTCGCTGCACGGCGGAACCCGGCGACAAGCCGTTCGCCGAGCAGTTCGCCTGCCACTCGGTGTCCTATGTGCGCAGCGGCAGCTTCGGCTGCCATTGCCGCGGCCGCTTCCATGAGCTGGTGGCAGGCTCGATCCTGGTCGGCCATCCCGGCGACGAATACACCTGCACGCACGATCATGTGGTCGGCGACGAATGCCTGTCGTTCTTCCTGGACCCGGAGCTGGTCGAGACCATCGGCGACCGCGCGGCGGTCTGGCAGATCGGCTCGGTGCCGCCGCTGCCGGAACTGATGGTGATCGGCGAGCTCGCGCAAACGGCGGCAGGTGGCAACAGCGACGTCGGCCTCGACGAGATCGGCCACCTCCTCACCAGCCGCCTTGTCGAGCTGGTGTCCGACCGCAAGGCAAAGCCTCTCACCGCGGGCTTGCGCGATCGCCGCCGCGCCGTCGAGGCCGCGCTGTGGATCGACGCCAATTCACATCATCAGATCGACCTCGACGATGCCGCGGAGCAGGCCGGCTTGAGCACCTTCCATTTCCTGCGGCTGTTTTCCGCGGTGCTCGGCGTCACCCCGCATCAATATCTCGTGCGCTCGCGGCTGCGCCATGCGGCGCGGCGGCTCGCGGATGACGACAGCCCGATCACCGACATCGCCTATGACGTCGGTTTCGGCGACCTGTCCAATTTCGTGCGCAGCTTCCATCGCGCCGCCGGCGCCTCGCCGCTGAAGTTCCGCCAGGCCTCGCGCGGCGACCGCAAGATTTTCCAAGAACGTCTCGCGCTGCAATAGCTAGGCTGCTCCAGTCCGCGCGTCTTTCGATGCGCACAGCGACTGGAGATCTCCTCATGTACGACCATATCGGATTGCGCGTAGCCGACCTCGACGCCAGCGTGCGCTTCTACACCGCGGTGCTGGCACCACTCGGCTTCGTGCTCTGCTCGCGCGACGACAGCGGCGCCGGCTTCGGCCCGAAGGGCGAGCCCGCGCTCTGGCTGCATTCGCACAAGGGCAAGGCCCAAGGCGGCGCGCACGTTGCGTTCCGCGCGCCGAGCCATGACGCGATCAAGACATTCCATACCGAAGGCCTGAAAGCCGGCGGCAAGGACAATGGCGCGGCGGGCCATCGCAAGGATTACAGCCCGACCTATTACGCGGCGTTCCTGCTCGACCCCGACGGCAACAATGTCGAGGCGGTGTCGACCTGACAAAGAGCCGCGCATTCCAACGTCATCCTGAGAAGCCGCGCAACGCGCGGCGTCTCGAAGGATGGCCCCGAGCGAGATCCGGTCATCCTTCGAGACGCGCTCAGGAACGCGATGCCGGAGCATCGCATCGCTCGCCCTCCAGCGACAAAGGCGAAGCCTTTGCGCGGGAATGACAACCACCCGAAAGGTTACAATCATGGCTTCCATTCACAAGGATATCCCGATCGACGCGCCGGCAGATCATGTCTGGGACGCGCTGCGCGATTTCGGCGCGCTGCATACGCGGCTGGTGCCGGGCTTCGTGACCCACACGCAACTGGACGGCGACGTCCGCACCGTCACTTTCGCCAACGGCACCGTGGCGCGCGAGACGCTGGTCGATTGCGACGACAACCGAAAGCGGCTGGTCTATGCGATCAGCAGCGAGCGGTTGAAGCAGCATTCCGCCTCGGTGCAGGTGTTCGCCGAGGGCGACGCGCGCTGCCGCGTGGTGTGGATCGCCGACGTGCTGCCGCACGAGGTCGCGCCCTACATGGACGCGCAGATGGACCTCGGCGCGGCGGCGATGCAGGCGGCGATGGCCAAGTCGGCCAGGGAGAAGAGCGCGGCGTGATCCGCAACGTTGCGCGACCGGCCGCGCATTTAAACCGTGACCGTCACCCTGAGGAGGCCGCGAAGCGGCCGTCTCGAAGGGCGACAGCCCGGCTGTTTCCAGAAGCGGACGCCGAAGCATCGGGGCCGTCAATCCTTCGAGACGCGGCCAAGAGGCCGCTCCTCAGGATGACGGATTGAGAAATGCTACGACAGCGCCGGCTGCGCCTCGGCGACCGGCGCTGATTTGCCCCAGCGCGTCAGGATCACGCTGAGGCAGGACAGCACGCCGAGCACGCCCATCGAGGCGGCGGCGAGTGCGAAGAAGTTCTGCGCGCTCGCCTCATGCGTCGACAGCCACCAGCCGCCGGCGCCGATGAAGATCAGCCGCGCGGTCTGCGCCAGCACCGGACCCAGCACCTTCGCGGCGCCCTGCGAGGAGAAATACATCGACATCGCAAGGCCGATGAACGCGTACATCGGCGCGGCGGTCGAGAGATATTGATGGCTGGTCGCCCGCACGTGCGGATCACTGGTGAACAGATTGACCCAGAGGTCGGGGAAGACGGCGATGAAGCTGCCGACCACGCCGACCGCAAGGAACGACACCGTGCCTGCGGTCCAGGCGATGCGCCGGGCCCGCGCGACGCGCTCGGCGCCGACCGCCATGCCGATCATCGGCACCGAGGCGATGCCGACCGCGAAGGCGACCGAGGTCAGCATGAATTCGAGCCGTGCGCCGATGCCGTAGCCGGCGAGCACCGCGGTGCCGAACTGCGCCAGCATGTGGGTGAAGATCGAGATCGTCAGCACCGATTGCAGCGGCGAGAAGCAGGAGATGGCACCGACCTTGAGGATGTCGATGAACATCGCCCATTGCACGCGCAGCCCCTTGAGTTTCGGCTTCACGCGGGCACGGCCCGAGAACAGATACCAGCCCATCACGCTGATGCTGATCGAATAGGCGATCAGCGAACCCGCGGCGACGCCGCGCATGCCGAATTGCGGCACCGGACCGAGGCCGAGCCCGAGCGTGCCGCCGAGAATGATCTGCCACACCGCCGACGACAGGATCATGGTCGACGGCAGCTTCATGTTGCCGGTGCCGCGCAGGATGCCGGCCATGGTGTTCATCAGCCAGGGCAGGATCGCGCCGCCGAAGAACACCTGCGAATAGGCGATCGCCTGCGCCAGCACATTGCCGCGGCCGCCGAGCAGTTCGAGCAGGCGCGGACCGAAGATCAGCATGCCCAGCATGAACGTCAGACCAAAGGTCAGGCCGATCAGCAGCGCATGCATCGCCAGCGTCGAGGCGCGCTCGATCTCGCCGGCGCCGAGCGCACGCGCGATCGCGGATGCGACGCCGCCGCCCATCGCGCCGCCGGACATCGTCATAGTGAGGATCACGCAGGGAAACACCAGCGCCATCGCCGCAAGCGACTCGACGCCGAGCCGGCCGATATACGAAGTCTCCGCGATGACGACGCAGGTGCCGGCGGAGAGCGCGATCACGTTCGGCCACGCAAGCCACAGCAGCGTGCGCAGGATCGGCCCGTCGAGCAGCGCATTGCGCGCCGGCTTGGTCACCGGCGGCGGCAGCGGCCGCTCTTGTTCGTCGACAGGAATTTCGGCGAGGCCGAGATCGGACATTTCTACTCCCTGGCGCATGACCCGCCAAAGTGTGAGCGGTTTGGCGAAAAGGTCATGCGCCAAAATTTATGATTCAGAGCGCGATCAGACGCAAAACCGGTACCCACTTTTACTGATCGCGCTCTGCGCGATCTGGGGAGCCGCGCCATGGTGTTTCCCTACCATGGCAATGGCGGAATCCACGTGCGCGGGACGCAAGGGGGGCCTGCGCGATTGCAGGTGAACCCGGACGAACCTCTGATCTAGCCGATCGACCAGACGAACGGCGCGCCGGCGGTGCTGTTCGGCTTCAGATACACCGGAATATGCCGCCCGCAGCCGGCGGCCAGCCCTTCGAACAGGCCGGTCAGCACGCTGGCGCAGGCCGGGTGATAGTCGGCGACATCGGCCATCAGCTTCCAGCCCTGCTGGCGGATCTCGAACTGGCCCTCGGACTCGGTGATGTCAGCGACATCGTCCTGCGACTCGAAGAGAGTGCGCAGGAATGCGGCAAATTCCGTGGCGCGGCCACGGCTGCCGCCGAGCGCCTGCGCGACCTCGTCATAATACTGCATGCCGATCAGTCTGCCGGTGAGATGCAACAGATAGCTCGCATCCTCCGGGCCGAACACCTGCACGATGACCGGCGCGGCCGTCTTCACATATTCCATCGCGTAGTTGCGATAGGCCTTTTCCAGCCGCGGCTTCGGCCAGCTGTCGACCGGCAGCGCGGGCGCGGTGTTGGGATCGAATAGCGGCGCCTCGAGATGGCGCGCGAACACGAGGCGCTGATCGAGCTCGAGCGGATGATCGTATTCGCAGTAATAGCCCTCGAGGCCGTCCTGGCCGTCGACACTCTGCTTGGTGCAGACGAAGCCGAGCCGCAAATCCCCGAGCGCGACGCCGTTGTTGGCGTGCCAGCCGCGCAGCATCGCGCGCGAGACCTCGCCAGGCACGCCGCAGATCGCCGTGCCCTTCCAGATCCAGCGCGGCGGCGGATAGCGGATCCAGGCCTTGCGGTCGGTCTCGTGCATGTATTCGACATGCACGCCGCCGATCCAGTTGGAGAGATAATGATACTGCGCGGCCGCGACCGCCGGCGGCAGGCCGTCGAGACCGAGCTTCTTCAAGCCGGGGAGAAAGCGTTCCTGCTGCTGGCGGCGAAACACGCGAAAGACGAACTCCGCTGCATCAGCCGTGCCGCGCCGCGTGACGACGGTGAGGATCAGCCCGGTGAAGAAGGCGTGATAGAGATCGGCGACGCTGCGCCATTTCCGCCACTGCGCTTCTTGCTGCGCTGAATCTGTTGCGGCGCTCATGTTTACTCCCGATCTCTTATTTTGGTGGAGTGTGTCATCGTCAGCATGACGACGCAACCAAACCCAAGCGCAGTGTCATCGCCCGACTTGATCGGGCGATCCAGTATTCCAGAGACAGTCGTTGTCGATGGAGGGGCCGCGGCGTACTGGATTCCCCGCTTTCGCGGGGAATGACAGCGGAGAATGACGCAAAGTCCGACTCGCGGAATTACACGCGAAAATGCTTGGAGAGCTTCAGGCCCTGCGCCTGATAGTTCGAGCCGATGCGCTGACCGTACAGCGCGTCGGGGCGCTCGAGCATCCGTTCATAGACGAGGCGGCCGACGATCTGGCCATGCTCGAGAATGAACGGCACCTCGCGCGAGCGCACTTCGAGCACGGCGCGCGCGCCCTTGCCGCCGGCGCCGGCATAGCCGAAACCGGGATCGAAGAAGCCGGCATAGTGGACGCGGAATTCGCCGACCAGCGGATCGAACGGCACCATCTCCGCGGCGTAGTCCGGCGGCACCTGCACCGCCTCTTTCGAAGCCAGGATGTAGAACTCGCCGGGATCGAGAATGAGGCTGCCGTCGGGCCGGGCCTTGATCGGCTCCCAGAAATCGTCGACCGCATAACCGCCGCGGCGATCGACATCGACCACGCCGGTGTGGCGCTTGGCGCGATAGCCGACGAAGCCGCCCGAGCTCTCGCCAGAGAGATCGACGGAAAGCGCGACGCCATGGGTGAGATCGGCATCGTCGATATCGACCAGCCGCTCGGCGGCATGCAGCGCATCGAGCTCGTCGGCGGAGAGCGTCGCCTCGCCGATCCGGAAGCGGACCTGGCTGAGCCGCGAACCCTCGCGCAGCAGCACGGGAAACGTCTTCGGGCTGATCTCGGCGTAGAGCGGGCCGTGATAGCCGGCGCCGATCATGTCGAAGCGGCGGGTGCCGTCGGCGATCACGCGGGTGAAGACGTCGAGCCGTCCGGTCGAGCTCTTCGGGTTGGCCGCGGCGACGATCTCCGGCGGCAGCGCCAGGCTCTCCAGCAGCGGCACGATGTAGACGCAGTTGGTCTCCAGCACCGCGCCGTCGGACAGATCGATCTCGTGCAGCTTCAGCTGGTCGATCCGCTCGGCGACGGTGGCATCGGGTCCCGGCAGGAAGCTGGCGCGGACCCGGTAGGCGATGTCGCCAAGGCGCAGATCGAGGCTGGCCGGCTGGATCTGGCTCTCGACGAAGTCGTAGGCGGGCAGAATGAGGCCGGCCTCCGCCATCTCCGCGATCATGCGGTCGGGCAGAATTCCGTTGGATTCTTCTTCCAGCGTGAACGACACGGCGCGGTCCCTCGGCGATCCCTCGAGATGGCCCAAAAATCATACTCCAGGCGGCCATCAAGCCCCAAAATATGGGCTTTTACGGGTTATCCGATGACCGTCTTGACGGAAAGGGCGCGAGGGAATATCAGCTGCACTTATCCCGTGGTGATTTGAGCCGGCCGGCTTGCAGCCACGTTAAATAAGTCGCTAAACAGGCCGGGGACAGTGTGATCCCGGCTTGTGGAGGTTGCTCCAGGCCGGTTTTTTTGTGGCCATTCTCCAGGAGAAATGGCCACTTCGGAGGTCACATGTCTGAATCTGAAGGTACCGCCCGCTTTCGTCCCGAAACCCGCCTCGTCCATGGCGGCACGCTCCGCTCGCAATTCGGGGAGACGTCGGAAGGGCTGTTTCTCACCCAGGGCTACGTCTACGACACCGCCGAGCAATGCGAGGCGCGCTTCAAGGGCCAGGACCCCGGCTTCATCTATTCGCGCTATTCCAATCCGACGATTGCGATGTTCGAGCGCCGCATGATCGAGCTCGAGGGCGCGGAAGCCGCGCGCTCGACCGCGACCGGCATGGCCGCGGTGACCACCGCGATCCTCGCGCCGCTGAAGGCCGGCGATCACGTGGTGGCCTCGAAGGCCCTGTTCGGCTCCTGCCTCTACGTGGTGCAGGACCTGCTGCCGCGCTACGGCATCGAGACGACCCTGGTCGACGGCCTCGATCTCGACCAGTGGCAGCGCGCATTGCGGCCGAACACCAAGACCTTCTTCCTGGAGAGCCCGACCAATCCGACGCTCGACGTGCTCGACATCGGCGCGATCGCCAGGATAGCGCATAGCGGCGGCGCCCGGCTGATCGTCGACAATGTGTTCGCGACGCCGATCTGGCAGAGCCCGCTGTCGCTCGGCGCCGACGTCGTGGTCTATTCCGCGACCAAGCATATCGACGGCCAGGGCCGCTGCCTCGGCGGCGTCATCCTGTCGTCGGAAGCCTTCATCGCCGAGCACATCCATAATTTCATGCGCCAGACCGGTCCGTCGCTGTCGCCGTTCAACGCCTGGGTGCTGCTGAAGGGACTGGAGACGCTCGGCGTCCGCGTTCGCGCCCAGACCGAGAACGCGGCGAAGATCGCCGAGGCGCTGGCCAGGCATCCGAAGATCACGCGGCTGGTCTATCCGGGCCGCCCCGATCATCCGCAGGCCGAGACGGTGAAGAAGCAGATGGGCGCCGGCTCGACGCTGGTCGGCTTCGAGGTGAAGGACGGCAAGGCCGGCGCCTTCCGCTGCCTCAACGCGCTGAAGATCTCGCGCATCTCCAACAATCTCGGCGACGCCAAGAGCCTGGTGACGCATCCCGCGACCACGACGCATCAGCGCCTGGCGCCGGAGGCCCGCGCCGAGCTCGGCATCAGCGAAGGCTTCATTCGCTTCTCGGCCGGGCTCGAGCATCCCGACGATTTGATCGAGGATTTTGAGCGGGCGCTGGAGCGGGTTTAGGGCGAACAGATAGGCTTGGAGAGCTCGGCGCCCTCTCCCGCTTGCGGGCAGGGCTATCGCATATGCCCCTTGGCGACCGCGCAAGTGCTTGGCCTCGTGGTTCGAGACGCGCCGCAAGCGGCGCTCCTCACCATGAGGGTCTACTATTGTGCCGCAAAACAAGACCTCATCCTGAGGAGCCCGCCGAAGGCGGGCGTCTCGAAGGATGGCCACGAGGGCACCGCCACGAAATGCGATAGCCCTCGCGCGCGGGGGAGGCGAAGGAACGGCCCTTACGTCGCCGCCGTGGTGACGCCGCCGTCGACCACGATGGTCTGGCCGGTCATGAAGGTCGAGGCGTCGGAGGCGAGATAGGCCACGGCGCCGGCGATCTCGTCGGGCTCGCCGATGCGGCGGAGCGGCGTCGATGCGGTGCGGCGCTTCAGATTATCCGGGTCCTCCCACAGCGCGCGGGCGAAGTCGGTTTTCACCAGGCCGGGCGCCACGCAGTTGACGCGCACACCCTTCGGGCCCCACTCGCCGGCGAGGCTGCGGCACAGCGCGAAGTCGGCGGCCTTGGAGATGCCGTAGGCGCCGATCACGGTCGAGCCGCGCAGGCCGCCGATCGAGGAGATGATCACGACCGAGCCCTTGCCGCGCTCGGCCATCTGCGGGATCGCCAGCGCGGACAACCAGATGTTGCTCTTGACGTTCGAGCCCATGATCTTGTCGAAGGCCTCGTCCGTGATGTCGAGCAGCGGGCCGTAATACGGGTTCACCGCGGCATTGCAGACCAGGATGTCGATCTTGCCGTAGTGCTTGATCGTGCCCGAGACCAGCGCCTCGACCTCGTTGCGGCGCGCGATGTTGCAGGGGATGACGAGCGCATCGCCGCCCGCCTGCTTGATGCCGTCGGCGACTTCCTGGCAGGCATCCGCCTTGCGCGAGGAGATCACGACCTTGGCGCCGAGTTTTGCCAGAAGCTCCGCCGAGGCGCGGCCGATGCCGCGGCTCGAGCCGGTGATGACCGCGACCTGGCCGGTGAGATCGAACGGGGTGTTCTTCATTGCGAGCGCTCCCTCTTCTTTCTTGGCTTGCTCTTTTTGTCCGTCATGGCCGGGCTCGTCCCGGCCATCCACGTCTTGCTTTGCCGCCAAGACGTGGATGCCCGGCACGAGGCCGGGCATGACGATCTTGGCGCGGATGCAACCTCGCGCGGCTTAAGCCAGCAGTCCGCCGCCCTCGCTGACGCGACGGAGGTGGTAGTCGGTGTCGCCGAGCGTGTTCTCGATCATGGTCAGTCGCTTGAAGTAGTGGCCGATCTTGGCCTCCATGGTCATGCCGATGCCGCCATGAAGCTGGATCGACTGCTGGCCGACGAACTTCAAGGACTTGCCGACCTGTACCTTGGCGGCGGCAACCGCTGACGAACGCTCCTTGGCATCGTCGAAGTCCGACGCCATGGTGGCGAACATCGACATGCTGCGGGCCTGCTCCAGCGCGACGAACATGTCGGCGGCACGGTGCTGCAGGCTCTGGAACGAGCCGATCGCAACGCCGAACTGCTTGCGGGTCTTGATGTACTCGACGGTCTCCTTCAGCGACTCGTCCATCGCGCCGACGGCTTCCGCGCACAGCGCAATGCGGGCTTCGTCGGCGACGCGCTCGATCAGGGGCAGGCCGTTCTCGGGATCGCCGATCGCAGCGTCAGCGCCGACCTCGACATTGGTGAAGGTGATGTCGGCCGCGTGCAGGCCGTCCTGGGTGGGATAGCCCTTCCTGGCAACGCCCTTGGCATCCGCCGGAACCAGGAACACGCCGATGCCGGTCTTGTCGCGCTGGCCGCCCTTGGTGCGCGCGGTCACGATCAGCGTGTCGGCGTTCTCGCCGTTGAGCACGACAAACTTCTCGCCGTCGATCACCCAGCCGGCGCCCTTCTTCTTGGCCGTGGTCACGACGTCGAAGAGATCGTAGCGCGAGTTCTTCTCGAGCTGGGCGAAGCCGAAGGTCTTGCTGCCGTCGATGATGCCGGGAATGTACTTGGCCTTCTGCTCGGCCGAGCCGCCATGGCGCAGGAAACCGCCGGCGACCACGACAGTCGCGAGATAGGGCTCGACCACCAGCGCCTTGCCGAGCGCTTCCATCACGATCATGGTCTCGACCGCGCCGGCGCCGAAGCCGCCGTCGGTCTCCGCGAAGGGCAGACCAAGCAGGCCCTGCTCGGCGAGCTTGCCCCAGAGCGCTTTGCTCCAGCCGCCCTTCTCCTTCATGTACTTCTTGCGCGCATCGAAGTCGTAGGCATCCGCCAGCAACCCGTCGACGCTTTCCTTGAGAAGGCGCTGCTCCTCGGACAGATCAAAATCCATTTTACCATCTCTCCAAAATCACGCGGGCGCTTGCCCTGATCTCCACTCGTCATCCCCGCGAAGGCGGGGCATGCGCGGGGGACGACATCGAACTTGTGGCTTACAGCCCCAGCACGGCCTTGCTGATGATGTTGCGCTGGATCTCGTTGGAGCCGCCGTAGATCGAAACCTTGCGGTTGTTGAAGTAGCTCGGCGCGATCTGCGCGGTCCAATCCATGCTCTCGTTGGAGCCGGCGTCGCCGTGCTCGTCATAGGGCGCGGCGAACGGACCGATGATCTCCATCAGCAGCTCGGTCGTGGTCTGCTGGATCTCCGAGCCCTTGATCTTGAGCACCGAGGAGGCCGGATTGGGCTTGCCCTTGCCGTGCTTGCCCTCGTCGGCGACGACGCGGAGCTGGGTCAGCTCGAGCGCCTTCAGCTCGATCTCGCAGGCCGTGAGCTTCTCGCGGAACGCCGGATCCTCGATCACCGGACGGCCGCCGGCCTCGACCTTGGAGGCCAGCGCGCGGATGCGGCGCAGCCGCTCCTTCGACACGCCGACCCGGGCGATGCCGGTGCGCTCATTGCCGAGCAGGAACTTGGCGTAATCCCAGCCCTTGTTCTCCTCGCCGATCAGGTTCTCGTAGGGCACCTCGACGTCGTCGAAGAACACCTCGTTGACCTCGTGGCCGCCGTCGATGGTCTGGATCGGGCGCACGGTGACGCCCTTCGACTTCATGCTGAACACGATGAAGGAGATGCCCATCTGCTTCTTCGCGGCCGGATCGGTGCGGCAGAGGCAGAAGATCATGTCGGCGTGCTGGGCGAGTGTGGTCCAGGTCTTCTGGCCGTTGATGATCCACTTGTCGCCACGGCGCTCGGCCTTGGTCTTCAGCGACGCGAGGTCCGAACCCGAGCCCGGCTCCGAGAAGCCCTGGCACCACCAGTCGTCGACATTGGCGATCCGCGGCAGATATTCCTTCTTCTGCTTCTCGTTGCCGAAGGTGTAGATGACCGGGCCGACCATGCTGACGCCGAAGGCGAGCGGCTGCGGCGCGGGATAGGACTGCAGCTCCTCGTTGAAGATGTAGTGCTGCACGGTGCTCCAGCCGGTGCCGCCATATTCCTTCGGCCAGTGGGTGACGCCCCAGCCCTTCTTGTTGAGGATGCGCCACCAGGTGACCATCTCGTCCTTCGACAGATGGCGGCCTTCCTGCAGCTTGCGCCGGGTCTCCGGCGGCACGTTGTTCTTGAAGAACTCCCGCACCTCCTCGCGAAACGCTATCTCTTCCTTGGTGAAAGCGAGATCCATCGGATCCTCCTTTTAAAGTTCAACTGCTTCTTTCCTGGTCGTCCCGGCGAAAGCCGGGACCCAACCACCGGCTTTCGCGTTTGACAGAGCCGGCTGCCGCATGTGCCCAAAGAAAAGCCGCGGCGTATGGGTCCCGGCTTTCGCCGGGACGACAATCCTACTGCAGCACCTCGAACAGGCCGGCCGCGCCCATGCCGCCACCGACGCACATGGTGACGACGGCGTATTTGGCCTTGCGGCGGCGGCCCTCGATCAGCGCGTGGCCGGTGAGCCGCGCACCCGACATGCCGTAGGGATGGCCGACCGAAATCGCGCCGCCATTGACGTTGATCTTCTCCGGATCGATGCCGAGCTTGTCGCGGCAGTAGAGCACCTGCACCGCGAACGCCTCGTTGAGCTCCCAGAGATCGATGTCGTCGACCTTGAGGCCATGGCGCTTCAGCAGCCGCGGCACCGCGAACACCGGGCCGATGCCCATCTCGTCCGGCTCGCAGCCGGCGGAGACGAAGCCGCGGAAGATGCCGAGCGGCTTCAGCCCGCGCTTGGCGGCTTCCTTGTCGCTCATGATCACGGAGGCGCTGGCGCCGTCCGAGAGCTGGCTGGCATTGCCGGCGGTAATGGTGAAGCCCTCGCCGCGCACCGGCTTGAGGCTGGCAAGCCCTTCGGCCGTGGTCTCCGGCCGCGGACCTTCGTCCTGCGACAGCGTCACCTCCTTCATCGTGACGGCACCGGTCGCCTTGTCGGTGACCGCCATCATGGTGGTGATCGGCGCGAGCTCTTCCTTGAACTTGCCGCCCTGCTGCGCAGCCGCGGTGCGGCGCTGGCTTTCGAGCCCATACTCGTCCTGCTTCTCGCGCGAGATGTTGTAGCGCTTGGCGACGATCTCGGCGGTGTCGATCATCGGCATGTAGACCTCGCCCTTGATCTTGAGCAGCGCCGGATCCTGGGCGTGGAACGAGTTCATCTTGTCGTTCTGCACCAGCGAGATCGACTCGCCGCCGCCGCCGACCGCGATCTCGACGCCGTCGAAGATCACCGAGCGCGCGGCAAGCGCGATCGCCTGCAGGCCGGAGGCGCACTGACGGTCGATCGTGGTGCCGGCCACGCTCACCGGCAGCCCGGCGCGGAGCAGCGCCTTGCGCGCGATGTTGCCGCCGGTCGCGCCCTGCTGCATCGCCGCGCCCATCACCACGTCCTCGATCTCCTTCGGATCGACCTTGGCGCGCGCCACCGCTTCGCCGATCGCGTGCCCGAGCAAGGTCGCGCCCTCGGTGACGTTGAGCGCGCCGCGATAGGCCTTGCCGATCGGCGTGCGGGCGGTGGAAACGATAACGGCGTCGGTCATGAGCGGGATCCTGATGCAGTCTGCTGTGGTTTGGATTGAGATGTTTTGGGCTGTTGCTGGCGCAATTCGTGACGCGACAGCTTCCCGACCGGGGTGCGCGGCAGCTCATCGACGAACTCGACCGCCGCCGGCAGTTCGTGCTTGCCGACCTTGCCGGTGAGGAACGCGCGCAACTCGTCGATCGAGAACGCCGGCTGCCCGTCGCGCAGCTTGATGAAGGCCTTTGCCGCCTCGCCGCGGTAATCGTCGGGGATGCCGATCACGATCACCTCCTGCACGGCGGGATGGGTGTAGATCGCCTGCTCGATCATCTGCGGATAGACGTTGAAGCCGCCGGAGATGATCATGTCCTTCTTGCGGTCGACCAGATAGAAATAGCCGTCGGCATCCATGTAGCCGATGTCGCCGGTGAGGAAGCGGTCGCCGACGAAGGCCTCCGCGGTCTCCGCCGGCCTGTTCCAGTAGCCCTTGGTGACGTTCGGGCCGCGGATGCGGATTTCACCGACCTCGCCGACCGGCATCACCCTGGTGGAATCCTCCAGCGACACCACGTCCATCTCGATGCCGGGCAGCATCAAGCCGATCGAGCCCGGCTTCTCCGGCCCCTCCTTGGGATGGCCGGTGCCCGGCGAGCAGGTCTCCGTCATGCCCCAGCCGCTCTTCAGCTTCATGCCGACGCGGCGCTCGAAGATCTTCGCGACCTCGACCGGCAGCGGCGCGCCGCCGGAGCCGGCGACCACCAGCGAAGAGAGATCGCGCTTGTCGAGATCGGGCAGCGAGGCGATCGCGATCCACATCGTCGGCACGCCGGGAAACACCGTCGCGCGCTTGACCTCGATGTCGCGCATCACGGCCTCGACGTCGAAGCGCTGGTGCAGCGAGATCAGATGGCCGCGCCGGATCGCCGACAGCAGCACCACGGTCAGCGCGTAGATGTGAAACAGCGGCAGCACGCAGATCACGCGCTCGATCGCATTGCGTTCGAGCCGCCCGGGCTTGCCCCAGACGTCGTAGATCGACACCGCCGCGGTGAGATTGCCGTGGCTGAGCATGGCGCCCTTGGGCAGGCCCGTGGTGCCGCCGGTATATTGCAGCAGCGCGACGTCCTCGACGTCGACCGCCGGCCATTGCGACGGCCTGGTCGCGCCGTCGATGAACTGGCGGTGCGTGATGATGGCAGGATCGTCGGGCAGCGCGGCTTGCGGCGTGCCGACCTTGCCCCAATTGTCGTCCTCGCAGACGATCAGACGGTCGAGCAGGCCCTTGGCAAGGAATTTCAGCGCGGTCGGCAACAGCGCCGAGAGATTGCTGGTGACCAGCACCCGCGCGCCGGAGTCGGAGAGTTTGTGCGACAGCGCGATCTCGCCGTCGAGCGGCGACAGATGCACGACGCGGGCGCCGGCTTTCAGCGCGCCGAAGAAATTGATCGGATGGTCAGGCGAATTGCCGAGGAACAGCGCGACCGACGTGCCCTTGCCGTAGCCGGCCCGCATGAAGGCCGCAGCAGCGGTCTCGACCAGGGCCTCCAGCTCGGCGTAGCTGATCGGCCGGTCGCGGAATTCGAGCACCGGGCGCGCGCCGAACTCGGCGGCGGCGCTCGAGAGCAGATCCGGCAGCGTGCCGCGCGTGATCTCGTCGCTCCACCGCACGCCGTTGGGATAATATTGTTCGCCGGGATAGGTCATGGAAACGTTCAACACCTGTTAGGTGAGCACCGGCGTGTGGGCTCCCCTCCCCCTTGTGGGGAGGGGTTGGGGAAGGGGGTTCACACGGGAAGTCCCGATGCGGCCACCCTCTCCCTAACCCTCTCCCACAAAGGGAGAGGGAACCCGAACACCGAGCCAGCGGCCCCAAGAAAGATCACGCCGCCTTCGACGGCGCGGCGAGCGAGGCGAAGGTCTTGCCCTCGTCGGCGAGCTTCTTGAGCAGCGGCGCCGGCTCGAGCGAGGGATCGTTGGTCTCCTTGGCGTAGAAGGCCAGGCGATCGGCGATGTGCTTGAGGCCGACGGTGTCGGCCCAGAACATCGGACCGCCGCGATAGATCGGCCAGCCATAGCCATAGAGCCAGACCACGTCGATATCCGACGGACGCACCGCGATGCCCTCGGCGAGGATCTTCGCGCCTTCGTTGATCATCGGGTACATCATGCGCTCGAGGATCTCGTCGTCGCTGACGACGCGCTTCTTGCGGCCGAGGCGCGCCAGCGTCTCGTCGATCAGCTTCTCGACCTCGGGATCGGGCAGCGCCGCGCGCGAGCCCGCCTCGTACTTGTAGTAGCCCTTGCCGGTCTTCTGGCCGAAGCGGCCGGCTTCGCAGAGCGCGTCGGCGATCTCCGACTTGATGCCGCGGTCCTTGCGCGAGCGCCAGCCGATATCGAGACCGGCGAGATCGCCCATCGCGAACGGGCCCATCGGCATGCCGAACTTCGTCACCACGGCGTCCACCTGCTGCGGCAGGGCGCCCTCGAACAGCAGCTTCTCGGACTGCTTGCCGCGCTGCGCCAGCATGCGGTTGCCGACGAAGCCGTCGCAGACGCCGACCACGGCCGGCACCTTGGCGATCTTGCGGGCGATCGAGACGGCGGTGACCAGCGCGTCCGGCGCGGTCTTGTCGGCGCGCACGATCTCGCAGAGCTTCATGACGTTGGCCGGCGAGAAGAAGTGCATGCCGAGCACGTCCTGCGGACGCTTGGTCGACTTCGCGATCTCGTCGATGTTGAGATAGGAGGTGTTGGAGGCCAGCACCGCGCCTGGCTTGGCATACTGGTCGAGCTTGCCGAACACTTCCTTCTTGACCGCCATGGTCTCGAACACCGCCTCGATCACGAGATCGGCGTCGCCGACGTTCTCGATGCCGACGACGCCGTTGATCAGTGCCATGCGCTTGGCGGGCGCGTCCGCCGGGATGCCACCGCGCGCGGCGGTCGCCTCGTAGTTCTTCTGCATGATGCCCATGCCGCGCTTGAGCTGCTCCTCGCCGGTCTCGATCAGGGTGACCGGGATGCCGGCATTGGCGAACGACATCGCGATGCCGCCGCCCATGGTGCCGGCACCGAGAATGGCGACGCGCGCCACGTTGCGGCCCTTGGTGCCCTCGGGGACACCGGAGATCTTGGCGGCTTCGCGCTCGGCGAAGAAGGCGTAGCGCTGCGCCTTGGACTGGTCGCCGTTCATCAGCTTGAGGAAGCCTTCGCGCTCCTTCTTCAGGCCCTCATCGAACGGCAGGTCGATCGCGGCGCCGACGGCGTCGGCTGCGGCGAACGGCGCCTCGAGGCCGCGCGACTTCTTGGTCAGCGCAGCGACGGCATTGGTGAAGATCGAACGATCGGCCTTGGCCGCGGCGAGCTTGCTGTCGTCGTCGCGCAGCTTGCGCAGCGGACGCTTCTCGGCGACCACCTTGCGCGCAAATGCCTCACCGCCCGAGGCCGGTCCCTCGACGATCTCTTCGATCAGCCCGGCCTTCAGCGCCGCGTCCGCGCCGATCGGATCGCCGCCGACGATCATCTTGACCGCAAGCTCGGGGCCGACCGCGCGCGGCAGGCGCTGGGTGCCGCCGGCGCCCGGCAGCAGGCCGAGCTTCACCTCGGGCAGACCGAGCTTGGCGTCCTTGGTGGCGACACGATAATGACAGGCCAGCGCGACCTCGAGGCCACCGCCGAGCGCGGTGCCGTGGATCGCGGCAACGATCGGCTTCGGCGAACTCTCCATCAGGCTCAGCACTTCGGCGAGCCCGGGCGGCTTCGGCGGCTTGCCGAATTCGGTGATGTCGGCGCCGGCGATGAAGGTGCGGCCGGCGCAGGTCAGCACGATGCCCTGAACCTGCGCGTCATCGATCGCGCTCTTGATGCATTCGAAGATGCCGCCGCGCACCGCGGCGCTCAGCGCATTCACAGGCGGACTGTTAACCGTGACGACGGCAATATTGTCATGACGTTCGAGCTTGACGACTTCACTCACCGGGACTCTCCCTGGATGCTTGTTCTTGGACTTGCGTTGAGTAGCTGCACGACTTGCGTTGAGCCGCTACGTTTAGACCAATTTCGCACTGCGAAATTTAATTCCACATCTTGACATGGAGGGTTATTTTGAAGCACGTGCCTTGTCAACGAGCATGACAAGGGCAGGGAATGAAGCGCGCTAGCAAGAAAGCAGCGACCGATCGCAATTTCGTCGTCGCGCTTTCCCGCGGACTGGACGTCCTGCGCGCATTCCAGCCCAATGACGGGCTGCTCGGCAATCAGGAGATTGCAGCCCGCACCAAGTTACCGAAGCCAACCATTTCCCGACTGACCTACACGCTCACCAAGCTGGGATACCTTACACCTGTACCGAAGTTCGAGAAGTACCAGCTCGCGCCGTCGGCGATGGCACTCGGCTACGCCGCGCTCGCCAATCTCGGCGTTCGGCATTTGTCCGAGCCCTATCGAGAAGAAGTGATGCGCGCGACCGGTGGCGCGGTCGCCGTCGGCGGCCGCGACCGCCACAGCATGATCTATTTCGGCCAGAGCCGGAACGGCCTGGCGCTCGGCGTGCAACTCGACGTCGGCTCGCGGGTGCCGATCGCAACCACGGCGATGGGACGTGCCTATATTTGGGCATTGCCGCCCGACGAACGCGCGGCTTTACTGCGCGAGCTGCGCGATCACTACGGCAGCCGCTGGGCCAAGATGCGCGACGGCATCGAGCGCTCCGGCGAGACGGTCGCGAAGCACGGCTTCACGATGTCCGCAGGCGACTGGCAGAACGACGTCGCCGCAGTCGGCGTTGCATTGAGATTGAACGACGGAACCGGTCCGTATGCCTTCAATTGCGGCGCGCCGGCATTCCGCTTCACGGAAGACAGATTGCTCAACGACATTGGACCTCGTCTTGTGGCGATGGTAAGGAACATCGAGCAGGCGCTCGGTGGAATGGCGCCGCAATCCAAAAAAGAAGAACGCAAAAAGACCAGAGTAGGAGGGAAAGTTGCACGTTTGGCCGAGGGGATCAGATAGCCTCCATCACGTCCAGCGAAACACATCGCAGGGCCGCTCGCACCGCTCGACGACGGCGGGCGAGACGAGATGACGCAGGCACAGCTCGCGCAGGGGAATGATCCTCTGCTCGCGGTTCGCGACGTCAGCGTCGTGTTCGGCGGCATCATCGCACTGAACGGCGTGTCGTTCGACATGCGCCATGGGCAGATCCTCGGGCTGATCGGGCCGAACGGCGCCGGCAAGACGACGCTGTTCAATTGCCTGTCGCGGCTCTATCAGCCGTCGTCCGGCGACATCCTGATGGAAGGCAAGAGCATCCTGTCGCGCCCGCCGCACCGGATCGCCGAGATCGGCATCGGCCGCACCTTCCAGAACGTCGCGCTGTTTCCCAACCTGTCCGTGATCGACAATGTGCGCGTCGGCGCGCATGCGCGCACCTCGAGCGACATCGTCAGCGACTCGCTGCGCCTCGCCTGGGTCCGCCGCGGCGAGACCGACATGAACAAGAAGGTGCACGACATCCTCGGCTATCTCGATCTCGAGGACGTCGCCCACACCGTGGTCTCGGGACTTCCGTTCGGCACCCAGAAGCGCGTCGAACTGGCGCGTGCCCTGGCCGCGGATCCGAAGATCCTGCTGCTCGACGAGCCGGCCGGCGGCCTCAATCACGAGGAAGTCTACGTGCTCGGCGACCTGATCCGCAAAATCCGCGACGACCGCAAGATCACCGTGCTGCTGGTCGAGCATCACATGGGTCTCGTGATGTCGATCGCCGACCACGTCGTCGCGCTCAATTTCGGCCGCAAGCTTGCCGAAGGCACGCCGGCCCAGGTCCAGGCCGACCCCGACGTCATCAAGGCCTATCTGGGGAGCAAGGACCAATGACCACGATGCTCAACGTCAAGGACCTGCGCGCCTATTACGGCCAGGTCCAGGCCCTGCACGGCCTCAACTTCTCGCTCAACGAGGGCTCGCTGACCACCCTGCTCGGCGCCAACGGCGCCGGCAAGACCACGACGCTGCGGGCGATCTGCAACATGGTGCGCTCGACCGGCGCGATCGAGTTCGAGGGCAAGCCGATCGGCACGCGCTCGACCGAGAACGTGGTCCGCCTCGGCATCGCCCACGTGCCGCAGGGCCGCGGCACCTTCACCAACATGACGGTGGAGGAGAACCTGCAGCTCGGCGCCATCAGCCGCGCCGACAAGAAGGCGATCGGCGCCGACATCGAGCGGATGTACGAGCATTTCCCGGTGCTGAAGCAGCGCTACACCCAGCAGGCCGGCACGCTGTCCGGCGGCGAGCAGCAGATGCTCGCGGTGGCGCGCGCGCTGATGCTGCGGCCGCGCCTGATGCTGCTCGACGAGCCGTCGTTCGGCCTCGCGCCGCTGATCGTGCGCGACCTGTTCCGCATCCTCGGCAAGATCAATCGCGAGGAAAAGGTGACCATCCTGGTGGTCGAGCAGAATGCGCAGCTCGCGCTCGAGCTCGCCGACCAGGCCTATGTGATCGAAACCGGACGGATCGTGATGTCGGGCAATGCCAAGGACATCGCGAACAACGAAGACGTCCGCAAATCCTATCTCGGCTACTGAGGGAGCTGGCACAATGGAGCTTTTTGCCAACCAGGTCCTGGCCGGCATCGCCACCGGCGCGATCTATGCCTGCATGGCGCTCGCGGTGGTCATGATCTACCAGGCCATCGACCATCTGAATTTCGCCCAGGGCGAAATGGCGATGTTCTCGACCTTCGTGTCCTGGCAGCTGATGCAATGGGGCGTGCCGTACTGGGGCGCCTTCGTGCTCACCGTCGCGTTCTCGTTCCTCGCCGGCATCGTCATCGAGCGGCTGCTGTTCAAGCCGCTGGCGAAGGCGCCGATCCTGACCAACGTCGCCGGCTTCATCGCACTCTACGCGATCATCAACTCGGTCGCCGGCCTGATCTGGGACTTCACCATCAAGCAGTATCCGACGCCGTTCGGCTCCTCGCCGTTCCTCGGCAGCCAGCTGATCTCGACCCACCAGGCCGGCATGATCGGCATCACGCTGTTGATGCTGCTCCTGCTGTTCTTCTTCTTCCGCTTCACCCGGGTGGGTTTGGCGATGCGCGCCGCCGCCTCGCTGCCGGAATCGGCGCGCCTCGTCGGCATCAACACCTCGTGGATGATCGCGCTGGGCTGGGGCATGGCGTCCGCGATCGGCTCGATCGCCGGCATGATGATCGCGCCGGTGGTGTTCCTCGAGCCGAACATGATGCTCGGCGTACTGATCTACGGGTTTGCCGCGGCCGTGCTCGGCGGCCTGTCGAGCCCGTTCGGCGCCGTCATGGGCGGCTTCCTGGTCGGCGTCTTCGAGAACCTCGTCGGCACCTACATCCCCGGCGTCGGCAATGAGCTGAAACTTCCGATCGCGCTTGCGCTGATCATCGTCGTCCTGGTCGTGAAACCGGCAGGCCTGTTCGGCCGCGCCATCGTGAAGCGAGTTTGATCATGAGCGCCGCTGAAGAAGTCGAAGTCCCCACCGAAGGCCAGGCCGTAGAGGCGGTTCCGAAGCGTGCCATGACGCTCGGCTATGGCACGTCGCTTGTGGTGCTTGCCGCGCTGGTCCTGATCCCGCTGTTCGTGAAGAACTTCATCATCTTCCAGATGACGATGCTTCTGATCTACGGCCTTGCGGTGCTGGCGCTCAACATCCTGACCGGCGGAAGCGGCCAGTTCTCGCTCGGCCAGAGCGCGTTCTATGCCGTCGGCGCCTATACCTCGGCGATCCTGATGGAGCATGCGGGCATGAACTATGCCCTCACGCTGCCGATCGCCGGCGTCATCTGCTTCGGCTTCGGCTTCCTGTTCGGCCAGCCGGCGCTGCGGCTTTCCGGCGTCTACCTGGCGCTCGCGACCTTCGCCCTCGCCACCGCGATGCCGCAGCTGCTCAAGCTCGGCTATTTCGAGCACTGGACCGGCGGCGTGCAGGGCCTCGTGGTCACCAAGCCGGACGCCCCCTTCGGCCTGCCGCTGTCGCAGGACATGTGGCTGTATTACTTCACGCTGGTCGTCACCATCGCGATCTACGTCGCCTCGGTGAACCTGCTGCGCTCGCGCTCCGGCCGCGCCTTCATGGCGATCCGCGACAACGAGATCGCGGCCTCCGCGATGGGTGTCGACGTCGCGCTGTACAAGACGCTGGCATTCGGCGTCTCGGCCGGCATCACCGGCGTTGCCGGCGGTCTCGGCGCCATCGCGGTGCAGTTCGTGGCGCCCGACGGCTACACCATCCAGCTCGCGATCTCGCTGTTCCTCGGCATGGTGGTCGGCGGCGTCGGCTGGCTGCCCGGCTCGATCGTGGGCTCCGCCTTCATCATCTTCGTGCCCAACATCGCCGAGGGTATTTCGAAGGGCCTTTCGGGCGCGGTGTTCGGCGTGCTGCTGTTCCTCGTCATCTTCCTCGTGCCGCACGGCGCCAGGCAGGTTGCGATCGTTGCCCACCAACTGGCCGCAAAGTTCAAGAAAAACTGACAGCCTATAGAAGCAAACCAGGAGATATTATGCTTTCTACCGTTCGGATCGCCGCGATTTCCGCGGCGATCGTCGCTGTTGCCGCGACGTCCACTGCCGCATTCGCCCAAAAGAAATACGACACCGGCGCAAGCGATACCGAGATCAAGGTCGGCAACATCATCCCCTATTCGGGACCGGCCTCCGCCTACGGCGTGATCGGCAAGACCGAAGAAGCCTACTTCAAGATGATCAACGATCGCGGCGGCATCAACGGCCGCAAGGTCAATTTCGTCAGCTATGACGACGCCTATTCGCCGCCGAAAGCGGTCGAGCAGGTGCGCAAGCTGGTCGAGAGCGACGAGGTGTTGCTCGTCTTCAACCCGCTCGGCACCCCGTCCAACACCGCGATCCAGAAATACCTGAATTCCAAGAAGATCCCGCAGCTGTTCGTCGCGACCGGCGCCACCAAGTGGAACGACCCGAAGAACTTCCCGTGGACCATGGGCTGGCAGCCGAGCTACCAGAGCGAAGCGCAGATCTACGCCAAGTGGCTGATGAAGGAGAAGCCCGACGCCAAGATCGCGATCCTCTATCAGAACGACGATTTCGGCAAAGACTACCTCAAGGGCACCAAGGACGGCTTTGGCGCCAAGGCGGCCTCCAGCATCATCATGGAGGAGAGCTATGAGATTTCGGAGCCGTCGATCGACGGCCACATCGTCAAGATCAAGGCCGCCAATCCCGACGTGCTGCTGATCTACACCACGCCGAAGTTCGGCGCGCAGACCATCAAGAAGACCGCCGAGCTCGGCTGGAAGCCGCTGCAGATCATCACCAACGTGTCGGCCTCGGTCGGCAGCGTGATGCAGCCGGCCGGCTTCGACAACGCGCAGGGCGTGTTGTCGGCGGCCTATGCCAAGGACGGCGCCGACACACAGTGGGCCAACGACCCCGGCATGAAGAAGTGGGCCGAGTTTCTCGACAAGTACATGCCGGGCGCCGACAAGACCGACGGCGGCTATGTGTACGGCTATGGCGCCGCACAGACGCTCGCCAAGGTGCTCGAAATGTGCGGCGACGATCTCACCCGCGCCAACGTCATGAAGCAGGCGGCGAGCCTGAAGGACTTTACGCCCGACACTCTGCTGCCCGGCGTCAAGATCAACACCTCGGCCACCGACTTCGCCCCGATCGCCCAGCTGCAGATGCAGCGTTTCAAGGGCCAGAAATGGGAACTGTTCGGTGACATCATTTCCGGCGACGTCCCCTCCGAGTGACGTTGCACTGCGGGAATAAAACACAGCCTCCGCGATATCCGTCGCGGGGGCTTTTTGTTGACGCCCTGCGCCGATGGTATTGAATAACCGAAACCAAGAGCCCGAGGTGGGGGAAACCATGACTGCCGTACGCCCGTCCCTGGCGGCGCTGCTGTCCGCATTCGCTCTGATCCTGACGAGCTGCAGTGTCGCGCAGGCGCAGAAGAGATACGACACCGGGGCCAGCGACACCGAGATCAAGATCGGCAACACCATGCCCTACAGCGGTCCCGCGTCGGCCTACGGGGTGATCGGCAAGACCGAGGCGGCCTACTTCAGGATGATCAACGATGCCGGCGGCATCCACGGCCGCAAGATCAAGTTCATCTCCTACGATGATGGCTACTCGCCGCCCAAGACGGTGGAGCAGGCGCGCAAGCTGGTCGAGAACGACGAGGTGCTGCTGCTGTTCGGCTCGGTCGGCACCGCGAGCAACGCGGCGATCCGGAAATACATGAACGAGAAGCAGGTGCCGCAGCTGTTCATCGCTTCCGGCGCCTCGAAGTGGAACGACCCGAAAGATTATCCGTGGACCATGGGCTGGCAACCGTCCTACCAGGACGAGGCGCGGGTCTACGCAAAATACATCATGAAGCACAAGCCCGACGCTAAGGTCGCCGTGCTCTACCAGAACGACGATTTCGGCAAGGACTACCTCAAGGGCCTGAAGGACGCCTTCGGCGACAAGGCATCGATGATCGTCGCCGAGGAAGCCTACGAGACATCCGAGCCCACGATCGACAGTCACATCGTCAAGCTGAAGGCCGCCGGTGCCGACACCTTCGTCAGCATCACGACACCGAAATTCGCGGCACAGGCGATCAAGAAGGCCGCCGAGATCGCGTGGACGCCATTGCAGATCGTCGCCAATGTCTCGGCCTCCGTCGGCGGCGTGATGCAGCCGGCGGGCTTCGAGAATGCGCAGGGTATCCTGTCGGCGTCCTATCTCAAGGACGGCGCCGATCCGCAGTGGGACAAGGATCCCGGCATGGAGAAATTCCTCGCCTTCCTCAAGAAGAATTATCCGGACGCCAATAAGCTCGACGGCGCCACCGCCTTCGGTTACGCCGCCGCGCAGACCATGGTGAAGGTGCTGGAGATGTGCGGTGACGACCTCACCCGCGCCAATGTCATGAAGCAGGCCGCAAGCCTGAAGGATTATGTCCCCGATACGCTGCTGCCGGGTATCAGCATCAACACGTCGGCCACCGATTTCGCGCCGATCAAGCAACTGCGCTTGATGCGGTTCAAGGGCGAAAAGTGGGAGCTGTTCGGGGACATCATTTCGAGCAATCTGAGCAACTGATCGGCACGCCGGTCTGTTCGATCCGCGCTCAACTCAACGGCGCCGCTTTACCCGACCGCAATCTCTGCGGTTGGCGCGGCGCACAAGCCCGCGCGTTGGCGGATTTTTGAGCAGCGGCCCGCTTGAGGGTGATCGACTAAAGACGCAGCCCCTGCGGCAATGCCGCAGGGGCTTTTCATTGAGACACCCCAGGTAAGATGATAGTTTTTACGACCAACAATGAGCTCTCGAAACAGGGGGCCACGACACATCATCTGCAATCAGGGAGAGAAACGGCATGTCTGGAATACGACAATTGACGGCATTTGCCGCTGCGCTTGCGCTCGTCGCCGCATCCGGCAGCGCTGCGCTTGCCCAGAAGAAATACGACACCGGCGCCAGCGATACCGAGATCAAGATCGGCAACATCATGCCTTACAGCGGGGCGGCCTCCGCCTATGGCGTGATCGGCAAGACCGAGGAGGCCTATTTCCGGAAGATCAACGCCGAGGGCGGCATCAACGGCCGCAAGATCAACTTCATCAGCTACGACGATGCGTACACGCCGCCGAAGACCGTCGAGCAGGCGCGCAAACTCGTCGAGAGCGACGAAGTGCTGCTGATCTTCAATTCGCTCGGCACGCCGCCGAACTCGGCGATCCAGAAATACATGAACCAGAAGAAGGTGCCGCAGCTGTTCGTCGCCACCGGCGCCACCAAGTGGAACGACCCGAAGGAGTTCCCCTGGACGATGGGCTGGCAGCCCAACTACCAGAGCGAGTCCATCATCTATGCAAAGTACATCCTGAAGAACAAGCCGGACGCCAAGATCGCGGTGCTCTACCAGAACGACGACTACGGCAAGGACTATCTGAAGGGATTCAAGGACGGGCTCGGCGCCAAGGCAGCGTCAATGATCGTCGCCGAGGACAGCTACGAGGTGACGGAGCCAACCATCGATTCCCACATCGTGAGGCTGAAGGCCTCCGGCGCCGACGTGTTCTTCAACATCACGACGCCGAAATTCGCGGCGCAGGCGATCAAGAAGAACGCCGAGGTCGGCTGGAAGCCGCTGCATTTCCTCAACAACGTCTCCGGATCGATCGGCAGCGTGATCAAGCCGGCAGGCTTCGAGAACGCCCAGGACATCATCTCGTCGCAATATTTCAAGGATCCGACCGACGCGCAGTGGAAGACCGACAAGGCGATGATCGCCTGGAACGAATTCCTCGATAAGTACTATCCGGAAGCGAACCGGGCCGATGCCTCGGTGATGTACGCCTATATCGTCTCGCAGGGACTGGTCCATGTGCTCAAGGCCTGCGGCGACAATCTGACCCGCGAGAACATCATGAAGCAGGCGGCCAGCATTCGCGATTACGAGCCCGGCGGCCTGCTGCCCGGCGTCAAGGTCAACACCTCGGCGACCGATTTCGCGCCGCTCTCGCAACTGCAATTGATCCGCTTCAAGGGCGAGACCTGGGAGCGCTTCGGCGAGGTCTTGAGCGCCGACGTCGGCGGCTAGGCCGGAAAGGTCGACCAAAGATACCGCCCCTGCGGCATTGTCGCAGGGGCTTCTCATTGAGGCGAACCGCCCAAAATGATAATCACTGCAGCCAAATAAAGAGCTCTCAGGCAAGGGGGCCGAGACACATGCGTCTGACAAACAGGGAGAGAGACATAGATGTCCGCCACCAAAAGACTTGCGGTCCTCGGGGCCGCGCTCGCGCTCGTCGCGACATCCGGCAGCGCTGCGCTTGCCCAGAAGAAATACGACAGCGGCGCCAGCGACACCGAGATCAAGATCGGCAACATCATGCCCTACAGCGGCCCCGCGTCCGCCTATGGCATCATCGGCCGCACCGAGGCCGCCTATTTCAAGAAGATCAACGACGCCGGCGGCATCAATGGCCGCAAGATCAACTTCATCTCCTACGATGACGCCTACTCGCCGCCGAAGGCCGTCGAACAGGCCCGCAAGCTGGTCGAGAGCGACGAGGTGCTGCTGATCTTCAACTCGCTCGGCACACCGTCGAACTCGGCGATCCAAAAATACATGAACTCCAAGAAGGTGCCGCAGCTGTTCGTCGCCACCGGCGCCACCAAGTGGAACGACCCGAAGGACTTTCCCTGGACCATGGGCTGGCAGCCCAACTACCAGAGCGAGACCCAGATCTACGCAAAATACATCCTGAAGAACATGCCGAACGCCAAGATCGCCGTGCTCTACCAGAATGACGATTACGGCAAGGACTATCTGAAGGGCCTGAAGGACGGGCTCGGCCAGAAAGCCGCCAGCATGATCGTCGCCGAAGAGAGCTTCGAGACTTCGCAGCCGACCATCGACAGCAACATCGTCAAGCTGAAGGCGAGCAACGCCGACGTCTTCATCGACATCGCGACGCCGAAATTCGCGGCCCAGGCGATCAAGAAGGTCGCCGAGATCGGCTGGAAGCCGACCCACTTCCTCAACAACGTGTCGGCCTCGGTCGGCAGCGTGATCAAGCCGGCCGGCTTCGAGAACGCGCAGGACATCATCTCCGCCGCCTACCTGAAGGACGCTTCCGACAAGCAATGGGACAATGACCCCGGCATGAAGGAGTTCTACGCCTTCATGGCCAAGGACTTCCCCGAAGGCGACAAGCTCGACGGCGGCACCGTGGTCGGCTTCGGCGTGGCGCAGACGCTGGTCCAGGTGCTGAAGCAGTGCGGCGACAACCTGACCCGCGAGAACATCATGAAGCAGGCCGCAAGCCTGAAGGACTTCCGCTCCGAGGTGCTGCTGCCTGGCGTCAAGATCAACACCGCGGCAAACGATTTCGCGCCGATCAGCCAGCTGCAGCTGATGAAGTTCAAGGGCGAAAAATGGGAACTGTTCGGCGACGTCATCAGCGCCGACGTCGGCGGCTGATTTCCTGCCGCCCCTCGACCGGGAATGGCCCCCTGCGATACCGTCGCGGGGGGCTTTTTGTTGGCGCGTTCTCGGGCGAAGCGGGGACCGGTTCGTGCGAAGAAAACGCGTCAGAAACCAGAATTTAGAGCCACGGCCCTGCTCGCAGGCCGGCCCGGCAATGCCCGCTTACACTTTGCCCGGCAATACGCTAGGTAAACCGGCAAGACCCCCGACAAGAAACCGGCGCCCTTGCGCGGCGGCAACAACAAGGAGATTTCGGGAAATGCCGATGCCGATCCGACACCGTGTCGCAACCGCCCTGCTCGGCCTCGCCGTCGCCGCCGCGACCGGCAATGCCGCATGGGCGCAGAAGAAATACGACACCGGTGCGAGCGACACCGAGATCAAGATCGGCAACATCGTGCCCTATAGCGGCCCGGCGTCGGCCTATGGCGTGGTCGGCAAGGCGATGGCCGCGGTGTTCAGGAAGGTCAACGACGACGGCGGCATCAACGGGCGCAAGATCACTTTCGTCTCCTATGACGACGCCTACTCGCCGCCGAAGGCCGTCGAGCAGGCCCGCAAGCTGGTCGAGAGCGACGAGGTGCTGTTCCTGTTCGGCACCCTCGGCACCGCCTCCAACACCGCGATCCAGAAATATCTCAACGCCAAGAAGGTGCCGCAGCTGTTCGTCGCCACCGGTGCGACCAAGTGGAACGATCCGAAGGCCTTCCCGTGGACCATGGGCTGGCTGCCCAGCTACCAGAGCGAGTCGCGGATCTACGCGAAATATCTGCTCAAGGAAAAGCCCGCCGCCAAGGTCGCGGTGCTCTACCAGAACGACGACATGGGCAAGGACTACCTCAAGGGCCTGGAAGACGGCTTCGCCAGCGACCCCGCGCGCGTCGTCGCCAAGGAGAGCTATGAAGTCGCCGAGCCGACGATCGATTCCCATGTGGTGCGGCTGAAATCCTCCAATCCCGACGTCATCGTCTTCTTCACCACACCGAAATTCGGCGCCCAGGCGATCAAGAAGCTCGGCGAGATGAACTGGAAGCCGGTGACCATCGTCTCCAACGTCTCGGCCTCCACCGCGACCGTGATGCGTCCGGCCGGGCTCGACAATGCGCAGGGCGTGATCTCGGCCGCCTACGCCAAGGACGCCAGCGATCCGCAATGGAAGGACGATGCCGGCATGAAGGCGTTCGACGAACTGCTCGCCAAATACATGCCCGATACCAACCGCGTCGATGCCTCGGCGATGACCGGCTACAACATGGCGACCACGATGGTCGAGGTGCTGCGCCGCTGCGGCGACGACCTCACCCGCGCCAATGTGATGAAGCAGGCGGCGAGCCTGAAGCAATTCGCGCAGGGCGGCCTGCTGCCCGGCGTGACGCTGTCGACCGGGCCTGCCGACTTCCAGCCGATCGAGCAACTGCAGCTGATGCAGTTCAAGGGCGAGCGCTGGCAATTGTTCGGCGACGTCATCAGCGGCGAAGTCGGCGGAAACTAGAGGCAGCAGCTTTTTGATTCGATCCGCGCCCTGCGCTCTTATTTCACCTCTCCCGCTTGCGGGGGAGGTCGGATCGCATCAAAGATGCGATCCGGGTGGGGGCTCTTCCCACAATACGATTCGCGGCGACACCCCCACCCTAACCCTCCCCCGCAAGCGGGAGAGGGAAATGCAATCCCATCGTGGCGCCTCCCCTCTCACGAAAGCTCAGCCATGACCGACCGTCGTGCCTTCCTGCGTTCGATCTTCGATGCCGCGGTGGCGGCTGCGCATCCCGATGTCGTGCTGGCGTCGCGGCTGCGGCCGGCGCCGAAGGGCCGCGTGATCTGCCTCTGCGCAGGCAAGGGCGCCGCGGCGATGGCAGCGGCGGCCGAGCGGCATTATCTCGACGCGCTCGAGCTCGATCCGTCGCGGCTGGTCGGCATCGCCACCACCCGTCATGGCCATGGCGTGCCGACCCGCCGCATCAAGGTCGTCGAGGCCGGTCATCCCGTGCCCGACGAGGCCGGGCTCAGGGCGGCGGACGACACGCTGCAGCTCGCCGCGACAGCGACCCCGGACGATCTCCTGCTGGTGCTGCTGACCGGCGGCGGTTCGGCGAACTGGATCGCGCCCGTCGAGGGCGTGAGCTTTACCCAGAAGCAGCAGGTCAACCGCGCGCTGCTGCGCTCCGGCGCGCCGATCGGCGAAATGAATACCGTGCGCAAGCATCTGTCGCGCATCAAGGGCGGACGGCTGGCGCGCGCCGGCCAGCACGCCGCCGAGATCGTGACGCTGGCGATATCGGACGTGCCGCATGACGATCCATCCGCGATCGCCTCGGGGCCGACGGTGCCGGATCCGACCACGCTGGCGGATGCCCGCGCGCTGGTCGCCAGATACAATCTCTCGATCGACGACGCGGTCCGTCGCGCGCTCGACGACCCCGCGAACGAAAGCTGCAAGCCCGGCGATGCCGCCTTCGCGCGGGCGACATTCGAACTGCTGGCAAAGCCGAAGGCCTCGATCGACGCCGCCGTGAAGGTCGCGCAGGACGCCGGCTACGAGACCATCGCGCTCGGCGCCGATCTCGAAGGCGAGGCCCGCGACGTCGCGGCCGAGCATGCGCGGCTTGCGCTGAAGGCGCGCAGCGAAGGTAAGCGGGTTGCGATCATCTCCGGCGGCGAGCTCACGGTGACGGTGCGCGGCAGCGGCCGCGGCGGCCCCAACCAGGAATACGCGCTGGCGCTGGCCGGCCTGCTGAAGGATACGCCCGACGTCGCGGCGCTGGCCGCCGATACCGACGGCGCCGACGGCGGCGCCGGCAGCGCGACCGATCCGGCCGGCGCCGTGATCGACCAGGCGACATTCGCGAAGATGAAATCGATCGGCCTCGATCCGAAGGCCTATCTCGAGAACAACGATGCGACGGGGTTCTTCGCGCAGACCGGGGATTTGCTCCTGACCGGGCCGACGCTGACCAACGTCAATGACGTGCGGGTGATTTTGGTGGATTAGGCTGTGTCCTCGACGGACCCAAGGCCAGTCTCGGGCTGCGCCCAAAGCTCCTGATAGTTACGAAACTTCGCAAGCGTCTCGTCATATCGCGTCGGCTCGAGCACCGGCAAAATGCGCTTCAACACTGAGTTGATCGGCGCGGAGGTGTGCCGGACGTATAAGTCGATCGGGTCAAGCAAGTGCCTCAGGTGCAGCTTTGGATCATAGTTCAGCCCGCTGCTGCGAAACCATTTGTACCCGTTGGCGATTGCCCAGCTCACCATGTCGCGAAACACATAATGATAGAGGTGCAGGTCTAAGGCGACATCGTAGTCGAGACCTATGTACTCCGCATAAATCGCGTCACCGTGTACCATGCATGCGGCAAACGCGACGATCCGCTCGTTCTGACGCCAGAGGAAGAAGCGGACCTTGTCCCCCATCCGCCGCCCCAAGTCGCAGAAGTATTGTTCCGTCAGCTTCTCGAAGTGCAGTTTCGAACGCTGATAGACTTGGAAATACAATGGATAGATCTGCGCGATCACCGGCGTCGCGTCGTTGACGACGTTCATCTCGACGGATGGAGAGGCCCGCGCTGTCGCCTCAAACTTCTTGCGAAGTTTCTTACGGGTTGCGCTGTTGAGCGCATGATTCATATAGTCATCGAAATTGGCGTAATCGATGCAAAGCCTGGTCATGGGCAGGCTGGGGATGCGGGTGAAGCCGTGAGCGATCAGGCAGTCGAGGATTGGTCGGTATCGCGCCGGAAACTCCTTGAGCACGATCAGCCGCGCCCCGAGCCTGCGAGCATGTATTGCAATCGTAGAGGCCAGCAGTTCCGCGCAGCCCCGATGGCAGGCCTCGTTCCCGTCAAGATGACCTTCCCCGGCAACGCACCCCACCATGAGCGCACGGGCGCGCATCAAACCTGGCCACATCCGGCGAATGGCGTCGATGAGTACGCCAAACCGCGGGCTCGCACCGGCCAGCAAATCCAGGTCCATTAGGAAGAATGGCTGTACAGCACAAACCTGGTCAACCGCATCCTTGATGAGGAAATACCGGTAATCGAACTCGGGATGAAGGGTATCCTCGACCAACTCATAGTATCGATGATCCTTGCGCTCGCTCGCGAAGGCGAACTGCCAGCGCGGACAATGCTCCAAATCGCTCCGCACAATGACCTGGAGATGTGGCGGACATTGCATCGGCTCGCGTCCCGTGAGGTCGCCGAGTTGGCTCGTCAAGTGCGCTGTTGCAGCTTCCGGCACGATCTCACGCTCGCCACGGATCCCGGCCCTAGGGCAGCATTTATCACGGCGCCAAAACAAAGCAGCTAACATATCCGTCAGAAACTAACTCGTTAGTCATTTGCGATTTGGCGTTGGAGCAGGACACTCCTGATACGACCCGCATGTGCGGACACCCACCGTCCAGCGCGGCATCCCTGGAGCGGACTCATGGCATCGGTGATTGGAGTCACGGGACTTGCATTTGAGGCGCGGATCGCTGCAGACCTGCATACGCAGGCGATCTGCAGTGGCGATGGCAGCACGCTCGCGGAGTCTCTCGCGTCGGCAATTGCTGAGGATTGCTACGGTCTCATCAGCTTTGGCGTCGCGGGCGGCCTTTCGCCCGACCTCCCGGCAGGCGCATGCGTCGTAGCATCGGCGATCGTTTCGGAAACGATTCAGCTCTTCACTGATCGGGACTGGTCGCAAGCCTTGCTTCGACTCATCCCCGGTTCGATTTATGGCCCTATTGCTGGTGTGGCCACCGTCGCCATGCATCCAGAAGCGAAGCGCTCGCTGCATATGAGTACAGGCGCGCTGGCGGTCGATAACGAATCCCATGTGGCGGCGAGTGTCGCTGCAGCGCGCGGCCTCCCGATGACTGCCGTCCGCGTGATCATGGATCCGGCCGGTCGGCAGCTTCCTGCCGCCGCCCTGGCCGCAGTGCGTGCAAACGGGACAATTGATCTCGCCGCGCTGGCCCGTGCGACAATGAAACAGCCGAGCGAGTTACCGATGTTGCTTCGGACCGGTCTCGACGCACTGTTCGGATCTGCGGCGCTGCTTCGCTGCCGTCAATTGCTTGGCCCTGGATTAGGGCTGCCTTCCTTGCAAGCAGATGAGTCGGAGCCAAGCTCAAGTATCGTAGCGGAAGATCGTATGATCGCCCTCTAGTCGCTTTTTTAACCGAACGGGCTGCTATACCTGCCGACTGCGCGACCTCAACGCGCACTGAAGGTGAGGCCGGCGCGCTCCTTTAGACGGTTGCGCAAGGCCGGCCCCATCAGCGCGCCCGGCGTCCAGATGCCGCCCTCGCCCTGCACGTCGCGCACGACGCAGAGAGCGCTTTCGGTGATCATCTTGCTGGTCGAGCCATAGCCCGGATCGCGGTCGCCGGTGACAACGGCTTCGACCCGTCCGCCATCCGGCACCTCGCCCAGAAAGAAGATGTCGTAGAAGCCCCTCTCGCGCGCTTCCCGGGTCGGGCCTGCGCCGCGTTTGAGACCGCCGGTCCCGAACAAGGACACCACCGTGGCGAAGGTCTCCGTCGTCACGCTCGCGATGTCGCCAAGTCCCGGCGCCACCATCATCTCGTCATAAACGAAGTCCCTGCCGTAGGGATGGCCCAACAGGAAGTTCGTGCGGTGCACGTTCTTGGTGTTGATCGGCGCCATCGGGAACGGCACGAGCCACGCGTGCATGCTCGTGTCATATTCGGGGACGAGGCCCGACGGCTGAGACGGCCCAGTGAAGCCCGGCGTCAACGCGAAGGGATCGGTCAGCAGCCGGATCAGGGCCGGGTCGCGCGCCGCGGCGGCCAGCGTCGCCTGAGCGCTCGCCGCGGTGCCGCCAGACATGCCACCCCTCACCTTGCGTAGACGGGCCTTCACCCGCCGCGCCGGGCGTCCGAATTTCTCGCGCGCCTTCTCCTGCAACGTGAGCACACCGAGATCGAACGGGATGGAATCGAAGCCACAGGAGAAGACGATGCGCGCGCCGGTCCGTTTTGCCTCTTCGTGATGGGCGTCGATCATACCCCGCATCCAGCCCGGTTCGCCGCAAAGATCAACATAGGCCGTGCCGGTGGCCGCGCATGCCGCCACTAGCTCGGAACCGTGAAGCTGATAGGGCCCGACCGTGGTGACGACCACGGCCGCGCGCTCGCACATCGAACGCAGGCTGGCCGGCTCGGCGGCATCCGCCTTCACCAACGGCAAATCGTCCGGTGCGCCGACGTCGGCACGCACTTTCTGGAGTTTGTCGGTCGAGCGTCCCGCAATTGCCCAGGACGGAGCATCGTCGCCGCGATAGGATGTCGCCAGATATTCGGCGATGAGACCCCCGGTGTAACCCGTCGCGCCATAGACGATGAGGTCGAAGTCCCGCTTCACGGCGTTGATCCTCCTCGAGCCCCGAAAGCGCTCCCTTCAGATCCTTAGCGACGCTCGGTACGCTTCGCGGCCTTTTGCGAGGGGCCGCAACATACGGGCCATCGCGCTTGACGAAGGATACCACAATTGCCGCCCTTCGGCGCGCAACCTCCCGGCGATTTCCGGTCCCCCTTGAGAGCCGTCGTGAGTACGGACGCTGGGTCTGGTCGGCGTGGGCCGAAGCAGACAGCCGGCACATTTGAGCGCCTGTGGCCGCTTGCAAACGCCCTCCGACGGCCTACCATGGAGGAGTTCACGTGCAGGAGCGGAGCCATGGAACTCACCGTGGTGCCCATCGTCAAGCCGGATGAGACCAACTTCATCTTCGGCCAGTCGCATTTCATCAAGACCGTGGAAGACCTTCACGAAGCGCTGGTGGGCGCGGTTCCGCGCATCCGCTTCGGGGTGGCTTTCTGCGAGGCCTCCGGCAAGCGGTTGGTGCGCTGCTCCGGTAACGACGACGCCTCGCTCGCCCTGGCACGCGACAACGCATTGGCGATCGGCGCCGGTCACACCTTCCTGATTTTCCTCGGCGACGGGTTCTTTCCCGTCAACGTGCTGCCGGCGGTGCGCGCAGTGCCGGAGGTCTGCCGCATCTATTGCTCGACGGCCAATCCAACACAGGTGATCGTCGCGCAGACGGAACTCGGGCGCGGCGTGCTCGGCGTGGTGGATGGCGCCTCGCCGCTGGGTGTCGAAACCGACGCCGACATTACGTGGCGGAAGGATCTGCTGCGGAACATCGGCTACAAGCTTTAGACCGCGATGGTTCGCCGCCTGGCGGCGCCCGCATGCCGGATATCTATCAACCCAACGCGTCATTGCGAGCGGACGGGCCGTCACGCCCCCTCAAAACTCCTGCGCGAGCTTCGCCAGCATCTCCAGCAGCGCGGCGTGGTTGGCCGGACCGAGCACCTCGATCAGCCGCGCCTCGTGCTTGTTGGCGACCAGCTTCTTGGCGCGCGCCAGCACGGCGCGGCCCTTGTCGGTCAGGACCAGGATGTGGGACCGGCGGTCGTTGGTGGAGCGCATCCGCGCGCAAAGGTCGCGGCTCTCCAGCGCGTCGAGCATCGCGACGAAATTCGGCCTGAGGATGCCGAGCGTGTTGGCGATCTCGGTCTGGTTGCGGCCCGGATTCTTGTCGAGCAGCAGCAGCACCGAGAACTGCGCCGGCGTCAGCTGCAGCGGCGCGACGCAACGCAGGAAATCCTCGAATACCCTGAGCTGCGCGCGCTTCAACGAATAGCCGAGCAATCCGGACAGTTCGCCCAGTTGCAGCATGCCATCGTCCCCGGCAGGATCGGCCGGTTCCCTGCGCAGGGCGCGCGACGAACGGAGGGCATCGGTGGCGGTCTTGGAAACAGTCATCGCTCCAGGCTCGCAATCCCGGTACAAGAATCCCCGCACGACGCGCGGGGACCTTGAGATTATATCCGATAATTGTTATGGACTATATCAAATATCGGCAGCTTTCAACAGCCGATATCGGCCGACCTGACCGGCACAGCCGGTTGCGACGGTCCGACGCTTGAGGGGGAGCGCTCGGCCTTGAACACAACGATCATGCTGTTCCTGCTGCAGGACGGCATCACCAATGGCGCGATCTACGCACTGCTCGGGCTGGCCCTGGTGCTGGTGTTCGCGGTCACGCGGGTGATCCTGATCCCGCAGGGCGAATTCGTCACCTACGGCGCGCTGAGCTACGCCATGCTGGCGACCGGCCAGGTGCCCGGCACGGCGCGGCTTGCCGTCGCGATGGGCCTCGTCGCCTTCGCCCTCGACCTGTTCTTCGCCCGCAACGCGCTGCATGCGCGGCTGGTGATCCGATCGGTCGCGCTCAACATCGCCTTTCCCGTCGCGCTGCTCGGTCTGGTTTACGCGCTGGTCGGCCCCGGCACGCCGGTCGCCGTCAACATCGCGCTCGCGCTCCTGATCGTGGCGGCGATCGGGTTATTCCTCTACCGCATCGCGTTCCAGCCGATCGCGCACACCTCCGTGCTGGTGTTGCTGATCGCCTCGGTCGGCTGCCATCTGGCGCTGCAGGGCCTCGGCCTGGTGTTCTTCGGCGCCGAAGGCCTGCGCGCGCCTGCGCTGTCGAATGCCGCGGTGACCGCAGGCCCGCTGCGCTTCACCGGGCAGAGCCTTGCGGTCTACGGCCTGACGATCGGCTTCATCGTCGCCCTGTGGCTGTTCTTCGGCTACACCAAGACCGGCAAGGCGCTGCGCGCCACCGCGGTCAACCGCCTCGGCGCCCGCCTGGTCGGCATCCGCACCACGCTGTCCGGCCAGATCGCGTTCCTGCTCGCCTCCGTCATCGGCGCGATCTCCGGCATCCTGATCGTGCCGATCACCACGCTCTATTACGACACCGGCTTCCTGATCGGCCTGAAGGGCTTCATCGCCGCCATCATCGGCGGCCTGGTCAGCTATCCCCTGACCGCGGTCGCCGCCATCGTGGTCGGCATCGTCGAGGCCTTCTCATCGTTCTACGCCAGCAATTTCAAGGAAGTCATCGTGTTCACGCTGATCCTCCCCGTGCTCGTGTTGCGCTCGCTCGCGGCGCCCGAGGTCGAAGAAGAGAAGGATTGAGCGCGATGACGCAGCGCCTTCCCCTCATCATCTTCGCGCTCGTGATGGCGGTGATTCCGCTTGTCCCGGGCATCCCCCCGTTCTGGATCGTGCTGCTCGACAATATCGGCCTCGCAGCGCTGGTCGCGATGGGCCTCGTGCTGCTCACCGGCGTCGGCGGCCTGACCTCGTTCGGCCAGGCCGCGTTCTGCGGCTTCGGCGCCTACACCACGGCGGTGCTGACCACCGCCTATGGCGTCTCGCCCTGGCTGACGCTGCCGGCTTCGCTGCTGGTCAGCGGCATCGCCGCCGTGCTGCTCGGCATCGTCACGGTGCGGCTATCCGGCCATTATCTGCCGCTCGGCACCATCGCCTGGGGCATCGGGCTGTTCTATCTGTTCAGCAAGCTCGAATTCCTCGGCCGCAACGACGGCATCTCCGGCATTCCGCCGCTGTCGATCGGCTCGTTCAAGATGCTGAGCCCGGATGCGATCTACTACGCGATCTGGGTCGCGGTGCTGCTGTCCGCTCTGCTGACCATGAACCTCCTGGACTCCCGCACCGGGCGCGCGATCCGCGCCTTGCGGCGCGGTCATGTCGCGGCCGAGGCGTTCGGCGTGCAGACGCCCCGCGCCAAGCTGTTGGTGTTCATCTATGCCGCGGTGCTGGCCGGCCTGTCCGGCTGGCTCTATGCGCATTTCCAGCGCGCCGCCAACCCGACGCCGTTCGGCGCGCAGGCCGGCATCGAGTATCTGTTCATCGCCGTGGTCGGCGGCGCGGGCTACGTCTGGGGCGGCGTGCTCGGCGCCGGCATCGTCGTGATCCTCAAGGAGGTGCTGCAGAGCTACCTGCCCTACATCTTCGGCGGCCAGAGCCAGCTCGAGACCATCGTGTTCGGCATCATGCTGGTGCTGCTGCTGCAGCTCGCGCCGCAGGGCGTCTGGCCCTGGCTGATGTCGCGGCTGCCGTTCAAGCCCGCCCGCAAGACCCCGGACACGGCCGTGAAGCTGGAGCACCGCGAACGGGCGCCAGGAACCTCTCCGATCCTTCTGCACATCGACAAGGCGCGCAAGCAGTTCGGCGGCGTGCTCGCAGTCAACGACGTCTCGTTCGACGTCAACGCCCGCGAGATCGTCGCGCTGATCGGCCCGAACGGCGCCGGCAAGAGCACCACCTTCAATTTGATCACCGGCGTTCTGACCGCAACCAGCGGCAAGATCTCCGTGCTCGGCAAGGAAGTCGAGAACGCCCCGCCGCAGGAGGTCGTCAAGCTCGGCGTTTCCAGGACTTTCCAGCACGTCAAGCTGGTGCCCGACATGACCGTGCTGGAAAATGTCGCGATCGGGGCGCATCTGCGCGGCAATTCCGGCGCGATCTCCAGCATGCTGCGGCTCGACCGCACTGATGAGGCGAAGCTGCTGGCGGAGGCCGCGCGGCAGATCGCGCGCGTCGGCCTGTCCGACCAGATCGACCAGCTCGCGGGCTCGCTGTCGCTCGGGCAGCAACGCATCGTCGAGATCGCCCGCGCGCTGTGCGTCGATCCGATGCTGCTGCTGCTCGACGAGCCGGCCGCCGGCCTGCGCCACATGGAGAAGCAGCGGCTGGCCGCGCTGCTCCGGCAATTGCGCGACGGCGGCATGTCGGTGCTCCTGGTCGAGCACGACATGGGGTTCGTGATGGATCTCGCCGACCGCATCGTGGTGCTGGATTTCGGAACCAAGATCGCCGAGGGCACGCCGGCCGCGATCAAGCGCAACCCCGACGTGATCAAGGCCTATCTCGGAGCCGCCGCATGACTGCGCTGCTATCGGTGACCGACGTCCACATCTCCTACGGCAAGGTCGAGGCGGTGCGCAGCGTTTCGCTCGACGTCGCCCCGAACGAGATCGTCACCATCATCGGTGCCAACGGCGCCGGCAAGACCACACTGCTCAACGCCATCATGGGCGTGCTGCCGCTGAAGGGCCGCACGACGTTCGCGGGCGTCGACATGGCGCCGCTCGATATCGAGGATCGCGTCGCGACCGGCCTCAGCCTGGTGCCCGAGCATCGCGAATTGTTCAGCACCATGGATGTCGAGGACAATCTCGAGCTCGGCGCCTTCCGGATCGCGAAGGCCGTCGCGGCGGCCTCGCTGGAGCGGGTCTACACGCTGTTCCCGCGGCTCAAGGAGCGGCGCAAGCAACTTGCCGGCACTCTGTCCGGCGGCGAGCAGCAGATGCTGGCGATGGGCCGCGCGCTGATGGGCGCGCCGAAGCTCCTGATGCTGGACGAGCCGAGCCTCGGCCTTGCCCCGATCATCGTCGCCGACATCTTCCGCATTGTCGGCGAGCTCCGCGCCGCCGGCGTCTCGGTGCTGCTGGTCGAGCAGAACGCCCAGGCCGCATTGCAGATCGCCGACCGCGCCTATGTCATGGAGCTCGGCGAGTTCGTGCTCGCTGGCCCCGCGACGGAGATCGCCGCCAACAAGGGCGTCGCCGCGAGCTATCTCGGCTTCCAGCACGAAGGCGAGAGCGCGATCTAGATTTGCCCTTGTTGTGCGTCGGTTGCCAGTGGTGATTGAGGTACTATCGACGCGGATAGACCGTCACCCCACCCCGCTTCGCATCGCTATTTGCGATGCAAAGCGACCCTCCCCCTCCAGGGGAGGGTAAGAGCCGTCCATCGACTTGCATTCGCGCGAAGATTGCGTTCCACTTTACCCTCCCCTGGAGGGGGAGGGTCGATTGCGCGCGCGATGCGCAGCATCGTGGGTGCAATCGGGGTGGGGTGAAGCCAAACAAATGGTCTCAACATCGATCCGAAGAGCAACTGCGAAGAAGCTGCGAGCGAATACCACACCGCATGAACGAATACTGTGGCGCGCGCTGAGAGAGCTGCCAACGGACGGAACGCATTTTCGAAGACAGGCACCGATTGGCCCTTACGTCGTCGATTTCTTCTGCCCGGCCAAACGACTCGTCGTCGAGCTCGACGGCGGACACCACAACGAAGACGAGACCGCGAAACACGATCGCGAACGGCAGCATTGGCTCGAGAAAGAAGGCTACCGCGTCATCCGGTTCTGGAATTCGGAGATCACGGCTGACCTCAACGCCGTGCTGGAGCGGATCTATGTCGAGATCTACGGTGCGCGCGAAGCGGTAGCCGTGCCACTGAAGCACCACCGACGACGATAGAGCGTCACCCCACCCCGCTTCGCATCGCTGACGCGATGCGAAGCGACCCTCCCCCTCCAGGGGAGGGTAAGAAAAAAGCCGGCCCGTTATCGAGGCCGGCTTTCTCACCTCATTGATTCAGACCGGCTCACATCGCCGGGACGTATTTGCCGCCCTTGACCGTCAGCAGGATGCGCGAGCGGTCGTCGAGGCCGTAGCGATCCTTCTCCGTCCAGTTGTAGACGCCCTGGCTCGCGACGATCTCCTTCTCGGAGACGAACGCCTGGCGGATAGCCTCGCGGAATTCCGGCGTGCCGGGCTTGGCGGTCTTCAGCGCGGTCGGGATGATGCGCTTCAGCACCTCGAAGGCGTCGTAGGAATGGCCGGCGAACTGGCTGCGGCTGTTGGCGCCGTATTTGGCTTCATAGGCCGCGTTCAGCGCAAGACCGGGCTTCTTGGTCAGCGCGCTGTCGGGCTGGGTTTCCGGCGACATGATCGGACCGGCCGACATGATGACGCCTTCCGCCGACGCGCCCGCAATGCGGATGAAGTCCATGGTGGCGGCACCGTGGGTCTGGTAGATCAGGCCCTTGTAGCCGCGCTCGCGCAGCGACGTCTGCGGCAGCGCCGCGGCGGTGCCGGATGCGCCGACCAGGATGGCGTCCGGATTGGCGGCGACGAGCTTCAGCACCTGTCCCGCGACCGACGTATCCGGACGCGCGAAGCGCTCCTCATCGGTCATGGTCAAGCCCATCGGCACGGCCTGCGCCTTGAAGTCATTGACCCAGAGGTCGCCGTAGGAATCCGAATAGCCGATATAGCCGACGGTCTTGATGTTGTGCGCCTTCATGTGCTCGTAGAGCACCTTGCCCATGATCGGAATCGACTGCGGCAGGTCGACCGACCACTTTGCGCGGGCGTCGTTGATCGGGAACGGCGCGAGGCCGAGATGCGGGATGCCGGCCTCGTTGGCGACCGTCGACACCGCGATCGTCGTCGGCGTGATGCAGGAGCCCATGATGATGTCGGCCTTGGACTCCGTGACGAAGCGCCGGGTATTGGTGGTCGCAGCCGTCGGGTCGCCGCCGTCGTCGAGCACGATCAGCTTCAGCGGCACCCCGCCGATCTCCTTCGGCACGAAATCGAGCGCGTTGCGCTCGGGAATGCCGAGCGCCGCGGCGGGCCCCGTGGTCGAGATCGTGATGCCGATGGTGATTTCATTGGTCTGCGCCTGTGCGGGCGCGCCCGGCAGCGCGATGGCTGCTGCGAGCGCCGCGGCGGCGAGAGTGGCCTTCCTCATTCATTCCTCCCTGCAGTTAAGTTTTTTGGGTTTAAAACGGTCTTGCGGGCCAATTCAGCCCCTTCTTTAGAGCATGATCCGGAAAAGTGGAAACCGGTTTTCCGAGAGGATCATGCTCCGAAAGTCGTGTCATGAGGGGTGCGAGTCAGCCCTTCATGAAGCGGTCAATGATCTCCTGCGGAAACGGCGCCGATTTCAGCCTGGCGGGATCGTCCGGGTGGCGGCCGACCAGCACCCTGGTCTCGAACGCCTCGATCGCCAACGCCTCGCCCTTGAAGACGCGATGCACCACCTCGAAGCTCGAGCGCTTGATGCTCTCGACCCGGCTCTCGATGCCAATCCAGTCGCCATGGGTCGACGGGATGTGGAATTTCGCCCGCGTGTCGACCATGGGAATGCCGACCAGGCCGTATTTGTGGACGAGGTCCTGCTTCGAATAGCCGGCGGCTTCGAACATGATCGAGGTCGAGTCGTCGAACATCGCGAAGTAGCGTGGGTAGTAGACGATGTTGGCGGGGTCGCAATCGCCCCACTGGATCTGCACGTCGCGCCGATTGACGAACATGGTTTACCCTCGATCGAGCATGAGCGATCCAGAAGGGCGTTCATGCTCTTCCGGATCATGCTTCAGCGCGGCGCCATCCGGAGCGCGGCATCGAGCCGCACCACTTCGCCGTTCAGATAGGGATTGTCGATCATGTGCAGCGCCAGCGAGGCGAACTCGTCGGCCTGGCCGAGCCGGCGCGGGAACGGGATCGCGGCAGCGAGCGAATCCTGCGCTTCCTGCGGCAGGCCGGCCAGCAAGGGCGTCATGAACAGGCCGGGCGCGATGGTCAGCACGCGGATGCCGAATTGCGCGAGCTCCCGCGCGATCGGCAGCGTCATCGCGACGATGCCGCCCTTCGATGCCGAATAGGCCGCCTGCCCGATCTGGCCGTCATAGGCCGCAACCGACGCCGTCGAGATCACGACGCCGCGCTCGCCGGTTGCGAGCGGCTCGAGCTTGGCCATGTCAGCGGTCGCAAGCCGCAGCATGTTGAACGAGCCGATCAGATTGACCTTGATCACCTTGTCGAAGTCGGCGAGCGCCATCGGCCCCTCGCGGCCGATCACGCGTTTTGCCACCCCGATGCCGGCACAGTTGACCAGCACGCGCGCCGGGCCGTGCGCCTTGGCGGCGGCCGCCACCGCGGCCTCGGCGGCCGCCGCATCGGCGACGTCGCAGACCACCGGAATGCCGCCGATCTCGACCGCGACGCTTTCGGCGAGCTTGGCGTTGAGGTCGCAGACCGCGACCCTGGCGCCCTGCGCGGCGAGACGGCGCGCGGTCGCAGCGCCCAATCCCGATGCGCCTCCGGTGACGATGGCGGCCTGGTCCTTCAACTGCATGGCTTTCTCCTGTTCGAGAACTAGACGAGTGTAATCACCGATGCCGGCGGCACCGGCGCATAGAGCGCTTCGATGATGTCCGTGCGATGCTCCAGCACGGCGCGCTGGTTGATCGAACCCTTGTCGGTGACCTCGCCGCGATCGATCGACAGTGGCGTGTCGAGCAGGAGCGCGCGCGCGATCCGGTTCGACGAGCCGGTGGCGCCGGCCAAGACACGCGCGAAGCGCTCGCGGAAAGCCGCTCGCACCAGCGGATCATTGGCCGCGGCCGCAATATCATTGCCGGCGAGCGCCGGATTGATCAGGCGGCAGCCATCGAGATCGAGGATCACGATTGCTGCAAGCTCGTCGCGGTTGAGCCCCGCGATCACGACGTCGCGCACCAGCGGCGCGCAGGTGCCGACGAAGCGCGCCCGCAACGGGCCGACGCTGACCCAGGTGCCGCTCGCCAGCTTGAAATCCTCGGCGATGCGACCGTCGAAATCGAAACCGGCATCGAGATCGCCAGCGTCGGCGGGCTTCAGCGCGTCGCCGAACTTGTAAAACCCTTCCTCGTCGAACGCCTTGGCGGTCAGCTCGGGCTGCCGCCAGTAGCCCGGCGTCACGTTCGGGCCCCTGGCGCGGACCTCGAGCTTGCCGTTGTTCGGAACGAGCTTCGCATCATTGCCGGACACCGGAAGCCCGACATGGCCGGAGCGGCTGGTATCGGGGCGCACCGACATGAAGAACGGCGAGGTCTCGGTGGCGCCGAGGCCGGTCAGGACAGGCACACGATAGCCCTTCTCCTGCACGGCGAGCGCATCGAGGCTATTCCAGATGAACGGCGACAGCGCGGCGCCCGAGAAGAACATCGCATGCAGCCGGTCGAAGAATTTTGCCCGCAGACCGGCATCGTCGCGCAGATAGGGCAGCAGCGATTCATAGCCCTTGGGCACGTTGAAATAGACCGTCGGCGAAATCTCACGCAGGTTTCTCACGGTCTCCTCGATGCCGCCGGGCATCGGCTTGCCCTCGTCGAGATACATCGAGCCGCCGTTATAGAGCGTCAGCCCGACATTGTGATTGCCGCCGAAGGTGTGATTCCACGGCAACCAGTCGACGATGACCGGCGGCTCGTCCTTGAGGAACGCCAGCGTCTCGCGCAGCATCACCTGGTTGGCGCAGATCATGCGCTGGGTGTTGATGACGGCCTTGGGATTGCCGGTCGACCCCGACGTCAGCAGGAATTTCGCGATCGTGTCCGGACCGATTGCCGCATGGGTCGCATCGAGGCGCGGGTCTTCCGGCGTCGCCATGAGGCCGGCGAGGCGCGTCACGTCACGGCCGGGCACGGTGCCGCGGCTCGCGGCGATCTCGACATCGGGTCCGACATTGGCACGCAGCGCGTCGGCGAATTTGTCGGCATCGTCGACGAAGATGAGGCCTGGCGTCAGAAGCTTGATGACGAAGCTGAGCTTGCCGTAGTCGCGCGACACCAGCGAATAGGCCGGCGACACCGGGCAGAACGGAACGCCGGCATAGAGCGCGCCGAGCGCCATCAGCGCGTGATCGATCGAATTGCCCGACAGGATCACGATCGGCCGCTCGGCCGACAATCCGCGCGCGATCAACGCGGAGGCGATGCGCCGCGCCGTCTCGAGCAATTGCGCGTAGGTGATCTGCCGCCAGCCACCGGCTGTACGTTCGGCCATGAACACGCGGTTCGGCTCGGCCTTCGCCCAGTGGTGCAGGCGATCGGTGAGGCGAACCGGAAAATCCGCGAGGCTGAGCTTCGGACGGAGATAGATCGTGCCGTCGGCGCGGCGCTCGACGCTGACGTCGGGATTGCCGAACGAGATCGGGCGCAGCGGATGCGCGGTGCTGGCGGTTGCAGACGGCGCGGCGCTCATGTCGGCTTCACCTTGGCGGTCTTGCGATCAAGAAACGCACGGATGCGTTTCTTGGCTTCCTTGTCGCTCTGCGCCACGGTCGCCATCAGCGATTCCATCAAGAGGCCGGTCTGCGGATTGGCCTCGGCGATCATCGGCAACGCCTGCAACACGGCGAAGTTGGTCAGCGGCGCGTTGGCGGCGACGCGCTCGGCAAGCTCCAGCGCTTTCGACAGCGCGCCGTCTGCCTCGGTGAGGTATTGCGAGAAGCCGTAGGCGGCGCCCTCGGTCGCCGAATAGACCCGGCCGGTCAGCATCATGTCCGCCATCCTGGGCACGCCGATCAGGCGCGGCAGCCGCACCGATCCGCCGCCGCCGACGAAGATGCCGCGCTGGCCCTCGGGCAGCGCGAAATAGGCCGACGGCTCGGCAACCCGGATATGCGCGGCGCAGGCCAGCTCCAGCCCGCCGCCGATCACCGCGCCCTTCAGCGCGGCGATGACCGGCACGCGGCAATACTGGATGCGGTCGAACACGCGGTGCCACATCTGGGAATGCACCAGGCCCTCGGTGGCGTCGCGCTCGGTCAGTTCGGAGAGGTCGAGGCCGGACGAGAAGTGATCGCCGATACCATGGATGACGACGGCGCCGACCGCATCCGGTATCGCGGAGAAGCAATCCCGCAGCGCCAGGATGATGCCGTCGTTCAGCGCATTGCGCTTGGCGGGACGGTTCAGCCCGACCGTCAGCACCGCCCCCCGCGTCTCGATCCTGAGCAGCGAGGCGTCTCCCCCGCCGGCAGCGTTTCCCATGGCGTTATTGCTTCCTGTTCAGAATAGTTATGTTTTATAACTATCATCGCAGGAGTCAATACACGCGTGACGGCTTGACCCTGCCCTGGAGGGGGAGGGTCGGCTCACATGAAGCGTAGCGGAATGTGAGACGGGGTGGGGTGATCTCTCAACACGGGCAGCGCTTGAATGGAAAGACTGTCACCCCACCTCGGTTCGCATTGCGCTCCGCTTCATGCGAACCGATCCTCCCCCTCCAGGGGAGAATGGGAGCCCCTACAGCACCTGATGCACGTCGATCACGACGCGGTCGGCGTAGCGGGCGGCGGAGCCGACGAAGATGTGCTGCATCAGCCAGCGGTAGTTTTCGGCGCCGGTTTCGAATTTCGGCACGGTGCGGAAATAGATCAGCTTCGGGTCGACCGGCTCGCCGCGCTTCAGCTTCTGCAACAACTCGACCGGCCCGAAGCGGATGCCCTTGTTCTCGACATAGACGACGGCGCCGTCGTCGGTCTCGAACGCATATTTCGCCTCCAGCTCGATCAGCTCATCGGGCCGGATGATCTGGAAGTCGGCGCCGAACGCCAGCACCTTGCCGTTGACCTTCTCGCCCCTCACCTCGCCGCCGATGATCGGAATGATGCGGCGGACGCCGCTGCCGATGTCGCCGGCGGAGGTCACCCCGGCGATCCGGGCAGTGATGGTGAAGACGTATCGGGTCTCGAGCTCGGGATTCATAAGCCTAACCAATCATGCGCTGCGGCAGCCAGGTCGCAAGCAGCGGGAACAGGATCAGGATCACCAGCCGGATCAGATCGGTGATGACGAACGGCAGCACGCCGACAAAGATCGTCGACATGTTGACGTCCTTGATGACGCTCTTGATCACGAACACGTTCATGCCGACCGGCGGATGGATCAGGCCGAGTTCGACCGTCATGACGATGATGATGCCGAACCAGATCGGATCGAAGCCGAGCGCGGTCACCACCGGAAACACGATCGGCACGGTGAGGATCACCATCGCCATCGCGTCCATCAGGCAGCCGAGCACCAGATACATCAGGAGGATCAGCGCCAGAACGCCATAGGGGCCGATGCCGAGCCCGGTGAGGAACTCGGTGACGTGCTGCGGCGTCTGGGTGATGGTGAGAAAATAGCCGAAGCAGAGCGCGCCGATCAGCACCGTGAACACGGCGGCCGCGGTGCGCGTCGCCTGCAGCAGCGATTGCAGGATGCCTTCCCTGGTCAGCTTGCCACGGAGGATACCGATGATGAAGGCGCCCACCGCGCCGACCGCGCCGGCTTCGGTCGGGACAAAGAAGCCGCCATAGAGCCCGCCGATCACGAACAGGAACAGCAGCAGCGGCGACCAGACGTCGCGCAGCGCAACGAAGCGCTCATGCCACGACGCCTTCTTTCCCGCCGGCAGGAAGCCGGGCCGCGTCACGCCGATGATGCCGATCGTGATCATGTGCATCACGATCGCGAGCAGGCCCGGCACCACGCCCGCGATGAACAGCTTGCCGATGTCCTGCTGGGTGATGATGCCGTAGACCGCGAGCACGGTGGACGGCGGCAGCATCGCCCCGAGCGTGCCGCCGACCGCGATCACGCCGGCGGCGAATGACTGCGGATAGCCGAAGCGGCGCATCTCGGGATAGGCGACGGCGGAGAAGGTCGCGGCGGTCGCGACCGACGAGCCCGAGATCGCGGCAAAGCCGCCGCAGGCGGCGATCGTCGCGATGCCGAGCCCGCCTTTCCAGTGGCCGACGAAGGTGTTGGCGGCGCGGAACAGCTCGCGGCTGATGCCCGAGACGGACACGAAGGCGCCCATCAACAAGAACATCGGGATCACGCCGAAGGAATAATCCGTCACCGTGCGCATCGTGGTCTGGCCGACCAGCTTGAGCGCCGGTGCGAAGCCGGTGAGATAGCCGAAGCCGGTGATGCCGACGAGGCCCATCGCCATGCCGACGGGGACACGGAGCAGCATCAGCACGAACAGGCTGACAAAGCCGATGACGGCGACGGTCTCGGGACTGAGGTCGAGACTCATGGCCGTCTACTCCGCGGTCTTGATCTTGGCATCATGGATATCTTCCGGATGGAAGATCAGGCGGTAGGTGCGGATCGCGATCAGCAGCACCGCGGAGACATCGCCGATCCACGACACCAGGAAGAACGGCCAGACCGGAACGCCGAGATCCATGGTGACGATATGGCTGTTCCTGGTGTCGATCACCTTGTCGACCAGCGTGTAGGTCTGCACGCTCACCACGAACAGCAGCACCAGCGTCGCAAAGATGTCGATCCAGCGCTGGTAGCGTGGCGAGGCGTTGGCCCAGACCAGATCCACGGTGATGTGGGTGCCGCGATAGCTGGTCGCCGCGATGCCCCAGAAGATCAGGATGCCGAGCAGGAACTGGCCGAAATTGTAATAGTCGGGGATCGTCACCGCGAAGAATTTTCGCATGAACACCGCGGTGAAGGTGTTGAGCGCCACGACGCCGACGAAGAAGGCCGCGACCCATTCGATCGAATCGATGAAGCGATCCATGAAATTCTTGCGCGCCGGCTCGGGTGGGCCGGTGATCGCGCCGTCTGGGGAAACTTCGGAATTGGCAGCCATGGTTCGAGATCCCACCCCGCGTCATGGCCGGGCTCGTCCCGGCCATCCACGTCTTCGTTTCCGTTGAGAAGTAAGGCGTGGATGCCCGGGTCATCTGCGCGAAGACGCGCTTCGCGCTTTAGCCCGGGCATGACGACCTCATTTGCCTCGGCGGCTCGTCTAGATCCCCGCCTCGTACTTCTTCAGCGTGGCCTGCAGATCGGCGTCGATCTTTGCCGCATCGCCGCCGGCCTTCTTCACCGCCTCGGCCCAGCTGTCGCGCAGCGGCTTGACCGCCTTCTTCCACTCGGCGAGCTGATCCGATGTCAGCGGGTAGACCTCGTGGCCTTCCAGCGCCTTCATCTTGGTGCGGCCATTGGCTTCGAAATCGGTCCAGGGATCGGTGACCTTCGATGCCCATTCGGGCGTGCAATGGCTGTCGATCACCTTCTTCTGGGCGTCCGACATCGAATTATATTTGGCGAGGTTCATGTTGTAGGTGAACACCGTCGAATAGAGCGGCACGTCCATGTGGTACTTCACCACCTTGTCGATGCCGAACAGGAAGATCGAGCCCCAGGGGAAGGTGATCTCGTCGGCCACGCCGCGCTCGATCGCGTCGCGCGATTCCGGCGCGGAGGCCTGCACATTGGTGCCGCCGAACATCTTCACCATTTCGCCGATGGTGCTCTGCGCGGGCCGCACCTTGACGCCGGAGAAGTCGCTCGGCAGCACGATCTTCTTCTTGCCATGCAACGCGCCCGGATCGTGGATGAAGGCGAAGCACAGCTTGGTGTCCTTCATCTCGGTCGGCGCATATTTGTGGTACCACTCGTTCAGCGCCAGCGTGCCCTTCTTGCCGTCGGAAAAGGTGAACGGAAGCTGGCCGGCGGCCGCGATCGGGAAACGGCCGGGCTGATAGCCGGGATTGACATAGGTGACGTCGGCGATGCCGTCGCGCGCCATGTCGTAATGGTCGAACGCCTTGCCGAGCTGCTCGGACGGAAACACGGTGACCTTGATGGTGCCGCCCGATGCCTTCTCGATGTCGGCGGCCCAGGCCTGGGTCGCCGGCACCAGCGGATGCGCCGGCGGCACCCAGAGCGACACTTTGAGATTGACGGTCTTGTCCTGCGCGACAGCAGGTCCTGCGGCCGGTACGATGGCGGCGGCCATCAACACCGCCAACACTGTTTTCCTCATCACGTCTCCTCCTCTCCAGGGCGGGCTTGGTGCCCGGTCTCATTACTTAACATGTTATCTAATTCGCGCGGATATTCAAGACAGAATCCGCCGGGCGGACGCCTCGTCGCACCCTCCGCCGGTCCCGCCCCGCCGCATCTTGCGCTGCGGTGAACGCGCGTCCCGCGCAAATCCGCCTTGCCAAAACCGTTATATGATATAGTTGCCTTGGCAAGTTGACGGCGCGGGGCACCGGCCAAAAGCCTATTCGATCGGGAGGACAAGGTATTGCGGACAAAAGTAGCAATCATTGGCGCAGGTCCGGCCGGACTGTTGCTTGGGCAACTACTTCATACTTTCGGCGTAGACAACATCATTCTTGAGCGACAGACCCCGGACTATGTGCTGGGGCGGATTCGCGCCGGGCTGCTCGAGGAAGGCACCGTGTCGCTGCTCGAGAGCGTCGGCGCCGCGGCCCGGCTGCACCAGGAGGGCCTGGTCCATCACGGTCTCGAGCTGGCGTTCGGCGGCGCACGGCACCGCATCGACCTGCATGGCTCGACCGGCAAGACCGTGACCATCTACGGCCAGACCGAAGTCACGCTCGACCTGATGAATGCCCGCAAGGCTGCCGGCCTGACCTCGATCTACTCGGCCGCCGACGTCAAGCCGCTTGATTTCGACACCGAACATCCGCGCGTCAGCTACGTCAAGGACGGCGTCACCCGCGAAATCGCCTGCGATTTCATCGCCGGCTGCGACGGCTTCCACGGCATCAGCCGCGCCAGCGTGCCGGCTTCGGCGATCACCAGCTACGAGCGGGTGTATCCGTTCGGCTGGCTCGGCATCCTCTCGGAGACGCCGCCGGTCTCGCCGGAGCTGATCTACAACAACCATGAGCGCGGCTTTGCGCTGTGCACGATGCGCTCGTCGCACCGCAGCCGCTATTACGTGCAATGCCCGCTCGACGATCATGTCGACCAATGGTCGGACGAGCGGTTCTGGGACGAATTGAAGCGGCGGCTCGACCAGAAGGCCGCCGACGAGATCGTCACCGGCCCCTCGATCGAAAAGAGCATCGCGCCGCTGCGCAGCTTCGTCGCCGAACCGATGCGGTTCGGCCGCATGTTCCTGGCCGGCGACGCCTCGCACATCGTGCCGCCGACCGGCGCCAAGGGCCTCAACCTTGCCGCCAGCGACGTGCATTATCTGTCGCAGGCGCTGCGCGAATATTACCACGAGAAATCCTCCGCCGGCCTCGATGGCTATTCGGCGAAAGCACTGGCGCGGGTCTGGAAGGCGGTGCGCTTCTCCTGGTGGATGACCTCGATGCTGCACAAATTCCCCGACGAGGGCGAATTCGCCGCGCGCATCCAGATCGCCGAGCTCGACTATCTCGTCAGCTCGAAGGCGGCCTCGACCTCGCTGTCGGAGAATTATGTGGGGCTGCCGTTCTAGATAAGTCGCGAATGCTTTTGTAGAGCAGCATCCTCTTCGCAATGTCCGTCGTCATACCCCGCGCATGCGGGGTATCCAGTACGCCGCAGCTTCTCGATTCATGCGGTGCGGTCTCTGGAATACTGGATCGCCCGGTCCCGTCTACGCCAAGGCTTCGACGAGGCTCCGGATCCTTGGCGCGCCGAAGCTTTAGCGAAGGCGGCAAGCCGTGCGATGACAGCGGGAGATGTGGCGACAGGCCCGCGCTACATTCAAACATTCACGCAAATCCCGTTTAAAACTTTGTAGGCGGTGAAACCGTCATCGACATCGCGTTCAATGGCGTCAACCCAACGCCATATGCGAGCTTTCAGATGAGCACCGATACGCAAGTCGTCCCCGATAATCCCCAGGACGTCCCTCAAGGCTTCGAGCCGCTGTTCCGCAAGAGCCCGCTCACCGAGCCCTGGGAGCCGCTTTACCAGAAGAAGACCGAGCAGGCCGTCATCATCGGCCTGCGGCTGGCGAGGCCGCACACCAACGGCCGCGGCCTGATCCATGGCGGCCTGATCGCCGCGCTTGCCGACAACGCGATGGGCTATAGCTGCGGCCAGGCGACCGGCTGGACCACCTCGTTCGTCACGATCTCGCTGGCGGTCGATTTCGTCGGCTCCGCCAATGTCGGACAATGGCTCGCGATCGAGAGCGACGTGATCAAGACCGGCAGCACGATCTGCTTCGCGCAGAGCCTGATCAAGGCCGACGGGGTGACGATCGCGCGCGCCAACGGCACCTTCCGCGTGGTGCCGAAGAAGCCGCCGGTGAGCTAGTCGAAATACCAGTCGGTGATCTCGGTCACAAGATCGATGAAGGTCCGCACCTTGGCCGACAATAGCCGCGTCGTCGGATAGACGACGTGGATCGGCACCGCCGGCTGCTCGAACTCGGCGAGCACGATTTGGAGCCGCCGCGCCTTCAGCGATTCGGCGGCCTGATAGGCCATCACCCGCGTCAGTCCGCCGTCCTGCTCGGCATACTGGATGGCGGCATCCGAACTGTTGCTGGTGAAGCGCGGCGTAGGGGTAATGCGGATTTCGCGGCCATCTTCCATGAAGCGCCAATCTGGCGTCGCGGTCATGGCGCCGAACTGGATCGTGTCATGGGCGGTGAGGTCTGCCGGCCGCTTCGGCCGGCCGCGAAGCTTGAGATAGCCGGCCGACGCCACCACGATGCGGCGCATCCGGCCGACATGCCGCGCCACCAGCGTCGAATCCGGCAGGTGCCCGATCCGGACCGCGAGGTCGACGCCGTCCTCGACCAGATTGATTCGTCGATCCGACAGCCGCAGGTCGACGCCGACATCGGGATAGCGCTTCAAATAGGCGCTCACGACCGGACTGACATGCAGCCGCCCGAAGCCGAACGGCGCCGAGATCACGAGGCGCCCCTCGGGGCGGGTGCGCTCGCTCTCCACCGCGTCCTCGGCTTCCTCGACGTCGGCGAGGATCCGGCGCGCCCGCTCCAGATAGCGCGAGCCGGCGTCGGTCAGCGTCACCTGCCGCGTGGTCCGCTGCAGCAGCCGCGCGCCGAGCCGCTCCTCCAGCGCCGCAATCAGCCGCGTGATGGCGGACGGCGACAGGCCGAGCTTGCGGGCGGCGGGGGCAAAACCCTCAAGGTCCGCCACCGCGACGAATGCCTGCATGGCGTCGATCCGGTCCATGAGCACTATTGCATAATCGGCAACAGTGAAGTGTCAATGCACAAGATTGCTTACGATCTGGGAATGCCCATTTTAGACGGCGAGGACAACCGCTTAAGGCGCCCGTGACGGGAGGCTCCGATGTCAGATGGTCACAGCTATGCGAGCGACGTCGCATTCAGTCCGGCGGTGAAGGCGATCCAGACTCGCAAGGGTTCGCGCGCCACCTACGCCGAGGTCGAGGCACATGGCGGCTGGCGCAGCGAGATCGACGAGAACCTCGCCGGCTTCCTCGGCGAGGTGAACAGCTTCTATCTCGCGACCGCCTCGGCCGACGGCCAGCCCTACATCCAGCATCGCGGCGGGCCGAAGGGCTTTCTCAAGGTGCTCGACAAGCACACCATCGCGTTCGCCGATTACAGCGGCAACCGCCAGTTCATCACGCAGGGCAATCTGTCGGAGAACGCCAAGGCGTATATCTTCGTGATGGATTATGCGCACCGTCGCCGCGTCAAGCTGTGGGGCGAGGCGAAGGTGGTGGAGGACGATCCGGCGCTGACGCGCGCGCTGATGCCGCAGGGCTACCGGGCGCGGCCGGAGCAGGTGATCCTGTTCAAGGTCGCGGCGTGGGACACCAACTGCCCGCAGCATATTCCGCAGAAGTTCGACGCGGCCGATGTGGCGGCAGCGCTGGCCTCGCGCGACCAGCGCATCGCCGAGCTCGAGGCGGAGCTCGCCGCATTGAAGGGCCAGCCCGCTGCTGTGGCGCCGGCTTAGGCCGCCTGCTGCTGCAGCGGCGCCCAGCTGAATTCCGGATAATATTGCCGCATCATCCGGCCGACATAGGCGGCGAGATTGTCGAACTTCTCGGTGCGCTCGCGCAGCGGCGAATCGAAGAACGGGGTGAGGATTCCCGCCAGCGCGCCGAACGCGGTGGCATCGGTGCCGCACGGCGCATCGCCCATCAGATACGGCTTGTCGCCGAGCTGCACCGACAGTGCGAACAGCGAGCGGATCGCGAGATCGACGTCTTCGTCCGGGCCGTGACGGCCGAGCCCGCTCAGCAGGTAGTTCTCGGCAACGCGGAACTGGGCGTCCTCGCGCAGCTTGTCGCGCATATGGTCGGGCGCGCCGTCGAAGAAATGCGCGGGCCCCTTGGCGAAATTGGTGTCGTCGACCCAGCGCGCGCCGACCAGCGCCCAGTAGACGTGATGCTCGATCATGCGCTCGAAGGCCCAGGCCTGGGCGCGCGCCTGCAGGCTGAGCGGCGCGTCGAAATCGAAGCCGTATTTGCCCTCGATATGGGCGCGGATGAAGGTCGAATCGGCGATCGTCTCGCCGTCGTCGGCGATGAACGGCAGCTGCCCCTTGGGAGAGGCCGGCGGCATCGCCTTCTCCTTGCGATAGTCGAGCCCGGCCATCTTGAGCTGGACCTCGGTTTTGGTCACGAAGGGGCTGATTTCCGGCAAGCCGAAGCCCGTGCCAAAGCCAAAAAGCGTAATCATATGAAGCTCCCGATCGCCTGTGGTCGTGAATTGAAGCTAGCCGTCCCCTGCTGCCAGCATGGTGTCAGCAGTAGTGGCATTCACTGTCGAACGGGCCGACGGGTGCGAGGCCGCGAACCGCCTCGCGAACGCGCTTGACCAGCCGTGCCCGCCCGTAGGACCAAACCGTGCTGATCGACTGCGCGATCAGCGCGATCAGGGCCCAGCGCAGGTCGCCGGAGGTGGAGTAGACCGTGACCAGCTGTTCCAGCGCAAAGCCTTGCGCCTGCCGGAAACCGAGTTCGTCAAGATTCGTCATGGACAAATTCCCTTCACTTGAGGTGTTGTCCTGATATAGCCCCCACCTGCTGCCAACATGCTGTCAGCAGCAGCCGGACGGGACCGAGAAAAGTCTGCGCACCGAGAGACCACGAGCCCCGTCAAGACACTCGTCAAGACAGCTGCCAAGCGAGCTGCCAAGAGAGCTGACAAGACACTCGACAAGACACGTGCCAAGAGAGCGATCGAGAGAGTTGCCATGAGACGCGCCGACCGGCTGTTTCAGATCATCCAGGTGCTCCGACGCACCCGTAAGCCTTTGACCGCCGATGCCATCGCCGCCGAGCTCGAGACATCGAAGCGGACGATCTATCGCGACATCGCCAGCCTGATCGAACAGCGGGTACCGATCCGCGGCGAGGCCGGCATGGGCTACATCCTGGAGAAGGGATTCGACCTGCCGCCCTTGATGCTGACACCCGACGAGATCGAGGCCTGCGTGCTCGGCGCGCAATGGGTGGTCGGCCACGCCGATCCGGCGCTGGCGCGCGCGGCCGAGGACCTGATGGCCAAGATCGCCGAGACCGTGCCCGACCGGCTGCGGCCGTTCGTGCTGGAGCCGGCAAGCCGGGCCCGCTCGGCCTGGAACCGGGAGCCCGACCGCATCGACATGGTCAGGACCCGCAGCCAGATCCATGAAGGCAAGAAGATCACGCTGAACTATCGCGACGAGCATGGCCGCGATAGCGAGCGCACGATCTGGCCGATCGCGGTCGGCTATCACGAGGCGGTGCGGCTGCTCGCCGCCTGGTGCGAGCTGCGCAGGGATTTCCGCAGCTTCCGCACCGACCGCGTGGTCACGGCGGTCTATCACGACGAGAAATATCCGGAGCGGCGCGACCTGCTCAGGGCGCGCTGGCGGCGCAGCCTGGTCTGGGAAGCGCCGAGGGACACCTGATGGCCGACAACGCGACCGACGCAGCCGACGCAAGCCCCTGCCAGTCCTGCGGCGCCTGCTGCAGCTATTCGGAGAACTGGCCGCGCTTCACCATCGAGGACGACGCGCAGCTCGATCTGATCCCGGCGCAATTCGTCAACGCGCGGCAATCAGGCATGCGCTGCGAAGGCGACCGCTGCTCGGCGCTGTCGGGCCGGGTCGGAGAAGCAACGCGCTGCGAGGTCTATGCGGTGCGGCCGGAGGTGTGCCGGACCTGCCAGCCGGGCGACGCGGAATGCGCGATGGCGCGGCGCCGGCACGGGCTGCCGCTCATCCCGAGCGTGCAGCCGATCTAACCAGACGTTACGCCGAGACCGTCTCGCTGACGTCCTCGTCGTCGAGCTCGTCATCGACAACAGGCGCGAAGGTCGACAGCGGCTTGGTCGACAGCGTGATCGGCTTGCGGCCGCCATGCGAAACGGTCGCGGCGCGGACCGGCTCGCGCGACAGCGCGTAGAGCGTCGAGCCGACACGACCACCGGAATTCACCAGCTCCCACTCGCTGCAGCTCGACGCGATCGCGACCGCGAGTGCGTGCAGATGGCTGCGGCGATAGCAGAACAGCGCGAGCTGCGCCCTGACGTCGGGCGCGACATTGGCAACCAGCAACGAGAGCCCGTTCGGATTGGCGCGATACATCTGGCCGAGCAGGTCGTCGGCAACCGGGCAGGCATCGTTCTCGAAGGCGTCGCGGCTTGAAAACATTTGCAAATCCCCCTCGATCGGGAAGATGCCGCGTAATCCTCTAACGAAAGGTTAACCACGGCCTCCGGTCGCTTCCGGAGGGTCTTGCCCGTTGCGCGCGAATCACATCCGCCCGCCGCGGCCCGGCTGGATTCCTGGTCCAGGATGTGAGGAAAGATGCGCGCGAACCGCTCAGTTCGCGGCCATGTAGATCGACAGCGCGAAGCCGGTGAGGTGGTGCAGCGCCTGGTCGACCCCGATCAGGGTCCAGAACCAGGGATGGCCGGACTCCAGCGTCACGCCGAAATGCGAGGCGCAGTATCCCTTGGCGCGATCGACGATGATGTGGATCACGAAGTCAATGAAGGCGACGTACCAGAACCGCGGCGCCACCACCAGGATCAGCGCCAGCGCGACCGCTAGATGGACCAGGCAGTGCGCCAGCAGCGGCAGTGCCCACCCGGTCTTCTGGTCCTTGCCGATCGCCATCCAGGCGTTCTGCAGCATGAAGTCGGCGATGATGTGCTTCGCGGTGAGAAGCAACATCCATCCCACCAGGGCACCAACCGACACCGACGATGACATGGAGGGAAACAACAAGCTGACGCCCTTTTACTTCGATGAATGTGATTGCAAGAAATCCGGGTCAGGCCGTCAGCGCAATTCCGCAAACCGAAGCGTGTCTCATTTATGACATCTCCGGCGCCGGAATGCACCTGCGCCTCGTCGAAAATCACATCTCGGTCCGGGCGTCGATAGTGGCAATGGTCATGTGGCATCGCGGCGCAGGTCGGCCGAGATTAAGGTTACGGCCGGCGGCCGGTTTGCATTCCCCCCGGGGAGGTATATCGTCGGCAACATAGGAAATTTTCTTTCTTTTATAGTCATTTACGGATTCACCGGGCAGCGCCGCGCCGATCGGGTTGCGGCAACGGGCCGTCCCGGACGGGTGATCAGCCGGGTGATCAGTCATGAGTGCCGAAGCCCCCTCGCCTGCGCCGATGCCGCCGCGGCCGCGCCCTCCGGTCGCCAAACCGGTCGCCAAGACCAACCGCGCGCAGATCATCGTCTTCACCCTGCTGACGCTGCTCCTGAGCGCGGTCACCGTGATCGGCGGCCGGCTCTGGCTGCGCAATTCCGAAACGCTGGTGTTCGCGGTCGGCGATGCCAGCGGCCCGGAGGCGAAATTCGCCGCCAAGCTCGCCACCGTGCTGAAGAGCAATTCGTCGCGGCTGCGGCTGAAGATCGCGCCGAACCCCGACAACGCCAAGGCGCTGGCGCAATTCGATCGCCGCAACGCCTCGCTTGCCATCCTGCGCACCGACGCAAGGGTGCCGCCGCGTGCCCGCACCATCGCGATCCTCGAGCATGACGTGGTGCTGGTGCTCAGCCCCGGCGGCAAGAAGATCAAATCGCTGAGCGAGCTCAAGAAGAAGCGGATCGCGGTCGTCGGCGACGGCGAGAACAGCGTCAATTTCGTCCGCAGCGCGCTCGAGATTGCCGACAGCCCCGATGCGGCGCAGCGGGTGCAGCAGGCGCCGCCGAACACACCTTTCGACAAGCTGTTCGCCTCCGGCTTTGCCGCCGTGATCGCGATCGAGCATGCCTCGAAGATCGTGAAGGACAAGACCTACGAGCAATATGCCAAGCGCGCCGGCGGCTTCACGCTGAATGCGATCGACGCGGCCAAGGCGCTGGCGCGCAAATACCCGGCGATTTCGGAGGAGACGGTCTCGACCGGCATGCTGTCGTCCTCGCCGGCGATCCCCGATGACGAGGTCGATACCATCGGGCTGGAATGGCTGCTGGTCGCGCAATCCTCGATGTCCACGACGACAGCCGCCGAGCTCGCGCGCATCATCTATGAGAACAAGGCGGAACTCGCGCTCGACGACGGCTTCGCCTCCAAGATCGAGCCGGCGGCGACCGACAAGGACGCCTTCATCGTCGCCCATCAGGGCGCGGCCGAATACATCAACGACGATACCAAGTCGTTCATGGATCGCTACAGCGACCTGATGTATCTCGGTGCCGCCGCGCTCAGCATCATCGGCTCGATCTTCGCCGCGATCTACACCAAGATCACCCGCGTCGCACCGGAGAAGGCCAGCGAGCTGGCGGGCAGGATCCTCGACATCGGCGAGCGCGTCGAGCACGCCACTTGCGCGGAGCATCTCGACGAATTGCAGGACGAGCTCGAGGCGATCCTGCGCGGCGCGGTGATCGGCCTGCGCGACGGCACCGTTTCCGGCGACGGAATGGACACGTTCAAGCTCGGCTACGAATTGGTCCGCGACGAGATCGCACTGCGCCGCGACCACCTCAAGCGTCACCCGGCGACGCCGGACGAGAACCTCGTGGTGGTGAAGGCGGCGAACGGGTGAAGCCAAGCCGTTGGTTACGTACAACTGTCGTCCCTGCGAAAGCAGGGACCCATACGCCGCAGCTTGTGTTGTTGAAGGGACTCGTCGTTCCGACGACGCGCGTCAATCAGCATCGGTAGTTATGGGTCCCTGCTTTCGCACTAGGGCATGCACGTATTTGGTGCGGCGGATTGACTCGGGATGGAGACAGGGGATTCCAGAATCGGCGATCCGTGTGATTTCTATTGCGACGCTCCAGGTTGGACGGGGGTGTCGGGTGTTGTTACGAATTGACTGGACGTTAGGACGGTTCGGGGATCGTCGTCTCGATAAAGGGGGGCGGCGCTCGTCGAACGCATGGTTGCGGGCAAGACGGTCTGCCTGCGGCGGCTTTCCAGGGGTGATCGTGCGCTGGAGGTGCGGTTCAACCGCTTTCTCGGCCACGACAAGGTGACGGCGGAGCGGATCATCGAAAGCTGGGGCGACAGCACGGTTGCCGCGGTAGAGGGCCGCCATGTGCTGGCGATCCAGGACACCAGCGAGATCCACTTCAACACCACGCCGCAACGCCGGCGCGGGCTCGGCGAAATCGGCAAGGGCAATAACCACGGCGTGCTGCTGCATCCGCTGCTGGCCGTGGATGCCGACGATGGCAGCTGTCTTGGACTTTTGAGTGGGCAGGTATGGACGCGCCAGGGGCGTCGCACCACGACGCATGACGCACGTGACTTGTCTGACAAGGAATCGCAACGCTGGATATCCACCGCCATTGCGGCCAAGCCGCTGCTCACCGCTGCCGGAACGGTGACGGTCCTCGGTGATCGCGAGAGCGATATCTTTGCCCTTTATGCCAGCTCGGCCGAGCAGCACTTCCATGTCATCGCGCGCAGCATGCATGATCGCAAGCTTGCCGACCGCACCGGCCTGTATGAGGCCACCGACGCCATGCCTGTGGTGGATCGGAGGGCGATCCAACTGCCTGCGCGCGCGGCGCGACCGGCACGTCAGGCCCATCTCGAACTCCGCTTTGGCGCAATCGAGCTTGCCCGCCCGCAGAGCAAGTTCCTGCGCCATTTGCCGAAAAGCTTGCCGCTGGCGGTGGTCGACGTGTGCGAGATCAATGCCGGGCCCGGCGCAGAGCCGCTGCACTGGCGTCTGATCACCTCTCACGAGATCGCCACCGTCGACGACGCCTGGCGTATCGTCGAATGGTACAAGCAGCGCTGGATCATCGAGCAGTTCTTCCGCGTCCTGAAGACGCAAGGCCTCAAGCTCGAAGACAGCCAGATCGGAACCGCCGATCGTCTCCTCAAACTGGTCACTATCGCCGCCAAGGCAGCCGTCATCACCATCCAGCTTCTGCAAGCGCGCGATGGCGGTCAGCAGCCCATTCGCGTTGCCTTCAACGACAACGAGATCAACGCGCTTGCCGCCCTCAACCGGCAACTCGAGGCCAGGAGCAAGCGACTGAAAAACCCACATCCGCCCGACAGCCTCACCTGGGCAGCCTGGATCATCGGCCGCCTTGGCGGTTGGGACGGCTACCCGTCGTCTAAACCTCCAGGCCCCATCATCTTCAAAAATGGCCTCGAATACTTCCTGGCCGTCGCAGCAGGATGGAGCCTCAGAGATATGTGCATGCCCTAGTGCGAAAGCAGGGACGACAGGCAATATGTTGCGCGGGTTACTACCCGGCCGCCGCGTCCGTCGGCGTCGCGGCGGCATCGAGCTGCCGTCCCTCGTGATCCATGTGCAGGTAGTTCGGATTGAACAGGCCGGCCTGCATCAGCCGCTCGAGATTGGGGACGACCAGGGTCTTCCCCTTGAGCACGATCAGGCCGCCGGCGCGCAATTCCTGCAGCGTTCGGTTGACGTGAACCTTGGAAAGCCCGGTGGCATCGGCGAGATCGCCTTGGGTCAGCGGGAAATCACAGCTGTCGCCCTGGGTCAGGCCAGCGGCACGCAGCCGAAGCCAGATCTCGCACAGCAGATGGGCCATCCGCTCCAGCGCAGTTCGCTGGCCGAGGCTCATGGTCCATTCGCGCTGGATCGCCGCGTTGACCAGGGTTTCCCACCAGAACGCGGTCACGATGCGCGGATGTCCGGCTGCGACCTTGTCGAAGAATTCGCGGGAGAGGTCGGCGATCGACACTGCGGTGACGGTACCGATCGAATGGTCCATCTCGCGCAGGATGAAGACGTTCACATCGCAAATGTCGCCGGGCAGGAAGAAAGCCACGATCTGACGTCGGCCGTCCTCGAGCTGCTTGTAGCGATAGGCCCAGCCGGACAGGATCAGATAGACGTCCTTCGGCTTCTCGCCTTCACGGACGATGTCGACCCGCGGACCGAAATGCCGGACGCGCTCGGTGGACGCGCGATTGAGAAGGACGTGCTCTACCGGCGAAAGCCGTACAAACTGCTCCAATTTCCGGACTAGCGACGCCAATGACATTGGTCTCCCGCATGTTCAATCGGGCAACTGCAGGACCGACTTCAATTGCGTATGTTACATTGCACAGCTATTGACGTATGTTCACTTGTGTACACACGCCCGAAGGATGCGACGGTAACGTCGGCAACGCCATACAGGTCAGCGCCGGTGGGGCGCCACCGGTGAAACGCGGACCGGCGCCGATCAGACGAACGGCACGCCGTAATATTCATTCACCGCGCGCGTGGCGCCGATATCCGACCAATTCCAATCCCGCTCGCTGCCATATTTCGGCGCGCCGCGCAGCTGGCTCTCGGTCACGCCCGTGACATAACCGCCCAGCCTCGTGTCGTATTTGAGCGACTGCCAGGGCAGCGGATAATGGTCGTTGCCGAGACCGAGAATGCCGCCGAAGCCGAGCACGGCGTAAGACACCCGCCCGCTCTTCTTGTCGATCATCACCCGTTCGATCGAGCCGATCTTCCGCTCGTCGGAACCATAGACCGCGGTGCCCTCGACCTTGTCGCTGCCGATCAGGTTTCCGACCTCCTTCTCGTCCATCGCCATGTCAGTTCTCCATTGATCCCTCGACGCCAACGGTCGACCAAAGTCATCGTTCCTGCCGCATTGCCGCGATTGCTGCAGAGCGAAACGCCGTTCAGCCTGTAGGAGGATCGCCGCGGTCGTCTGACGTCATGCCGGATCCCGGCGTCTTGTCGGCATCGTTCAATTTCGGATCACGCGTCGCTTCGCGCGCATTGGACTTTCGCGGGTCGGTCTTGTGCGCGGTTTGCGCGCGCTGCTTGTCGGCCGGCTGCTCCTGCCCCTTGTTGTCCTTCACGACACCCTGATTGGAATGTGCCATTGCTTTTGACCTTGTTGTTTCGCTGGCTGCGTTGCTTGAAGACATGCGGGCCCCGGCGATCAATTTCGCCGAGGCCCGTCACCGGAGTGGTCCACCGCCTTTCGGGGAGCAAAGCAGCGAACGCACGGGTGCTACGCAGAGCGCCGAAGATCGTTCCTGCGGTCTTGCGCGATCCTTGGTCGCGATTTTTGATCGCGATTTTGGGCGCGTGCTTTTTTCAGTTCGCCCGATGTCATGGGTTAACGACGCCATCCGGGGAACAAGCCTAATATTGCTGGTTCCAGCTCGGAGACGGCATGATCAAGAAGAAGCGCAACAGGTCGCGGCCTCCCGGATCGTTCGAAAACCGCTTGCAAAAATTCGCCGAAGATTCGCGCATTGCGGCACGCAAGCTGCCGCCGGGACGGGAACGCGAAACGCTGATGAGGAAGGCCAGACAGACCGAGACCGTGATGGAAGTCAGCGAGTGGCTGACGTTCCGCAAGTAGCCGCGAGCCGCGAAGGAGAGCTGCGATGATCGAGGAACGGTTTGACTCACACACGCTCTTCGCCATGAACGCTGCGCTCGACCGCGTTTGCGCAGACGCACTTCACGGCGAGGAACACGACACCCGCCGGCGCGTTGCCAGATACATCATCAAATGCGCCAAGAGCGGCAGGACGACGCTCTCCGAGCTGACCGAAGCCGGACAGCAGGCGCTGGCCAAGGCCACCGCCGCGGCGGGATAACCGGCGCAAGTGCCCTGTGGCCCTCGGCCCTCAGCAGAGGCAGCTACGCATGCGCATTGCAATCAGCATCGGCCTGCTGGCCTTTCTGGCCGCCGTCGGCGCCTACGCCTATGAAGGCCTGACTGTGGACGCTCCGGTGCCGATCTACGGCATCGTGGTGTTCACGATCGGCATTGCGGTTCTGGCTGCGGTTTGCATCGGCCTGATGGGCCTGCTGTTCTATTCCAGCCGCCGCGGCTACGACGAGCCGCCGCACGTGAAGCGGTAGGTGTTCTCCGCTTGCGGCGCTATGGGTTGCTTCGCTTCGCTCGCAATGACGCGGGAGCTATCACCGTCACCCTGAGGAGACCGCAAAGGCGGCCGTCTCGAAGGGCGAGAGCCTCGTCTGTGGCCGTGCATCCTTCGAGGTTCGCCCAGCGGCGCAATTGCGCCGCGATGCTCGCACCTCCAGCGACAAAGGCTTCGCCTTTGCGCAGGGATGACGGGTCCAGCACTGAAAATCCCGTTCAATGCGAGCCACCCGCCGGCGCCCGCGCGCGAATCTCGGCGGTCTTGCGCTTCAGCGCTGCCTGCCGCGGATCGGGCATGATGGCGGTGCGCGCTTCCGCAATGGCGCCGGCAAGATCGGGGAGGACGAGCACGCCGTCGAAGGTCGGCTTGACGAGCCCGTCGATGATCACGTGCCAGTCCGCGATGCCCTGGCGGTAGGGATCGCCGTAACCCTGGATCATGGTCGCGGTCTGCACGACCGCCGGGGCGGCGCTCGGCTGCTTGGTCAGGCTGCGGTCGATCATGTGCAGCCAGCGCTCGACCCAGACGCGCTCCCTGGCATAGCGTCCCGAGAACAGCCGCCAGCGCTTCAGGCCCGCCTCGATCCTGAGCCGGCGAACGCTGAAGCGGTTGTTGGCGCTGAAGCGGATCGAGACCCGGCGATGCCGCCAGCCGAACTGATCCAGCACGGCGAGCACCGGATCGGCGACCACTGCAGGTAGGGCGTCGATCAACTCGTCAAGGCGAAACTTCTTGACGTCGTCGGCCGAGCGCGCCGCAAGGCCGCCCACCGCATTGACTTCGCCAAGCTTGAGCTGCGCGATGCGGATCGCGTCCTCATAGGCCATGCGCTCCGCCATCAGGCGGGCGATCTCGGCAAGCAGGGCGTCGTCGACGCCGCGGCGGCCGACGAAGCGCTTGAGCCGGTCGATATAGAGCTGGGCGTAGCTCGTGCTCTGATAGGCGATCAACAGATCGATGGCCTTGGTAACGGCCGGCCCGAGATGGTCCGGGCAGGCGTCGGGCAGCACCGGCGGCCCCTCGTCCTCATCGCCGATGATGTCGGCGAAGAGGTAACGGAGCGAAGCCAGGAGACCGTCGTCATCCGGCACTGCGGCGCCTCCAGAACTCGTCAAGGGGCTCATGCAGGTTTTGGCTCCGCGACCTGTGGGGTGGCGTGCTGCGCGAGCTGCTGCTCGAGCGTCGAGATATTCTGGAACAGACGGGCGCTGGCGAGGCGCAGAAAGTAGAAGCCGAAGGCCGGGTTCTGGACGTAAAGCTGCTCGACCTGGTCATAGGTCACCGACAGCACCATGCCGGTCTCGACGCACTCCAGCGTCTGGGTTCGCGTGTTCGATGGCGACAGCATACCGAACTCGCCAACCAGGGCGCCGACCGGCAGCTCGATGCCCGATTCGACCAGGCGGAAGCGGCCGCTGACAATGTAGAACATGCTGTCGGCTTTCTCGTCCTTGTAGAACAGGACTTCCCCCGCGGTGCATTTGCGCTCCGTCGTGAACGGCTTCAGCCATTCCATCGACAGATCGCTGTTGACCGATCTCTTCACGTTGCGGACCAGTTGCAGCATCTGGTGCAGCCGATAGGTGTTCACCGGCAGCAGCACGGCATGCAGAATCAGCGTCGCGTAATTGTGGGTCGGAATCGCGGTCGCGATCAGGATGATGTTGGTCAGGATGGCGAAGACGCGCAACGGGATCATGGTGCGCATTGACAGCGTGGCGACCACGAAGATCGAAGCGAAGAAACTGCCGGCGGCGCCGGCGTGCTCCGCGAGATGTGAGGTATCCATCGGAAACCAACCAATTTCTCAAGAAGTGAATAAGATCGCCTTATTAGTCGCTTCATTCCGGCCCGGGTCGCATCAGCGACCAGCATCCCTGATATACGGGGAAAAAGCGACGTTTTGTCCGATTTCTCACATTCGCGGGCGCAAAATCGGGCCAACATGGTTAGGCCTTTCGTCCAACTGATGGGGTCTTTCACCGCGAGCATCCCGCCACAGCCTGCGCGTTGACGGCCTCAACCGGGAGAGGCACGTTGTGCCATCGGCTCTGCCGTTCGCAGGGCCTCTATTCCAGCAGTTCACCGACAGGCAAGCTCCGTTCCGATGTCCAAGCGGCTCGTCCTTCCGGCCTTGACGCGCTTCGTTTCCGCCACCGCCGGCCGCAACATGACCACGGCGGCCTATGTCGCGGTCGCGGCCGGCGTCGCCACGATGACGCTGCTGACGGTCGCGCCGGCCCATGACGCGGCACCGGGCTGGGTCGATGCGCTGCTGTGGGCCTGCCTTGCCTATTTCGTGTTCGAGTGGCTGGTGCGGCTGCGCCACATGGGCCGGCAGGGCAAATTCTGGTTCTACGCGCTGTCGAGCGCCGGCGTGGTCGACGCGATCGGCGCGCTGGCCGTGCCGGTGGCCTTGCTGTCCGGCGTCGAGCCAAAAACCGCCTGGCTGCTCGGCGTGCTCTGGGTGCTCAAGGTGGTGCCGGGCATTCCCGGCCTGCGCCAGCTGCGGCGCGTGCTGGTGGTGGAGTCCGGGCCGCTGCTCAGCGTGCTCGTGATCTTCCTGATGGTGGTGTTCCTGGCCTCCGTCGCGGAATATTTCCTGGAGCGGGACGTCCAGCCGCAGACCTTCGGCAGCGTGCCGGCGGCGCTGTGGTGGGCGGTGGTGACGCTGACCACGACCGGCTATGGCGACGTGGTGCCGATCACCCCGCTCGGTCGCGTGGTCGCCGCCATGGTGATGATCTCGGGCCTCGGCGTGTTCGGGCTGTGGACCGGTATCCTGGCGACCGGCTTTGCCGCCGAAACCCGCCGCGACAATTTCTTGCGAACCTGGGAGACCGTCAGCAAGGTGCCGTTCTTCGCGCATCTCGGCCCGGCCGCGATCGCCGACGTCACTCAGGTGCTGCGGACCATGGACCTGCCGCCGCGCACCATGATCATCCGCAAGGACACCAATGGCGACTGCATGTATTTCGTCGCCGCCGGCGAGGTCGAGGTCGACCTGCCCGGACGCAAGGTGAAGCTTGGCGAAGGCGAGTTCTTCGGCGAGATGGCACTGCTCGGCAACGCCAAGCGCGGCGCCAGCGTAGCGACCAGCAAGGTGACCAGGCTGTTGGTGCTTGACCTGGTCGATTTCCGCCTGTTGATGGCAAGGCATCCCGATCTCGCCGAAACCATCGATGCCGAGGCGAAGCGGCGCGAACGTGAGAATCAATGATGGAGACCAAGATGGCTGACGCGGCCGACACCGCCAGCGGACCCGTGCTCGAAATCGCGGGCGCGCGCGCAACGATCCGCCTCAACCGGCCGAAGCATCTCAACCGCCTGCAGGCTGAGGACCTCGGCGAACTGATGAAATTGTTCGACCGGATCGAGGCCGATCCTGCGATCCGCGTGCTGGTGCTGACCGGAACGGGCCGCGCGTTTTCCGCCGGCTACGACCTCAACTCCGTGGCCGAGCGCGCGGTGAGCGCGAGCGAGCAGCAGAGCGCGGGCTCGGCGTTCGAGGTCGTGGTCAACCGCCTCGAGGATTTGAGCGTGCCGACGATCTGCCGGCTCAATGGCGGCGTCTATGGCGGCTCGACCGACCTCGCACTCGCCTGCGACTTCCGCATCGGCGTCGATAGCGCCGAGATGTTCATGCCGGCGGCGCGGCTCGGGCTGCACTATTACAAGAGCGGCATCCAGCGCTACGTCACGCGGCTCGGCGTCGACAACGCCAAGATGCTGTTCCTGACCGCGCAAAGGATCACGGCGCCGGAGATGCTGCGGATCGGCTACCTCACCGCGATGGCGCCGCTCGACCTGCTCGACGAGGAGGTCGACAAGCTCGCGACGATCCTGGCCGGCAACGCGCCCAAGGCGATGGCCGGCATGAAGCGCGCGATCAACGAATTCGCCCGCGGCGCGCTCGATGAAGCCGCCGCCGACGCCCGTCACCGCGAGAGCATGCGCGGCGACGAGATCAAGGAAGGCATCAAGGCCTTCGCCGAGAAGCGGACGCCAAGGTTTTAGGTCGGCGCTCCACACCACCAATTCCGTCACCCTGAGGAGGCCGCGATGCTTCACCCTGCCCTGGAGGGGGAGGGTCGGCTCACATGGAGCGCAGCAGAATGTGAGACGGGGTGGGGTGATCTCTCAGCACGAACGGTGCCCGAGTGGAGAGATCACCCCACCTCGGTTCGCATTGCATGCGAACCGATCCTCCCCCTCCAGGGGAGGATGAGAGCGGCGATCCGCTATGCCCGCTTGCTCCGCATCGCGCGCGTCTGCGCGATGTCAGGATCCGCGGCGAGGGCCTGGTAGCGCTTGCTGTCGACCGCGTAGAGCGCGATGCGCCCTTCGGCGTCGGCATGGACGCCCCAGCCGAAACGCTTGCCGAGCGGCGAGGCGCGCATGCAGGCCTGGCCGCGCGAGAAGAACGTCTCGCGGGCGAGGCTGCGCGCCTTCTTCGCCGCTTTCGCATCGAGCGCGCGGCCGGCCGCCGACGTGGCGAACACCACGTCGTCGGAGGTGTACCTGTAGGGCGCGCCCGCGATCATCTGGTATTGCAGCACGGCAACCGTCGGCTGGCCGCCGCGCAGCTGGGGCTCCTCGCCGCGCTGCGCCGGGCAGTCCTCCGCGACGCGGATCAGGGTGTTGAAGCAGTTGGTACTGTGCAGGACTTTCGCCATCGGCAGGATCCGTATCACACGCCGGCGGCCGCCGCATGCTGCGCCGCCGTCTCGTCGTCGGCCTTCGATATCCGCTGGAAGGCCGGGCGCGCGGCGATGCGTTCGGCATGACGGACGAACACATCCCTTTTCGGCACGATGCCGAACATCATGGTCCAGGAGAGCGCGATGCCCCAGAGGATGTCGGCCGCCGTGATCTGTTCGCCGAGCAGATAGGGCCCCTTGGCCAGCTGCGATTCCAGCGCGCCCAGCATGGTGTCGTAATCGGCATAGGGCGACTGCGTGATCGGCGCGGGCTCTCGCTTCATGAAATGGTCGATCACCGCCGGCTCGAACGAGGAGCCGTAATAGGCGATCCAGCGCAGATACGGGCCGCGGCGCGGATCGTTCAGCGCCGGCGTCAGGCCGGCCTGCGGAAACAGATCGGCGAGATAGATGAAGATCGCGACCTGCTCGGTGACCAGCGCGTCGCCATGGCGGATCGCCGGCACCTTGCCGAGCGGATTGATGGCGAGATAGGCGTCCTTGCGCTGCTCGCCGGCCTTCATGTTGAGAACGTGCAGATCGTAGGGCGCGCCGAGTTCCTCCAGCAGCACCCGGGTGCCGGCGGCGCGGCTCTGCGGCGAATAATACAACGTGATGCGGTCGGTGGTGGTCATGATCGGGTCTCCTTGCGCCATCGGGGGCATGGCCTCCTTATGTCCGCCCATACGTGACATCTTGTGTCAGGTATGATTCGGCCATGCGTGCGAGCCGGCTGTTTTCCATCCTCACCACCCTGCAGGCGCGGGGTCAGGTCACCGCGCCTGAGCTGGCGGAAGCCTGCGAGGTTTCGGTGCGCACGATTTATCGCGACATCGACGCGCTCGCCGCCGCCGGCGTTCCCGTCTATGCCGACCGCGGCGCCGAGGGCGGCTATCGCCTGCTCGACGGCTATCGCGTGCGGCTCAACGGCCTGTCGCAGGGCGAGGCCGAGGCGCTGTTCATGGCCGGACTTCCGGGGCCCGCCGCCGCGCTCGGCCTCGATGCCGCGATGGCGGCGGCGCAGGCCAAGCTGATGGCGGCGCTGCCGGAGAACCTGCGGCCCAACGCGAGAGGGATGCAGCAGCGCTTCCATCTCGACGCGCCGGGCTGGTTCGGCGAGACCGAGGAGCCGAAGCATCTGCGCGCCATCGCCGGTGCCGTGCTGCGCGAGACCATGCTCGAGATCCGCTACCAGAGCTGGAAATCCGAGAAGCGGCGCAGCGTGGCGCCACTCGGTCTCGTGCTGAAGGGCGGCAGCTGGTATCTCGCCGGCCTCGTCGACGGCAATGTGCGCACCTACCGCGTCGCACGCGTGCTGGACTGCGCAACGCTGGAGACGCCGTTCGCGCGGCCCGCGGAGTTCGACCTCGCTGCCTATTGGCGCGCCTCGATTGAGCGGCTGGAGGCCGAGCTGCATCCGAACGAGGCCACGGTGCGGCTGTCGCCGCTCGGGCTGCAACTGTTCGACGCGCTGGCGCATCCTTACGTGAAAGCGCGGATGCGGCTCACTGACGGCACCGACGCCGACGGCTGGCGGCTCGCCACCATGCCGGTCGGCAAGACAGTGTGGCATGCGGCAACAGAATTGCTGCGGCTCGGCGCCGAGGCCGAGGTGATCGCGCCTGCGGAGCTGCGCGAGAAGATGGCCGAGCTGGCAGGCGCGATGGCCGCGCGCTATGTCGCGCCAGCCCGCCGCGCGGTGGCGGGACGCTGAAGCGCAACGAGATTGGGTTGACTGGCAACCGCAAGGACGGTGCGCCCCTCTCCCGCTTGCGGGGGAGGGCTGGGGTGGGGCTCTCTCCGCGAGTCGTATTGCGGAGAGAGCCCCCACCCGCATCGCATCTTCGATGCGATACGACCTCCCCCGCAAGCGGGAGAGGTGCAGCGATCTGCCGCGAGACCGCTTCAACCTGACTCCATCATGCCCTGGTCAGTAGCGACTGTCGGAGCTGATGACGAAGCGGTCAAAAAAATTGACCGGCAGGATCTCGAACCGGTCCAGCGTCAGCGTAATCCCGGTCACGAAGTCGACGCCCTTGATCGTGCCCTCAAGATCGATCCGGCGGCCGCGACGCAGGCCGCGGGTTTCCGGATGTTGCTCGATGTCGATATAGGCATAGATCGGATTGTCGAGCCGCGAATGGCGATGCCAGCCGCGCTGCAGGAAGCTGAATTGCAGCACCGACCCCGCGCCCCAGTCGATCGCGTCGAAGAAGCGGGTCTTCCAGGCGACGGGCTGGCCCAGATAATGCGCGGCGATGAACGCGTCGCGCTCGAGTGCAGGCAGACGGTGCAGCTGCCAGCTGATCTCAGCCGGCGTCAGGGAGGCGTTATTCGCCATTTTTGTTCTTGTCGTTTCTTTGTAGCTTTTCTTGTCCTCGGCGGGGGGTGAACCGACCTTCCCGCCTTGAGGAAATTATACATCGACGAATGTGACAGTGTCTTCCACGGTCGCGCGCGACGTGCGGTAGCTGTTCACCTTTTGCGCATGATCGGCATAGCCGAACGAGATACCGCAGACAACCCGGCGATCGTCGGCCAGGTTGAAATGGCGGCGGATCAGCCCGGAATGGCGCGCGATCGCCGCCTGCGGGATGGTTCCGAGCCCGAGCGCCTGCGCCGCCAGCATGAAATTCGAGACATAGCCGCCGCAGTCGATCGCACCATAGATGCCGAGCGGCTCGTTGGTATGGATCACGGCAATGTGCGGCGCGCCGAAGAAATTGTAGTTCTCCAGCGCCTGTTTTGCGTAGGCCGCCTTGTCGCCGCGCGCGATGCCGAGCGTGTTGTAGAGCTGGAAGCCGCTTTCGCGGCGGCGCTCCAGATAGACCCCGACATATTCGCGCGGCGGCGTGAAATCGTAATCCTCGCCGAGGCCGCGCGAGGCCTCGGCATAGATCGCCTTGCGAAACCGCTCCTTGGCCTCGCCGGAGACGATCAGCACCTGCCAGGGCTGGCTGTTGCACCAGGACGCGGTGCGCTGCGCGGTCGACAGAATGTGCTCGATGACGTCGCGCGGCACTTCACGCGGCTGGAACGCGCGCACCGAGTAGCGCTCGTTGAGCAATTCCTCGAGCGCGCCGATGCGGTCCTCGGTCGCGTAGCGCGGCTTGGTGGTGGCATCCATGCTCAGCGTTCCTTGGTCGGGATCTTGTTGTAGGGCACGTCCTTGTCGACACGGATGTCGCCGGGCAGGCCCAGCACGCGCTCGGCGATGATGTTGCGCAGGATCTCGTCGGTACCGCCGGCGATCCGCATCGAGGGCGACGACAGCAGCATCTGCTGGAACTGGCCCTTGGCCTGCTCCTCATCTGTGCCGGTGAGGCTGCCCGCGGCGCCCTCGAGGTCCATCGCATAGGTCGCGATATCCTGCAGCATCAGGCCGGAGACGAGCTTGCCGATGGAGTTTTCCGGCCCCGGCCGCTCGCCCTTCGACAACGCCGAGATGGCGCGGTAGCTGGTGTATTTCAGCCCGCTCGCCTTCACCGCCCAGCTCGCAAGCTTGGAGCGCACCGCCGGATCGTCGATCGCAAGACCGTCCTCCAGCATCAAATTGGAGCAGAACTCGAACATCTCGGGCACGCCGGTTGCGAGCCGCGCGCCGATCGACATGCGCTCGTTCATCAGCGTGGTCAGCGACACGCTCCAGCCCTCGCCGACCGCCCCGAGCCGCTGGCTGTCCGGGATCACCACGTCGGTGAAATAGACCTCGTTGAACTCCTGCATGCCGTTGGCCTGCTTGATCGGCCGCACCTCGACGCCGGGGCTCTTCATGTCGAGGAAGAACATCGTGAGGCCCTTGTGCTTCGGCACATTCGGATCGGTGCGCGCGATCAACAGGCCGTAGTCGGAGTAATGCGCGCCTGACGTCCAGATCTTCTGGCCGTTGACGACCCAATTGTCGCCCTTCTTTTCGGCGCGGGTGCGCAGCCCCGCGACGTCGGAGCCGGCCGACGGCTCCGAGAACAGCTGGCACCAGATCTCCTCGCCGGAGGCGAGCTTCGGCAGATAGCGGCGCTTGGCCTCCTCGCTGCCCCAGGCCATCACGGTCGGGCCGCACATGCCCTCGCCGATCTGGAACGGCTGGGTCAATTTGCCGTAGACGCCCTCTTCCTGCTGCCAGATCACGCGCTCGATCGGGGTGGCGCCGCGGCCGCCATATTCCTTCGGCCAGTGCAGGCAGGCCCAGCCGCCCTCCGCCTTCTTCTTCTGCCAGGCCTTGCCGACGTCGACCATGTCGTGCCTGGCGAGCCGGATGCGGCCGAGCGAGGACTTCGAGAGCTCCTCTTCGAACTCCTTCGGCGCGTTGGCCGCGATCCAGTTGCGGGCGATGGCGCGGAACTCGGCTTCCTGCGGCGTGTCATCGAAATTCATGGCGAACCTCTTTTACGATCCTAGTGTCACTGTTTCCCCTCATGGTGAGGAGGCGCTTGCGCCGTCTCGAACCATGCGGCCCGACTGGGGCCTCATCCTTCGAGACGCCGCTGCGCGGCTCCTCAGGATGAGGTCATGAAGCTCTTCCCTTGGTCGGGATCTTGTTGAAGGGAACGTCCTTGTCGACCCTGATGTCGCCGGGCAGGCCCAGCACGCGTTCGGCGATGATGTTGCGCATGATCTCGTCGGTGCCGCCCTCGACGCGGGTGCCCGGCGCGCGCAGCAGCATCGCCTGGAATTTGCCGGCGACCTCGGCATCCTCAATACCATTCAGCGCGCCAGCCGCACCCTGCAGATCGAGCGCATAGGTCGCGACGTCCTGGATCATCGAGCCGGCAACCAGCTTGCCGATCGAATTCTCCGGTCCCGGACGCTCGCCCTTCGACAGCGCCGAGATCGCGCGCATGCTGGTGTATTTCAGCCCGCTCGCCTTCACGGCCCAGTTCGCGAGCTTGGAGCGCACCGCGCGGTTCTCGATCGCGGGGCCGTCCTCCAGCATCAGGCTGTTGCAGAAGTCGAACAGCTCGGGGAAGCCGGTGGCGACGCCGGCGCCGATCGACATGCGCTCATTCATCAGCGTGGTCAGCGACACGTTCCAGCCGTCATTGACATTGCCGAGCCGCTGCGAGTCCGGAATGCGCACGTCGGTGAAATAGACTTCGTTGAAGTCCGACGCCCCGCTCGCCTGCTTGATCGGCCGCACCTCGACGCCCGGGCTCTTCATGTCCAGGAAGAACATGGTGAGGCCCTTGTGCTTGGGCACGGTCGGATCGGTGCGGGTGAGCAGGATGCCGTAGTCGGAATAATGCGCGCCCGAGGTCCAGATCTTCTGGCCGTTGATCACCCATTCGTCGCCATGCTTCTCGGCGCGGGTGCGCAGGCCGGCGACGTCGGAGCCGCCGGCCGGCTCGGAGAACAGCTGGCACCAGATCTTCTCGCCGGAGGCGAGCGGCGGCAGATAGTTGCGCTTCTGCTCCTCGCCGGCGAACGCCATCATGGTCGGGCCGCACATGCCGTGGCCGATGATGAACATCGAGCTGAGGCGGCCGAACGGGCCCTCCTCCTGCTGCCAGATCACGCGTTCGATCGGCGATGCGCCGCGGCCGCCATACTCCTTCGGCCAGTGCAGGCAGGCCCAGCCGGCGTCCGCCTTTTTCTTCTGCCAGGCCTTGGCGACCTCGAGGATGTTTGCGCCCTTGAGCGCAACGCGGCCGAGCGAGGCCTTGCGCAGCTCGTCCTCATATTGCTTGGGCGCATTGGCCGCGATCCAGGCTTTCGCCTCGGCGCGGAATGCGGCCTCCTGCGGGGTGTCGTCGAAATTCATGACGGTCCCTCGCTTACGCCGCGTTCTTCTTGCGCATGCGATCGATCAGCGCGTCTTCCCAATAGGACAGGCTGCCGAGGCCGAGCGCCACCGCGTTGGCGCGGCGGTAGTACATGTGGCAGTCGAACTCCCAGGTGAAGCCCATGCCGCCATGGACCTGGATATTGTTCTTGGCGCAGTGCTGGAACGCCTGCGTCGCACTGATGCGCGCGGCGGCGGCGGCTTCCGGCAATTCGCCGGCATTGGTCGAGAGCGCCCAGGCCCCGTAATAGCAGTTCGAGCGCGCCAAGGTCGCCGACACATACATGTCGGCCAGCATGTGCTTGACCGCCTGGAACGAGCCGATCGGACGGCCGAACGCGATACGGTCGAGCGCATAGTCGCGGCCCATCTCCAGCGCGCGGTCGGCGCCGCCGACCTGCTCGAACGCCGTCAACACGGCCGCGCGATCGAGCACCTGGGTGATCACGCTCCAGCCCTCGCCGGTAGCGCCGAGCGGCTCGGCCTTCGCATCCTTGAAGGTGAATTCGGCCTGGCCGCGGGTCAGGTCGATGTTGGTGAGCGACTTGACCTCGACGCCGCCGGCCTTGAGATCGACGATGAACAGCGAGATATCGGACTCGCGTCCGCTCGAGCCGGTGCGCGCGGCGACAACGGCGAAATCGGCGATCGCGCCATCCGGCACCGGCTTCTTGACGCCGTTGAGCACGCCGCCATTGGCCGTGAGCTTGATCGCCTTCGGCGACGGGTTGCCCTTGCCCTCGAACAGCGCCAGCGTGCCGATGGCTTCGCCCGCGGCGATCTTCGGCAGCCACTTCTGCTTCTGCGCGTCACTGCCTGCGATCAGGATCGCTTCGGCGGCGAGATAGACCGTGGAGGAGAACGGCACCGGCGCCAGCGCGCGGCCCATTTCCTCCGCGATCACGCAGAGCTCGAGATGGCCAGCGCCCGCACCGCCGAACTGTTCCGGGATCGCGACGCCGAGGAAGCCCATCTCGGCGAGGCCCTTCCACAACGCCTTGTCGTAAGGCGCCTTGCCGTCGAGCACCTCGCGCACGGCTTTCGGCGGGCACTGTTCGCTGAGGAATTTCCGCGCCTCATCGCGCATCTGCTTCTGTTCGTCGGAGAAATCGAAATTCATGGCGCTTACCCGCGTTGCTGTTGTTGTTCACAGGATGGGTGGAGCGAAGCGATACCCATCGAATGCCTGGTTGGAGATGATGGGTTTCGCTGCGCTTGACCCATCCTACGGTCAGTTCAAGATGATCACGTCGTCGCCGGGCTTGCCGGCATACAGCTTCTCGACCAGTGCGGCGCGGCGTTCGAGGCCGGCGCGCTGGTTGATGTAGCCCTTGTCGGTGAGTTCGTTGCCATCGATCGACGGCGGCTCGACCATCAGCATCGCACGCGCAATGCGCATGCTGCTGCCGGTGGTGGACGCGTTGTGCGCCTGCAAGCCCTTCTTCAGGCACGCGACCACCTCGGGATGCCGGATCACGTCCTCATAGCTTGCATCGGCGTTGCCGACGAGCTGGCGGCAGGCATGCAGGTTCGGCCAGCACAGCAGGCCGATGAACTCACGGTCCTGCCCCGCAACCAGCGCGTCATGTACGACCGGCGTCGCGGCCGCGATCGCATCGGTGCGCAGCGAGCCGACATGGACGAAGGTGCCGGTGGTCAGCTTGAAATCCTCCACCACGCGGCCGGCAAAGATGATGCCCTGCAGCGGGTCTTCGGGGTTCACGAACACGCCGGCATCGCCAATGCAGTAGAAGCCCTCCTCGTCGAACATCTTCGCCGTCAGGTCCGGCTGGCCGAAATAGCCGGGCGTGACGTTGACGCCGCGCAGCCGCAATTCGTATTTCGAGCCGCACGGCACCATCTTCAGCTCGACGCCGGGGAACGGCAGGCCGATCAGGCCGACGCGCTCGGTGTCCCAATAGGTGCCGGTCGAGGTCGGCGCGGTCTCGGTCGAGCCCCAGCCGGTGTAGAACACGATGCGCTCGCCCGTGGTCTTCACCGCCAGCGCCTGCATCCGGTCATAGAGATCGTCGGGCAGCCGCGCACCGCCATAGGCCATGATCGAGAGGTTCCTGAAGAAGCTCCGGCACAGCGCCGCGTCCTTCTCCATCGCGGCGGCGAGCGCGGCGTAGCCGGCCGGCACGTTGGCGTAATAGGTCGGCGACACCTCGCGCAGGTTCCTGATGGTCTCCTCGAGCTGGCCCGGCATCGGCCGGCCGTCGTCGATATAGAGCGTGCCGCCATCGACCAGCACCGGATTGAACGCGGCGTTGCCGCCCATGGTGTGATTCCACGGCATCCAGTCGAGCACGGTCGGGATCGGGCCCTCCGTTTCACGCGGGCGCACCTGCATCATCATCGCCGCGTTGGCGCACATCATCTCCTGGGTGTTGATGACGGCCTTGGGCATGCCGGTCGAGCCCGAGGTGAACAGCAGCTTGCCGACGGTCCGGGGCGTGATCTTCGCGATCGACTCGCCGACCGCAGCCGTCACCGGCGTTGCCGCGAGGTCGGCAAAGGCCATGCTCTTGATCCCCTCGCAGGGACGCAGGACGTGGACGACCGTGATGCCGGTGAGGTCGATCGCCTTCAGCGCCTTCTCGAAGGTCGGGCCGTCCTGCACCATCACGACGGCGGGCTTGATCAGGTTGAAGAGGTACTTGAGCTTGAGATGATCCTGGCTCATCAGCGAATAGGCCGGCGACACCGGCGCGGCCGGCAGCCTCGCCTGCATCGCGGCCTGCGTCATCAGCGCGTGCTCGATCGAATTGCCCGAGAGGATCGCGACCGGCCGGCCGTCGCCAACGCCGAGATCGAGCAGGCCTTGCGTCAGCGCATCGACGGTGCGCTTGGCTTCACCATAGGAGACCTTGCGCCACTGCCGGTCGGGACCGCCGCGCTGCGCGAGCCAGATGCGCTCCGGCGCCCGCGCCGCCCATTTGGCGAGATAGGCCGGGATATGCATCTCGTAGGCCTGGAGCGGAATCCGCGACTTCAGGACGACGGTGCCGTCACCGCGCCGCTCGACCGCGATGTCACGTGCGAGCCAATCCACCTTGCGAAAGGCAGGTTTCGTCAGCATCGCCGCGCCTCCATCCATTTTGCGTCTCCCGGAATTCTTGTCCTTTAGAGGATCTGTTCTCAGCGCCTGATATAGACAGGCTTTCGTTTCTCGAGAAAGGCCCTGATGCCTTCCTGGAAATCCTCGGAGCGGCTGCACAGCACCTGATTGCGATCCTCCATCGCAATCACGGCCTCGATCGAGCCGGCATCGACGCTCATGTTGATGCATTCCTTCGACAGGCGGAGACCGACCGGCGAGGCCATCATCATCGCCTCGACATAAGCATTGGCCGCAGCATCGAGATCGGCGGCGGCCTCGACCACCTCGGACACCAGGCCGACCGCAAGCGCGCGGTCGGCATGGATGAAGCGCCCGGTGAGGATCAGTTCGGAAGCAACCGACACGCCGACGAGGCGTGGCAGGAAATAGCTGGTGCCGATGTCGCAGCCGCCGAGACCGAGCTTGATGAAGGCGCAATTCATCCGCGCGTTCTTCGCCGCAATGCGGATGTCGGCGGCAAGCGCCAGCGCGAAGCCGCCGCCGGCGGCCGCGCCCTGCACCAGCGCGATGATCGGCTGCGGCGCGCGCCGCATCAGCATCACGATGTCGGCAATGCGGCGCTGCGAGTCCAGCGACTCCGTGACACCGGGCGGCTCGGCCTGCCCGCCGCGGCGCGCCATCGCGTGCTTGAGGTCGAGCCCGGCGCAGAAATTCGCACCGGCGCCCTTCAGCACCACGACGCGGGTGTCACGATTGCGCTGCAAGCCCTGGAAGTAGGTATTGAGCGCGTCGATCAGCGCGGGATCGAGCGCATTGAGGCTCTCGGGGCGATTGAGCGTGACCCAATCGACCCCGTCGTGATGTTCGATCAGCAGCGGTTGAGACACGCGTTACTCCTGCATTTGCGGATGCGGTGCCTGTTATTGCGCCCTCTCCCCTTGCGGGAGAGGGCAAGTATGTTGGCGCCGCGTGCTCTCCTCGGAGAGGGGTGCCGCGGAGAGAACCCCTCTCCCGGCAGCCTTCGCTGCCGCCCTCCCCCGCAAGGGGGGAGGGTAAGCAGGCGGAATTCGCCGTTACCGCGGGGCCATGCGGATGGCGCCGTCGAGGCGGATGGTTTCGCCGTTGAGCATCGGGTTCTCGACGATGTGGACGGCGAGGTTGCCGTACTCCGAGGCATCGCCGAGGCGGGCCGGATGCGGCACCTGGGCGTCGAGGCTCTTGCGCGCTTCCTCGTTGAGACCCATCAGCAGCGGCGTCAGGAACAGGCCGGGCGCGATGGTGTTGACGCGGATCTTCAGGCTGGCGAGGTCGCGCGCCGCCGGCAGCGTGAGGCCGACGACGCCGCCCTTCGAGGCCGAATAGGCGATCTGGCCGATCTGGCCTTCATAGGCCGCGACCGACGCGGTGTTGATCGCGACGCCGCGCTCCTCGCCGATCGGGGCCTCGGTCGCCAGCCGCTCGGCGAACAGGCGCAGCACGTTGAAGGTGCCGATCAAATTGACGTTGATGATGCGGACGAACTTGGCAAGCGGATAGACGCCGTCCTTGCCGACGATGCGCTGCGAACCGCCGATGCCGGCGCAGTTCATCAGCACGCGCGCGATGCCGTGCGCGGCCTCGGCCTTGGCGATCGCTGCCTTGATCGCATCCTCGTCGGTGACGTCGGCATGCAGGGCAACGCCCTTCACCTCGGCGGCGACCTTCTCGGCGTTTTCCTTGTTCTGGTCGATCACGCCGATCTTGGCGCCCTTCGCGGCCATGGCGCGCGCGGTTGCGGCACCAAGGCCGGAGCCACCGCCGGTGATGAGAACGGCAACGTCTTTCAACTGCATGGATACAACCTTTCCTTGGGCGTTTCTTCTCTAGACTTCGAACTTGTTATCCGGCGGCAACCGCTGCCGTTTCCTTGTCGGGATTGAGCACGCCGCCGAAGATCAAGGCTTCCATATGCTTGATGTACTCGCGGCAGACCTCGTCGGTGACCGGACCGACGCCGACCGCGCGCGACATCGCGTGGCGGCCGAAGAACAGGTGATCGCAGGCGCCGATCAGGCTGGTGTAGAACAGCACCGGATCGATCTTGCGGAATTCGCCGGCCTTGATGCCTTCGGCGAGCAGCCGGCGGTGAAAATCCAACAGTGGCGCGACGAAGAATTTCGACACCTCGTTCGCGGCGGCCGGCGAGCTTTCGTGCAGCAGATAATGGATCAGCCGGTTCATATAGGGGAACTGGTGATAGGCGCGGATGATGCCGCCGATATGCAGCCGCAACTTCGCGGACGGTGTGATCGGCTGGCTGATGAGATATTCGAGCTGCGATATCTCGGTGGCGGCGTCACGCGCCAGCAGCGCGAGCAGCAGCCCGTCCTTGTTGCCGAAATGATATTTCACCAGCGCGGCGTTGACGCCCGACTTCTGCGCGATGTCGGACAGCGACACCTCGATCGAGGCGCGCTCGATCATCAGCTCGCTGGCTGCGACCAATAGCTTGTCGGCGGTGGCATTTTTGCCGGCCGGAAGTTTCGTCGGTACGCTGGTATTCAACTGCGCTCTGGTCCCGCTCAGTGTCAGGGTTCGACGGTAAATCGAGGCCGCACATAAGCCCATGGCGGGGCCGCACTCAAGAGTTAATTGATTGATTGACTAAATGCTGAGCCGCCCCTTAAATCCGGCCCAACTTTCAGACCGCCCAATCCGGAAACATCAGGGAGATCAGACATGGCCGAGGCATATATCGTCGCCGCCGCTCGCACCGCGGGCGGCCGCAAGGGAGGGCGTCTCGCCGGCTGGCATCCGGCCGATCTGGCCGCGACCGTGCTCGATGCGCTGGTCGAGCGCACCGGTGCCGACCCCGCGCAGGTCGAGGACGTGATCATGGGCTGCGTGATGCAGACCGGCGAGCAGTCCACCAACATCGCGCGCAACGCGGTGATGGCCTCCAAGCTGCCGGAGAGCGTGCCGGCCACCTCGATCGACCGCCAGTGCGGCTCCTCGCAGCAGGCGCTGCACTTCGCGGCGCAGGCCGTGATGTCTGGCACGATGGACTGCGTGATCGCCGCCGGCGTGGAATCGATGACCCGCGTGCCGATGGGCCTCGCCTCCTCGCTGCCCGCCAAGAACGGCTTCGGCCACTACAAGAGCCCGGGCATCGAGGCGAAGTATCCCAACATCGTCTTCAGCCAGTTCACCGGCGCGGAGATGATGGCCGAGAAGTACGGCCTGTCCAAGGATGAGCTCGACGAATACTCCTATAACAGCCATCAGCGCGCGATCGCGGCAACGCAAGCCGGCCATTTCAAGGACGAGATCGTACCGGTCAAGATCACCCGCGCCGACGGCTCGACCGACACCCACCACATCGACGAAGGCATCCGCTTCGACGCCAGCCTCGAGGGCATCAAGGGCGTCAAGCTGATCGCCGAGAACGGCAAGCTCACCGCGGCGAGCGCCAGCCAGATCTGCGACGGCGCCTCCGGCGTCATGGTCGTCAACGAGAAGGGCCTGAAGGCGCTCGGCGTCAAGCCGATGGCGCGCATCCATCACCTCACGATGATGGGCGGCGACCCCGTGATCATGCTGGAAGCGCCGCTGCCGGCAACCCAGCGCGCGCTGCAGAAGGCCGGCATGAAGATCGACGACATTGATCTCTTCGAGGTCAACGAGGCCTTCGCCTCGGTGCCGACCGCGTGGCTGAAGACCACCGGCGCCGATCCGGCCCGGCTCAACGTCAATGGCGGCGCGATCGCGCTCGGCCATCCGCTCGGCGGCAGCGGCACCAAGCTGATGACGACGCTGCTGCATGCCCTCAAGCAGCGCAACAAGCGCTACGGCCTGCAGACCATGTGCGAAGGCGGCGGCATGGCGAATGTGACGATTGTCGAGCGGCTGTAACGTCGCGAGAAACGAGGCACGCAGCCTCCACATAATAGGTGTCGTCCCTGCGAAAGCAGGGACCCATAACCACAAATGCCCGTGGTTAGGCGCGGCTGGGGCCACAACTCAGTCCAACAAGAAAAATTGGTGGTTATGGGTCCCCGCGTTCGCGGGGACGACCACTTTTGATGCCTTGAGGAAACACAATGACCCATCCGTCGATCCACGCGCGCACCCATCCGAACAAGATCGCCTACCAGATGGCGGGCAGCGGCAAGGCCATCACCTATCGCGAGCTCGACGAGCTTTCGAACCAGGGCGCCCATCTGTTCCGCTCGCTCGGCCTGAAGCCCGGCGACCACATCGCGCTCTTGATGGAAAACCGGCTCGCCTTCATGGAGATCTGCTGGGCCGCGCAGCGCTCGGGTCTCTATTACACCGCGATCAGCCGCTATCTGACGGAAGAGGAGGTCGCCTACATCATCAAGGATTGCGGCGCGAAGGTGTTCATCACCACGCAGCAATGCGCCGACAAGGTGAAGGGCCTGATCAAGGGCGAACCAGGCGAGCCGCTGTTCTACATGATGGACGAGCCCGCACCGGGCTTCCGCTCCTATGACAAGGAGGCCGGCGCGCAGCCGACCACGCCGGTTGCCGACGAGGTCGCGGGCTACGACATGCTGTACTCCTCCGGCACCACCGGCCGGCCCAAGGGCGTCAAGAAGGAGTTCGAAGGCAACCGGATCGACGTGCCGAACCCGTTCCTGCGGATTCTCACCGCCGACATGTGCGGCATGAACGCCGACAGCATCTATCTGTCGCCGGCGCCGCTCTATCACGCGGCCCCGCTGCGCTTCAACATGATGGCGACCGTGCTCGGGGGCACCTCCGTCATCATGGAGCATTTCGACGCCGAGGAATTTCTGAAGCAGGTCGAGAAGCACAAGGTGACGCAGTCGCAGTTGGTGCCGACCATGTTCGTGCGCATGCTGAAGCTGCCCGACGAAGTGCGCGCCCGCTACAAGGTCTCCTCGCTGAAGGGCGCGATCCACGCCGCGGCGCCCTGCCCGGTCGACGTCAAGGCCAAGATGATCGAATGGTGGGGACCGATCCTGATCGAGTATTACGCCGGCTCCGAAGGCAACGGCGTCACCGTCTCGACCTCGCAGCAATGGCTGACCCACCGCGGCACGGTCGGCCGCGCCGTGGTCGGAAAGGTCAAGATCCTCGACGAGAACGACGAGGAGGCGCCGACCGGGCAGATCGGCCAAGTCTATTTCGCCGACGCCCCGGCGTTCTCCTATCACAACGATCCGGAGAAGACGAAGAGGGCCTATAACGCCAAGGGCTGGTCGACGCTCGGCGATGTCGGCTACCTCGACGAAGAGGGCTTCCTCTATCTCACCGACCGCAAGAGCTACATGATCATCTCCGGCGGCGTGAACATCTATCCGCAGGAGACCGAGGACGTGCTGATCACGCATCCCGCGGTCTCCGACGTCGCGGTGTTCGGCGTGCCGAACGAGGAGATGGGCGAAGAGGTCAAGGCCGTGGTGCAGCCGCACGACATCACCAGGGCCGGCAAGGAGCTCGAGGCCGAGCTGATCGCGTTCTGCCGGCAGCATCTGTCGCCGATCAAATGCCCGAAGAGCATCGACTTCGAGCAAGAGCTGCCGCGCACGCCGACCGGCAAACTGGTGAAGCGCCATCTGCGCGACCGCTATTGGCCGAAGGCGCCTGCCAGGGCATGACCGCGGTTCGCCCCTCCCCGGAGGGGCCGCCGCCGCGCGCGGCCAAAATATCGAAAACAACCCCATGCAAAGGAGCAGGCCGCTGGCGGCGTTCGACAAGGCAGCTTGACACGTCGGGCAACTAAGGGATAGATTTCCAATATTCCGAAATAATGCAAACGATCCGCACCCGCCCCCTCCAGGGGAGAATGAAGAGCGCATGCGGGACGCCGCTTGCGCCCAGCCCACCGACCTACAACTCCTCCGCCGGCTCGCAGGCAGCCGACGCCGCGGCGCGCAGGTGCAGCTGGCCGTGCTTGCCTGATGCCGTGGTGGTCCATTGCGCATCGATCTGCTGAAAATCTTCCGATAGCTTGCCGCGGTGGCTGCCGCCGGTTTCGAACGCCCCGTTGCCATCGGGCGATCGTTCGAAGATCTCGATCTCGAGATCGGACAGCCGGATGAACATCTGCACGCCGATCTTGGTCACGTGGCGACCGACCTCATATGAACCGCAGCCCCGCGCTTCCGCATTCTGCTCGTTCAGGGCCTGCACTTTGTCGAAGGTAATGATGACGTTCTGCACCGCGTTGTCGCCGTCCCACAGGAATTCGCCGACATAGGCGCGCGGCAGTTTCTCGGTGAGCTGCTTGATGTCGGCGGCCCGCACCGCCGACATCAGCACCAGACTTGCCGCCACGATCGTCACGCCGAGACGCGACATCCAGCCGGGCAGCTCTGCAATCCTCGCGTGGCGCATGCGGTATGCATCCCGTGGCCAAAGTTGCTATCGTCAATCAATGGCCGCCAGCATACAGCCAAATGGTTCTGCGGCGATGCCCAACAGGTGATCTGCACAATGGAAGCCCTCCCCGACGTCCCGCTCCCCTCCACCATCCGCTCGCGTTATGTCGACGGGATCAACGGCCTGCGCATGCATGTGCTGGAAGCGGGCTTTGAAACAGCCGGCCGGCCCTGCCTGTTGCTGCTGCACGGTTTTCCGGAGCTGGCGTTTTCCTGGCGCAAGGTGATGCCGAAGCTCGCCGCTGCCGGCTATCACGTCATCGCGCCGGACCAGCGCGGCTATGGCCGCACCACCGGCTGGAGTGCGGAGTATAACGGTGATCTCGCGTCGTTCCGCCTGCCCAATCTGGTGCGCGATGCGCTCGGACTGGTCGCAGCGTTCGGCTACAAGCACGTCGATGCGGTGATCGGACACGATTTCGGCTCGTCGGTTGCGGCGTGGTGCGCGCTGATCCGGCCCGACGTGTTCCGCGCGGTCGTGATGATGAGCGCGCCGTTTTCGGGTCCGCCGTCGCTGCCGTTCAACACCGCGAGCGCGCCGGCAAAGCCCGCGAGCGAAGACCCCGTGCATCGCGCGCTCGCCACGCTGCCGCGGCCGCGCAAGCATTACCAATGGTACTATTCGACGCGCCCGGCCAATGACGACATGCATCGCGCGCCGCAGGGCGTGCACGACTTCCTGCGCGCCTATTACCACCACAAAAGCGCGGACTGGAAAGACAACAAGCCGCATCCGCTACAATCCTGGTCGGCGGGCGAATTGGCAAAACTGCCGACCTATTACGTGATGGATCTCGCCAAGGACATGGCCGCTACCGTCGCCGAGGAGATGCCGTCACGCGAGGCGATCGCCGCCAACACATGGCTGCCCGATAGCGAGCTCGCCTATTACAGCGCCGAATACCAGCGCACGGGATTCCAGGGCGGGCTGCAATGGTATCGCTGCGGCACCTCGGGCGCGTTCACCCCGGAACTACAGACCTGGAGCGGCCGCACGATCGACCAGCCGTCCGCCTTCATCTCGGGCAAGCAGGATTGGGGCACCTATCAGCGGCCCGGTGTGTTCGAGGCGATGCAGACCAAAGCCTGCACCAACATGATCGGCTGCCATCTGGTCGACGGCGCCGGCCATTGGGTGCAGCAGGAGCAGCCGGATGAGGTGAGCCGGCTGCTGCTCACATTCCTGCGAGAGGCGGGCGCGCAACGCTAGACGCCCGTTCGGCCGTCGTGTCGCATCCCGTTGATCTCAGTCGTTTTCTTCGCTCAACCCGCGCGGCTTGCCGGTGCTGCGGCAGCGAATCCCGGCCGATCCGGATTTGACCCAGCACCGATGCAACTCTATAGTTTAGAACTATTCTAATTCTAAACTCAGTGAGCAAGGCGTTGCCGTGAAGAACTTTGCCGATCTGACCGAGCGCGAGGTGCTGGCGGTCGCGATCGCCTCCGAGGAGGAGGACAGCCGCATCTACATGACGTTCGCGGAAGATCTCGCCGGGCGCTATCCCGACACCGCCAAGATTTTCGAGGAGATGGCCGAGGAGGAGCGCGGCCATCGCCACCGGCTGCTCGAAACCTACGAGCAACGCTTCGGGGCGCATCTGCCGCCGATCCGGCGCGAGGACGTCAAAGGCTTCCTGCGCCGGCGGCCGATCTGGCTCACCAAGAACCTGCCGCTCGACACCATCCGCAAGGAAGTCGAGACCATGGAGCTGGAGGCCGAGCGCTTCTATTCCAAAGCCGCCGAGAAGGCCGAGGATGTCGGCGTGCGACGGCTGCTCGGCGACCTCGCCGAGGAGGAGAAGGGCCACGAGAAGCTCGCGGTCAAGCTGACCGGCGAGATTCTCAAGCCCGACGTGCGCGCCGAGGAAGATCGCACCCGGCGGCGGATGTTCGTGCTGCAATATGTGCAGCCGGGTCTCGCCGGATTGATGGACGGCTCGGTCTCGACCCTGGCGCCGCTGTTCGCCGCCGCCTTCGCCACCCATCACAACTGGCAAACCTTCCTGGTCGGGCTTGCCGCCTCGATCGGCGCCGGCATCAGCATGGGCTTTGCCGAGGCGCTGTCCGACGACGGCTCGCTGACCGGGCGCGGCTCGCCCTGGCTGCGCGGCCTGACCTGCGGCTTGATGACGACGCTCGGCGGGCTCGGCCACACCATTCCCTATCTGGTGCCCGACGCCTGGCCGAACGCATTCTGGATCGCGACCGCGATCGCCGGGATCGTGGTGTTCTTCGAATTGTGGGCGATCGCCTTCATCCGCGCGCGCTACATGGACACGCCGTTCCTGCAGGCGGTGTTCCAGATCGTGCTCGGCGGCGCGATCGTGCTCGCGGTCGGCATCCTGATCGGCGCGGCGTAGCCGCTTGAGGCAAAGATGCGACCGCACCGGCACCTCGCCAGCATAGTGCTTCTTGCAGCGCCGCCGCTGCTAGGCTGGAGCGGACGCGCGCATGCGACCGACGAGATCCAGGTCTACAATGCCGGCATCGCGGAGGTCGGCCAGTTCACCATCCAGCAGCATCTCAACTATGTCGGGATCGGCCAGAAGGATCCGCCCTTCCCCGGTGGCTTCGCCTCCAACCACAGCCTCAACGGCACGCCGGAGTTTGCCTATGGCATGACGGACTGGTGGGAACTCGGACTCTATCTGCCGTTTGCCGTGCAGGACCGGCAGTTCCTGTCCGACGGCTTCAAGCTGCGCACGCTGTTCGTGTCGCCCAACGCAGACAAGCGCAACCTGTTCTACGGCATCAATTTCGAGTTCAGCTACGAAACGCCGAAATTTGCGCAGACCCGGTTCGGCATGGAGATCCGCCCGATCATCGGCATGCGCAACGCGGATTACGAGTTCATCGTCAATCCGATCGTCGACATCGGCTTCGGCAAACATGGCGAGGCGGATTTCGCGCCGGCCGCGCGCGTCGCTCGCAAGCTGAAGGACGATCTGTTCGTCGGATTGGAGTATTACGCCGACTTTGGCAAGATCGGCGCCTTCAGTCCGCTCGCCGAGCAGCAACACACGCTGTTCGCGGTGACCGACTTCAAGCTCGGCGAGTTCGACGTCAATTTCGGCGTCGGTTACGGCCTCACGCCGGCGTCGGACCGTCTCGTCGTCAAGACGATCATCGGATATGCCTTCCCGGTACCGGGCGCCAAGGGAACGGAGCGGGCAAGCGCGAACGGCGCCATCAATCCGCTGGCGCATCTGTCCGCACGCAGCACGCCGTTCTAGATTGAGCCGACGACCTCAATGCGGATTGAAAGTCCATGACCGACCGTCTGCACTACGGCGCAACCGCCAAGCTGCTGCATTGGGTGATCGTCGTCCTGCTCGCCGTGCAATACCCGATCGGCTGGCTGATGCCGGACATTCATCGCGGTCAGTCTCCGGGTGCCGCGATGACGTTCCATATCTCGTTCGGCATCGTCATCCTTGGTCTCATTGTGCTGCGGTTTGTCTGGCGATTGACGCACCCGGTTGCGCCGGAAAGCTCGCTCCCGCCGTGGCAGCGGCTGAGCTCGGAAGCCGTGCACTGGATGCTCTATGTCCTCGTGCTGGCGACGACGGTCAGCGGCTGGCTGTTTGCATCGTTTCGCGGCTGGAGCGTCTCGTTCTTCTACATGATGCCGCTGCCCATGCTGGCCTCCGACAATGCCGCGGCAGGCAAGGCGATCGATGGCCTGCATCAGGCCGCGGAATGGTCGCTGCTGGTGCTGATCGGCCTCCACGTCACGACAGCGCTGGTCCATCTGCTGATCTACCGTGATCGCATCATGCAGCGCATGCTTCCGAGCTAGGCGTCAGCGCAATTGCGATCAAGCCGGTCTTGCCCGCCTGCCCCATTCTGCGCATGATCGCCGCCAAAATCAGGGGAGCACGCCGTGGCCAAATCGCAATACAGTTTCAAGACCGCCGTCGAACTGTCGAAGGCGCTGCGCAACAAGCAGGTCTCGGCGGTCGAGCTCGCACAGGACGCGATCGGCCGCATCGAGCGCCATGACGGCAAGGTCAACGCGGTCTGCGTGCGCGATTTCGAGCGCGGCCTCGCCGCCGCCCGCGCCGCCGATGCCGCGATCGCGCGCGGCGAGCACAGGCCGCTGCTCGGCATCCCCATGACGGTGAAGGAATCCTACAACGTCGCCGGCTTGCCGACGACCTGGGGCTTCCTGCCGCACAAGGACTTCGTCGCGACCGAGGACGCGCTGTCGATTCAGCGGGTGAAGGACGCCGGTGGCGTCATCCTCGGCAAGACCAACGTGCCGGTCGGGCTCGCCGACTGGCAGAGCTACAACGAGATCTACGGCACCACCAACAATCCCTACGACCTTGGCCGCACGCCGGGCGGCTCGTCCGGCGGATCGTCGGCGGCGCTCGCCGCGGGCTACGGCGCGCTGTCGCTCGGCTCCGACATTGGCGGCTCGCTCCGCGTCCCGGCGTTTCATTGCGGCGTCTATGCGCACAAGCCGACCTTCGCGCTGCTGCCGTCGCGCGGCCACACCGCGCCGCCGGCGCCGCCCATCATCTATGAGCGCGACCTTGCGGTGACCGGCCCGATGGCGCGCGGCGCAGCCGACCTGTCGCTGCTGTTCGACGTGATGGCGGTTCCCGATCCGCTCGATGCCGGCAAGGCCTATCGCCTCGACCTCCCGGCGGCGCGCCACGCCGGCCTGAAGGATTTCCGCATCCTCGTCATCGATACCGATCCGGTGTTGCCGACCGACAAGGCGGTTCGCGGCAGCATCGACAAGCTCGCGAGCCATCTCGACAAGGCCGGCGCGAAGATATCGCGTTCGAGCCCGCTGTTGCCGGATTTCGCGGCGTCCTCGCGGCTCTATATGCGGATGCTGCTGTCGTTCCTCGCCGCGACCTTCCCGCCGGAGGTCTATGCCGGCGCCTGCGCGGCGGCGGCCGCGCTGCCCGCCGGCGACACCAGCCTGCAGGCCGAGCGGCTGCGCGGCATCGCGCTCAGCCACCGCGACTGGGTGCAGGCGACGGTCGCCCGATCGCGGCTGCGCGCGCAATGGCGCGAGCTGTTCAAATCGTTCGACGCGGTGATCTGCCCGATCATGCCGACGCCGGCCTATCCGCACGATCATGAGCCCGACCAGGAGCAGCGGCGAATCCTGATCGACGGCGAGCCTTACATCTACACCGACCAGCTCGCCTGGCCCGGCATCGCGACCCTGCCCGGCCTGCCTTCGACTGCGATCCCGACCGGATTTGCGCCCGACGGATTGCCGGTCGGCGTGCAGATCGTCGGCCCCTGGCTCGAGGACCGCACGCCGCTGAAACTCGCCGAGCTGATCGAGCGCGAGTTCGGCGGCTTCGTGCCGCCGAAGATGTTTGATGATTGATGAGCGGTCATTGCGGAGCGACGAAGGGCACCTAACTCTATCGCCGTCACCCCCGCGCAAAGGCTTTGCCTTTGCGCGGGGGTGACGGTGTACAGCGCTCGCGCAGCAATGACGAACAACAGCAACCGGGAGAAAACCAATGAGCAACGATCTCGAGGAGCTGACAAAGCTCAACAAGGATTACGTCGATTCAGTTCAGAACTGCGACGTCAAGCGCTTCGATGAGATCCTGGCGCAGGACTTCTACTGCACCAATCCCGACAAGAGCCTGGTCGACCGCGCTACCTTCCTGAAGCAGACGGCGATCCCGGTGAAGATCAAGGGCCTGAAGGCCGAGGACGTCAAAATCCGCATCCTCGGCGATTTCGCCATCATCCACGCCCAGACCAGCTACACCAACGCGGACGGCGAGCCGGCACACGGCCGCTACACCGATTGCTGGGCGCGGCAGAACGGAAAATGGCTCGCGGTATCCGCGCATGTCGCGCGGTGAGGGATTGAGATGTCGTCCCGGCGTAGGCCGGGACCCAACCACCGCAGCTTGTGGTGAGTAAGGAAAGTCGTCCACCACGTGCCCAAAGCGAGGCCGCGGCGTATGGGTCCCGGCCTACGCCGGGACGACACACGGTCAGCTGTCGAACATGATCACGCTGCGCAGCGTCTTGCCGGCTTTCATGTTGGCAAAGCCCTCGTTGATCTCGGAGAGCTTCAGCTTGGCCGAGATCCAGTCCTCCAGATGCAGCTTGCCGCGCATGTAGAAGTCGACGAGGCGCGGCATGTCGACACGGAAGTGGTTGGAGCCCATCGACGAGCCCTGGATGCGGCGCTCGCGCAGGAAGTCGAAGCCGTGCAGCTCGATCTTCTGGCCGAACGGGATCATGCCGACGATGGTCGCGGTGCCGCCCGCCGCCAGCATGGCGAAAGCCTGCTCGGCGGTGTCCTTGCGGCCGAGCACCTCGAAGGAATGCTGCACGCCGCCGCCGGTGAGCTCGCGCACCTGCTGGACCACGTCGCCGCGGGCCGGATCGACGATATCGGTGGCGCCGAGCTTGGTCGCAAGCTGCAGCTTGGCCGGATTGGTGTCGATCGCGATGATGCGGCCGGCGCCGGCGATCTGCGCGCCGTTGATCGCGGCCATGCCGACGCCGCCGCAGCCGATCACAGCCACCGTCTCGCCGGCGGTCACCTTCGCGGTGTTGACCACGGCGCCATAACCGGTGATGACGCCGCAGCCGATCAGCGCGGCGAGATCGAGCGGCATCTCCTTCTTGATCTTCACGATGGCGTTCTCGTGCACCAGCATCTGCTCGGCGAACGACGACAGATTGAGGAACTGGTTGAGCTTCTCCTTCCTGCCCCAGGACAGGCGGTTGGAGGCGCCGGGCAGCATCTTGACCGTGGTGTCGGTGCACAGCACGGTGCGGCCGGTGGTGCAATTGTCGCAGGTGCCGCAGAACACCGACAGGCAGGTGACGACGTGATCGCCGGGCTTCACGTAGTTGACGTCGGAGCCGACCTTCTCGACCACGCCGGCCGATTCATGGCCGAGCACCGCCGGCAGCGGATGCGGATACAGGCCCTCCATGAAGTGCAGGTCGGAATGACACAGGCCCGCGACCGCGGTGCGGATCAGGACCTCGCGCGGCCCCGGATTGGGCACGCTGACATCCTCGATCACCAGCGGCTGATTGACTTCATGCAGGACGGCGGCCTTCATCGGAATTTCCTCTCATGTTTGTTCTTGGTGCACGCTCTCCACCTCTCCCAAAGGGAGAGGTCGGAGCGCATCGAAGATGCGGTCCGGGTGAGGGGTCGAGATCTATCGATAGAGCGACACCCCTCACCCGAATCGCTGGCGCGATCCGACCTCTCCCCGATGGGAGAGGTGAGACTGCGCAAGCGGCCACAGTGAGCCTACGCTGCGTCAAGCAATTCGCCAACCTCGGCCATGCCGACGGCGCGATCGCCGAGCAGGTGCTCGGTCATCCTGCGCTGAACGGTATTTTCCGCAAGCCGGAACGGATCGCCCGGCATCACACGGTGATCGATCACCATCCGCGACAGCAGCAGCCGGCGCGCGTCGCCGCGCATCTCGTGGATGCGTCCGCCTTCCCACGCCAGCGCGATCGCGCTTGCAACGTGATAGAGCAGGCTGGTGGCGCGCCGTGCATCGCCCTCATTGTCGACGCGGCTCGCCACCTCGCGCGCAAACGCGACCGCACGATCGCTGAGATCGCGCAGCCGGTTGCGCCAGGCCTGCGGCACATTCGGGCTGTCATCGAGCCGCGCATGCAGATCGGCGGCGAGCGCATTGTCGGCGCCATGGCGGCCGACCGCGCGCTTCAGCGCATCGATCGCGACGATGTTGCCGGTGCCCTCCCAGATCGAGCCGAGATGCGCGTCGCGCAGCAGCCGCGGCGTGACGAATTCCTCGATGTAGCCGATGCCGCCGCGCATCTCCATCGCATCGCCGCAGACTTTTCGGGCGTCGCGGGTGGCACGGAATTTCAGCGTCGGCGTCAGGATGCGCAGCAGCGCCGCGGCGTCCTGGCTGCCGGCCTCGGCGCGGTCGAGCGCGTCAGCTGTCAAAAAGCTCATCGACAGCGCCTGCTCGGTCGGCAGCATGATCTTCATCAGTTGGCGCCGCGCCAGCGGCAGGTCGATGATGCGCTGGCCGAACACCACGCGGCCCTTCGCCACGGTGATCGCGTCGTGCCAGGCGCGGCGCATCAACGCGGTCGATTTCACGCCGTTGGAGAGCCGCGACGAGTTCACCATCTCGGCCATCTGCACGAAGCCGCGGTCGAGCTTGCCGACGGCGTAGGCGATCGCGCCGTCGAGCTTGATCTCGCCCGAAGCCATCGAGCGGGTGCCGAGCTTGTCCTTCAACCGCACGATCCGGTAATGGTTCTGCGAGCCATCGTCGAGGAAGCGCGGCATCAGGAACAGGCCGACGCCGCGGGTGCCCGGCCCGGCGCCTTCCGGCCGCGCCAGCAGCATCACCACCTTGGCATCGGCGTTGGAGCAGAACCACTTCTCGCCATAGAGCCGCCAGTGATCGCCCTCCTGCACGGCGCGCGTGGTCAGCGTGCCGACATCGGAGCCGCCCTCCTTCTCGGTCATGAACTGGCCGCCCTGCGTCAGTCTGCTCATGTCGGTCTGGGTCAGGCCGTCGAGATATTTCGCCTTCAACGCCTCGCTGCCGAAATTCGCCAGCAGCTTTGCACACCCGTCGGTGACGTTGATCGGGCAGCCCATGCCGAATTCGGTCTGGTTGAACAGGAAGGTGAAGGCGTGCTTGGCCACCACAGGATACTTGTCGGGCCAACCCATGATGCCCTTGCGGAGCGACAGGGCATGGATGCCGAACTCGCCGAACGCAGCCTTCTCGATCTCGCGATAGGCTGGATGATATTCGATGTGCTGCACGTCGCGCCCGAACTTGTCGCGCTGATGCAGCACCGGCGTATGCCGGTCGGCAAGCCGCGCGCATTCGTCGAGATAGCCTCCGGCCAACCCGCCGAGGCGATCGAGATGCGGCTCGATATGGCGGAACAATGCGTCGGGCAGATGCAGCTTCAGAAGATCGGTCAGCGCCGGATCGGCCCGGTAGAAATTCATTCCCGTCGTGTCGGGCGCCAGCAGCCCCGGCTGGTTGGTGGCGGCTGACGTTTTCGGATCCTGCTTGTGCGGCTGCATTGAATTCCCGGCATCTAGGCTCATTTGTTTGGGCACGACTATCCTCCTCCGGCCGAGCAAAGGAAAGCCCAATGGATATTCCAAAGTACAAGATCGCCCTGATCGTCGGTGCCGGCGCGGGCCTCAGCCCCTCGTTGACGCGACTATTTTCGCGAGAGGGAATTCGCGTGGCGCTGGGCGCCCGCAGCATCGAGAAACTCGGCGCGCTCTGCACCGAAACCGGCGCGCGCGCCTATGCCTGCGATACCACCAAGGCCGAGGATGTCGAACGGCTTTTTGGTCTGGTCGAGCGCGAGATCGGAACACCTGATCTCGTGGTCTACAACGCCTCCGCCCGCTCGCGCGGCCCCTTCGTTGAACTCGTCCCCTCAGAGGTCGAGCAGGCAATTGCGGTCTCGGCATTCGGCGGCTTCCTGGTGGCGCAGGAGGCGGCGAAGCGCATGCTGCCCAACAAGAAGGGCGCGATCCTGTTCACCGGCGCCTCCGCCAGCGTGAAGGGCTATGCGCAGTCGGCGCCGTTCGCGATGGGCAAGTTCGCGTTGCGCGGCCTCGCGCAGAGCATGGCACGCGAACTGTCGCCGCAGGGCATCCACGTCGCGCATTTCGTGATCGACGGCGGCATCCGCAGCGCCGCCCGCACCGAGCCTGCCGACCGGCCGGACTCGATGCTCGATCCCGATGCGATCGCATTGAGCTACTGGAACGTGTTACAGCAGCCGCGCAGCGCCTGGACCTGGGAGCTGGAATTGCGGCCCTGGGTTGAGAAGTTTTGAGATGACGTAGATCATGTAAGCGGCGTAGGCTGGCCGCAAACCGCCGCTACATTCGTCATTGCGAGGAGCGAAGCGACGAAGCAATCCATTCCTCCACTTGTAGCGGCATGGATTGCTTCGCGGAGCCTGTCATCCGGCGGCGCTGCGCGCCGACCGGGTGGCTCGCAATGACGGATGGAACTGGGGAAGGAAAACATGTCGAACGAAATCAAGATCGAGACCGGCACCGACGAACTGCTCTGCGTGATCCGCGATCGCGTCGCCGTCATCACGCTGAACCGCCCGGACGCCCGCAACTCGCTGTCGGACACGCTGACGCCGGCGCTGCGCACGATGATCAGGACCTGCGGCGAGAACCCCGAGGTCGGCGTGCTGCTCGTCACCGGCGCCGGCAAGGCGTTCTGCGCCGGCGGCAACGTCAAGGGCATGGGCGCGCATCGCGACAAGAAGAAGCTCGAAATGTCCTATGAGGACAAGGTCGCGGATTTGCAGGAGCGTCAGCGCCTGCTCACCGGCGCGCTCGCCTCGGTGCGCAAGCCGACGATTGCCGCCCTTCCCGGCCCCGCGGTCGGCGCCGGCCTTGCGATCGCGATGGCCTGCGACATCCGGATCGCCGCACAATCCGCTTTCATCTCGACCGGTTACTTGCGCGTGGCGCTGAGCGGCGATTACGGCATGGCATGGCTGTTGACGCGGCTGGTCGGCACCTCGCGCGCGCGCGAATTGATGTTCACCTCGGAGAAGGTCGACGCCGCAAGATGCGAGCAGATCGGCCTCGTCAACCGCGTGGTGCCGGACGAGACGCTGCAGGACGAAGCGTTCGCGCTGGCGAAGTCGATCGCCGAGGGCCCGACGCTGGCGCTGCGCTACATGAAGGACAATCTCGACGAGGCGCTGCAGTTCGACTTCGCCACCGCGCGCGACCACGAGGCCGAGCGGCTGATCCGCCTCACCACGACGGCCGATCACAAGGAGGCGGTGCAGGCCTTCATCGAGAAGCGCAAGCCGGTGTTCCGGGGGAGTTGAGCGCGATCTCTTCTCCTTCCCCCTGAAAGGGGGAAGGTCGGGATGGGGGTCCAGCCGCACGCACTGTTGCTCGAGGAGAGCGCTGATCCCCACCCGCTTTGCTCTGACGAGCAAAACGACCTCCCCTTTTCAAGGGGAGGTGAGAACTCGTAGCCCGGATGAAGCAAAGCGAAATCCGGGACAAGTCTCGCGGCGGTACGACCCCGGATTGCGCTGCGCTTCATCCGGGCTACGGGGTCGGAGCAATCAAAAAGAAAAGGGCCCGGTTCTGGAGGGGCCAGAACCGGGCCAGTCAGTCAAACCGCAAGCGAGGACATCACGGCCGAGCGGGAAGTGGCGGCAAGCCGCCAGCTGGCACAGGGAATGTCTTGCGGCTCGACGTGGATCTCTTTCACGAAGCGCACCAGCTTCCAGTCGCCGGGGCTCTGGGTGAAGGCGTAGCCCGACTTGCGGGCGAGGCCGATCATCGTCGCATTGGAACGCAGCGTGTCGCCGAAGATGCGCTCGGCTCCGAAGGACGCCGCGCGGCATTCGAGATTCTTCAGCAGCGCCTTGCCGATGCCGTGGCCCTGCCACCGATCATCGATCGACAGGCCGAACTCGCCGCTCGAATGATCGGCATGGAAGGCGTAGCGGGCTTCGCCGACGATGGTCTCAAAACCATCGACCAGCATCGTCGCGACCACCGTGAACCGGTCAGCCTCGCCGACATGGGTGAAACGCTCGAGCTCCGTCTTCGGCAGCTCGCTCAACGCGCCCAGGAAGCGATTGTAGCGGGATCCCGCGGAGAGCGAGCGGATGTAGCTCTGCAGCTCCTCGCGGTCGCGCGGCTCGACGAAGCGAACCTTGACCTCGCTGCCGTTCTTGGCGCGCAGCACGTCAGAGTATTGCTTGAGATCGTCGAGATGCAGCGCAACCATGACACGCTCCTCGGGTGAAGAAATTGGCCGGCGCCCCTCATCGAGGCGGCGCCAGCGACGGCGTCCTTCTCAGGCCCGCCAGAACGGCTTCTCGGTCTCGAAAACGATGTCGCTGCGGGACATGCCGATGTCGTGCAGGTCGCGCTCGGTCCACTGCGACAGCTCGCGGCGGCGCTCGTAGCGCTCCCACCAGACATGCAGCGTCTCGCCGACTTGGTTCAATAATCCGGGAGTATGATGATTTGTCATCGATTCATGGGTAAAAATGGACATCTGCGGCTCCTATCGGTAACCTGTTAGCCGCAATATCCGAGCTATTTGGTCCACTCGCAAACGACACTTTGTACCGTTTCGCATGAATTAAAGTCATGTATTTGGAGACGCGCCGGAGATGACCAGCCGCCTGCCTTCGCTGAACGGCCTGAGGGCGTTCGAGGCCGCCGCACGACATATGAGCTTCACGCTGGCGGCGTCCGAACTGAACGTGACGCAGACCGCGATCAGCCATCAGATCCGGCGGCTGGAGGAGGAGCTCGGCGTCCGCCTGTTCGTCCGCCAGAACCGTTCGCTGAGCCTGACGCCGGAGGCTACGGAATACCTTCCCGGCGTCCGCGCCGCCTTCAACGATCTGAGGCTCGCCACCGACCGCCTGCTGCGCAGGGACGACGATCACGTGCTGACCGTCTCGACGCTGGCATCGCTTGCCGCCAAATGGCTGCTGCCCAGGCTGTCGGCCTTCCAGGAGGCGCATTCCGGCATCGACGTTCGCATCACCACCTCGACCAGCCTGGTCGACTTCCAGCGCGACAAGGTCGACGCGGCGATCCGCTACGGCCGCGGCCAATGGGCCGGCCTGCGCGCCGACTGGTTGATGGCGGATGAGCTGTTTCCGGTGTGCAGCCCGTCGCTGCTGCAGGGAACCAAGCCGCTGAAATGCCCTGAGGACCTCAGGGATCACACGCTCCTGCACACCAGCAACGCCAACAGCGACGACTGGCGGCTATGGCTGACCGCGGCGGGATTGCCGACGGATATTTCCAAGCAGCCCGGCGTCACCTTCGACCTGCTGTTCGTGACGATCCAGGCCGCGATCGACGGCATCGGCATCGCGATGGGCCGCACCTCCTATGTGCAGGACGACATCGCCAAGGGCCGCCTCGTGGTTCCCTTCAAGATCGCGCTGCCGGCCGACGCCGGCTTCTACCTGGTTTCGCCGCAGGGACGCGCCGATACGCCAAAGCTCTCCGCGTTCCGGAGCTGGCTCGGCACAACGGCGCACGCCGCGCCTTGATGCGGCGCACGCGACGGCCGGAGCTTCGGTTCTGATTGAACCAGGGCTGAGGTGCTAGATCGTTGTTCTGACGCGCTTTCTTCGCGCGAACCGGTATCCCGTTCGCTCGAGACGCTCCCTGCGATGTCCACCTACGGCTTTTTTCCCATAGGCCCCCGCGTGATTTCGGGTTGGTCGCGCCGGACAGGCGTGCCAAATTGCCGCACATGGCAGTTAACTGCTTCGGCCGGCGAGACAATTTGCGCCGGCCGTTTCGTCATGGGGAGGAAAGGGCGTTATGTCGCAGTCGAGTTCATCGCAAGTCCCGCAGATCAAATCGCGTCTTGGCGCCATCCTGCGCGCGACCAGCGGCAATTTCCTCGAGCAGTTCGACTTCTTCCTGTTCGGTTTCTATGCCCAGGCGATTGCGAAGGCCTTCTTCCCCTCCGAGAACGAGACCGCGGCGCTGCTCAACGCGTTCGGCGTGTTCTGGCTCGGCGCCTTGATGCGCCCGGTCGGCGCCGTCGTGCTCGGCGCCTATATCGACCGCATCGGCCGCCGCAAGGGCCTGATCGTGACGCTGTCGATCATGGCTATCGGTACCGTGGTGATTGCGCTCTGCCCGAGCTATGCGACCATCGGCATTGCGGCGCCGATCATCGTGCTGATCGCGCGCCTGCTGCAGGGCTTCTCCGCCGGCGTCGAGCTCGGCGGCGTCTCGGTCTATCTCGCGGAGATCGCCACGCCCGGCAATCGCGGCTTCTACACCTCGTTCCAGTCGGCGAGCCAGCAGGTCGCGATCTTCGTCGCCTCGATCCTCGGCTTCGTCCTCAGCGAGAGCATGCCGGCCGCGACCGTTGCCTCCTGGGGCTGGCGCATCCCGTTCTTCGTCGGCTGCCTGATCATCCCGGTGATCTTCTTCCTGCGCCGGACGCTGGAGGAGACCCCGGCGTTCCTCGCGATGAAGAAGCATCCGACCGCGAGCGAGGTGTTTGCCTCGGCGATCGCGAACTGGCGCATCGTCGTGCTCGGCATGATGATTGCGGTGCTGACCACCACCACCTTCTACTTCGTCACCGTCTACACGCCGACCTTCGGCAAGACCGTGCTGAAGCTCTCGACCCAGGATGCGCTGCTGGTGACGCTGCTGGTTGCGGTGACCAACTTCATCTGGAATCCGGTCGGCGGCGCGGTGTCGGACCGGATCGGCCGCAAGCCGGTGCTGCTGGCGATCGCCGGCCTGTCCCTCATCACGGCCTATCCGGCGCTGCACTGGCTGGTGACCAATCCGTCGTTCGGCAAGATGCTGGCGGTCGAGATGATGTTCTCGTTCTATTTCGGCGTCTACAGCGGCACCATGCTGGGCTGCCTGGTCGAGATCGTGCCGGCGCATGTCCGCACCACCTGCTTCTCGCTGGCCTTTGCGCTGGCGGCCGGGCTGTTCGGCACCTTCACGCCGTTCGCCTCGACCTGGCTGATCCAGCAGACCGGCGACAAGGCTTCGCCCGGCTACTGGCTGATGTGCGCCGCAGCGCTCGGCATCGTCGCCGCGCTGATCGTCTATCGTGGCGGCCAGACCATCGAGCAGCGCGAGACGGTTGCGGCCTGATATTCCACTTCGCGGCCGGGCGGGCTCGCTGGGCATGACTTCTTCGGAAAATCGCGACACGCTTTTCCGGATCATGCTCATGCGCCCGGCCGTGTTGCTTTCCATGCCAACAACGATAACAAGAGCGCATGGTTGATCTGACGCGCAGGTTCGACGTCCTGGTGATCGGCGGCGGCAACGCCGCGCTGTGCGCTGCGATCAGCGCACGGCGCGCCGGCGCCTCGGTGCTGGTGCTGGAAGGCGCCCCGAAATTCTATCGCGGCGGCAACACCCGCCACACCCGCAACATGCGCTGCGCCCATGACGCGGCGACCGAAATCCTCACCGGCCCCTACACCGAGGAGGAATTCTGGAACGATTTGCTGCTGGTGACCGGCGGCCAGACCGACGAGGAACTGGCCCGCTTCATGATCCACGAATCCAAGGACATCCTGAACTGGATCGTCGAGCAGGGCGTGCGCTGGCAGCCCTCGCTCGGCGGCACGCTGAGCCTTGGCCGCACCAACTCGTTCTTCCTCGGCGGCGGCCGCGCGATGCTGAACGCGCTCTATCGCACCGCCGAGGAGCTCGGCGTCGACATCCTCTACGATGCCGAGGTCATCGACCTCACGGTCGAGGACGGCATGTTCCTTTCGGCGCAGCTGAAGCAGCCGGTCGGCGGCAAGACCGAAGTCCGCGCCTCGACCCTGGTCGCGGCCGCCGGCGGCTTCGAGGCCAACATCGAATGGCTGAAGGAATCCTGGGGCGATGCGGCCGACAATTTCCTGATCCGCGGCACGCCCTATAATCGCGGCGCGATCCTCAAGATGCTGCTCGCCAAGGGCGTGCAGGAGATCGGCGATCCGACGCAATGCCATGCGGTGGCGATCGACGCGCGCGCGCCGAAATTCGACGGCGGCATCATCACGCGCCACGATTCGGTGGTGTTCGGTATTGTCGTCAACAAGCACGCCGAGCGGTTCTACGACGAGGGCGAGGACATCTGGCCGAAGCGCTATGCGATCTGGGGGCGGCTGGTCGCCGCGCAGCCGGACCAGATCGCCTACATCATCTTCGACTCGACCGTGGTGACGAGTTTCATGCCGACCCTGTTTCCGCCGATTGCGGGCGCGACGATTGCCGAGCTCGCCGGCAAGCTCGAGCTCGACGCGGCCGCGCTGGAAAAGACCATCACCGAGTTCAACGCCGCAGTGCAGCCCGGCACCTTCGACCACACCATCCTCGACGACTGCGCTACCCAAGGCATCACGCCGCCGAAGACGCATTGGGCGCGCCGGATCGAGACGCCGCCCTATCTCGCCTATCCGGTGCGGCCCGGCATCACCTTCACCTATCTCGGCACCCGCGTGAACAGAGAGGCGCGGATGCTGATGAAGGACGGCAAGCCGTCCGCCAACATGTTCGCCGCCGGCGAGATCATGGCCGGCAACGTGCTCGGCAAGGGCTATGCCGCCGGCATCGGCATGACCATCGGCAGCGTGTTCGGCCGCGTCGCCGGCCGGGAAGCAGCCAGGAATGCGCGGAACTGAAGGCGGGACTGACGCGATGCACGGGACGAGGATCTTGCAGGAAGCCGACCGTCTGATGACGGTGTGCAATTCCTGCCGCTATTGCGAGGGCCTGTGCGCGGTGTTTCCCGCGATGGAGATGCGCCGCGCCTTCTCCGACGGCGATCTCAACTACCTCGCCAACCTCTGCCATGGCTGCGGCGCCTGCTACACCGACTGCCAGTTCTCGCCGCCGCACGAATTCAACGTCAATGTACCGAAGACGCTCGCGGTCGCGCGCGCCGAATCCTATGCCGCCTATGCCTGGCCCCGCGCCTTTGCCGGCGCGTTCGCGCGCAACGGCCTCGTTATCAGCCTGATCGCAGCGCTCAGCGTCGCCGCCTTCATCTTCGGCTTCGCCGCGGTCAATGATCGCGGCGTGCTCACCGGCATCCACACCGGTCCCGGCGCGTTCTACAAACTGATGCCGCACAATGCGATGGCGCTGCTGTTCGGCGCCGCCCTGCTCTACGCGATCCTGGCGCTGGTGATGGGCGTGCGCGCGTTCTGGCGCGACATCGGCGAGCCGGTCGGCATGACGACGGATGCGAAGGCGTTGTTGCAGGCGGTCCGCGACGCCGGCGAGCTGCGCTATCTCGACGGCGGCGGCGTCGGGTGCTTCAACGAGGACGACCAGCCGACCGATCGCCGCAAGCTGTATCACCACTTCACGTTCTATGGCTTCGCGCTGTGCTTCGCCGCGACCTGTGTCGGCACGCTGTATCATTACCTCTTGGCGCGCGAGGCGCCCTATGCGTGGTGGGACCTGCCCGTGGTGCTCGGCACGCTCGGCGGCATCGGGCTCGTGGTCGGCCCGCTCGGACTCCTGTCGGAGAAATGGAAGCGCGACCGCGTGCTGGTCGACGAGCAGCGCATGGGCATGGACACCGCATTCATCCTGATGCTGTTCCTGACCAGCATTACCGGCCTCGCCTTGCTGCTGTGGCGCGAGACCGCCGCGATGGGCCCGCTGCTGGCGCTGCATCTCGGCGTGGTGTTCGCGCTGTTCATCACCATGCCCTACGGAAAATTCGTGCACGGCATCTACCGCTTCTTCGCGCTGGTGCGCTATGCGCGGGAACGGCAGATGATGACGGAATGAATGGCGGTGGGTTAGCGCGGCGTAGCCCGGCTTGCGAACTCATCCTGCATCGGGCTTTGTCGTCAGAGCGCAGAACCACTCATTCGTCTCGACCAGCCGAGCCTGCGAGAAGCCGGCTGCTGCCAGCTTTTCCGCCACCCCTTCCTTGGGCTGCCCGGAGTAGCGCGTAAAGCCGAGTGCGATCCTGCCGCTCGGCTTCATCACGCGCCGGACCTCTCGTAGCCCGGCGACGGCGTCCGGCCAGACTTGCATCGAGTTGATCGCCAGCACCTTGTCGAAGCTATCCGCATCGAATGGCATGCGCTCAACGGAGCCAAGCCGAAGCTCGACACGACCATCCTCGATCGCGGCCACGTTCCGGGCGCGAGCTTGCCCGACCATCTCCTGCGACGGATCGATGCCCGCGACGCGTCCCGCCGGCACCAATGTCGACAGGCGTTGAATGACGACGCCCGGACCAAACCCGATCTCGAGCACGCTGTCATCCGGTCCGACCTCGAGGCGATCTGCGACCCACGCGCCGCAATCGGCATTGGTGCGCGCCATGATCATGCCGCCGAGCCTGCCCAGGAGACCCCGAGGACGGCCAAACGCCCGCAAGAGGATGCTTTGCATGACGCTCACCGATTGCCATCTCCGGTGAACAGGATTTCGGGACGGTCGCGGCTACAGATCCACCACCACGTAGTTGCTCTCCACCGCGACCTTGATGGTCTCGGCGACATACGGCCCCTTCACCACATTGGTGCCCGGCTCGACGCTGACCGGATAGGCGCGCACGCGGAAGCGGCGCGGGTCGCAATAGGACTGGCCGGTGCGGATGTCGAACTCCCAGCCGTGCCAGGGGCAGCGCAGGATCTCGCCGAGCTTCGTATATTCGATCTCGCCGGGGTCGGACGATGAGGCGAGCCCGATCAGCGGCCCCTCGCACAGCGCCGCGCCCTGATGCGGGCAGCGGTTCAGCAGGCCGAAGAACTCGCCCTTGACGTTGAACACGGCGATCGGCCGTCCATCGATCTCGAGGAATTTTCGCGAACCCGGCGGCAGTTCGTCCACCGGGGCGATCACATGCCGCGCCATCAATCGTTCTCACGCATGATCTGATTCGAAAAACCGGTTCCCACTTTTTCGGATCATGCGATACCGTACAGCTGCCTGGCGTTGCCGAGATAGAACGCCTGGCGATTGGCATCGCTGACGCCGGCCGGCAGCACGCGCGACGGCTCGTCGTAATCCCAATGCGGGTAATCGGTCGCGAACAACAGTCTGTCCCAGCCGATCCACTCGATGGTCTGGAACAGATGGTCGCGGCTCTCCGGATCCTCCATCGGCTGCGTCGTCCACCAGATGTGGTCGCGGATATATTCCGACGGCTTGCGCTTCAGATGCGGCACTTCAGTATGCAGCCGCGCAAACACCTTGTCGAGGCGCCAGGCCAGCGATGGGGCCCAGCCGAACCCGGCCTCCACCATCACCATCTTCAATTTCGGGAAGCGCTCGAACACGCCCTCGAGCACGAGGCTCGCCAGCGCGGTCTGCTGGCATTGCGAATGCCCGACCATCTCCTCGATATAGTAGCTCGGCCACCCCGACGCGGTAATCGGGTTGCCGCCGAAGCCGAAGGCGTGCACGCCGATCGGAAGGCCGGCTTCCTGTGCCGCCTCATAGATCGGCCAGTAGCGGCGCTGGCCGAGCGGCTCGACATTGCGGCTCAGCAGCAGCACCTGGACGAAATTCTTGTCGCCCGCGCGCTTGCGAATTTCGGCGGCGGCCGACATGCCATCCTCATTGGCGACGACGACCGAGCCTTTCAGCCGCGAGTCCTTGCTGGTCCACTTCTCAATCTGCCAATCGTTGATGGCGGAGCAGATCGCGCCGGCGAGATCCTGGTTGCGGATGCCCTGCCCGGTGTTGAGCGGGTTGAGCACGCCGAGCGCGACATTGTTGGGATCGAGGTGCTGCTTCTGCATGAAGGACAGCGACGAGCCCTGCGGGCCGCCTTCCGGCGGATAGGCATCGCGGCGCGACGCATTCGGCTGCGCCTTCGGATAAGGTGGGCCTTCCATCATGCCCTGATAGGCATGGACGCCGAAGGTCTCGAGATGCGCGTGCCAGCGTTTTTCGAGATACGGATACAGCTCGTCCTTGGTGGCGCGGGCCGGATGGATGTCGCAGTCGGCGATCGCGGTCTTGACGCCGGTCGGCGATGCGGTTTCGGGACGCTCGCGAAGCTGGATGTTCATGGCGTCATCTCCTTCACCTTGAGCCGGCCATAGGTCGCATGCGGATTATCGATCATGATCTTGCGTACCAGATCCTGCGACAACCCCTGCGGCAGCACCTCGTCACCGTCGAACTGCCAATGCGGATAATCTGACGAGAATAGGATCAATTCGTCCGACTGCATATGGTCGAACAGGCGGTTCAGCGTGTCTCCGTCCGGCGGCGCATCGACCGGCTGCAGCGAGAAGCGGATGTTGCTGCGCACAATCTCCAGCGGCGCGCGGTCGACCCACGGGGTCTCCATGCGCACGCCGCGCCAGAACTTGTGCAGCCGCCACAGGAATGGCGGCAGCCAGGTGAAGCCGGACTCCAGCATCACCATTTTCAGGTTCGGATGGCGCGCGAACACGCCCTCGACGATCAGGCTGGTGAGCTGGGTCTGGAACGCCTGCGCCTGCGCGACATAATCCTCGATGTGATAGGAGCCCCAGCCGACCGAGGTCGGCGGATTGTGATAGGCGCTGCCAGCATGGATGCCGACCGGCAGGCCGAGCCGTTCCGCCGCGGCGTAGATCGGCCAATAGTGGCGCTTGCCGAGCGGCATGTCGCCCATCACGAGCATCAGCACCTGTACGAAGCGCTTGTCCTGCGCACAGCGCTCGATCTCGGCGACCGCCTTCTCGATGCTCTGCACCGGGATCACGATCGAGCCGCGCAGGCGATCGTCCTTGTCGAGCCATTCCTTGACCAGCCAGTCGTTCAGCGCGCGGCAGAACGCATCGGCCATGTCCTCGGAGAACACCATCTGCACGCCGTAGAGCGGATTGCAGATGCCGTAGGCCGTGCCGAACCTGTCGAGCGCCTGGCGCTGCATGTCCGCAAGGCTCGAGCCCGGCTTGCCCTGCGCGGGACGCCAGTCCGGCCGCGACGAGATCGGCGAATTGGTCGGATAGGATTGCGAGATCAGGTCGGTCATGCCGCGCGTCGTCACCTGGTCGCGCCAGTAGTCGTTCATGTACGGCAGCAGGCTGGTGAGGTGAGGTACGGCGGGATGCAGATCGCAATCCACGCCGCCCGCGATCGGCGACGTCATGATGTTTCCTCCGCGCACGCTCTCACAACAAGCTTGTCGGGCGGCGCTTGGTTCTTGGCTCGCATTCAAGCAGGCCATGCCGCGGCCTGCAACTCGGCAAGGGCCTGCGTGCTGTGCTAGGAAGGCAGAACGCCCCACGGGATTTTCATGGCAAGCAACGAGGAAGAAGGCCGATGAACGCGCTCACATCCATCGCCGAACAGGTCGCCGCAAAACTGACCGCGAACAAGCAGACGATCGCGGTCGCGGAGTCCTCGACCGGCGGACTGATCTCCGCATCGCTGCTCGCGGTTCCCGGCGCGTCGGCCTATTTCCTCGGCGGCGGCGTGATCTACACCCGCGGCGCGCGGCGCGCGCTGATGGATATTTCCGACGATGCCATGCGCGGGCTCCGTTCGTCGTCGGAACCCTACGCGCAATTGCTGGCGCGGCAGATCCGCGAGCGCCTCGCAACCGATTGGGGGTTGTCGGAGACCGGTGCCGCCGGCCCGACCGGCAACCGCTACGGCGATGCCGCCGGCCACAGCTGCATGGCGGTCGCAGGCCCCCGGCAACAGGTAATCACGCTGGAGACCGCGAGCAGCGACCGGCAGGCGAACATGCAGGCATTTGCCAAGGCGGCGCTGGAGCTGTTGTTGAAGAATCTGGAACGGTAATCGCTCACGCGGACGCACCCGACGATGCCGGATCGTCGCCTAAGATCTCAATCTCTCCCCGTCATCCTGAGGAGCGCGAAGCGCGTCTCGAAGGATCGACGGCCACCACGGGGCCGTGCATCCTTCGAGACGCCTGCTGCGCAGGCTCCTCAGGATGACGTGTCAACTCCGGATAGCGCGCGGCTCACTTCTCGCGGAACGAGCGCATGAACTGGTCGCTCATCGGCTTCATCAGATAGGACAGCATGGTGCGGTCGCCGGTCTGCACGAAGGCTTCCACCGGCATGCCCGGGATGATCTTCACCTCGCTGCCGAGGCGCGCGACTTCTTCCGGCGGCATCGAGACGCGGATGGTGTAATAGCTCTGCCCGGTGCGCTGGTCGGTGGTGACGTCGGCGGAGACGCGGGTGACGACGCCGTTCAGCTCCGGCGTGGTGCGCTGGTTGAACGCGGAGAGCCGCAGCACGGTTTTCTGTCCGACCTGCAGCTTGTCGATGTCCTGCGGATTTACCTTGGCCTCGACCGACAGATCGTCGGCCTTCGGCACGATCATCATGATGGCGTCGCCCGCCGTGATGACGCCGCCGACGGTGTGCACGGTCGACTGCAGCACCACGCCGTCCTGCGGCGCGCGGATATCGATGCGGCGGAGCTGGTCCTCGGCGGTCACCTTGCGCTCGACGAACTCGCCGATTTTGTCATTGGTCTCGCGCAGGTCCTTCGAGACCTCCGACAGCATGTCCTTGTCGACCTGGATGATCTGCAACTCGGTCTCGGTGATCTTGCCCTTGGCCTGCGCGCGCGAGGCGATGTACTGCGCGCGCTCGCCGGAGAGCCGCGCCGCGTCGCGCTCGAGCGTGGTCAGGCGGGTCAGCTGCACCAGATGCTGCTCATAGAGCTGGCGGACGCCGACCAGCTCCTGCTGCACCAGCGCGATCTCCTTGTCCTTGGCGCTCTCCTGCGCCTGCAGGCCGGAGATCTCCTCGTTGAGCTGGGTGACGCGCTCGCGCAGCTGCGCCTTCTGGCCGGTGCGGCCGTTGACGCGGACCTCGAACAGCTTGGTTTCGCTCGCCATGATGTCGCGAACGTCCGGCTCCTTGGCCTGCTCGAGGAGCTGCGGCGGGAAGGCGATCTTGTCGCGGCCCTGCTGCTCGGCCTCGAGCCGGGCCGCGCGCGCATAAAGACCGTTCAGCGTCTTGACCACAATCGCAAGGCTGGCCTTCACGACGGTCTCGTCGAGGCGCACGACGATGTCGCCCGCCTTGACCACGTCGCCGTCGCGCACCCGCACCTCGCCGACCACGCCGCCGGTCGGATGCTGCACCTTCTTGACGTTGGATTCGACCACCACCGAGCCCGGCGCGATCAGCGCGCCCGAGATCGGCACCGTTGTCGCCCAGCCGCCGACGCCGCCACCGAGAACCAGAACCACGGCGAGGCCGACGATCAGATGCTTGCGGATCGAGCGATGTGCGTTGCGCGGTTGATCGGTCATGACTTGGCGGCTCCCGCATCCGCGACGATCTTGATCGGCCTCGGCACCGGCGGAGCGGCACGCTGGAGCACCTGCGCAAGCACGGCCTCCTTCGGCCCGAAGGTCTGCATGCGTCCGTCCTTCAGCACCAGCAGATGATCGACGCCCTCGATGCCGATCGGCCGGTGCGCAACCACGATGACGATCGCGCCGCGCGCGCGGGCGCCGCGCACCGCGCGGGTCAGGGCCTCGTCGCCTTCGCTGTCGAGATTGGAGTTCGGCTCATCCAGCACGATCAGGAACGGATTGCCGTACAGCGCACGCGCCAGCGCCACGCGTTGCGCCTGGCCGGCGGAGAGCGCGGTGCCCTGCTCGCCGACCTGGGTGTCGTAGCCCTCGCGCATCTTGATGATCATCTCATGCACGCCGGCCTCCTTGGCCGCCGCGATGATGCCGTCCGACTTGGCCTCGGGATCGAACCGGCAGATGTTCTGCGCGACCGTACCGGCGAACAGTTCGACGTCCTGCGGCAAATAGCCGACATGACGGCCGAGCTGGTCCGACGACCACTGGTCGAGCGCGGCGCCGTCGAGCCGTACCTTGCCCCGCGCCGGCATCCAGACGCCGACCAGCGCCCGGATCAGCGACGACTTGCCGGAGCCGCTCGGGCCGATCACGCCGACGCCGCTGCCGGCCTCGACGGCGAAGGTGATATCCTGCACGATGGCGCGCTGGTCGCCCGGCGCGACCATGGTCACGGCTTCGACCGAAAGCTTCTTCTCCGGCGCCTGCAACAGCGTCTGCTCGGGGCGTGCCGGCATCTGCTGCAGCAGACGGTTGAGCCGCTGCCAGCTCTGCCGCGCGGCGACGAAGCCCTTCCAATGTGCGATCGCGAGATCGACCGGCGCCAGTGCCCGCGCGCTCAGGATCGAGCCGGCGATGATGATGCCGCCGGTGGCCTCCTGATGGATCACGAGATAGGCGCCGACCGCCAGCACGGCGGACTGCAGCATCATGCGCAGCACCTTGGCGACCGCACCGAGCCCGCCGGTGACGTCACTCGCACGCTGGTTGCCGGACAGGTATTCCTCGTTGGCCTCGTTCCAGCGCTTGTTCATGCGGCCGGCCATGCCCATCGCCACCAGCACCTCGGCATTGCGGCGGCTGGAGGCGGCAAGATCGTTGCGCCGCGCCGCGAGCGTCATCGCTTCCCTGGCCGGCGTGCGCGACAAGTATTCGGTGATCAGCGTCAGCGTCACCAGGATGATCGCGCCGACCAGCGCCGTGACGCCAAGCAGCCAATGGAAAGCAAAGCAGATCACCATGTAGAACGGCAGCCAGGGCAGATCGAAGAAGGCGCCGGGACCCATGCTGCCGAGGAAGGAGCGCACATTGTCGAGGTCGCGCAGCGGCTGCAGGCCTTCGCTGCGATTGCCCGCCATCAGCGGCAGCCGCACGACGGTGTCGAACACCCGTGCGTTGAGCGCTTCGTCGAGTGAGGTGCCGACGCGGCCGAGGATTCGTCCACGCAGCAGATCGAGCACGCCCTGGGCGATGTAGAGGACCGCGGCGATGGCCACGAGGCCGACCAGGGTGGGAACGCTGCGGCTCGGCAGCACCCGGTCGTAGACTTGCAGCATGAACATCGAACCTGTCAGGTACAGCAGGTTGATCATGCAACTGATGAGGCCGACGCCGATAAAGGCGCTGCGGCAAGCACGCAGCGCCTCAGCCAGTTCGGAACGCCGGACAGCGGGCGCGGCTGCCATAAAAACTGATCTCTGCAAAACAAAAGAGTTACGTGATCACCACGTTGTATAGACGTTTGCGACCACCGTCCATTTTAAGTCGCGCGAACCAAAGCATGGTTCGCGGCCCATTTTTGTGATCGCACCGACAGTTGACGGAATAAATTAGGGTTAACCGGCCGCGGAACCCTGGCCGCGCGCGGGCGCGCTTCCCGGAAACGGCACGAGAATGACCGACATCGAGACCCGGCCGATCTCGCCATCGACATCGAGCAAGACCCCGCTGCCGACGCCGAGCCCGGCCTCCGGTCGCCAGCGGGCCTCGGCGCGAACGCCGATCCACGCGCCCCGCGGCGGCCTGAACAGCTGCACCGCGAGGTTCGGATTGGGGTCGGCCACCGCGTTCTGGACCGGGCGCGCGATGCCGTGGGTCCAGTCAGCCGGGCCGAGCACCCGCGCCAATGGGCCGGCGTCCGCAATTACGGCGTGATGCAAGCGAAACCAGGCGACATCGCCCCCGGCACGGGCTTCCATCGCATCCATGAACCAGCTGCGGCCATGGACGGCACGCAGGTTGCGCAACGGAAATGCCGTGGGATCCACCGGATCGGCCGCGCTCCCGCAAAACCCCGGGACCTCGACGGCACGCTCGCGCGACAGCGTCACGCGCACCGTCGCGCAGGGTTGCTCCTCACCGGCCGGCCAGAGCGTGTTGTCGACGACGCTGACCCGGCCGCCCTCGGTCACCACGACAACCTGCGTGCGCAGTTCCGTCATTGGCGTCGGCCGCAGGAACCAGGCCGCGGCCGAGATCGCGGTGCCCCAGTTGCGCGCGCCGGCCATGGCCTCGACCTCGCCGGTCAGCAGGCTTGCGACCGCCCCGCCCTGGAGGCCCGTGAACGGCCCGGCCGCCAGCGCCGCGGGCTTCCAGTGATGGGGCGTGGCGAGCGGTTCGAAGATGGCCAAGGCGAATGATCCCCTGAGATGAGCAGGATTGAGCGTTCGGCCAATCTGATCCAAGAATAGCCGCCATGACAAAAGGCCATTCATCACTTCAGGTGAGCAGGATTCACCCATTGGATGCCCCCGATCCGCGGGTGATCCCGCCGCTGCCGGCACTGCTCGCCTTCGAGCGCGCGGCCACGCAACTCAGCTTCCGGCGCGCCGCGCGAGACCTGTCGCTGAGCCCGTCGGCGATCAGCCACCAGATCCGCGGGCTGGAGGAGCAGTTCGGCACCAAGCTGTTCGTCCGCGGCGCGCGCCAGGTGCGGTTGACCGCCGACGGCGAGCGCTACCTTGCAAAAGTGTCGGCCGCGCTGGCGACGCTGCAGGAGGCGAGCCGGGACATGCTGCGGCAACGCGGCGAGGCCAGCGGCGAGCTCTGGATCAGCTCATTGCCGTTCTTCACCAGCGCCGTGCTGCTGCCGGCGCTGCCGGAGTTCAAGCGGCGCCATCCGCAACTGACGCTGCGGATCGAGGCCACCCACCAATATGCCGACTTCAACGGATCGCGCGTCGATGTGGCGATCCGCTACGGGCGGGAACACGCCGCCGGACTGAAGGTCGAGCCGCTGGTGCAGGTCAAAGGAATGCCGGTCTGTACGCCGGCGCTGGTCAAGGCAGGTCTTCGGACCCCTGCGGACCTGTCGCGCGAGGTGCTGATCCATGTCACGACGCAGCCGCGGGCGTGGCCGGCCTGGCTGAAGGAGGCCGGGCTGCCGAATCTCGCTCCGCGCGGACATCTGTGGCTCGACAGCGTACCGGCGATGCTGGAGGCCGCCGAACACGGGCTCGGCGTCGCGATCGCGATCGCGCCCCTGATCAAGGCGCGGCCGGGCTTCGGCAAGCGGCTGGTGGCGCCGTTTGCGTTCGAGGCCGCATACAGCGAGACGATCTACCTGGTCTCCCGCACCGAGCAGGCGCGGGACCGCCGCATCGCCGCGGTGCGGCGCTGGATCACGGACGCGGTCGCTCGCGCGAGCTAAACCGTGGCGGGCGCCGGCTCGGCCAGGATGCACCGTGCCAAACGGCCGGGCACGACCTGCACGACCGGCGGCAAGCGCTCGCTGCAGCGCGGCTCGGCGAACTTGCAGCGCGGTGCGAAGGAGCAACTGGACGGCGCGTGATCGAGCGAGGGCGGCGTGCCCGGAATGGTTTCCAGCCGCTGGCCGCGCATCGCGCCGTGAATGGTCGAGGCCAGCAAACCCTTGGCATAGGGATGCACCGGCGAGCGCACGATGTCGCGCAGGGCGCCCTGCTCGACGATCTGGCCAGCATACATCACCGCGACGCGATCACAGATCTCGATCGCGACGCCAATGTCGTGGGTGACGAAGATCACCGACATGCCGAACTCGCGCTGCAGCTCGCGCAGCAGCAGCAGGATCTGGATCTGCACGGTGGCATCGAGCGCCGTGGTCGGCTCGTCCGCGAGCAGGATCTTCGGCTTGCAGGCCAGCGCCAGCGCGATCATCGCACGCTGACGCATGCCGCCCGACATTTCGTGCGGATAGGAGTCCAGCCGCCGCTTCGCGGAGGGGATCCGCACCACCTCAAGCATTTCAAGCGCGCGGGCCGTCGCCTCGCGCTCGCTCTTGCCCTCGTGGCGCATCACCGTCTCCGCGATCTGGCGGCCGATGGTGTAGACCGGATCGAGCGCCAGCGCCGGCTCCTGGAAGATCATCGAGACGGTCTGGCCGCGGAATGCGGACAGCGCCTCGTCGTCCATCGCCAGCACCTCCTGGCCCAGCACCTTGACGCTGCCGGAGATCTGCGTGCGCTTCTTCGGCAGCAGCCGCATCAACGCGCGCAGCGTCACGCTCTTGCCCGAGCCGGACTCGCCGAGCAGCCCCAACACCTCGCCCTCGCCGAGCTGCAGGCTGAGATCGTTCACGGCATGGACCGTGCGATCGCCGGTGAAGCGGATGTTGAGGTTGTTGATCTCGACGAGGTTGGTCATGCGAGCTTGGGCACCCTGGCGTGGAAATCGGTCGCGCGCTGGAAGGCGGCGCCGATTCGAAGCAGAACCGCTTCCTCGAAGGAGCGGCCGATCAGCTGCATGCCGACCGGCAGACCCGTCTTGGTGAAGCCGGAGGGAATCGAGAGCGACGGCAGGCCGAGATAGTTGACCGGACGGGTGAACCGCGTCAGGCGCTGCAGCACCGCGTCCGCGCCCGGTCCATTGCCGACATCGCTCTCCGCGATCGTCGGCGCCGGCACCGGCGACGACGGCGCGATCACCGCATCGACCCCGTTGACCGCCGCGTTGTGCGCGGCGAGCGCGGGGCCGCGCCAGCGCATCGCCTCGAGATAGGTGACCGCCGGAATGGTCAGCCCGTTCTGCAGCCGCACCAAGACCTGCGCGCCGTAATCCTGCGGCCGCTCGATCATCCAGCGCTTGTGGAAGGCGGCGGCCTCGACCGCGAGCACCAGTTGCGATGCCGAAGAGAGCTGGCGCTGATCGGGCAGCTCGACCTTGACGATCTCGGCGCCCTCTTTCTTCAGGGTGGCGACGGTCTCGTCGAGGATCCGCGCCACCTCAGGATCGAGGTCGTCGACATAGAACGCCGTCGGCACCCCGATCTTCAGGCCCTTCAGCGACTGCTTGGTCGCCGCCAAGTAGTCGGGCACCGGCTGCGTCGACGCTGTCAGGTCCTCCGGGTCCGCGCCGGCCATCAGGCCGAGCAGCAGCGCGCAGTCCTCCGCGGTCTGGGCCAGCGGGCCGACGGTATCGAGCGACTGCGACAGCGGCATCGCGCCGGCGCGGCTGACGCGGCCGACCGTCGTCTTCAGGCCGGTGACGCCGCAGAAATGCGCGGGCATGCGCACCGAGCCGCCGGTGTCGGAGCCGAGCGCCGCGAAGGTCAGCCGCGCGGCAACCGCCGAGCCCGAACCCGACGACGAGCCGCCGGTGATGTGCTCGGTGTTCCAGGGATTGCGCACCGCGCCGTAGTGCACGTTGTGGCCGGTCGGCCCATAGGCGAACTCGACCATCTGCAACGAGCCGAGGCGGACCTGTCCGGCATCCTTCAGCCGCTGCAGGGCTGTCGCAGTCGTCTTCGGCACGAAGTCGCGGCGAATCAGCGAGCCGCAGGTCACGACCTTGCCGGCGTCATAGTACATGTCCTTGTGCGCCAGCGGCACGCCGTGCAGCGCACCGCGACTATTGCCCTTGGCGAGCGCGGCATCGGCCTCGGTGGCGGCGGCCAGCGCCTGCTCGGATTCAACAGCCATATAGGCGTTGAGGCGCGGCTGCCATTCCGCAATGCGATGCAGCACGGCGCGCGTCACCTCATGCGAGGAAACTTTCTTGTCGGCAATCGCCTTGGCGACCGCGGTCAGCGTCATCAGGGCCGGTTCAGAGCTCATTTCGACACCTTCTCGATCTTCTGCGCGATCTGCGCCAGCAGGAAGCTCGCGGGTTCGAGATCGAAGGGCAGCGTGCCGGAGATCGGTGCGAAGCCGTCGAATGCCGGCCCGATCGAATTGGCGATCCGGGTGGCGACGTCGTCGTCGGCGGGCACGTCGGCGACGTGCGCGATCACCTTGACATCCTTGGCCGTGGGTCTGGTCATGCCGCGTTTTCTCCTTTTGCTTTTGCCGGCGCGCGGCTGTGCCCCGAGCCAGGAATGGCCATGTAGCACGCCGCTTGATGGCCCATTGTATCGAGATCGCTGAGTTTTGGCGTGTCGTTTGCGCAGAGCGGCTCCGCAAACGGACAACGGGTGTGAAACCGGCAGCCCGATGGCGGATCGATCGGATTGGGCGGATCGCCCGAGATCGGCGGCACCTCGGTGCGCTTGTCGGGATCGGATGACGGCATCGCCGCCAGCAGCGCGCGGGTATAGGGATGCGCCGGCGCGTCCCAGACCGCATCGACCGGCCCGAGTTCGACGACCTCGCCGAGATACATCACCAGCACGCGGTCGGAGATGTAGCGAACGACGTTGAGATCGTGGCTGATGAAGAGATAGGTCAGGCCGAATTCGCGTTTGAGGTCGGCGAGCAGATTGAGCACCTGAGCCTCGACCGATTTGTCGAGCGCGGAGACCGCCTCATCGAGGATCACGAGCCGCGGCGACAGCGCGAGCGCGCGCGCGATATTGACGCGCTGACGCTGACCGCCGGACACCTCGTGCGGATAGCGGTTGGCGAAAACCTCCGGCCGCAGGCCGACCTTGCCGAGCAGCTCGCGCGCCAGCGTCCGTGCCGTGTCGTCGGCCATGCCGTGGACCTTTGGCCCGAAGGCGATCGATTCCTCGATGGTAAGGCGGGGGTTGAGCGAGGCGTAGCTGTCCTGGAACACCATCTGCACGCCGCGCCGCAAATCGCGCAGCGAGAGCGACGGGCCGACCTGCCTTCCGTCATAGATGATATCGCCGGCATCGCGTGCCATCAGGTGCATCAAGAGCCGCGCCGTGGTCGATTTGCCGCAGCCGGATTCGCCGACAATGCCGACGGTCTCGCCCTTCATGACCGCGAAGGTGACGTCGTCGACGGCGCGCACGGTCTTGCGCGGACTGAACAGCCCGCCGCGCACCGGGAAGTGCTTGGTCAGTCCCTTGACCTGCAGCAGCGGCTGCGCGGCGCCGCCGATGTCGGCGACCGGCTCCAGCATATCGACGGAGAGATTGGCGTCGCTCATGCTTTAATTCCTGATATCCATGGCGCTGCGCATGCCGTCGCTCAGCAGATTGAAGCAGATCGAGACCGCGAAGATCATCGCGCCCGGCAGCGCCGCGACCCACGGATTGACGTAGATCGCGGTGCGCAGCGTGTTCAGCATCAAGCCCCATTCCGGCTCCGGCGGCTTGGTGCCGAGCCCGAGGAACGACAGACCGGCCGCGAGGATCATCGACACCGAGATCAGGCCGGTGGCGTAGACGAAGATCGGGCCGAGCACATTGCCGAGCATGTGCACGCGCATGATGGTGAAGGGCCCGGCGCCGGACGCGCGCGCCGCCTCGACGAAATCCATGTTGCGGACGCCGGTGGTGACGCTTTCGGCGACGCGGGTGATCTGCGGCACGAACACGATGGTCAGCGACACGATCGAATTGGTGATGCCGGCGCCGAGCGCACCCGAGATCGCGATCGCCAGCAGCACCGACGGGAAGGCGTAGAACACGTCGACGGTGCGCATGATCGCGGTATTGAGCTTGCCGCCGACATAGCCGGCGACGAGGCCGAGCGAAGTGCCGATCACGAAGGCGAAGATCACCGGCAGGATGCCGATGACCAGCGACAGCCGTCCGCCATAGATCAACCGCGCCAGCATGTCGCGGCCGAGCTCGTCGGTGCCGAGAAGATAGCCCGGCGTGCCGATATGGCGGAGACGGCGGATCATCGAGCCCTGATAGGGATCGGCGAGATGCAGCCATGGCGCCAGCAGCGCGGACGCGAAGATCAGCACCAGAATGATGGCACAGGCCATGCTGACCTTGTCGCGCCTGATGCGGCGGGCAACCGTCGCCCAATAGCCGCGCGCCTTGGTGGTCGGGGCAGCCTGCAACGCAGTATCGCTCATTGCGCTCATGCTCTAGCTCCGCTTGATGCGCGGATCGATCGCGGCCTGCGCGATGTCGACCAGGAGGTTGAGCAGCACGAAGAACAGCGCCAGCACCAGGATGGTGCCCTGCAGCAGCGGCAGATCGCGCTGGAAGATCGCCGAGTTCAACAGCAGGCCCGATCCCGGCCAGGAGAACACGGTCTCGATCAGGATCGAGCCGCCCAGCATATAACCGAGCTGCAGGCCCATGACCGCGAGCGCGGTCGGCGCCGCATTCTTGACGACGTGGCGGAACACCTCGGTCTCGCGCAGGCCCTTGGCGCGCAGCGCCTCGACAAAGTCCTGGCTCAGGATGTCGCCGGTCAACGCGCGCACCGTACGGGTGATGATGCCCATCGGGATCACCGAGGTGGTGATCGCCGGCAGCACCAGATAGCGCAGATGCTCCCAGTCCCACGCCCAGGCGCCGGAGCCGCCGGGACCTGCGCCGACCGCGGGTAGCCAGTTGAGCTGCACCGAGAAGATGATGACCAGCACCATGCCGAGCCAATAATGCGGCAGCGACACGCCGGCTATCGCAACCGAGGTCGCGACCTTGTCGACCCAGGTGTCGCGGAAATAGCCGGCGATCAGCCCGAACAGCAGGCCGAGCGTAAAGCCGATCATCGCCGCCGCGATCGCCAGCATCACGGTGTTGCCGACGGCGCGCATCACCTCGGTCAGGACGGGCCGCCCGGTCGCGATCGAATTGCCGAGATCGCCATGGATCGCGCGCCACAGCCACAGACCGAATTGCACCGGCAACGGACGATCGAAGCCGTAGGCCGTGCGCAATTGCGCGGCGAGTTCCTGCGAGGCATCAGCCGGCAGCACCGCGACCAGGGGGTCGCCGGGCGTAATGTGCACCAGGAGGAAGCACACCAGCGCCACGCTGAGCACGATCGGAATAACGTAGACGATCCGTCTGGACGTATAGGCGAACACGTTGCGTTCTTTCTTCCTGCTCCCTTGTGGGAGAAGGTGGCGCGCGGAGCGCGCCGGATGAGGGTTTCCATCCGCGGATGCAATCATTTCATCTCAGGCAGGAGTGTCCGCGGCGACAACCCCTCACCCGGCTTCGCTCTCGCGAAGCCACCCTCTCCCACAAGGGGAGAGGGTGCACCTATTGCGCGACTAGCGCCTCACGGCGCGACCGTGACCGGCGAGAAGTCGACGAACCAGCTCTTCGGCTGCACAAAGCCCTTGACCTTCGGGCTCATCGCGCGCGGTGCGACGTCGTGGGCGACATAGAGGAAGGCCGCGTCGTCGACCGAGGCCGCATGCAGCTCGGCGAGCGCGGCGTCGCGCGCGGCCGGCTCGAAGGTCTGGCGGGCCTTCTTCACCAGCTCGTCGAACTTCGGATTGTTGTTGAAACCCCAATTGTTCGACACCGGCGGCGCCATGCCCGACTGCAGGAAGCGCACCAGTGCGAAGAACGGATCCATCGCCGCATAGGTGACGTTGATGGCGTTCGAGCCGTTGGCGGTCGGATCCTTGGTGCCGCGCCGCCAATTGGTGAACAGCGTGTTCCACTCGATGACGTCGAGCTGCACATCGAAGTAGCACTCGGCCAACGCCTGTTGCAGATACTCGTTCATCGGCAGCGGCAGCATCTGGCCCGACCCCGATGCCGAGGTCTGGATCTTGACCGTCAGCTTCTTGTTCGGACCGAAGCCCGCCTCCTGCATCAGCTTCTGCGCGGCCGGCTTGTCGTACTTGATCTGGAAGGTCGGGTTGCCGCGCCAGGGATGGCCGGGCTCGAACGTACCGGTCGCCGGCACCATCAGGCCGGCAAGCAGGCCGTCACGCAGCCCCTCGCGATCGACGCAGAGATTGGCCGCCTTGCGGACGCGGATGTCGTTCCACGGCGAACCCTCGACGCGCGAAAACTGCCACGGCCAGACATGCGGCTCCTCGTTGGAATAGAGGTTGAAACCTCGCTGCTTGATCTCGGGCAGCGCGTCCGGCGCCGGCGCCTCGATCCAGTTGACCTGCCCCGACAGCAGCGCCGCGGTGCGGGCATTGGCCTCCGGCATCGGCAACAGCACCATCTTGTCGACCTTCGGCACCCGCGCCTTGTCCCAGTAATTTTCGTTCTTCACCAGCTCAAGCCGCTCGCGCGGGGTGAAGCTCGACATCTTCCAGGGCCCGGTGCCCGACGCGTCCTTGGCGAACGCGGCCCACGCGGCCTGCGACTTCGCCTTGGCGTCGGCGCCTTCGGCCTTGTCGTAGAATTTCTGCCACTTGGCAGGGCTCGCCATGAACAAATTGGTGAGATTGATCGGCAGGAAGCTGTCCGGCTCCTTGGTGGTCAGCTCCACCGTCATGTCGTCGATCTTGCGCGCCGAGACCAGCGTCGGCATGCGTGAGGCGGTGACGCCGACCTGACTCGCATCGTACTGCGGCGCGTCCTGCTTCAAGACCTTGTCGACATTCCAGACCACGGCGTCGGCATTGAACGGCGAGCCGTCATGAAAGGTGACGCCGGGGCGCAGCTTGAAAATCCACTTGGTCTTGTCGGCATCGTCGACCTTCCACTCGGTCGCGAGGCCGGGGATCATCGCGCTCGCCTTGTCCGACGAGGACAGGTCCCACATCGTCAGCGCGTCATACATCGTCAGCCCGGTGAAGCGATTGCCTTCAAAACCCTGGTCGGGCTGACCGAGCGTGCGCGGAATATCGGCGGCGGTCATGCCAATGCGCAGCACGGTCTCGGCGCCGGCGATCGCCGGCACGCCAGTGGCTATCGCCAGCGCCAGCATGATCGCCGTCGCATTGGTTTTCCTGTTACGCATCTGAGCAGCCCCTTCGAGTCTGGTGACGTTTTGGTGATTATTTCTTGGGCAAGCGTATGCAATGCCTGTGCCAAGGGGAATAGTTCATCAGCAAATAACCGCCGGGCGTGTCATTTCTTCCCACCTCGCGCCCGAACGGAGCGAAGATGCCTATTCTGGCATCATGCTTGCAGGATTTGGCTCCGACGTCTTTCCAACGGAGCCTTCATATGCGTGCGCGCAATTCGATCCTGATGGCGGCAATGGCGCTTGCCTTGACCGCGGGCTGGCCGGCCATGTCGGCACAAGCAGAGTCCATTGTGCGCTACGGCATTTCGATGGCCGACATTCCGCTGACCACCGGCCAGCCCGATCGCGGCGCGGGCGCCTATCAGTTCACCGCCTACACGATCTACGATCCGCTGGTTGCCTGGGAGATGGATGTTGCCGACCGGCCGGGCAAACTGGTCCCGGGGCTTGCGACCGAATGGAAGGTCGACGACAACGACAAGACCAAATGGCGCTTCACGCTGCGCAAGGGCGTCAAATTCCACGACGGCAGCGACTTCAATGCCGACGCGGTGATCTGGAATCTCGACAAGGTGCTGAACGACAAGGCACCGCAATTCGACAAGCGGCAGAGTGCGCAGGTCAAGACCCGCCTGCCCTCGGTCGCGAGCTACGCCAAGATCGACGATTTCACCATCGAGATCACCACCAAGACCGTCGACTCCTTCTTCCCCTATCAGATGCTCTGGTTCCTGGTCTCGAGCCCCGCGCAATATGAAAAGCTCGGCAAGGACTGGGACAAATTCGCCAGTCAGCCCTCCGGCACCGGTCCGTTCAAGCTGACCAAGCTGGTGCCGCGCGAGCTCGCCGAGCTGACGAAGAACCCGGACTATTGGGACAAGAAGCGGCTTGCGAAGGTCGACAAGATGATCCTGATTCCGATGCCGGAGGCGCTGACCCGCACCAACGCGCTGCTGGCCGGCCAGGTCGACCTGATCGAGACGCCGGCGCCCGACGCGGTGCCGCAGCTCAAGGCCGCCGGCATGAGGATCGTCGACAACGTGACACCGCATGTCTGGAACTATCACTTGAGCGTGCTCCCGGGCTCGCCATGGACCGATATCCGCCTGCGCAAGGCGCTCAACCTCGCGATCGACCGCGAGGCGGTGGTTGGCCTGATGAACGGCCTCGCCAAGCCCGCCAAGGGCCAGGTCGATCCGTCGAGCCCATGGTTCGGCAAGCCGACCTTTGAACTGAAATACGACCTCGCAGCCGCCACGAAGCTGGTGGAGGAAGCCGGCTATTCGAAGGACAAGCCGCTGAAGGCGACCTTCATCATCGCGCAGGGCGGTACCGGGCAGATGCTGTCGCTGCCGATGAACGAGTTCCTGCAGCAGAGCTTCAAGGAGATCGGCATCGACATCGACTTCAAGGTGGTCGAGCTCGAGACATTATATACGCACTGGCGCAAGGGCGCGGCGGACGAGATGAACGCCGGCATCACCGCCAACAATATCGCCTATGTCACGTCGGATCCGCTCTACGCCATCGTGCGGTTCTTCCATTCCGGCCAAATCGCGCCGGTCGGCGTCAACTGGGGCGGCTACAAGAACCCGAAGGTCGATGCGCTGATCGACGAGGCCAAGCAGACCTTCGATAGCGCGAAGCAGGATGCGCTGCTGGCGCAGGCGCACGCGCTGATCGTCGACGATGCCGCGCTGGTGTGGGTGGTGCACGACACCAATCCGCACGCGCTGTCGCCGAAGGTGAAAACCTTCGTGCAGGCGCAGCACTGGTTCCAGGATCTGACCCAGATCGGGCTGGAGTAAATCTCTGGACCGTCGTCCCGGCCTAGTGCGCAATTGCGCACGGGGGCCGGGACCCATACGCCGCGGCCGGCGCAATAGGCAAGCGGCCAGACGGCTTTCTAACAACACCCATCTGTGGTTATGGGTCCGGCTTTCGCCGGGACGACATCGAGTTTGCGTCGCCTATTTCGTCGTCAACGCGAATGCGCCGTTCCAGTCGTCGGGCGGCGGCTCCTTCTGGAAGGCGTGGATGCGCGCCTCGTAGAGGCGGTAGAGATATTGCAGCGTCTGCGCCTCGTCGGTCTTGCGGCCGCGTTCGATCGCGGCGAGCGCACCGTCCCAATCGCGGCCGCGGTAGCAGGCGAGCATTTCGATGGTCAGGTTGCGCAGCCGCTGGAAGCGGCCGGAGTTCGCGACATCCTCGCGGCCGGCAATCGCGTAGATCACCTCGGGCTCCTTCTTGCCCTTGACCATGATGAAGTCGAGCTCGAGGATCGCAAACTTCTCCTTCACCGCGAGCGCGGTCTTCGATCCCACGATGATCGGGAAGCCGTACTCCTTGGACTGCCCCTCGAGCCGCGAGGCCAGATTGACGCTGTCGCCGAACACCGAATAGTCGAAGCGCACATCGGAGCCCATATTGCCGACCACGCAGGAGCCGGTGTTGAGACCGACACCGATGTTGAGCGGCACATAGACGTGGCCACCGTCCTTCGCCTCCTGCTCGCGCTCACGGTTGAGGTCGTCGACGCGCTCCAGCATGTCGAGCGCCGCATCGCAGGCGTTGAGCTGGTGCTGCTTGTCGTCGAGCGGTGCGTTCCAGAACGCCATGATGGCGTCGCCCATATATTTGTCGATGGTGCCCTTGCGGGCGAGGATCGCGTTGGAAAGCGGAGTAAGGAAGCGGTTCATCAGCGCCGTGAGGCCCTGCGGATTGCTCTTGTAGGTTTCCGAGATCGAGGTGAAACCGCGCATGTCCGAGAACATGATGGTCATCTCGCGTTCCTCGCCGCCTAGCACCAGCCGCTCCGGCGACTGCGCCAGCTGCTCGACCAGCGCGGGCGACATGTACTGCACGAATTGCGACCTGATCTGTCGGCGCTGCTGCTGCTCGCGCACGAAGGCGGAGAAGATCAGCGTGAGATAGATCGCCGTGGTCGACATCAGCGGATAGGTGAAGTCGATCAGCAGCCGGTGCTGGGAATAGAAATACCAGGACGTGCCGATCAGCACGGAGGCGAACATTCCGCCGACGGCGACCAGCGTGATCGGACCGAACTTCGGCGCGAAGGCGATGACAAGGAGCCCCATGATCAACGCGGCGAAGAACTCGATTCCGATGCCGTAATTCGGCTGCGAAACGACGTCGCCGGTCAGCGCACTCTCCAGCACCTGGGCATGAACCTCGACACCGGGCATCGCCGGCGTCACCGGCGTCGTCTTGATGTCGTTCAGCCCGATCGCCGAGGTGCCGATCACGATCAGCTTGCCGGCAATTCGGTCCGCTGGGACGCGCCCGTCCAGCACATCGACGGCCGAGACATAGATCGAGGGATCGCGGCGGGCGTAGTGGATCCAGAGTTGGCCGTGGAGATCGGTCGGGATCGCAAAGCCCTTGAGACCCAGGCTCTTGATCCCGGCCTTGTCGGCCTTGATCAGGATCGTGCCCGAGCCGCTCGCCACCCGCAGCATCTCGAAGCTCAGCGACGGCATGGTGATGCCCTGCGCCACCATGATCATCGGCACGCGCCTGACGATGCCGTCGCGCTCCGGCCTGATCGTGAACAGGCCGCGCCCGGCAGCCGCCTCCTCGAGCACCGGCACGTTGCGCAGCAGCCCCGGGAACATGAACATGAAAGGTTGCGGCTCCTCGCCGAGCATCGCAAGTCCGGTGACCGGAAGCTTTTCGTTGAGGTCGGCGCGCACGTTGGGCCCGCCGGACTCGCCGAGCACCACGCGCGAGTTCTTGATGGCTTCGGCCATGATGCTGTCGTTGCTCGGCAGCTGCCGCAGCCTGGCGCGCATCTCCTCATCGAGGCTGCTGAAGGTATCGGCGGCGATATCGGGGTTGAGACGGTCCGGCTCGGAGAACACCGCGTCGAACGCGATCACCACGGCGCCGAGCCGGGTGAGGTTGGTGACGATGTCGGCGAGCCGCGTCCGTGGCCACGGCCACTGTCCGAGCCGGGGATCGGCGAGGCTCTTCTCGTCGATGTCGACGATGGTGACGGGCCGCGCGGTCTTCTGGCGCGGCTGCAGCGCCTGGAATGTGTCAAACGTCCTGACGCGAAGCTCCTGGACCGGAGCCGGATCCACGATCCGCAGCGCGGCAATGCCGATCAACAGCGCCACGCAGACCAGCCGCGCATAGCCGAAGCGCCGTGCGAACCACCTGCGTATCGCCTTCAGCCGTTTCATGCCATCTGGATATCACGCGCGCAGAATTGTTCCAATCGAACAAGCATGCGCAGTGCACAATCGGCCGGACCAGACCCGCGGCGGCACGGCCGCGCGTCCGTCACGTAAAATGAATAATGAAGTCGTTCTGAGACAGGCTCGCCTTCGCGACATTGTGCAATGTGATCGTGTCTGCGCCGTCGACCGTGATCAGCGTATCCGCCGAATTCGTCGGCGATGTCGCAACATGCTGATCGAACCAGGTGCTGAAGGTGCTTGCCGAGACGACCGTGGACAGGTCGATCTGGTCCTGGCCTGGCGTGAAGTTCAGGATCGTGTCGTGGTTGAAGCTCGGCGCAAACACGAACTTGTCCTGGTACCCCGAACCGAAGAACACGTCCTTGTCGCTGGTCCCCGTCAGTGTCACCGGCTGCGGCGGATCCTGCTGGACGTTGAAGATCAGGTTGACCGTATCGGTTGCGCCATGGCCATCGGTCACGGAGAGCGCGATCTTGTCGGTCGCTGGAGGTGTCTGGCCGGGGTTGTAAACGAGGCCTGACGATCCAAGCGCGGTGTTGATGCTGGAGAGAAGCCCCTCCTGCGACGAAGGCGCAACGCTGCTGCCCGCACCGGGCGTCGTCGTCGCGGCCATGGTGAAGGTCTCGTCGGCTGTCGCATCGGCGTCCGTCACGGTCAGGCCGGAGATCGTCTCGGTCCCGTTGGGATGTTCGGTGATACTGATGTTGTCGGTATGGATCACGGGCGTGTCGTTGGCGCCGATCACGTCGATCGTCAGCGTCGCAGTCCCGACGGCGCCATGCGCGTCGATCGTCTCCACATCGAAGGTGTCGACATAGGTGCCTTTGCCCAACGCGTTGATCGCGGCGGCATCGGGAACATAGCTGTAGGTGCCGTCCGGGTTGATGGTCAGCGAGCCGTAGAGGCCTGCGATCTGCGTGACCGCGGCGTGGTCCGAATTGAGCGCCGCATAAGTCAGCGTCGCGGTTTCGCCATGGTCGACGTCGTTGCCATGGAGCGTGCCGGTCAGCGTGCCGAACGTGTCGTTATCGGCGGTATCGGTGAGAGTGCCGGCATTGACGTCGGCGAGTGTCGGCGCGTCGTTGGCGCCGTTGATCGTGATCGTCACGGGCTCGTTGACGACGCCGCCATGGTGGTCGTCGATCTGGATCGTGTAGGTCAGCGTCAGCGTCTCGCCGAGGGCGAGATAGTCGAAATTCTGGTCCGCAGCCGAAAACGTCCAGGTCGACGATCCGATTGAACCGCCGGTCGCGTCCGTCAACGTCCCCAGCGACAGCCAGTTCAGGATCGTGGACTCGTCGGGCAGGCCCGTGGTCGCCCCGGATTCGGCGACGCCGGTGATGGTCATGGTGTGGGTGTCGCTGAGATCCACATCGGTGAACGTCACGGTGCCCGATGCGCTGTCCGGCGTCGATGAACCGGTCGTATCGGGTTGTTCGGGGATGATGGCCGCCTGAGGCGCCGACGTGACGATCGGCGCGTCATTGCTGCCGGTAATCGTGATCGTCACCGGTTGGCTGATCACGCCGCCATGATGGTCATTGACCTCGACCGTATAGGTCAGCGTCAGCGTTTCACCGTCGGCAAGATAATCGAAATTGCGGTCGGCGGCCGAGAAGGTCCAAGCTTGGGATCCGGCGACCCCGCCGGTCGAATCGGTCAGCGTCCCCAGCGAGAGCCAGTTCAGGATGGTGGACTCGTCCTCGGGCAGGCCTGTGGTCGTTCCGGATTCCGCGACCGCGGTGATGGACACGATGTGGGTGTCGCTGAGATCGACGTCGGCAAAGGTCACCGCGCCCTGGGCCACGTCGAGCTTGATCGATCCGGTCTCGCCGATCATCTCGGGGACCGTGGCGGTCGGCGGCTCCGACGTGAACGTCGGCGCGTCGTTGGTGCCCGTGATGGTGATGGTGACGGGCTGGGTCACGACACCGCCGTGGTGGTCGTCGACCTGGATCAGGTATGTCAGCGTCAACGTCTCACCGACGGCGAGATAGTCGAAATTCCTGTCGGCGGCCGAGAATGTCCAGGCGCGCGATCCGGTTACGCCGCCGGTCGAATCCGTCAGCGTGCCGAGCGACATCCAGCCCAGTATCGTCGCCTGATCGGGAAGCCCTGTGGTCACGCCCGTTTCGGTGACGCCGGCCACGGTGACGCTGTGGGTGTCGCTGAGATCGACATCGACGAAGGTCACGGTACCGGATGCGGTGTCCGGCACGACCGAACCGGTCGTCTCCTCGGCTTCAGTGATGGCCGCCGCCTGGGTCGGCGAGGTGATCACCGGCCTGTCGTCGGTGCCGACGATCGTGATGGTGACCGGCAGCGTGACGACGCCACCCTGATGATCGTCGATCTCGATCGTGTAGGTCAGCGTCAGCGTCTCGCCGGTGGCGAGATAGTCGAAGCTCCTGTCGGCAGCCGAGAACGTCCAGGAGCGCGATCCCGTCACGCCATCGGTCGAATCAGTCAGGGCACCCAGCGACAGCCAGCTCAGCACGGTGGCATGGCCGGCAAGTCCGGTGGTGACGCCGGCCTCGGTGACGCCGGTGATGGTGACCGTATGCGTGTCAGTCAGATCCGCATCGGTAAACGTCAGCGTGCCGTGCGCCGTATCGGGCTGGGCGGAATTCGTCGTTGCGGCGAGTTCGGTGATCGAACCGGCCTGCGTCGAGGACGTCACCGCCGGCGTGTCGTTGGTGCCGGTGATCGTGATCGTGAAGGTCTTGAACGTGGTCTCGTTGTTCGGCGCGAAATTATTGTCGACGCGCGCGACATAGGTCAGCGTCAGCGTTTCCCCGGCAGCCAGGAAGTCGAACGCGCTGTCGGCAAGGTTGTAGGTCCAGGTTGCCGAACCGGCATTCTTGTTGTTCGGATTGGGCTCGAGCAGCAACGGGATCTCGACGGTCTTGATGGCCGCAAGCTGCGCAGCCGTCAGCGATGAGGTGACGTCGCTGCCATTGGCGTCCCGGTAGCTGAACGCGGAATAGTCGACCTTCGCGCTCGGTATGTCACCGACATTGAGGTCCAGCCATTTGATCTGGCCCGTCGCGGTGTCGAACAGCCCGCTTTGGGTCAACCCCGGCCGCTCGGTAAACACCGCGTCCTGGGTCACGACTTGCGGCGGCCCCGGGATGTGATCGAGCCTGCTGTTGGGAGCGCCGCCGGCCTGAGGTCCGGTCGTGTTGACGAAGGTCAGCAGAATGACGATCGGCGCGCCACTGTCGCTGCTGGTGAGCTTGAAGCTGGTCGACACCGGCACGACGCTGTCCGTGAAGTTCGTCGTGAGCTTGGTGTTGGGATTGTTGTTGTCGGTGAACTTCAGCGCGAAGACGTCGGAGATGAGCTTCTGCGCATCGGTCGACAGTTGCGCCGACGAGACGAAGCTGACGCTGCCCTGGCCGTTGACGATGGTCTGGGTGCCGGCCTGATCGACGGTCGCGATCGGATTGAGCGTCGTCTTGTCGAACAGGATGTAGGAGCCGGTGCTGCCATCGGGCTCGACCAGCACCTGGAATTTGGCCGGCGGCACGCCGCCGGTGCCCTGCACGTCGAAATCGATCTCGACCAGCACCGCGGTGCCGCGGATGCCCATGGTCGCAACCGGCGTATCGACCTTCATGTCACCGTGCTTGGCGGTCGCGCCGGCCACGAAGGAGATCGTGCCCGAGACCAGACTCATCAGCGACGAATTGCTCGACCCGTTCGGGTCGTAGATCATTTCGTTCAACACCATCTTGGCGTTCGGTCCGAGACCGAACACGGTGCCGTCGATGAAGGTGATGCCGAGCGTCGAGTCCCCGCCGGATTGCACAACGTCACCCTTGTTGACGTTGTCGCCCTGGTTCAGGACGATGGCGACGCCATTGCGGATGGCCGTGGCGTTCCCGGTCAGCTTGGTGACATGGCCGATGACCTTGGCCGGCTCCGCCGCGCCGCCGGCCTGGGCATATTGGGTATAGCCGGTGAGTGCGCTGACGAGATCGCCGGTGAGATGCGCGCCGTCAGGCGACGCCAGCGGCGCGCGCTTTTCGCCCTTGAAATAGTCGTGCAGGACGAGTTCCCGATCGTCCTTCGCGATGACGAGATCGAGCCCGGTCCGCTTGAAGTCGCCGGTGAACAGCAATTGCCCGTCGTCGACGATGATCGCGCCGGGCGGAGCATGCGTGGAAACACTGTCGACGTGCACGTATCCACGGGCATAAGCGTCCGTGTTCGGCAACAGGCCGTCGAATTTCTCGACAAAGTTCACTGCGGATCACCGCACGAGAGTTAGTATTGTTAAAATATCCGAATGATTATGCCTGCATATCATCGGATAAAGCTTGGCGAAACCACTCTGTGCTTGCGCAAGGTGGTCCTGTAGTGCGGTTTGACTGGATGTGACCTGGCTCACGCTGTGAAGAGCCGTGTAGTTCGGATTCGCTTGACGGTACCATAAGGTGGGATTTAAGCCAAGATACGTACTGAGCCACGTATTCGTGGTATTGATTGGCATTTCTGTACTTGCCTCTATTTCCCCATAGCCCAGAGCGGGCATTTGACCCCAATTTCCCGGCCAGAGCTGTGACTTAGCTTACAAATCACAGCAGTCCCGTGCGCGGACCGGCCGGGTTAACCAGAAGGCAAGGATGAGTTGCAAAGCAGTGGAAAAAGGTTCGCCGCTTCCTTTCACAAACCGGTAAAGTTTTCGGGACCCCACGCAGGCGCCCTTTAGCCTCTTCCCCTGATTCCCCACATCTTAAGTCGATTCGAAGGGATCGTTCGCCATGCTGGCTGGCATGAAACGATCCGGTCGCGTGCGCGGTGCAGTATCCACCCGCCGATGAGCGGACAGGGGGTGTCAGATGAGGTTCTCGCTTCGCCCGCTTGCGCTGCGCGCCGTCATGCTGGGCTTCGGCCTGGCGCTGGCCGCGCCGGTTGCCGAGCTCAATGCCGCTTCGCTGCTCTCGCCTGGTCCAGCGACGCTGATCAGAAAGTCGACCGAGCCGTTCGGCCTGACGACCAGCCTGCTTGCCGACGGCGGCCTGTACGACAAATGGCTCGGCGTGCAGCGCCAGCTCGCCGACGAATTGGAGCAACTGGCAGCCTGCGAGAGCGACCGCGCCGGCTGTGTGTCGCCGGCGGCGCTGCGGTTCCTGGCGATCGTCGATGCCGGACGGGCGCGTCAGGGTCGTGCCCGGCTCGGCGAGATCAACCGCGCGATCAACCTTGCGATCCGTCCGGGTAGCGATCTTGCGGCCTATGGCGAGCCCGACGTCTGGACGACGCCGCTCGCCACGTTCGCCCGCGGCAGCGGCGATTGCGAGGACTATGCGATCGCGAAATTGGTGGCACTGCGCAAGGCCGGCGTCGCGCCGGAAGATTTGCGGATCGTCGTCCTGCATGACCTCGTCGGCGGCGAGGACCATGCGTTGGTCGCGGCGCGGCTCGACGGCCGCTGGCTGACGCTCGACAACCGCCGCATGGCGATGATCGAGGACAGCGACATCAGGAGTTTTCGGCCGACCTTCGTGATCGACCAGCATGGCGTCAACCGCTATGTCGATGCCCCGCTCGTCGCCGAGGCCGCGTGGCGGCCGGCGGCGCGGTAACTGACTGCGTCATTCCGGGACGATGCGAAGCATCGAACCCCAATTCGCAATTGCGAATTGGGGAATCTCGAGGCTTCGGGTCTGGTCCAAACGCACCATCTCGGAATGACGATCCCGAGGAATGCCGCTCAGAACATCAGATTGTCCTTCACCAGAACCCAGCGGCCGCCCTTGACCTGCTGCACCTGGGTGATGGTGTTGGCCAGATGATCCGTCTTGGAGAACTTGGTCGGCGGCGAGCTGAAGATGTCGAGGAATTTGTCGCCTGATTCCAGCGAGTCCAGCATCTTCTGGCCGGTGAGATCCTTGCCCGCCTTCTGCGCGTAGAAGGCGAAGGTCATCACCGCGTTGTAGCCGATGATCGCCTGGGTATTGGCGTCGGTGTTGAACATCTTCTTGTAGTTCACCAGCCAGTCCTTCACCTTGCCCTTGGCCGTGTCCTCGTAGGGAATCTCGAAGCCAGACGCCGCATAGAGCCCTTCGACGGCTTCCTTGCCGAGCGCCGGCACTTCGAGCACGTTGGTCGGGGTGGCGCCGAGGAAGGTCACGTCCCAGCCGAGCTTCTTCGCCTCGTTCATCGCGCCGATGGTCTCGCGGATCACGGTGCCGAGCACGACGAGGTCGCAGCCGTCGGCCTTCATCTTGGCGACCTGCGCCGAGAAGTCGGAGGCGCCGCGCTTGTAGCTCGTGACCGAGGCCGGCTGCACCTTCATCGCGCCGAGCTGCTGGGTGAAGCCGTCGAGCACGTTTTTGCCGTACTCGTCATCCTGATGCATGATGCAGGGCTTCTTGAAGTTCTTCCACTCCATCATGTATTTGAGCGCGGCGCGCGTGCTCTCGACATAGGGCAGGAGGTTGTTGAACTTCAGCCGCTCCTGCGGCTTGGCGGGATCGAACTTGAAGGTGAATTCGGCGGCCGTCAGCGGGAACAGCTGCAGCACGCCGGCATCGAACAGGACGTCCTGCGCGGCCAGCACGGTCGGCGAGCCCATCGGGCCGATCATCGCGAACACCTTGTCGCGCTCGACCATCTTCTGCGAGGCCAGCACCGCCTTCTTCGGATCGTAGCCGTTATCTTCCAGGATCATCTTGATCTTGCGGCCGTTGATGCCGCCGCCGGCGTTGATCTCCTCGACCGCCATCTTCATGCCGTTGGACACCGGAACGCCCCAGACCTTGATCGGGCCGGACAAGTCCTGATGCGTTCCGATCACGATCTCGGTCGGCGATATGCCTTCATTGGTGACCTTGGTCTGGGCTGCGGCCGGCAGACAGGTCAGCGCCAGCGCGCTCACCGCAAGGCCCAGCGCCTTCAGCGATTTCGACATTGCAGTCTCCTCCTTAACAATGGCCCATGTTGAGCGAAGGGTCGGGCCGGCTCGCTCCTTCGCCAATTCGGCGTCGTCGAATCCTTCTTTGAGCATGATCTCCGCGCAAGCGCTGCGCGCTTGTCGCGAGGGAAAACCGCTTCACCCTTTTCCGGATCATGCTCTATGCCACCGCCCGCTCGCCATACATGGCGTCGATCTCGGCGGCGTAGCGCTTGTTCACGAAGCTGCGCTTCAGCTTCATGGTCGGCGTCAGCTCCTCGTCCTCGGGCGTGAGCTGGCGCTCGATCAGATAGAATTTCTTGACGGTCTCGACGCGCGCGAACTTCACGTTGACCGCCTCGACCTCGCGCTGGATCAGATCCTGGATTTCGCGGGCGCGGCACAGGCTCGCGTAATTGGTGAAGGGGATGTCGTGATCCTGGGCGTATTTCTCGACATTCTCCTGGTCGATCATGATCAGGCAGGTGAGATACGGCCGCTTGTCGCCGATCACGACCGCGTCCGAGACATAGGGCGAGAATTTGAGCTGGTTCTCGATCTCGGACGGCGTGATGTTCTTGCCGCCGGAGGTGATGATGATGTCCTTCATCCGGTCGGTGATCTTGACATAGCCTTCATTGTCGATCGTGCCGACGTCGCCGGTGTGCAGCCAGCCCTTCGCATCGATCGTCTCGGCGGTCTTCTCCGGCTGGTTGAGATAGCCCATGAACAGGAAGTCGCCCTTGATCAGGATCTCGCCCTTCGGGCAGATCATCACCTCGCCCCAGGGCGCGGCCTTGCCGACCGAGCCGAGCTTGATGCGGTCCGCCGGCATCATGGTCGCGACGCCGCAATTCTCGGTCTGGCCGTAGACCTCGCGCATGTCGATGCCGAGCGCGAGATACCAGCGGATCAGATCCGGCGAGATCGGCGCGGCGCCAGTCAATGCGATCCGGCAGCGGTCGAGCCCGAGCATGCGGCGGATGTTGCGGAACACCAGCCAATAGGCCGCGCGGTTGGCGATCCGCAGCAACAAGGGCGGCGCTTCGCCCTGCAGCCGGCACTCGGTCATCCGGTTGCCGATCGCGAGCGCGCGGGCATACATCCAGTTCTGGAACGGGGTCGCATCCTTCAGCGCGATGGTGATGCCGGAATAGAACTTCTCCCAGATCCGGGGCACCGCGAGGAACGCAGTCGGCTGCACCTCGCGCAGATTGTCCGGCACCGTCTCCGGGCTCTCGGCGAAATTCATCACCGAGCCGAGTGCGAGCGAGATGTAATAGCCGCCGACCCGCTCGGCGACGTGGCAGAGCGGCAGGAACACCAGCCGCTCCTCGCTGTCGGTCGAGGGGTAGAGATCGTTGGCGTGGCGCATCTGGTGAGTCACGCTGCGGTTCGAGTGCATCGCGCCCTTGGGCGGGCCCGTGGTGCCGGAGGTGTAGACCAGTATCGCGAGATCGGAGGCGGTGCGGCTGCCGGTCATTTCGTCCCACAAGGCGTCATTGCCCTGGGCATGGTTGCGGCCGAGCGCGGTGAATTCGGCAAGCGACAGCACCATCGGATCGGAGAAGCCGGAGAGGCCCTCCATATCGAACACGACGATCTTCTCCAGCGTCGGACAGCGCGCGCGGCAGGTCAGCACCTTGTCGAGCTGCTCCTCGTCCTCGACGAAGATCACCCGCGTGCGGGAATCATTGATGAGGTATTCGACCTGCGCCGCCGAATCGGTCGGATAGATCCCGGACGAGACGCCGCCGGCGCACAGGATGCCCATGTCGGCATAGACCCATTCCGGCACCGCATTGGCGATGATCGAGGCGACGTCGCCGGGGCGGAAGCCGGTCGCCTGCAGGCCGAAGGCTATGTCCTTGGAAATCTGCAGCCATTCGCGCCAGCTGGTCGGTTGCCAGATGCCGAACTTCTTCTCGCGGATCGCGGGCCTGTCGCCACGCGTCTGAACCGCGAGCAGAAAGCTCCTCGCGATCGTGTCGGCAACCGTCAGCACCGCTGGTCCTGCCATGCGCGCTCCCTCCTCTGCCGCCCGTCTCACCCGCCGGCCCTTGGTGCCGGTCTTGTTGGCGAAACAGGCCTTAAGTCTAGCTCCAACTCTCTTTCAGTGCCAAACCTTCCTCGGCGCCAATTTTCAGCGCCAAGTCTTTCTCAGCGCCAAGTCTTTCTCAGCGCCACGTCTTCTTCTTTTTCCAGCGCCGCTCGCCCCGCGCGCCGGCTTCCTTGGCGCCGAGGTAGAACTCCTGGATATCGGGTGAATTCATCAGCCGCTCGCAGGTGTCGTTCATGACGACGCGGCCGATCTCCAGCACATAGCCGTAGTGCGCCGTCTCCAGCGCGATCTTGGCATTCTGCTCGACCAGCAGGATCGACATGCCCTGCTCCTCATTGACGCGGCGGATGATGGTGAAGATCTCCTTCACCAGGATCGGCGACAGCCCGAGCGACGGCTCATCGAGCAGCAGCAGCGTCGGCCGGTTCATCAGTGCCCGTCCGATCGCCAGCATCTGCTGCTCGCCGCCCGAAAGCTGCCCGGCCGGCTGGCCGAGCCGCTCCCTCAGCCGTGGAAAATAGCCGTAGACGCGTTCGAGGTCCTGCGCCACACCGTCGCGGTCCTTGCGCAGATAGGCGCCCATCATCAGGTTTTCGCGCACCGACAGGAACGGAAACACCTCGCGCCCCTCGGGCACGTGGCTGAGGCCGAGCCGCACGATCCGGTCGGCCTCCATGCGCTGGATCGGCTTGCCGAGGAATTCGATCGAGCCCTTCTGCGGGTCGAGGATGCCGGAGATCGTCTTCAGGACCGTGGTCTTGCCGGCGCCGTTGGCGCCGAGCAGCGTCACGATCTGGCCGCGCGGCACCTCGAGGCTGATGCCGCGGATCGCCATGATCGGCCCGTAATAGCTTTCGATGTTGGAGAGCTTCAGGATGATGTCCGCTGTGCTCATGGCATCATCCTCATGCGCCGAGATATGCTGCGACGACGTCGGGATGGTGTTGCACCTCGGACGGCGAGCCCATCGCCAGGACGCGGCCGTAGTTCAGCGCGATGACGCGGTCGGAAACGCGGTTGACCAGCGTCATGTCGTGCTCGACCATTAGCACGGTGATGCCGAGCTCGCTCTTCATGTCGCGGATCCAGAACGACATGTCGTCGGTCTCCTCGACATTGAGGCCGGACGACGGCTCGTCGAGCAGGATCAGCTTCGGCTCCGAGCACAGCGCCCGCGCCAGCTCGATCACCTTGCGCACGCCGTAAGGCAGTCCCGAGATCAGCTTGTCGCGGTAGGGCTCGAGATCGAGAAATTCGATCACCTGCTCGACGCGGCGGCGATGCGCCTTCTCGCCGGCGCGGACGCTCGGCAGGAACAACAGCTCCTGCCACAGCCGGGTGGTGGAATGGCGATGGCGGCCGACCAGGAGATTGCTCAGCACGGTCGCGTTCTCGAACAGCTCGATGTTCTGGAAGGTGCGGGCGATGCCGAGTTTCGCGATATCGTAGGCCGGCTCCTGGGTGATGTCCTGATCTTCGAAGAAGATCTTGCCGGAGGTCGGCGGATAGATCCGCGAGATCAGGTTGAAGATCGAGCTCTTGCCGGCGCCGTTGGGCCCGATGATCGAGAGGATCTCGCCCTTCTCGACCGCGAAGCTGACCGCATCGACCGCCTTGAGGCCCCCGAAATGCAGCGACAGGTTCTCGGCGCGGAAATAGCTCATCTGTTCCGCTCCGATTTCACATAGATTTTCTGCCGCTTGAAGGTCGCGCGCTTGTAGAGCGGAAACAGCTGGAAGAAGAGCTTGATCTTGAGCCAGCGGCCGTAGAGTCCGAGCGGCTCAAACAGCACGAACAGCACGATGATGATGCCGTAGATCGCGCCTTTCAGTCCGTTGGCGGAGGCGAAGGCTGCGACCGCGTCCTGGATGTGGCCCGCGCGCTCGGTGCCGGCGCCGAGGGTCGCAGCAATGCCGCCGATCACGCCGGGCATATCGTCCTTCAGATAGGTCAGGAACGGATCGATCATGACCAGGAAGATCGCGCCCAGCACCGCGCCGTGCAGGCTAAACGTGCCGCCGATCAGGATCACGATGATGAACTCGATCGAGAGCTGCAGCGTGAACATCTCGGGCGAGATGAAGGACAGCTTGTGCGCGAACAGCACGCCGGCAAAGCCGGTGATCGCCGCCGAGATCGCGAACGACTTTACCTTGTAGAGCGCGACATTGATGCCCATGCTGCGCGCCGCGGTCTCGCTGTCGCGGATCGCGACGAAGGCGCGCCCGGTCGGCGAGCGCAGCAGATTGAGCGTGCCGACGATGGTCAGCACCAGTACCGCAAGGCAGAGATAATAGAAGGTCGGACCATCGCGCGACACCGTCGTGCCGAGCAGCTGCATGGTCTTGACCCGCATACCCTCATTGCCGTTGGTGACGCTTTCCCAGCGCGCCAGGATCTCCTCGACGATGAACGCAAAGGAGATCGTCGCGATCACCAGATAGATGCCCTGCAGCCGCAGCGCCGGAAACCCGACCAGCGCGCCGACCACGCCGGTCAACAGCCCCGCGGCGAGGAAATAGACCGGGAACGGCACATTGAACTGCTGCAGATAGGCCGCGGTGTAGGCGCCGATCGCCAGAAACGCGGCATGGCCGAGCGAGGCCTGTCCGGTGAAGCCGGTCAGGATCAAGAGCCCGACGCCGACGGTCGCGTAGATGCAGACGAAGACCAGCTGGCTCATCAGATAGCTTGACAGCACGTAGGGCGCGATCAGCAGCACCGCCAGCAACAGGCCGTAGGAATAGATGTAGCCCGAATGTGGGAACAGCTTGATGTCGTCTTCGTAATCGGTCTTGAAGAGAAACCGCATGTGTCGCTCCCTAGATCATGATGCGATTACGATCTAATCGCATCATGATCCCGTCTTCTCTTTTGAGCATGATCTCTTCGGAAAACCGGTTGCCACTTTTCCGGATCATGCTCAGACCTTCTTGCGGACATGAAGGCCGAACAGGCCCTCGGGCTTGAGCAGCAGCACCGCGAGCAGCACGATGTAGGGCGCGACGTCCTTCCAACCCTGCGGCAAATAGAAGCCGGCCATGCTCTCGATCACGCCGATCAGGACGCCGCCGACCACGGCGCCCGGGATCGAGCCGAAGCCGCCGAGCACCGCGGCCGGAAACGCCTTCAACCCCAGCACCAGGCCGACATTGGAGTGAATGAAGGTGATCGGCGCCAACAGCACGCCGGCGCAGGTCGCCACCGCGGCCGAGATCGCCCAGACGATCGAGACCACCCGCTTGACCGGAATGCCCATGTAATAGGCAGCCAGCATGTTCTCGGAGCTGGCGCGCATCGCGGTGCCGAGCGTGGTGCGGTTGAAGAACAGATAGAGCAGCGCGCACAGGATGATGGTCGCCGCGATCACCGACAGCTTGTCGTAGGCGAGCACCAGGCTGCCGATCCGCAGGACGCCCTGGCTGAACGGCGTCTCGATCTTGAAGTCGTCGGTGCCCCAGATCATGCCGGAGATCGAGCGCAGGAAATAGCCGAGCCCGATCGTCGCCATGATGATGGAGAACTGCGGATAGCCGAGGATCGGCCGCACCACGAGCCGCTCGGCCAGCATGCCGAACAGCGCCATGCAGATCACCGCGCCGGCGAACCCGACCCAGTAATTCAGCCCGAGCATGCCGATGAAGGTGAAGGCGAAAAAGCCGCCCAGCATCATCAAATCGCCTTGCGCGAAATTGACGACCTCGGTTGCCTTGTAGACCAGCACGAAGCCGAGCGCGATCAGGCCGTAAACGCAGCCGAGCGCGATGCCGCTGACGAGCTGCTGAACAAAGTCCAGCATCGTTCCCTCCCCGATGCCCGGCGATTCTTATCCGATCGCTCGTTGCATCCCGCCTTCACGCCCTTGTGTCTGGAGCGCTGAAAGCCGCCTATGTCCGCCCCGATTGAGCCAAAAGGCCCGATCCCTGTCAACAAACCGCTGATGTCGCTGTATCATCACATTTGCGGAGATTTGCCGCAGCACGGACTAATACGGATATCACCTTTGATTTGCCCCGTGCGATTCACTGCACCGAAACGGTTTTTGTCCAAGCTTTGCGCAACCGACGAGCGAACTTCCGGATCGCCACCACGCCATGACACCTGAACTGTCCGCACTCGCCGTGCGAGGGTTAACCAAGCGTTTTGACCGCCCGGCGGTCGACGCGCTCGATCTCACGATCCGTGTCGGCGAATTCTATGCGCTGCTCGGGCCGAACGGCGCCGGCAAGACCACGACGCTGCGCATGGTGGCGGGGCTGTTGCGGCCCGATGCCGGCTCGGTGTCGATCCTCGGCACCGACGCACTCGCCGATCCGGTCTCAGCCAAGCAGGTCATGGCCTGGGTGTCCGACGAGCCGATGATCTACGACAAGCTGACGCCGCTGGAATATCTCGAATTCGTCGCCGGCCTGTGGGGCATCGATCCGCGAACCTCGGAGAGCTCGGCGCGCGATCTCCTGATGTCGCTCGGGCTCGAGCCGCATCTCAACGAGCGCTGCGAAGGCTTCTCCAAGGGCATGCGCCAGAAGGTGGCGCTCGCCGGCGCGCTGGTGCACGATCCCCGCCTGATCATTCTCGACGAACCGCTGACCGGCCTCGACGCGCTGTCGGCGCGTCACGTCAAGGGGCTGCTGCAGGAGCGCGTCCGCGCCGGCTGCACCGTGATCATGACGACCCACATTCTCGAAGTCGCCGAGCGAATGGCCGACCGGATCGGCGTGATCGCGGCCGGCAGGCTGATCGCCGAGGGCACGCTGGCCGAGCTGCGCGAGCAGAACGGCCGCAACGACACCACCCTCGAGGATATGTTCATCGCGCTGGTCGATACCGAAGCGGCGGCCGCGTGAGCTCGGTCGCCCACCTCACCTGGTTCGCGCGCCACGAATTCCGCCTGGCGTGGCGCGAATGGCTGGCGATGATGACCGGCGGCCGGCGCCGGCGCAATCGCGCCGTGATCGGCCTCCTGATCTTCGCGGCGATCCTGCATCTGCCGGCTTATGCCGTGGTCAGCCGCTATGCCGACCTGCGGTTTCCGCTCGACCCGTCGTCGCTGATCGTGCTGACCGCGACGATCTTCCTGGCTTGGGCGCTGATGCTCTCGCAGGCGATCGAGTCGGTGACGCGCGTGTTCTACGCCCGCGCCGATCTCGATTTGATCATGTCGTCGCCGGCAAAACTCACCAACATCTTCTCGATCCGGATCGCCGCGATCGCGCTGACGGTGAGCAGCATGGCGCTCTTGCTGTCGACGCCGTTCATCGACGTGCTGGTCTATCTCGGCGGCCCGCGCTGGCTCGCCGGCTTCGGCGTCGTCCTTGCGATCGGGCTGTCGGCGGCAGCCACCGCGATCGCCGTCACCGCGTTCCTGTTCCGCCTGATCGGGCCGAGCCGGACGCGGCTGGTGGCGCAGGTTGTCTCCGCCGTGATCGGTGCGGGCTTCGTCATCGCGCTGCAGGTCGTGGCCGTGCTGTCCTACGGCACGCTGTCGCGCTTTGCCTTTCTGACCTCGGAAACCGCGGCGCGAATTGCCCCCGCCCCCGACAGCCTGCTGTGGTGGCCGGCACGGGCATCGCTCGGCGACCTCGAAATCATGATGCTGCTGCTCGCCGCAGCGCTGGTGATGCTCGGCGGCGTGATGGCGATATTCGCACCGCGGTTTGCCGATACGGTCGCCAGCGTCGCCGCCAATCCGGCTGCGGTGACGCGGGGACGCGCCCGCGCGTTCCGGGCGGGCTCGCGGCAGCAGGCGCTGCGGCGCAAGGAATTCTTGCTGCTGCGCCGCGATCCGTGGCTGCTGTCGCAGAGCCTGATGCAGATGCTCTACCTGCTGCCGCCGGCGCTGATGCTGTGGCGAAGCTTCTCCGGTACATCGACTGCGATCGTGCTGATTACGCCGGTCATCGTGATGGCCGCAGGCCAGCTCGCCGGCGGGCTCGCCTGGCTGACCATCTCCGGCGAGGACGCGCCCGATCTGGTGGCGACCGCGCCGCTGCCGCCGTCACGCGTGACCCGCGCCAAGGTCGAGGTGGTCCTGTTCGCCATCGCCGTGGTCTTCGCCCCGCTGGTGGCCGCGCTGGCGTTTGCCTCGCCGGGGCAGGCCGCGGTCACGGCGATCGCAATCCTCATCGCGACCGCATCCGCCGCCGCCGTCCAGCTCTGGTTCCGCGCGCAGGCCAAGCGCAGCCAATTCCGCCGGCGTCAGACCTCCTCCCGCATCGCCACTTTCGCGGAAGCCTTCTCCTCGATCGGCTGGGCCGCAACCGCGGCGCTGGCCCTGACAATCCCGACGGCCGCGCTGGTCAGCGGCATTCTGACGCTGCTGACGCTTGCCATCGCCTGGAAGATCAGCCCGCGGCGCTAGCCTTCATCACCTCCAGCACTGCGGCGGCAAACGCCTCGGGCGCTTCCTGCGGCAGATTGTGGCCGGCATGCGGAATCAGGCGATGGGCCAGGCGGCGGGTGTACTTTGCCGCGGTGCGACTGCCGTCGGTCGCGAACGTCACGCCGTCGTCGGCGCCGTCGAGCGAGATGGCGGGGACCCTGATGACAGGCAATGTGTCGAGCCGCCGCTGCAAATCCGCATATTGCGGATCCCCATCGACCACGCCGTAGCGGTGCCGATAACTGTGGATCACGACGTCGACATAATCAGGATTGTCGAACGCAACCGCAGTCCGCTCGAAGCAGGCGTCGTCGAACGCCCAGCTCGGCGACCATTGCGACCACAGGATTTTGGCGATGCCGCGCCGGTTGGCGGCGAGCCCCGCCCGCCCCCGCTCGAGCTGGAAGTAGTACTGATACCAAAGCGGCGCCTCGCGATCAGGCGGCGCCGGCACCATCGCATGCGCGATGTCCTGGATCATGTAGCCGTTGGTGCAGACGAGTCCGATGCATCGCTGCGGCCACAGCGCCGCACCGATCGATGCGGCGCGGCCGCCCCAGTCATAGCCGGCGAACACCGCGCGCTCGATGCCGAGCGCGTCCATCAGCGCCATCATGTCGGCGCCGACCGCCGCCTGCTCGCCCGAACGTGGCGTCGCCTTGCCGCGGAACGCCGTCGGTCCGTAGCCGCGCAGATAGGGCACGATGACCCGACAGCCCTGCGCCGCCAGCGCAGGCGCGACGTCCACATAGGAGTGGATGTCGTAGGGGAAGCCGTGCATCAGCATCGCGGCCGGCCCGGCGGCCGGACCAGCCTCGTAATAGGCGATGTTGAGCACGCCTGCGTCGACATGGCGCAATGGTTCGAGCCGCCTGGTCGAAGGCGCGCGCGGCGCGGAGGCAGTGTCAGTCACGCATAACTCCCTGATCCTGGTTGTCTGCGCGGCATCCTAGCGCGTCTCGACGCAACAATCCGCTGGATCGCGTTGCAATCAGCGCCATGGAGCGATGCGCCGACCTCATCATGACGGCGCGCCGATTGCGCGATAATCTCACCTCGGCGGATATCGCCGAAGGCGGAAGAAGGCGGAACACGTCATGCTGAGATTGCTCGCCGCGCTCGTCTTGCTGGGAACGTTCACCAGTCACGCCTTCGCGCAGGACGCCCAGCGCAGCGAATGCCTGACGATGGCCAATGCGCCGCCGCGCGCTGTCCCGGTGAACTACCGGCGCGTCGCAGCCAAAGCCGACGAGGTCGCGATCACCTATGCCGGCCATTCGACCTACTATATCGACACGCCCGGCGGCATCCGGATCGCGACCGACTATAACGGCGTCTATCGGACCGGGCGGCTGCCCGACGTCGCGACCATGAACCGAGCCCACGCGACCCATTACACGCTGTTTCCCGACCCCAAGATTCCCCACGTGCTGCATGGCTGGGGCGAGAACGGCCAGGCCGCGCATTACGCTGAGCGCATCGGCGACGTCTATATCCGCAACGTCACCACCGATATCCGCCGCTACTGGGGCGAAGACGCCGGCGGCGAGATGATCAAGGACGGCAATTCGATCTTCATCTTCGAGGTCGCCGGCCTCTGCATCGGCCATCTCGGCCACCTCCACGTCAAGCTCGACGACAGCCATTTCGCCGCGATCGGCCGGCTCGACATCGTGATGGTGCCGATCGACGGCACCTATACGATGTCGCTCGACGGCATTTCCGAAATCACCAGGCGATTGCGCGCCGCCGTCGTGCTGCCGATGCACCGCTTCGCCACCCCGCTCGACGAGTTCATGCGCCTGATCGGCCAGCAATTCGAGATCGACCGCCGCGGCGGCGAGCGCACTTTGCGGATTTCGCGCGACACGCTGCCGGCGACGCCGACGGTGATCATCCTGGATGGGGTGTGAGGTCTCGGTTCAAGAAGAAGCAAAACCAAACGGGAGTGAAAATCGATGGTTGCCAGCACTCTGCCCGCCTCCGCCAGCGGGCTCTATGCCAACCCGCGCGAAGACTGGCTCGCCCAATACACTGAAGAGATCATCGATCCGGCCCGGCCGATCGTCGATCCGCATCACCATCTCTGGGATCGCGGCGGGCTTCGCTATCTGATCGAGGAGATGTCCGACGACATCGCGTCCGGCCACAACATCGTGGCCACCGTCTATGTCGACTGCCGGTCGATGTACCGCGCCGACGGCCCGGAGGCGTTCCGTCCGGTTGGCGAGGTCGAGTTTGCCAACGGCGTCGCCGCGATGGCGGCGAGTGGCGGCTACGGCAAGGCGGCGATCTGCGCCGGCATCGTCAGCCACGTTAACCTTCTGATCGGCGATCAGGCCAAGGCGGTGCTGGAGGCGGAGATTGCCGCCGGCAACGGCCGGTTCCGCGGCATCCGCCACTCCTCGGCATGGGACGAGGACCCCAACGTCGCCCACATGTACGCGAACCGGCCGAAGGGCATTCTGCTGGACTCCACCTTTCGTAGGGGGTTCGCCTGCCTGGCGCCGCTCGGCCTTAGCTTCGATGCGTGGTTGTTCCACCCGCAGATCGGCGAGCTGACCGACCTCGCTCGCGCCTTTCCCGATACCAGGATCGTGCTCGACCATTGCGGCGGCCCGGTCGGCACCGGCCGCTTCGCCGGCAAGCGCGCGGAAACCTTTCCGGTCTGGAAGGCGTCGATCCTGGAGATCGCCAAATGTCCGAATGTGGTGGTCAAGCTCGGCGGGCTGGCGATGTGCCTGCTCGGCTACGACTTCCACCTCCGCCCCAGGCCGCCCTCGTCGGAGGAACTCGCCGCCGCCTGGCGGCCTTATGTCGAGACCTGCATCGAGGCGTTCGGTCCGGACCGTTGCATGTTCGAGAGCAACTTCCCACCTGATAAGGGGCAATGCAGTTATCAGGTCATCTTCAACACCTTTAAACGCCTTGCATCACAATATAGCGAAGCCGAAAAGACGGCGTTGTTCCTGAAGACGGCAAAGGATGTCTATCGGCTCGATATCGGGTAAGCTTCCGACTCATGGATGACGGCATCACCATCCGGCCGCTTCGAGAGGCTGATGCGGAAGCGGTGGTCGAACTTTACGCAAAGGCAGCTGCGGTGGAACCGCGGCTAGGCCCTGTCACGCTGCCGCAATGGTCCCAGTTCCTGAAGCTGCCGCAGAACCGCGGCGGGCGGGACTTTCGTGTTGCCGAGCGCGATGGCATGCTCTGCGGCCTCGCCGAGTCGTCGTTGCGCGACCAGGGCGCGCACCATTCCCGGTTCCTCAAGATCGTCGTGGCGCCCGAGATGCGGCGCCACCGGATTGGCCTCGCGCTGTTCGACGAGGTGCTTGCGATCGACGCCGATCCCGGTCTCACCGTGCAGACGCTGGTGAGCAGCGACTGGCCTGCGGGTATGGCCTTCGTCGCGGCTTTCGGCTTTGTTCATGTCGAGTCCGAGATCGGGATGAAGTGCGTCGAGCCGTTGCAGCCAGCGCGCACGCTCGCGGCCGCGCGCGCCACCATCGAGCAGGTCAGCGACGTCACCGCCTGCGCGGGCGAGGTCGCGCGCATCCACAATGCCGCCTATGCCTCGGACGCCGCCTTCCGCCTGTACTCGCCGGAGGAGATGGCGCAGGTCTTGACCGAGAGCGAAGTCTGGATTGCGTCGGAGGATGGACAGATGTCGGGCTTCTGCCTGACCGAGTCCGAGCGGAACTCGATGTGGATCGAGTCGGTCGCCGTCGATCCGGTGCGGCAGGGACGCGGACTCGGCCAGCTGCTGGTCTATCGCGTGTTGGCTGCGCACGACGTCTCGATCGAGCACCCCTGCTGGCTCAACGTCTCGAGCCGCAACGCGCCCGCGCTGAAGATCTATCGCCGGCTCGGCTTCCGGCCCCAGCACGAGACCTGCCGCTTCAGCGCCACGCGAGGCGAATTGATCGCCGCGCGCGAGCGGCGGTTTCAGTAGAGCCCTGCAGCACAAGTCCGACAGCAGCAAATTTAGGCCCGTCGCCCTGAGGAGCGCGTAGCGCGTCTCGAAGGGTCGACGGCCACCGGCGGGGCCGTGCATCCCTCGAGGCTCGCTCCGCTCGCACCTCCGGCGACAAAGGCGAAGCCTTTGCGCGGGGATGACGGGACTGACTGGGCAGTCGCCCCTTACGCCCACTCGCCCTTGCGGAACACCGGCACGCTGCGGCCGTCGGCGTGGATGCCGTCGATGTCGGTGTGGGCGGAGCCGATCATCCAGTCGATATGGATCAGGCTCTTGTTGCCGCCCTGCTCGGCGATCTGCTGCGGCGTCAGCTTGTCGCCATTAACGAAGCATTTCGAGTAGCACTGGCCGAGCGCGATGTGCGAGGCGGCGTTCTCGTCGAACAGCGTGTTGAAGAACAACAGCCCGGTCTTCGAAATCGGCGAGGAATGCGGCACCAGCGCGACCTCGCCGAGGCGGCGCGCGCCCTCGTCGGTGTCGAGCACCTTCTTCAGCACTTCCTCGCCGCGCGAGGCCTTGGCCTCGACGATGCGGCCTTCCTCGAACTTGACCGAGATATTGTCGATCAGCGTGCCCTGATAGGACAGCGGCTTGGAACTGACGACGTGGCCTGAGACGCGGCGGCAGTGCGGGGTGGTGAAGACTTCCTCGGTCGGGATGTTGGCATTGCAGACGATACCGTTCTTGGCGGTCGACGCTCCGCCTTCCCATTCATGACCGTCGGCGAGGCCAATCGTGAGGTCCATGCCGGGTCCGGAATATTTCAGCGCGTGGAAGCGCTGGCCGTTCAGCCATTCGGTGCGCTCGCGGAGCTTCGCATTGTGCTGTGCCCAGGCGGCGACGGCGCCATCCTGATCGACCCGGGAGGCGGCGAAGATCGCATCCGCAAGCTTGGCTACCGCGACGTCCTCGGCATCGTCGGGGAACACCTGCTTGGCCCAGGACGTGCTCGGATAGGCGATGATGTTCCAGTTGGTGTCGAAATTGACGATCTTCTCCAGCGCCGGCTGGTAGGCGATCGAATTGGCCTTGCTGGCGCGCGCCACCTTGACCGGGTCTTCGCCCGACAGCAGCATCGGATTGTCGCCGACGATCGCAAGCCGCGCGGTGTTGGCGCCGAACGCCTTCGCCATGCCCTCATAGAGCCAGCTTGCAGCGCGATCGAAACTCGCATCGTTGCCGTAACGGTAGCGCGCCAGCGTGAGCTCTTCGTCCGAGAAGAACGGGGTCACGAGACCGGCACCGGCCTTGTAGGCATGCTCCACCACCCGCCGCACCAGCGGCATCGCCGCGGCAGGCGCGGTCAGCAGCAGATCTTGCCCCGGCTGCAGCTGCAGGCCGACCTTGATCGCGACTTCGGCGAGCCGATCGAGCTTGACGGGATCGATCGAGGCGGAAAGGTTGCGTTGATGTGCGGTCATGAAGCGCCGTGTCGTTTGAGGAACTCTCGGGATTCGTAGTCCAATTCGATCCGCATTCGCAAGGTTCCTGGCCGCCGCGCCCGATCACGCGACGGCGAGCAATTGCCTCGAATCTTACCGCTTCACCGTGGCCAGCACCCGGTCGACCATCTCGGGCGCGAGGCCGAGATAGTTTTTCGGCGCGGTGAGGCGGTCGATCGTCGCGCGATCGACCCGGCTGGCAACGCGATCATCCGCGGCCAGCGCCTCGGCCAGCGTCAGGCCCTTGTCGTTGGCGACGCGGCAGGCGTCGTAGACCACGTCATGCGCCTCCTGCCGGCCGATCGAAGGCGCGAGGCCCATCATCACGGCTTCGGCCACGATCAGCCCGCGGCTGATGTCGAGATTGTCGGCCATCCGCTGCTCATCGACAATCAGGCCGCCAAGCGCGAACCTCGCCTGGTGCAGCGCGCCCGCGGTCAGCACGAAGCTTTCCGGGATCGCCATCCATTCGGCGTGCCACGGACCGGTGGCGCGCTCGAAATCCTGCACCATCGCGTCCAGCATCAGGCCGGCATGCTGGCGCACCGCCTTGGCGGCGGCGAGCATCAGCTCCGACGAGATCGGGTTGCGCTTCTGCGGCATGGTCGAGGACGCGCCGCGCCCCTTCACGAACGGCTCGTAGACCTCGGCGAACTCGGTCGATGCCATGATCATGATGTCGAGCGCGATCTTGCCGAGCGTTCCCGTGACCAGCGCGAGGAAATTCACCGCTTCCGCCAGGCCGTCGCGCGCGACATGCCAGGTGGAGACGGGAACGCCGAGCCCGAGCTCCTCGCACAGCGCCTGCTGGACCTCGAAGCCCTTGTCACCGAGCGAGGCCAGCGTGCCGGCGGCGCCGGCAAACTGGCCGACCAGCACGCGCGGCTTCAGCTCCACGAGCCGCGCGGCGTGGCGATCGAAGGCGGCGAGCCAGATCGCGGTCTTGTAGCCGAACGTCACCGGCAGCGCCTGCTGCAGATGGGTGCGGCCGGCCATCGGCGTGTCGCGGTATGTTTTCGAGAGGTCGGCGAGGATGCCGCGCAGCGCGGCGATGTCGTCCTCGATGATCTTCAATCCGTCGCGCAGTTGCAGTACCACGGCAGTGTCCATGATGTCCTGCGTGGTCGCGCCCCAATGCACATAGCGGCCGGCCTCGCCGCACTGCTTCGCCATCTGATGCACCAGCGGCAGGATCGGGTAGCCGACCACGTCGGTCTCCTGCCGCAGCAGATCGAAATCGAGCGCGGCGACATCGGTCCGTTTTGCGATCTCCGCGGCCGCTTCCGCCGGGATCACGCCGCAGCGCGCCTCGGCCTTCGCCAGCGCGACTTCGACCTCGGCGTAGCGCTCGATCAGCCGCAGGTCGGAAAACACCTCGCGCATCTCGCGCGTGCCGAAGGCATCGCGAAACAACACGGAATCGAGCACGGTGGTCGAGGTCGGGAAGGCGGACATGGGCAGATCCTGTTGCCGGTCGCGGTCGGCAACGTCCCTATCACGGCAGGGGCTTGTGCCCTACCCCTCCGGCGGCGCATCGCCGAACACCTCGGCTGCGATCTTGCTGGTCTCGATCGCGGCCGGAATGCCGCAATACATCGCGACCAGCAGCAGCACGTCCTGCACCTGCGCGGCGGTGCAGCCATTGGCCAGCGCACCCTTGGCATGGACGCGGAACTCGGCCGGCTTGCTGCTCGCCGCGGTGATGCCGAGCATCACGAGGCTGCGGATCTGGTCGGACAGCCCGCTGCGCTCCCAGACGTCGCCATAGACATAGGCATTGATGATGTCTTGCAGCGGCGTGCCGAAATCGCCGGCAGCGGCCATCCGCTTGGCGACATCGCCCTCGCCGAACATCTTTTGCCGCCGGCGCAGTCCGCGCGCATGGAGATCGCTGATGTCCACCATCGTCGTCGGGCTCCCTGAATGGGCTATTTATACGGATAAATATGACGCACCTCAACATTCCAGCAGGCCTGACGCTTGCCTTTCTGATCCATTTGTCCGTATAAATTTGCAAAAGCAGACACGGGAGGGGACCGGGATGAAGTTACGGCTGGGGCTGCTCGTCGTGCTGCTTGCGACGCTTCCGGTCCTGCCGGCTTTCGCGGCCGACGATTTCCCGCAACGGCCGCTCAAGATCATCGTGCCGTTCCCGGCCGGCGCCGGTCCCGACAATGTCGCGCGGCTGGTCGGCCAGCATCTGCAGGACGCGTTCGGCCAGACCGTGCTGATCGAGAACCGCGCCGGCGCGCTCGGCAGCATCGGCGCCCAGGAGGTCGCCCGCAGCGCGCCCGACGGCTACACGCTGTTGATGGGCACCAACACCACCCATGCCAGCAACGTCGCGACGCTGAAGAGCCTGCCCTACGACCCGGTGAAGGACTTTGCGCCCGTGATCCGCACCACCACGACGGCGATGGTGCTGCTGGTCAATCCGAAGCTCGCGGCCAGGGACCTGCCGCAGTTCCTCGCCTACGCCAAGGCCAATCCCAACCTGACCGCGGGCTACGGCTCCGGCGCCTCGCAGATCTCGATCGCGCAGCTGCAATCGCGCGGCGGCCTGTCGCTGATCGCGGCGTCCTATCGCGGCGTCCCGCAGGCAATGACCGACGTGATGGCGGGGGTGATCGATCTCACCTTCGGCGATTTCTCGGTCGCGATCCCGCAGATGCAGGGCGGTACCTTGCGCGGCATCGCCGTGACGTCGGCGGCCCGCAACGAGCTGACGCCCGGCCTGCCCGCACTCGCCGAAGCGATGCCGGGCTTCGAGGCCACGATCTGGTACGGCCTGTTCGCGCCCGCCGGCACACCGGAACCGGTGGTCAGCAAGCTCTACGCCGAGTGTGCGAAATACCTCGCGATGCCGGAGACGAGGAAGAAGCTCGCCGATGTCGGCGTGATGGTGGCGCCGCTGGCGCCGGCCGAGTTCGGCGCCTTCGTCGGGAGCGAGGTCGTGCGCTGGTCGGCGGAGGTCAAGGCGGCCGGCATCCAGCCGCAATAAAGCGAGGCGGCGTCGCATCATGGCTCGCGAGACACCTGTTGGCATGATTGGCCTGGGGCTGATGGGATCGGCGCTCTCCGCGCGGCTGATCGACGCCGGCATCGGGGTGATCGGCTTCGACATCGACGCCGCGAAGACGGATGGCCTGAGGGCCAGCGGCGCCGAGTTCGCGGCTTTCGCCGCCGACGTCGCGGCACGCTGCCGGACCATCGTCATCGCGGTGTATGACGCGGCCCAGGTCAGGACGTTGCTGCCGGACCTCGCCAACGCGACGCCGCCGCCGCGCGTCATCTGCGCCACCACCTGCGCGCCGGGCGAGATCGTGGCAATCGCCGAATTCGCCTCCCGCTCGCGCCTCGCGTTCATCGAAGCGCCGATCTCGGGGACCAGCGCCGAGGTCCGTGCGGGCACGGCCACCGCGCTGGTCGCCGGCGATGCCGACGCCATCGACGCCACCGCGGCGACGCTCGACATTCTCTGCCCGCAGCGGATCAATGTCGGCGCGATCGGCAATGCCAGCCGCACCAAGCTCGCCATCAACCTGATCCTGCAGAACAACCGCGCCGCGCTGGCCGAGGGCATCGCCTTTGCCGAAAGCCTCGGCCTCGACGGCGCGGCGTTCCTTGCGACCGCGCGGCGATCGGCGGCATATTCCAAGGTGATGGACAGCAAGGGGCCGAAGATGCTGGCGCGGGATTTCTCGCCGCAATCGCATATCGCGCAGACCCTGAAGGATGCCGAACTGATCCTGCAGGAGGCCGGCCCGCACGGCCTGCCCTTGCCGCTGACCTCGGTGCAGGCCGGGTTGCTGCGCGCGGCGATCGCGCTGCAAGGGCCGGACAACGACAGCGCCGCGGTCATCGAGGCGATCCGGGCCGGCCGCGGCCACAGTGAGGGACAGTCATGATCAACTGTGCGATCGCGGGCCTCGGCCGGTGGGGCCGCGCACTGGTCGAGGCTGCGCAGAGCGAGCCGCGGCTCAGGATCGTCCGCGCGGTGGAACCCGACGCCAACAGCGCTGCCAGCTTTTGCGAGGCGCACGGCCTCTCGGTCACTGCGAGCCTGGACGATGTCCTCGCCGACCCTCGCATCGATGCCGTGCTGCTGGCGACGCCGCATTCGCTGCACAAGGGCCAGGTGATCGCGGCAGCCGGCGCCGGCAAGCAGGTGTTTTGCGAGAAGCCGCTGGCGCTTCGGCGCGCCGATGCCGCAGAGATGTTCGCGGCCTGCCGCAGCGCCGGCGTGGTGCTTGCGGTCGGGCATAACCGCCGGTTCTGGCCGTCGATGCAGGCGCTGCGCACGATCACAGCCAGCGGCGAGCTCGGCACCATCCTGCATGTCGAGGGCCACAACAGCAACGAGAACTCGCAGAGCATCACGCAGGGCTGGCGGCTGTCACCCGAGGAATCACCGGGCGGCGGCCTGACCGGCGCGGGGCTGCATGTGCTCGACGGCTTCGTCAGCCTCCTTGGTCCTGCCCGACAGGTTTATGCCCGGTTGAGTGCGCGCGAGGCCGGACCGCCGCCGCTCGACACTGCAACCTTGGCGATTGAATTTGTGAATGGCGTGAGCGCAACCCTTGCGACAATTCGCGCAACACCGTTCTATTGGCGCGTGCATGTGTTCGGAACGAAGGGATCCGCCGAGGTGCTCGACGAACAGACGATGGTGCTGCGGAGATCCGGCGAAGCGCCTGCGACCACGCGCTATCCGGCGATCGACACCCTCGCCGCGGAACTTGCGGCCTTTGCGGACGCTGTCGAAGGCAAGCAGCCGTTCCCGGTGCCTGAAGCGGACGTGCTGGCGACGCTCGCTGCGTTCGAGGCCGCGCTGCAGTCGATGTCGTCTGGACATCCGGTTGCCTGCCATATGGCATGCCAGTGATCTGCCATGTCTGAACAACCGGACAGGGCGAGATCGTCCCGCTATCGCGACATCGCCACCGGGCTGCAGAAGGACATCCGGCTCGGCACCTACGCGGTCGGCAACCTGCTGCCGACCGAGACCGAACTGATGGCGAGCTACCAGGCCAGCCGGCAGACCGTGCGCGAGGCGCTGCGCATCCTGATCGACCAGGGCCTGATCGTGCGCCGCGCCGGCCTCGGCTCGGTGGTGATCGCATCCGAGCCGCCGGTGCTGTTCACCCACAGCGTCAAGTCGCTCGGCGAGTGGCTGCGCTATTCCAACGAGACCTATCGCGAGGTCGTCGCCAGCAGCGACATCGTGGCCGACCGCAAGCTGGCCGGGCTTTTGAAATGCGAGCCCGGCAAGAGCTGGTTCCTGATCGAGGCGGTGCGCCGCTCCGACCAGTTCGCCGCGCCGCTCGGCTGGGCCGAGATCTACGTGCTGCGCCGGTTCGCCGATGTCGTGACCCGCAGCGACCACGGCCGCACCCCGGTGCATGAGCAGATCGCGAGGATGTACGGCCAGGTCACCGAGCGCGCGCAGATGGAAATCTTCGTGCGGGGCATGCCGGCGCCGATCGCCAGGGCGCTCGGCGTCAAGACCGGCTCGCCGGCGCTCACCGTGGTACGCCGCTACTACGGCCAGCGCGAGGAACTGTTCGAGGTCACCATCACCACGCACCCCGAAGGGCGCTACACCTACACGATGGATATGCAGCGCTCGCTGCGCCCGAAGCTCTAGCGCACCCGGGCCAGATGGGTGCTGGCAGAGGTATGTGCCGTCTGCGGGGTGCCGCTCACGCCCCAGATCGCGACTGCGATCAGCGCAGCCGCCCAGACATAAGGCACAGCATTCAACTTCTTCATTTCCGGGATCATCCCCAACGTCTCAGGAGGACCGACTGACCTCTCGACCCAGGTCGTGAATCTCACCACCGCGGTCCTCAGCGTCTCACCAGGCAGCCGTCCTTCACAACGCTACTAAGGTTAGACCTTGTCGGTTTCAGGACGCCTTCGTGCGAATCCGGAAATGATTTCGTCGGAACCGGCCTCTCTCATCCGAATTGATGAGACGGCGGGCCGAAGAGGTTCGGCTCCATTCGAGGCAACACTTAAGAGAATTTTCTGCCCAAATTTGAATCAGACGTACAGCAAACTTTCCAAAGATGCGCCCACTGAATTCTTTTTGATTGTCGCCCCGACTCCCGCCGTGCCATCAGGGCCTGTGACACTGTGATGACAAGGGCTTCTCCCGTGACTGCCGAACTGGCCAAACCGCAAGGCGACTCCCGTCGCCGCTCCAAGGAAACCCGGGACGAGGTCGCGCGGTCGCTGGAACGGGAATTGAAGCTGCTGACGGAAGAGCGTCAGGAGCGCGCGCTCCGGTTCGGCCTCGACATTGCGGGCAAGACGCCGAAGGTGGACCAATAAGGTCGCCGCCGCGCTGAGCGCCTCGGGCGCATAGTTTCCATAGCACTGTCGATTCGCGCGGCCGTCTGCCATGGCCGGTGTGCGTGTTGGCGTACGCCGGTCGCGACGCGACCTCCTCCGGCACGACCTCGAGGCCGCTGTGCGGGCACGTGCACGGCGCTTTCTGATTCCACCTGTCAAACAGCTCTCGACGTCATCACCCGCGCATGCGGGTGATCCAGTATTTCAGAGACGCCGGTGCTTGAGCCGAGGGGGCGCGGCGTACTGGATCGCCCGGTCCCGTCTTCGCCAAGGCTTCGACGAGGCCATGCATCCTTGGCACGCCGAAGCTTTAGCGGAGGCGGCAAGCCGGGCGATGACCGTGCGGATGCCACACACACGATCGTCGTCCTGGCGAAGGCCAGGACCCATAGTCACCGCACTTGATCATGAACGGGATCGTGGCCCCAGCGTCGCGCAACAACTCTCATTTGGGGTAATGGGTCCTGGCTTTCGCCAGGACGACACCAAATGTGTTGCACGAGCCGCGAGTCACACATCCGCATTCTCGGCTGCAAGCACGAGCCCTGCAAGCATCGGCAGCGCCAAACGTTGAACTTGCATCGGCGTCTCATTGCGAACGGCGGAGAGCGGCACCATCCGCGATCCCCCGCATGCCTGTCAATCGTCGCCGCGACCGCGCCAATCGGAACGGCGGCAAGCCGTCTAGCGCTGCCGCTGCGCGAGATAGAATCCGGCCAACACGGCGGCCAACCCGGCCGCCTGCAGCGTGGTCGGCGGCTCGCCGATCAGGAGCCATCCCAACAGCAGGGTCAGCACCGGCACGGTCGCAGGAAATACGGCTGCGCGGGCCACGCCGAGGCGCTGGATCGACACCGCGAACAAATACATTGCCGCGGGCCCGGCCAGGATGCCTTGGGCGATGGCCTGCAGCGCGTTTTCATGCAGGCCGATGGCCGCATCGCGAGCGAGCCCACCCGAGACGGCGTACAGTGGAAACAGCGAGAGCGACAACACGCTGATGACGCTGGCCACGGAGAACGCCGAGACACGCCAATAGCGCACCAGCGTGGCGAAGCCCGCGAACATCAATCCGGTCGCAACGAAGATCAGATCGCCCATCACGGCGCTCGGCCCCATATGGCCGATCGACTCGCTGCCGATCACGGCAAGGCCGACGACAATGACGACAGCGCCGGCTGCCCGCGAGAGCGAGACCGATTCCTTCAGCAGGACGACCGCGAGAAACAATCCGCCCAGCGTCGCGCAGGACGGCTGGATCACGCTGCCATGCCCCAGCGGCACGAACATGAAGCCGGCATAGCTGATCAGCGACATCACCGGCCCGCCCAGCAGCATCAGCGCCATGCCGCGGCCCCAGCCGATGCCGCAGAGATCGCGGAGGCCGGCGCGCACAACGAGCGGCAGGAAGGCGATGCCCGACCACAGGAAGCGATGCATCAGCAGGTCGACGGGCGTGAACCCGACCTTGAGGCCGTGCCGGGTCGCCACGAAGCCGAGCGCCCAGCACAGCGCTGCGCCGAGGCCGCAGGCGACCCCGAGCAGGATGGCTTTCGTATCCGGAAGGGCTGCAGCCTTGGCGTTGGCCGGACGTTCGTTCATCGCGAACGACTACGTGAGCTGCCGAGACGGATCAACCCACTGCGATGCAGGGCTGACTGGCGCAAGCCCTTCAAAAGCCGCTTGGATCAAGCTTTGACGTCATTCCGCGCTGCCGCGATGTCCGCTTGCTGCAAAGGGCGAGCTCGAGGGCCGGTTCACCCTAAGGGAAGCTGGCCTTTCACAGACAAGACGTGGGACTTTGGCCCTTCGAAAGATCAGGCGGCGCTGTAGCCGCCGTCGACCACGTGCGATGCGCCGGTCATGAACGACGCCTTGTCCGAACACATCCAGACCACGGCTTCGGCGATTTCCTCGGGCACGCCCAGGCGACGGACCGGGACCTTGGCGATGATCTCGTCGTAACGCTCGTCCATCGTCTCCCTGGTCATCGGTGTCTTGATGTATCCGGGATTGACGCAGTTCACGCGGATGCCGTCCTGGGCATATTCGATCGCGGCGGACTTGGTCAGTCCGACAACACCATGCTTGGTCGCGACATAGTGGCCGGACGTCGCGAGGCCGACCAGGCCTGCGATCGAGGCCGTGTTGACGATGGCGCCGCCACCGCCCTGGTTCAGCATTTGCGCGATCTCGTATTTCAGGCACAGGAACACGCCCATCAGATTCACCGAGAACATCCTGGCCACCGAGGCTTGCGTGAGTTCATGAATGCGCTGGCCGGGCGGGCCGACGGAACGCCCGGCAACGCCGGCATTGTTGAACGCGCAATCGATGCGCCCGAACGCCGACACCGTGCGGGCCACCATGTTCGCGACATCGGCCTCGTCGGTGACGTCGCCCTGGATCGCGATCGACTGGCCGCCGGCGGCATTGATCAAGGCGACCGTCTCGTCGATGCCATCTTTCGAGAGATCCGACACCGCTACGCGCGCGCCTTCACGCGCCATCGCGATCGCCGTCGCCCGGCCGATGCCGGAGCCGCCGCCCGTCACCAATGCAGCCTTGCCGTCCAGAATGCCCGCCATGAGAAACTCCTTCGGGTCAGCGCTTGCTTTCGATTGCGATCTCGACGAGGTACGGCCGCTGCGCCGCGACAGCCTTTGCGACGGCACCGGCAATGTCGCCGGCCTTCTCGACCCTGACCGCCTCGACGCCCATGCCGGCCGCGAGATGCACGAAGTCGAGCGCGGGGCCGGTGATATCCATGTTCTGATAGGGGTGCTGGGTGCCGGCTTCGAAATTCTGCCGCCAGACATCCACATTGTGCTTGAGGATGCGGTACTCGCGGTTCGCCAGCACCACGAACACGATCGCAAGCTTGTGGTGCGCGGCAGTCCACAGCGCCTGGATCGCATACATCGCCGAACCGTCACCGGAGATGGCGACCACCGGACGATCCGGCATCGCGACCTTGACGCCGATTGCCCCGGCGAGGCCCTGGCCGATGCCGCCGCCGCGACCGCCGAAATAATCGCCGAAGCCGCGATAGTCGAAGGCGCGCGCGAGATCGAGGCTCGCCGTGATGCTTTCATCGACGATGACGACATCATCGGGCAGCCCGCGACGCAGCTCCGCCGTGACGCGCGGCATCGCAGTCGGCTGCCGGTCCCAGCTTTTCTCGACGCGCGCGCGATAGGCCTCCTTCTCCTTCGCCTGCAATTCGGCCAGCGCGGCATTGCGGTTCTGCGCGGCCTGCCTGAAGTCCGCGCTCGCCTGTGCACGCACCGCCTCCGTCAAGGCACTGACGCTGACGGCGATGTCGCCGACGATGCCGGCATCGAGCCGGTTGTTGAGCGCGAGGCGTTCGGCAGAGGCCTCGATCTGCAGCACGAACGCGCCGTCAGGGATGTGGCCACCAGGCGCAAACCAGATGTCCTCAAAGAACGGACCGCCGATCAGCAGCACGAGATCGGCATCGCCGAGCGCCTTGCGCACCTGCCGGGCGTCGCCGGGGAGCGACTGACGATAGCTCGGATGACTGGTCGGGAACGGCGCGTGATGGCGGAGCCCCTCGAACCACACGGTGGCGCCGATCGCCTCCGTGAGCGCCACCAGCGCCTGCTCGCCGCCCGATCGTGCCACGTCGTCGCCGGCGATGATGGCCGGCTTTTTCGCCTTCAGAAGCAGCGCGACAAGCGCTTCGATGCCTTCCGGATCGGGGCGCGTCGATCGCCACAAACGATCCGGCGTCGACGCGTCGACAGCCGTCTCCTGTTCCATGACGTCGATCGGCAGCGACACGAACACCGGCCCTTGCGGCGCATCGGTCGCCACCTTGAACGCGCGTCGCATGATCGGCGCGATCTCGTCGGCGCGTTCGATCTGCACGCTCCACTTGGTCACCGGCGCCGCCATCGCAACGAGGTCGTGGCCGAGCAGCGGGTTGTTGAGCCGCATCCGGGTATCCTGCTGGCCGGCCGTCGCAACCACGGGCGAACCTGCCTTCAGCGCGCCGTACAGCGAGCCGATGCCGTTGCCGAGGCCGGGAGCGACGTGCAGGTTGGCGACGGTGACGCGTCCCGACGCCTGCGCGTAGAAGCTGGCGGCGCTGACCGCGACACCTTCATGCAGCGTCATGATGTATTCGAGTTGCGGAAATGCCGGCAGGCTGTCGAGCAGCGGCGTTTCGGTCGTGCCGGGATTGCCGAAGATATGACGCACGCCGTGCGACACGAACGATTCCATCAGCACACGACGCCCGCGCATTCGCTCCCTCTCGATTGTTCTGATCCGTTTTGCGCATCATCGGCCGGGGAGCGCCCCGTGGCAACCGTGCGAGACGGCTGGCATCCGCGCGGCCGGCTGCGTCTTCCGCATGGCTTCAAGGCGCGAACGCGCCAGCGAGGCCGCGGCCCTGCCACTTCCGCGGCCAAAGCAGCCACGAATGAAAAAGGACCACCGTTTGGGTGGCCCTTTGGTTTATTTCTTGAGGTTGGCGGCAAACAGCTTGGCGGCTTCGGCCTTGGATTCCTGATCGGCCTTGGCGTCGTATCTGAGCGGCAAATTGAACTTCTTGCCGAGCTCGGTGGCCTCGGGATTGGTGAACGCGTGTACCGCGCCGGGATACTCGACGATGCGGTAGTCGGCCTTCGCCGCGTCGAAATCCTTCTTCAGCGCATCGTACTGCTCGCGCTTCACGAACGGGTCTTCGGCGCCGTTCAGGATCAAGGTTTTCGCCTTGACGGTGCCCGGCGCCGGTGCGGGAGTGTTGAGACCGAGCGAGGCGTGGAAGCCGGCGACAGCGGCGAGATCGGCGCCGGCGCGCGCCATGTTCAGCACCACCGCGCCGCCGAAGCAGTAACCGACGGCGCCGATCCGCTGCGGATTGACCGAGGCCTGCTTGGCAAGTTGCTCGCGTGCGGCGTTGAAGCGCTGCTCCATCACCTTCGGGTTCTTCATCACCGACCCGGAGAGCGCGCCGGCGTCCTTCGGGTTGTCGGCGGTCTTGGCGTCACCGTACATGTCCGCGATGAAGGCCACGTAGCCCTGCTCCGCGAACTTCCGCGCCTCGTTATGGATATGCGGGGTGATGCCCCACCATTCATGCACCATGACGATGCCGGGCCGCTTGGCCTGGGTCGCGTCGTCATAGACGACGAAACCCTTCATCGTGGTCTCGCCGTCGGTGTAGGTGACCGGCTCCTCCTTCACCGCTGCGTGTGCGCTCGCGACCATCGCGATGGCGCAGAGTGCTCCCACTATGTTCGTTATGATCGTTCGCATGCTGACCTCCTGCGGGTTTGGCACGACGCGACATTGGCATACCAGCGAATCTCGCGCTAGGCGTGGAAAGCGGAGCCGCTTTGCTTCGCAGGCTGCGCATCATCTCTCGAGCGCGCCGATATTTCCGTCGGTTGCTGATGCGTGAACGATGTTGCGTCACGGTCAGCGCGTCTCGGTCACCGCTCCTAAACTTGTCGCGCTGTCGACGAACGCAACCGGCGTGCCCTTCGCGACACCGACCGCGACGCGCTGCACGTCCCAGTTGGTGAGCCGGACGCAGCCGTGCGACTCCGCCTTGGAGATCTTGCCGGGATCGGGCGTGCCGTGAATGCCGTAGCCTTCTCCCGAGAGGTTGATCCAGATCACACCGACCGGGTTGTTCGGACCGGGCCTGATCGTGAAGGGCGTCTTCGATCTGACGCCCTTGAACGCGTATTTTGGATTGTAGCGATAGGTCGGGTTCTTGTTGATCGCCGTCACCTTCAGCGCTCCGCTCGGCGTCGGCTTATCCGCGCTGCCGACCGTCGCAGGATAGAAACCGAGCAGCTTGCCTGCTGCATCGAACGTGCTGAGCGTCTGCCTGGTCTTGTCGACCTCGACGCGCGCGATCGGCGTTGCGTTTCCGGCGTCGACGACGTTCGCAACCGCAATGGTCTCGCCGGCCTTGTTGAACTTCCGTCCCGGATTGAGCGCCTGAAGCAGCGCCTCGCTCATGTGGAATTTCTCCGCGAGCGCTTCGCGCGGATTGGTGTAGCCCAGCGCCGGCAGGTTCTTCATGCTCTCCATCTTCGCGGGGATCCTCTTCACGAACGGTCCCTTCACGTCGGCATCGACGATCGTGTAGCTGATGATCGCAGGCCCGTCGCTGGCGGCGGTGAGCCTGCTCCAGAGCTCTGTCGTCACCGCCTTGTCGAAGGACACTCCACTCGCCTCGGCAAACGCCCTCAGCGCCTTCTGCGCGTTGTCGCCAAGCTTGCCGTCGATCTCGCCGGGAGAAAAATGCGCGCGGTCGAGCAGGATCTCGAGCCTGGCAATGAAGGCGCTGAGCTGACGACGGTCCGGCAATCTTGCCGGCGGCGCCGCCTCGTCATTGATCGCGGCGGCATCGAGACCCGCGGCCACCGCCGGCGCGGCCGACACGAGCAAAAGGACAAGAGCAAAACGCGCAGCGGAAAGCGGTCGGAACATCGTGCATCCCAACATGGCTACCTTCCATAAAGCTACGGAAAGCCTCGAAGTTCCAATGCGAATAGCGACGAAGTTCCGCCGCGGAGCAGCTGACCCACGACTATACGACTATGTCCGGACCATCACCGGCACCAAGGCGGAGGACCGGATCAAGCATGCCGACACGTTCGCCATCCGCATCGATTTACCGAGCGAAGCACCGTGCGAAGGCATCGGCGGCCTCTCGAAGACGAAGGATGTCGCCTTCGTCGCGGCGTCGCCGGCGTCCGCGGTGACGACGATCATTCGCAAGGCCGAGGCCGCGCGAGAGGCGGCAAGGTCGGTCGCCGGCCGCGCGCGCAGGCGGCTCGCGCGCACGTTCGTCGAGCTGAGGCCGCGTCACGACGCGTGCACCGCCGCGAGCGCGGGCCGGCGATATTTCCGCTCAGGAAAATGAATGCCCTGGTGTATGCTGCCGGTCGTTTCAGATCGGTTTGCTTGCAATTCATTTTCCAGTGGGCGTTGTCATGACGTTGATCGATGGTTTGGGTTATCTGGCGTCGGCTCTCGTGTTGCTGACGTTCTGCATGAGCACGATGCTGAGCCTGCGCGCTGTCGCGATATTCAGCAATCTGGCGTTCATCAGCTATGGATTGGGCGACGGGATCTACCCGGTGCTCATCCTGCATATCATTCTGCTGCCGCTGAACGTGGTGTTGCTGTTCCAGATGGTTCGGCTGCTTCGGAAAGCGAAGCGTGCTGCAGCGACGGACCTTTCTCCGAACTGGCTGCAGCCGTTCATGCAGCCGAAGCACGTCAAGGCGGGAGAAACGATCTTCCGGAAGGGCGACGACGCCGACCTGCTGTACATGGTCGTGTCCGGCGAGGTCAGGTTTCCCGAGATCGATCGCGGGGTCTCGGCGGGCGAACTGTTCGGCGAGATCGGGCTGTTTTCGCTCGAGCGCCGCCGCACGCAGACCGCTCAAGCCGCGACCGACGTCGATCTGCTCTGGATCAGCGACGGCGCGCTGAGGAAGCTGTGCGAGCGCAACCCGGGACTGTCGCTGTATTTCCTGCGGCTGACGGCGACGAGGATGACGGAAAACGCAGCGCGCACAATCGGGGTCGGCGCGATGACGCCCAGTCCGGCGTAACGCGGGTCGCCTCCGTGCCGGCGCTACGGCGCGGACGAAGCCGCAAGGCTCGGCAGCGGCGCAAATTGCATCTCTGCAACGGCCGAGCCGGCGTATGCACTGGCGATCAGGATCATGACTCGAATGGCGACGAACATGGTGCCTCCTCAGTCTTGTTGTTGGTCTCTCAATGCCAGAGACTTCTTTCTCGCCGGTGAGGAAAGCTGGTTGCCGCAACCTTGAAGGCATTGGTAAGCGGGCCGTTTACGCTCCGACGTTCATGAGTTGGGAACCGTATCGGCCGATCGACCGGAGCGCTAAACGCGCGGTTCACCGTCACCGGGCATTGTCCGCCTCAATCAAGAAGGCGCAAACACAATGCCGATTTTCAGGACGATCCTTGTTGTCGTATCGATTTTTCTTGCCGGTTTGTACGTCTACGACAGCTGCCGCGGTGATGGGCTCGCCATGCCGGTTTCGGTAAACGAAGTCCTTGCACGGCGCTGGCCGGAACCGGACGCGTTTCATCCGACGGCGGCCCCTGTGTCCGCAGCCGCCGGCAACGTGACGCCGGCCGCGCGCGTTAGGGAAGCGTTTGCGATGTTCATCCCCAAAGATGCGCGACGCCATCCGATGCAGCGCAGCCTTTGACGGGCTGGAGTCAGCCCAGCGATGCGCCGGCCTTGGCGCGGCTTATTCCGAGCGTCACGATGCGCTGCAGCAGATCCGGATAGTTGAGCCCGTCATGCCCGGCGGCCGTCGCGAACTCCTGGCTCTTGGCGATCTCGGGATTGGGATTGGCTTCGATGAAATACGGAACGCCGTTGGTGGACAGGCGGAAGTCGATGCGCGCATAGCCGTCGAGCCCCAAGGTCCGGTAGATGCGCTTCGCCAGCCGTTGAATATGGGCGGATAGTTCCGGCGTGAGGTCTTCGGCCGGGCCATCGGCAATCCCGACCCGCTCCTGATAGCTGGTATCGTGCTTGACCTTTTCGGTGGCGATCTGGCGCGCAGCAGGGCCGCCCATGCTGCCGAATTTCAATTCCCACACCGGCAGCACCCGCAGCCGGTTGTTGCCGAGCACGCCGACATAGAGCTCGCGTCCCTCGATGAACTGCTCGGCGATCGCGGCCGTTCCGATCCGCTCATGGATGAAGGCGACGCGCTCGGCGAGCTTCTCGTCGGTATCGACGATCGACGCCTGCGAGATACCGAGCGATCCATCGCTGCTCAGGCTCTTGACGATCAGCGGCAGCTCGAGACGCGGCGGCCGCTTGACCTTGCGGCGCATCGGAAACACCGCGAAGGCCGGCACCGGGATCCGGCGATGGTGCACCAGCGTCTTGGACAGATCCTTGCCGCGCGCCAGGATCAGGCCGCGCGGGTTGCATCCGGTATAGGCGATCTTCATCAGTTCGAGATAGCTCGCGATGTGCTGGTCGTACACGACGTCGTAGTGAAACTCCTCCAGCAGCGTGAACACGACGTGCGGCTTGAAGCCCTCGATCTCGTCGCGCACCGGCTTGATTTCCTCCTGCACGCCGAGCGGACGAACCTCATGGCCGGCCGCGCGCAGGGTGCTGACGACGTCGTATTCCGTCTTCCACTCGTTGATCTCCCGCGCGCTGTATCCATCGCTGGAGTCGGGCGGCACACAGTCCGGGTGCATCAGCACCAGAATGCGAAGCTGTTTCATAGCGCGATCCATTTCCGGCGCGACGGGCCGAACAGCGCGTGCATGGTCTTGGCGGTCAGCAGAATGGTGAAGTTTGTCACGAGCTTCTGCTCGGGGCCGACGGCACGCAGATTGAGCTCGCGGCAGCGCGAGATCATGTCGTCGAGCACGGCATCGAGCGTCAACTGGTTCTCGCCGGTCCACCGCGCCACCAGCTGCCTGATCTGGGCGCGGTGCCGCCTGATGAAGGCCGCGGCCGGCGGACGCCGATAATGCCGCGGATCGGCGGAGAACAGCTTGGAGAGATCGCGGTCGTAGGTCTTCGGCGGCGTGAAGGCGTAGAATGCCTGCTTCTTCCTGTAGTGCTCGGCGAGCGTTTGCTTGAGCGTATGCAGCGGATCGACCCGTTCGCGCGTCGCGAGCAGCGGCCGCTTGCCGGCGATCTCGCCCATCAGCTCGTCGACATATTCGAGCTTCTTCAGCGCGGGCCAGCCGGCATAGCGCGTCCGCCAGTTCGAGCGCGGCCGCAGCCACACTGCGAAAGTCTCGGCGAAGTCCTCGTCCGGATGGCTCTGCGCGTACCAGAGCCGCAGATGCTGGACGTAATTGCGGCTGGCCGGATTGGGCCGGTAGTAGCGCGGGTAGTGCTGCGACGACGGGCCGAACAGCTGCTGCCAGCGCCGGCGGCGCTGCAGCTGGTAGCCGTGCTGCACGGCGTGCCCCGCCTCGTGGCGGAGAATGGCCATGCACTCGGACCACGAGGCGCCCTCGACGTCGAGCATCATCTTCTTCTCGAGCTTCATCAGGCGGGGATGGGCGAGGTAGAACGGGATCGCGATGCCGGGCACATCGGCCGGGCTGAACCATTCGCTCGAGATCCATGTGTGCGGCCGCAACCGGACGCCGCGCTCCTCGAGCTCTTCATAGAGCGTATTCACACAATCGGCGAGCCAGGTGCCCTCGACGGCAACCCTCAGACGGCTGAGCGGTTGCGCGAGCAACTGCTCGTCCGTCAGCTTTTCCCAGTCAAATTTGCGGCGCGGCATAGGCTTCCAAAGTCTAAAACAAATCGGACTCTGAATGGTGTCATAGGTTGCCGCCGGCAACAACCGCCGGGCCTTCGCGCCGCGCCCCCGGCCAATGCCGGCAGCGGGCCGGACCCGGCCCGAGCGTCCGCCTTGGGCGGCGGGCAGCGCGCCGACCCCGATTCGCCGGCTCGAGGCGACGCTCATCTTGCGTCCTAGGGCTTGACCCAGCGTTGCACGGCCGCGGCGGTGTCGGCCGGCCTGGTGTTGAAGCAGATGGCGGCATCGGGGGCGAGCCGGTGCACCAGATTGAGGACCGTCTCGAACAGCAAGAGCCGCTCCGGCGGCTCGCGCAGCCCGGCACCGATCACGACGCAGTCGTAGCGGCGCGCGTTGAGGGCCGCCGCCGTTACGGCTTCCGCCGTATCGCCGAGGTCGATCAGACAGCTCTCGACGTCGTAGCCGAGCGTCCGCAGGCCCTCGATCTGTGCGTCGAGATAGCCGCGCACCAGTTCGGGCGTGAACTGCGGCATGACGGACAGATCGACGAAGGTCGGGTCGAGGCCGATCGCCAGCACGGATGGCTTCGTCATGGTGGCAGTTCCCGGTCCAAAAGAATTTCGTCCGAGCATGCCGCAGGTTTGAGTCGAAATCGCGGACACGACGACCCGCAGCAACCTTGTAGCCCGGGTGAGCGAAGCGACACCCGGGGTCACTCGTGGCAAAGACCCGCATGTCGCTTCGCTCATGCGGGCTACGTGGTTTCGCTCCGCCGAATCGCGGAGCCGTCAGCGGCAGCCATGATCCTGCGCGGCACGCGCGGCGATCGCGGCGCGCCGCTTGAGGAACTCACGCTCGCGCGAATTGCCGGCCAGCGCGGCGGCGGCCTCGAACGCGGCATGCGCCTCCGCGAAACGGCTCAGCCTGTGCAGCAGATCGCCGCGCACGCTCGGCAGCAGATGATAGGATTTCAGCACCGGCTCATCCGCGAGGCTGTCGACGATCGCGAGCGCGGCAAGCGGCCCCTCGGCCATGCCGATCGCAACCGCGCGGTTGAGCTCGATCACGGGTGAATCCAGCAGCGCGGCGAGATCGCCGTACAGCGCGGCGATGCGGTTCCAGTCGGTCGCATCAGGCGTGCCGGCCGCGGCGTGGCAGGCGGCGATCGCGGCCTGCAGCGCATAGAAGCCGCCGGCGCCGCCGAGCTCGCGGGCGCGCGCCAAAGCGAGCTGCCCGCGGCGGACCTGCAGGCGATCCCACCGCGCGCGGTTCTGGTCCATCAGCAGAATCGGTTCGCCGGACGCATCGGTGCGCGCCGCCATCCGCGAGGCGTTGAACTCCATCAGCGCCAGCAGCCCGTGCGCCTCCGGCTCCGATGGCGCGATCGAGGTCAGCACGCGGCCCATGCGCAGCGCCTCGTTGCAGAGCTGCGGCCGCAGCCATTCGTCGCCGCTTGCCGCGGTATAGCCCTCGTTGAAAATGAGATAGACGACCTCGAGCACGGAGGCGAGCCGCTCCGACAGCTCCTCGCCGCGCGGCGTCTCGTAGGCAAGCCCCGATTCCGACAGTGTGCGCTTGGCGCGCACGATGCGCTGGGCGATGGTCGCCTCCGCCTGCAGGAAGGCGCGCGCGATCTCCTCGGTGGTGAGGCCGCAGATCATCCGAAGCGCCAGCGCGGCGCGCGCCTCCCGCGACAGGCGCGGATGGCACGCGGTGAAGATCAGCCGCAGCAATTCGTCGCCGATATCGTCGTCGAGCGCGGCATCGAAGTCGGGCATGGTCTCCTGCTCCCGCGCCAGGTCGTGCGCGATCACGCCATGCTTCTCGGCCAGCATGCGATTGCGGCGCAGATGGTCGAGCGCGCGGCGCTTGGCGGTCGCCATCAGCCAGGCACCCGGTTTCTCCGGCACGCCATCCGCCGGCCAGTGCTCGAGCGCGGCGACCAGCGCCTCCTGGGTCAGGTCCTCGGCGAGCGGCACGTCGCGCAGCATCCGCGACAGGCTGGTGATCAGCCGCGGCGTCTCGATGCGCCGCAGGCGGCGGATGCGGGCCGGCGCGGTCCGAGCGCCTTGGCCGGCTGCTCGCCATCAGCCGCGGCATGCCGATGCGCCACCGCGGATCGGCCGGACGCGCCGTCATCGCCGCCGACCTGGATTATTGCCTGACGCGCTTTCTTCACGCGAACCGGCGTCCACTTCGCTTGAGGACGCCCCGTTCGCGCGGCGCATCAGGCGCAGGCGGACACATCGATCTGACAGCCGCCGTCGGCGCCAGGGGTGGCGAACGGGCGAACCTCGCAGGTGCCCTCCCAGCCCGGCATATGCTCCTTGTGCAGCTGCATGAACTCCACCGCGGCGGCGACCGCCTCCTCCTTGTTGCGGAGCTCGAAGATCGCGTAGCCGCCGATCATCTCCTTGGTCTCGACGAAGGGCCCATCGACGACGTTGAGCTTGCCGTCGGTGATGCGGACCTGGGCGCCCATCGCGACCGGCAGCAGCCCGCCGGTGTCGATCATGCGGCCCGCCTTGATTTCCCGCTCGGCAAGCCTGCCCATCGCCTCCATCAGAGCCGGCGTCGGCGGGCCCGGGGGCTGGGGCGAGGTGACGATATACATGAAGCGCATCGGAAATCTCCTGTTGGGCGAGACGCGGCGATGATCGCCGCAAGACCGGCTCGCTATGGGGAACGACGATCCGGGAGAGGGTGAATCGACAGGGGAAAGGGAATTATTTTTCGGGCAAAAGCAGATCGTACCGGCCCCCATCGTCGACCCTGCGAAAGCAGGGACGACCGGAGCTTGTGGCAGTCCCGTAGCCCGGGTGAGCGAAGCGATACCCGGAGCCGCGCGAGACACCCCGCATATCGCTTGCGCTCATGCGGGCTACGAAGCAGCGCCCGACCTACTGCTCCCGCAGCATGATCAGCGGGTCGGCGCTGTCGGGGACGCGGCGCCACTGGGCGTTGTCGTCGGCCTCGAACTGCCAGGTCTCGCCCTTGGCCGACATCAGGATCATCTGGCCGTGATCGAGCCGCCACATGGCCGGGTTGAAGGCCGCAACCGCCGGATCGCATTTGCCCTTCAGGAACACCTGGAAATTGTCGTTGCCGGCGTCGGTGTTGGTCAGCACCAGCGTGCAGATCGCCTGGCCGTTGCCGCGCACCATCGACCAGTCGCCGATCATCTGGTCCATCGACTTGGCGAGCGAGCGCGCCGCGGCAAGGTTTTGCAGGATATAGACACCCTCGTTGGTGCGCATGCCTTCGAAGATGCCGGTCTCGACCTCGGTGAAATCGATCACCGCCTCGCCGGCCGCGTTCTGCAGCCGCACGATGTCGCCGAGGCCCTTGATGCTCCAGCCGGTGATGTCCTTGGTGAAGGGCAGCGCGGCGGCGCAGGCGGGCTCGAGCTCGAGCTTGAAGCCTTGCGGCGCCGTATCGCCCTTCAGCGTCACGACGCAGGTCTTGCTGCGCTCGGTGGTGGCGAGCTCCCACTGCCCGATCATGTCCCTCTTCAACGTCGTGACGTCCTGCGCCGCTGCCGGACCGCATGCGGCCAGCAGCAGACACAGCACGGCATTGAAGCGGGACAACGACATCAGCGATCCTTGACGGGCGTTTCGGCAACCGGCGTCAGCGGCGGCTTGCCGGCAAACCAGTTCTTGATGTTGTCGACCACGAGCTGGTCCATCGCGTTGCGCGTGACCACCGAGGCCGAGCCGATATGCGGCAGCAGCACGACGTTCTGCATCGCCTTCAATTCGTCCGGCACGTTCGGCTCGGCCGCGAACACGTCGAGACCGGCGGCCAGGATGGTGCCGGACTTCAGCGCCGCGACCAGCGCCGGCTCGTCGACCACCGAGCCGCGCGCGACATTGATCAGCACGCCGCGCGGACCGAGCGCCTTCAAGACGTCGGCATTGATCATCTTCGCCGTCGAGGCGCCGCCCGGCACGATGACGATCAAGGTGTCGACCGCCTTCGCCATCTCGATCAGATCGGGATAGTGCTTGTAGGAGACGTCTTTCGACGGATTGCGCGAGTGATAGGACACCGGCACCCGCGAGGCGTCCAGCCGGCGTCCGATCGCCTGGCCGATCCGGCCCATGCCGACGATGCCGATCTTGCGGTCGCGCAGCGAGCCGACGCTGAGCGGATAATTCTGGGTCTGCCACAGCCCGGAGCGCACATAGCGGTCGGCCTTGACGAATTCGCGCAACGTCGCGATCAACAAGCCCATCGCGACGTCGGCGACCTCCTCGGTCAGCACGTCGGGCGTGTTGGTGACCACGATATTGTGATCGCGCGCATAGGCGGAATCGACGTGGTCGTAGCCGACGCCGAAGCTGCCGACGATTTCCAGCTTGGGAAACAGCGCCAGCGCGGTCTTGTCGGTCGCCATCGTGTGATAGGTGACGGCGATGCCGCGGATCTTGGCCAACGTATCGGGCGTCAGCCGCTCGAGGTCGCCGCGGCTCTCGGCGCGATGCAGCACGAATTGATCGGGAAAGCCGTTTTCGAGGATTGGCCGGATCGGTCCATAGATCAACAGATCGATCTTTTCGGAAGAAATCGGGGCCATCAACTGTCCTTTCCTAACGCGCTTTCATGCCAACGCCGCAACAACAGGTGCGAAACTAGCGCCAGCAACCCATAGATGACAATCCCGGCCAGCGATAGCAGCAGAAGTGCTGCGAACATGCGGGGAATATTCAGCCGGTAGCCTGATTCAGCGATCCGGAAGGCGAGGCCCGAGCCGGCACCGGCGCTGCCCGCCGCGATCTCCGCGACCACGGCGCCGATCAGCGACAGCCCGCCGGCGATGCGCAGGCCGCCGAGGATATAGGGCAGCGCCGCGGGCAGCTTCAGGAACAGCAGCGTCTGCAGCTGTGAGGCGCCGTAAAGTTGAAACAATCCGGCGAGGTTGCGATCGACCGAGTTGAGGCCGAGCGTCGTGTTCGACAGCACCGGAAAGAACGCCACGATCCAGGCGCAGACGATCACCGCAGTCTGCTGCTGCAGATAGATCAGGAGCAGCGGCGCGATCGCGATGACGGGCGTGACCTGCAGCACCACGGCATAGGGGAACAGCGAATATTCCAGCCATTTCGACTGGTTGAACAATAGCGCCAGCACGATGCCGCCGATTGCGGCGGCAACGAAGCCTTCGAGCGTGGTCAGGAGCGTGACGCCGAGCGATTGCGACAGCACCGGCCAGTCCGCAACCAGCGTCTTCAGCACCAACAGCGGGCTCGGCAACACGTAAGGTTGGATGCCATAGCCGCGGACGATGGCTTCCCAGAGCACGAGGCCAGCGGCGAACACCGCAAGCGGCAGCAGAAAACGGACAATGTCCTGCGGAGATTTCATGCGCCCGCCTGCCCTGCATAGGATGGCGCCAGCGCGCTGGAGACCTCGCGGCAGAACGCGGCATATTCGGCCGAGGTGCGGAACTCCTCACCGCGCGGCTCCGGCGAGGTGATGCGAAACTCCGCGCCGATCCGGCCCGGGCGCGCGGTCATCACGATCACGCGCTGCGAAAGATAGACCGACTCGAACACCGAGTGCGTCACGAAGATGACGGTCTTGTGCAGGCTGCGCCACAGCGACAGCAGGTCGTTGTTGAGGCGAAACCGCGTGATCTCGTCGAGCGCCGCGAACGGCTCGTCCATCAGAAGGACATCCGGATCGGTCACCAGCGCGCGCGCCAGCGACGCCCGCATCTTCATGCCGCCGGACAATTCGCGCGGATAGGCTCTCGCGAACTCCGCAAGCCCGACCTGATCCAGCGCCGCATCGATGCGCGCGTCGGCGTCGGTCGCAGGCAGCCGGGCGAGCTTCAGCGGCAGGCGGACATTGTCGCGCACGGTAGCCCACGGCATCAGGGTCGGCTCCTGAAAGACGAAACCGATGCGGTGGCTGCCGCGCTGCTCCGCGCCATGATGCGAGACCTCGACCGTGCCGGCGCTTGGCGTGGCGAGACCTGCAATGAGCCGCAGCGCGGTGGACTTGCCGCAACCGGAGGGCCCGAGCAGCGAGACGAACTCGCCGCGCCTCACATCGAGGTCGAGCGGCCCGAGCGCCCTCACGCCGCTGTCATAGGTCTTGCTGACGCCGCGCAGGCACACGGCGAGGTCACCGGCATCGGTTTCCAGCACGGTGCTCTCTACCATCGACGGCGGAATAGTGGTGAGCGCAGCCGAGCCGCGAAAGATACCTCTGCACGCGTCGAACAACGTGACGACCGCATAAGAGATTCGGGAGGCAGCGGCAGTCGGCTCCCTCTCCCGCTTGCGGGGGAGGGCTGGGGTGGGGGCTCTCTCCGCTTTTCGTATCGGGGAGAGAGCCCCCACCCGGCCCGCGCTATGCGCGCGCCGGCCTCCCCCGCAAGCGCGAGAGGCGAAGGAAGCCCGCGGGCAAACTTCGCGGACGCCACGCGCGATTGCTTTCTCCTATCAACGGAGAGGTCGACTGCCGATGCTGAAACAGATCGGATCATAGTCAGTTCTTCGGCCGGAGCTCGGCGCCGACCGCCTTGTTGACAAAGCGCAGCGTGTAGCCCTGGCGATAGTCGATAGCGCTCTTGACCACGCCGGCGCGCACCATCTTGTCGAAGAAGCTCGCCATCCGCTCATCGGTCATGGCGCCGATGCCGTTCTTGATGGAATCGCCGGAATCGACGATGCCGTGCTCGCGCATCTTGGCGACGCAATAGGCGAGCAGTTCGTCGTTCATGTCGGGATTGAGCTTCTTGATCATCGCATTGCCGGCCGAGTTGTCGCCGTAGACGTAGTGGTACCAGCCGACGATCGAGGCATCGACGAAGCGCTGCACCAGGTCAGGCTTCTTGTCGACCAGGTCGCGGCGGGTCTCGATCAGCGTCGAGTAGGAGTTGAAGCCGTAATCGGCGAGCAGCAGCACGTTCGGCTTGAAGCCGGCGGCCTTCTCGACCGCGAAGGGCTCCGAGGTGACGTAGCCCTGCATCGCGGTCTGCTTGTTCACGATGAAGGGCTGCGGGTTGAAGGTGTAGGGCTTCACCTTGTTCTCGTCGAAACCGTATTCGGACTTCAGCCACTGGAAGTAGCTGGTAATGCCCTCCTTCGAGATCAAAAGCGTGAGCGGCTTCAGATCCTCGATCTTTGTCGCCTTGACCTCGGGATGGGTCAGGAAGACCTGCGGATCCTTCTGGAACATGGCGGCGACGGCGACCAGCGGCACGTTGTTGGTCACGGCGTCGAAGGTCTGCAGCGAGTTCGCGCTCATGAAGAAGTCGAGCTTGCCCGCGATCAGCAGCATACGGTTGTTCTCGTTGGGACCGCCGGGCACGATGGTGACGTCGAGGCCGTATTTTTTGTAGGTGCCGTCGGCGAGCGCCTGGAAGAAGCCGCCATGCTCGCCCTCGGCGACCCAATTGGTGCCGAACGAGACCTTGTCCAAGGTCTTGTCTGAGGTCTGCGCCCGCGCCGGGGCAAGCGCCGCGGCGACGCAAAGCGCGGCGGTCAGAAGACTTGTGGTTAACGCTCGCAGCAAAAAGGCCGGGATCATGGTTGGACTCCGTCGATCATTATGGCCCATGATGGAAGGCGGGAAGACGCGGACCGCGCCCGGAGACGCGAACCCGTTATGATGTTAAACAAACTAGCCTGCAAATCCATCCCGTGAAACGCTTGTATTGAAACGACCGGCTTGATGACTTCTCAGCTTCCGTCCCGCGACTGGACCGCCATCCACTGGCCCGATATCGCCAGGGATGCCGCCGCGCGCTGGATCGCGGTGCTGCCGCTGGCCGCGACCGAGCAGCACGGGCCGCATCTGCCGCTCGGAACCGACGTCATGATCGGCGAGGCCTATCTTTCGCGGGTGCGAGAGTTGCTGCCGGCGACCACTCCCGCCACGTTCCTGCCGTTGCAGCCGGTCGGCATCTCAACCGAGCACATCGATTTTCCGGGCACCTTGACCTTGCCGACCAACGTCGCGCTCAAGAGCTGGATGGCGCTCGGCGAGAGCGTGGCGCGCGCGGGCGTCAGGAAGCTCGTGATCGTGACCAGCCATGGCGGCAATTCCGCCGCGATGCAGCTGGTGGCGCAGGATCTGCGCGCGCACCATCAGATGCTGGTGGTGACCACGGGCTGGTCGCGCTTCGGCGCGCCGGACGGGCTGTTCGACGCCGGCGAATTGCGCCACGGCATTCATGGCGGCGCGGTCGAGACCTCGATCATGCTGGCGAAATATCCGCACGCCGTGCGCAAGGAAGCGATCGCGGACTTCAAGCCGGCGAGCGTGCAGATCGAGAAGGATCATCGTTTTCTGTCGACGCAGCGGCCGGCGCCGTTCGCCTGGCAGGCGCAGGACCTCAATCCGAGCGGCGCGATCGGCGATGCGACCAAGGCCTCGGCCGAGAAGGGCGCGAAGCTGATCGAGCACGGCGCGCGCGCGTTCTGCGAGCTGCTTGCCGACGTGGACCGGTTCGATCCGAGCGCATTTCGCGACCACTGACCGCGATTGCTTCGTCCTGACAAACGCGACGAAACAATTCGCGAAACCATATTTCCGGCAAGGTCTTCGAACCGGAACCGGACAGCCTCCGTCCAACGGGCATGCGGACCACACCGGCGCCGCCCCACACAGGATGGAGTATTCCATGTCGATCAAGACCAAGTTCGCCGCTCTCGCCCTCACCGCGCTCGCCGTGACCGGCACCATCGCGTCCACGACGTCGCAGGCTGAAGCGAAGCCCTATGGCTGGGGCTGGGGCGTTGGCGCAGGCCTCGTCGGCGCCGCCGTTGTCGGCAGCGCGATCGCGGCCAGCGACGGCTATTACTACGGCGGCGGCTATCGGCGCTGCGGCTGGGTGCGCCAGTTCGACGCCTACGGCAATTACATCGGCCGCGTGCGCAGCTGCTACTACTGATCGACACAATTCTTAAGGTTGCGGATCCTGTGTTCGGCACGGGTCCTCATCCACCCCGTGTCGCAACCGACCCGTCCGGTGATCCCCCCGGGCGGGTCAATTCCTTGAACGCGGCAATCACAGATACTTCGCGACCAGCCTGAAATCGCGCAGCACGGCGCGGCCCTTCGGCCCTGACGCCTTCAGAGTCTCCTCCAGGCTATGACCGATGTGATCGTGGATCAGCGCCTTCTTGGCGCTCTCGATCGCGCTCTCCACCGCCTGCAATTGCTGGGCGATCTGCGCACAGGGCCTGCCCTGCTCGATCATCTCGACGATGGTGTCGAGATGGCCGTTGGCGCGCTTGAGGCGCCGGGCGATCGCAGCGTGCGGATGGTCGTCGGACATCTGGCTCTCCTATCCTCCCCGGAGGATAATCATGATCCTCCCCGGAGGATAGCGGAATCGGCTTGACAGACCGTTGTCGCGGGCGTAGTGCCCGATGACCGGAACGTTCGTTCCGCCCCGGGGCTTTGGCCCGGAGACAAGTCGATCCACGAGCCAGCACAGAAGGCACATGGGCAGTAGCAACTCAGGCGACAGTAGACCGGCGATGCCGGGACTGGTGACGCCGCAACACAGCAAGACTGATCGCGCAGATCTCGCCTGCGTGGACGGGTGGTCGCGCCCAAGCTGACCACTGCTCCTCACCGGCCTGCCGCGACCAGCGGAAGTGGAGGTGAGCGATGTTCGAGAAGCTCGCAAAATTCCGGCAAGCAGGGCCGCGGCGCGTTGTCGAGCCGCGGCGCATGCCGCCGCCGGCCACCATTCATTGCAATGACAATCTGCCGGGCTTTCGCCGCCTGGCGGGCCGCCGCCGGCGTCCAACCCCGGCCTGTCATTGGGTCCTGATCGACGGCCGCCTGGAATGCCGTTGGATCGTCGAAGACGCCAGCGGTGATCTCGATCAGCAGCGACGTGTGGGCCGGCGTTTCGGCCCGCGCGCAACAGCCACGCGCCACGCCGCGGCAAAGCCGCGGCTGTGCGCCTAGGAGGCCGACATGGACGAAGGACCTAGTCGTCCCGTTGCGCGCCATCGCGGCGCGGCAGCGGGACCATTGAACCGCATCAGATCTGGAAAAGCTGCTGCTCACGGCAGCGGAGACGTCCGCGCCTGACGGGGCCTGCGTCCCTCCCGCCGTGCCGAAAGGCGGCGAGGAGACGCGAAATGACCGAAAGCAAGACCACACAAACCGCCATTCTTGATAGCGCGCATGCCGGCGACATCCACGGCGCGCTCGGCAGCATCGCGCGCGACGACACCGCGCCGCGCGCGACCTTGCCGGCCCGGCTGAAGACGCTGCTGGCGATCGTCGGCCCCGGCCTGATCGTGATGGTCGGCGACAACGACGCCGGCGCGTTCGGCACCTATACCCAGGCCGGACAGAATTACGGCACCACGCTGCTGTGGACACTGCTGCTGCTGATCCCGGTGCTCTACGTCAACCAGGAGATGGTGGTGCGGCTCGGCGCGGTCACCGGGGTCGGCCATGCGCGGCTGATCTTCGAGCGCTTCGGCAAGTTCTGGGGTGCCTTCAGCGTCATCGACCTCCTGGTATTGAACGCGCTGACCATCGTCACCGAGTTCATCGGCATCACGCTCGCACTTCATTTCCTCGGCGTCTCGCAGTTCTGGGGCGTATTGACCTCGGCTGTCATCGTGATGCTGGCGGTCTCGACCGGCGACTTCCGCCGCTTCGAACGCTTCGGCATCGTGCTGGTCGCCGGCAGCCTGCTGCTGGTGCCCGTGATCCTGATGGTGCACCCTCCGATCGGCCAGATCGCGGCGGACTTCTTCGTGCCGAAGATGCCGCAAGACGCCAAGCTCAGCGAGGTGATGCTGCTGATCGTCGCCATTGTCGGCACCACGGTGGCGCCGTGGCAATTGTTCTTCCAGCAGAGCTACATCGTCGACAAGCGGATCACGCCGCGCTTCATCCGTTATGAGCGGATGGACCTGTGCATCGGCATCGTGCTGGTCGTGGTCGGCGCGGTGGCGATGATCTCGTTCTGTGCGGCAGTGTTCGCGGGAAAGCCCGAATTCGGCAATTACACCGACGCGCTGGGGATCGCGGCCGGGCTCGAGACATATGCCGGACGGCTGCCGGCCATCCTGTTCGCCCTCGCGTTGTTCGATGCCTGCATCATTGGCGCGGCAGCGGTTTCGCTGGCAACGGCGTATGCGCTCGGCGACGTGTTCGCGGTCAAGCATTCGCTGCATCGCAAGCCGTCGGATGCGAAAGGCTTCTACAGCGTCTATTGCGGCCTGATCGTGCTCGCGGCGGTGCTGGTGCTGACGCCGGGCACGCCGCTCGGGCTGCTCACCAATGCGGTGCAGACGCTGGCCGGCGTGCTGCTGCCGAGCGCGACCGTGTTCCTGCTGCTGCTGTGCAACGACCGTCACATCCTCGGGCCCTGGGTCAATTCGACCAAACTCAACCTGTTCACCGGCGCGGTGGTCGCGGGGCTGGTGATGCTGTCGGTGATCCTGACCGCGGCGGTGCTGTTCCCCGATCTCGGCGAGGAATGGATCATCGGCATCCTCGTCGGCGGCGGCCTGCTGGCACTGGCGGTCACCGCAGCCGTCAAGTTCGACGAGATGTCGTCGCGCGGAAACGCGTCCTTCCGCTTCAAGCGCAAGCCCTCGCAAGAGCCTTGTTTGATCGACCGCGACAGCTGGCGGATGCCGCCGCTTGACCGGCTGCCGCCGGCGCGGCTCAGCGCGCTGAGCCGGATCTGGATGATCGTGCTGCGCGGCTATCTCGTCGTCGCCGCCGGCCTCGTGCTGCTGCGGATCGTCCAGCTCGCCACGGTGGGGGCGTGACTGCGCTCAGTCGCGGCCGGCATTCATCGACACAAAGGATGAGGACAATGGCGGCGTCGATTGAACGGTCGGGTCTCGACCGATTTGCCGCAGACACGTGGTCGATCGCAGCCGATGCGGCCTGCCGCCTCGCGCTGTTACGTGACTGTCACGGTGGCGTGCAAATCGGAGCGGTATTGGGCGCGCCTCAGTTGCTATTGCGAATTATTTGCAATAAGCAGCAGGGGATGCTAGGTGCTGATCTGGCTTTGGATGGGACGACACGGATCGGACCGGGGACGACGGGCGATGATTTCAAATCTCGGGTGGCAAGCGGCCACCAAATCTGCAGTGATGCCGGGCGAAACCGCCACTTGCTCGCGGAAAGCCGCGTCATGACCTGCGTCCGCCTCTTCCGGGTCCAGATCGCCGCCGGCGCAGCCCTCGGTGCGGCAACCTTCGGCGCGCCGGCGACCGCGGCCGATCTGGCCCTCAAATCCCCCGCCGCCAGGGCGGTCTACAGCTGGACCGGGTTCTATGTCGGCGCCCATGTCGGCTATGGCGACGGCACGCTCGGTCCCGGCACCAACCCGATCCTGGAACAGGGCGTGTTCTTTCCGCCCACCATCACCGGCGGGATCGGCGGCTTCCAGGTCGGATACAACAAGGAATTCGCCAACCGCTTCGTGCTCGGTGTCGAGGCGGATGCGACCTTCACCGGCCCGACCGACCTGCCGCGGCGGGTGCTCGGCCCCTTCAATTCGTCGATCGACTATGTCGGCACGCTGCGCGGCCGCGCCGGCTACTCTTTCGGCACCTGGATGCCTTACGTGACCGGCGGTTTCGCCTGGGGCCACAGCCAGGTGCGGGTCAACGACGCCGCGGGCGAGGTGATCTCGGAGCCCGGCCAGTACCACACCGGCTGGACCGTCGGCGCCGGCGCCGAATTCGCGGTGAGCGGCAATTGGACCGCCAAGGTCGAATACGACTATGTCGACCTGTCGCGCCGCACGCTCGGCCTCAATGAATTCGGCATGCCCGGCGTCAGCATCGACCCGCGCATTCATCTGCTGAAATTCGGCCTCAACTATCAGCTCGGCGACTCGCCATGGTCGGCGACGCCGACGCGCACCGCGCTGCCTGAATCGAGCGACTGGAGCGTGCACGGCCAGACGACGCTGCTGCCGCAGACCTATGCGTCGTTCCGTTCGCCCTATGCCGGCACCAACAGCCTTCCCGGCGCCGGGCAGTTACAGCAGACCTGGACCACGACGGCGTTTCTCGGCGTGCGGCTCTGGGAAGGCGGCGAGTTCTACTTCAACCCGGAAACCGCGCAGGGATTTGGCCTCAACGGCACGCTCGGCCTCGCCGGCTTCTCGAACGGCGAAGCGCAGAAGGCCGGCGCGCCGTTTCCGAAAATCCGGCCGCAGCGCTACTACTTCAAGCAGACCTTCGGCTTTGGCGGCGAGCAGCAAGACGTCGCCGACGGCCCGAACCAGATCGCGGGCAAGCGCGACATCGACCGCCTCACGCTCGTGGTCGGGCGCTTTGCGGTCGGCGATTTCTTCGACGGCAATTCCTACGCCAAGGACCCGCGCGCCGATTTCATGAACTGGGCGATGTGGGCGTCCGCGGCCTACGACTTCCCGGCCGACCTGCCCGGTTACACCCGCGGCGCGGTGGTCGAACTCAACCGCAAGGACTGGGCGGTGCGCGCCGGCGTGTTCCAGGTGCCGAACGCGCCGAACAGCGACGTTTTGGTGTTCGACACCGGCGGCGCGGTGGTCGAGTTCGAGGGCCGCTATTCGATCTTCGACCAACCCGGCAAGCTCCGCGTCGGCATGTTCGGCAACCGCGGCAACACCGGCAATTACGCCCAAGCGCTCGCGATCGAGGACGCCAATCCGGGGCTCGACATCAACGACGTGATGGCCGGCATCCGCAAGGACAATCTGAAATACGGCTTCTATCTGAACGGCGAGCAGCAGATCGCAACCGACGTCGGCCTGTTCGGCCGCCTCAGCTGGAACGACGGCCGGACCGAGATCCTGTCGTTCACCGATGTCGACCGCAGCGTCTCGGGCGGCCTGTCGATCAAGGGCAGCAGGTGGGGACGGGCGAACGACACGATCGGCATCGGCGGCGCGATCAACGGGCTGTCATCAGCGCATCGCGACTACCTTGCCGCCGGCGGCCTCGGCCTGTTGATCGGCGACGGTGCGCTGAACTACAGCCCGGAGCGGATCTTCGAGACCTACTACGCCTATCAGGTGAACAAGAACCTGACGCTGACTGCGGACTATCAGTTCATCACCAACCCCGCCTACAACGCCGACCGCGGCCCGGTGCACATCTTCTCCGGCCGCGTCCACGGCGAGTTCTGAGGCGCACCCTCTCCCCACTCAGATATATGTAGGCCCCCCGGGCTTGCCGCAAGCCCGGGGTCATCCCGTAGAACGCGCGCCCAATCGAACGGAGGAGTGCGGGATGCGGGAACATGCTGTGGTGATTGCCGGCGGAGGTCCGACCGGGCTGATGCTGGCGGGCGAGCTGGCGCTGGCGGGAATAGATGTTGCGATTGTCGAGCGTCGCGCGAGGGAGGACCTGATCGGCGCGCGGGCCGGCGGCCTGCACGCGCGCACCATCGAGGTGCTCGATCAGCGCGGCATCGGCGACCGCTTCGTCGCGCTGGGAACGCGCCATCCGGCAGTGCTGTTCCATTCGCACCTGGTGCCACTGGATATCACCGACTTTCCGACCCGGCGCAATTTCACGCTGGGGCTCCGGCAGAACCATATCGAGCGCCTGCTCGGCGAATGGGTCGGCGAACTGGCGGTGCAGACCTATCGCGCGCGCGACGTGACCGGCTTCACGCAGGACGACGCCGGCGTCGACGTCGAACTGTCGGATGGCCAATTGCTCCGGGCACAATATCTCGTCGGCTGCGACGGCGGCCGGAGTGTCGTCCGCAAAGCGGCCGACATCGAATTCGCCGGATGGGATCCGACCACGAGCTGGCTGATCGCCGAGGCCGAGATGTCGGGCGAGCCGGAATGGGGCTTTCGCCAGAACGACACCGGCATCTCGGCGATCGGCAAGGCGGAAGATGGCGGGCGGGTGCGGCTGGTGCTGACCGAGCGGCAACTCGGCACCGACAGGGAGCCGACCTTGCGCGACGTCAGCGAGGCGCTGGTCGCCGCGTACGGCACCAATTTCGGCATCCACAGTCCGGTCTGGATCTCGCGCTTCACCGACATGACCCGGCAGGCCGTGACCTATCGCAAGCAGCGCGTGCTGCTGGCCGGCGACGCCGCCCATGTGCATCCGCCGATGGGCGGCCAAGGTCTCAATATCGGCGTGCAGGACGCGGTGAATCTGGGCTGGAAGCTCGCCCAGGTAATCAAGCGGATCGCGCCGGACAACCTGCTCGACACCTACGAGGCCGAACGGCAAAAGGTGGCGGCCCGCGTGCTGCGCAACACCATGGCGCATGTCGCGCTCAACCGCACCGATCCGCGCACCAGGGCGCTGAACGAGATCGTCTCCGACCTGCTGCGCATGGACGAGCCGCGCAGATGCTTCGCCGCGATGATGTCCGGCCTCGACCTTCACTACGATCTTGGCGAGGGCCATCCGCTGCTCGGACGCCGCATGCCCGATCTCGATCTCGTCACCGCCGACGGCCCGATACAGGTCTTCGCGCTGCTGCACTGCGCGCGGCCGGTGCTGCTGAATTTCGGCGCGCCCGGCAGCATCGCCATCGCGGGATGGACCGACCGGGTTCAGCTGGTCGATGCCGCGTATCGCGGCGCATGGGAGCTTCCTGTGCGCGGCACGGTTTCGGCGCCGACCGCGGTGCTGGTGCGGCCCGATGGCTATGCGGCGTGGGTCGGCGAGGGAACGCAGGCCGGGCTAACCGAGGCGCTGATCAAATGGTTCGGCCCGTCCGCTGGTACGTAGCGAGCGTAGCCCCTACCCCGCCGGCTGGAACGAATCCGCGCGCGCCATCGCCCAGGCGTCGCGGAAGCGGCGGTCCTGGGTGCCTTCGAGCAGCTCGCCGGGGCGCAGCGTCGGATAGAGCCCGGCGAAGGAAGAGACCTCGGTGGTCGAACTCCGCTGCGAGAAGTGGATCGGGCGCAGCTCCTTGGTGTGCTCGAGGCCGGCGGCGGCGAGCAGCTCGGTCAGCGCGTGCAGGGTCGAGTGATGGTAGTTGTACACGCGGTCGATCTTGTCGGGCACATAGAGCGCGCGGTTGCGGATCGGGTCCTGCGAAGTCACGCCGGTCGGACAGCGATCGGTGTGGCAGCTCAGGGACTGGATGCAGCCGAGCGCGAACATGAAGCCGCGCGCCGAATTGCACCAGTCGGCCCCGATCGCCATCGCGCGCGCCATGTCGAAGGCGGTCGCGATCTTGCCGGAGGCACCGATCTTGATGCGATCGCGCGCGCCGATGCCGATCAGCGCATTGTGGACGAAATTGACGCCCTCGCGCATCGGCATGCCGAGATGGTCCATGAACTCGAGCGGCGCGGCGCCGGTGCCGCCCTCATTGCCGTCGACCACGATGAAGTCGGGATAGAGCCCGCTCTCATGCATCGCCTTGCAGATCGCGAGGAATTCCCAGGGATGGCCGATGCACATCTTGAAGCCGGCCGGCTTGCCGCCGGACAGTTTGCGCATCCGGGCGACGAATTCCATCATCTGCAGCGGCGTCGAGAACGCCTTGTGGTAGGCCGGCGAGATGCAGTCCTCGCCCATCGGCACGCCCCGGATCTTGGAAATCTCCTCGGAAACCTTCGCCGCCGGCAGCACGCCGCCATGCCCGGGCTTGGCACCCTGGCTGATCTTGAGCTCGACCATCTTGATCTGGTCTTCGCCCGCGACGCTTGCGAAGAGATCCGGATTGAAGGTGCCGTCGCGATTGCGGCAGCCGAAATAGCCGGAGCCGATCTCCCAGATGATGTCGCCGCCCATCTCACGATGATACGGGCTGACACCGCCCTCGCCGGTGTCGTGGGCGAAGCCGCCCTTCTTGGCGCCGGCATTGAGCGCCCGCACCGCATTCGGGCTCAGCGCGCCAAAGCTCATGGCGGATATGTTGAAGACCGAGGCCGAATACGGCTTGGTGCAGTCGGGGCCGCCGATGGTGATTCGGAATTTCTGGTCGGCACGCGGCTTCGGCGCCACCGAGTGGTGCATCCACTCATAGCCCTCGCGATAGACGTCCTCCTGGGTGCCGAACGGCCGCTTGTCGAGCACCATCTTGGCGCGCTGGTAGACCACCGCGCGGGTGTCGCGGGAGAACGGCATGCCGTCCTTCTCGCTCTCGAAGAAATACTGCCGCATCTCGGGGCGGATTTCCTCGAGCAGGAAGCGGACATGCGCCGAGATCGGGTAGTTGCGCAGCACCGCGTGGTTCTTCTGGGTGAGGTCGCGGATGCCGAGCAATGTCAGGGCGCCGAAGATGACCAGCGGAATCAGGACGATCTTGAAGACCTTGTGATCGAAAATTCCAACCAGCAGCAGCAGTGCGGTGACGACGGCGCAGATCGTCAGCACGATGAAGCGTGGCGAGAACGGAAGCAGCATCGTATCCATGAAATTCCTCCGGTCTGGCCAAATACCCTGTCGGCCGCGAGCCTAATCCAACTCGCGGAACAAGTGCACTACGGTTATACGGCCGAGCAGTCACAGATGTGACAACCGCCCGAATCGGCGGGTGCGGATACCGGTCAAATTGAAACGAGACCGGCTTTTGCACTGCAACGAAGCGGAGCGGATGCGACAACCTGCCGTCGCAGGGGCGCGCTGCCAAAATATCGAAAACAACCCCATGCAAAGGAGCCGGCTGCGGCCGGTGCTCGACAGGGCGACTTGACACGTCGGGCAACTCACCGGCACAATTCCACTATTCCGAAATCGTGGTGTGAGTCTGCGGCTCCTCTAACCCGTCGTCCCTGCGAAAGCAGGGACCCATAACCACAAATGCCAATTGTTGGGCCACGCTGGAACGACGAGTCCCTTCAACAAGATCCGCCGCGGCGTATGGGTCCCTGCTTTCGCAGGGACGACGATGAGGATGGTTCTCGATTCAAGGCGTCACACCACGCGGTGCCGCGCATGTGAGTGCGCTTGCGGGGGAGATGAGGAGAGAGCACCGTCCGCATCAATGCTCGTGCGGCTGCAGTTCGTGCGGGATGTGCCCGGGCTTCAGACCGTCGCCGTCAAGCCAGGCGTTGGTGGTGTCCAGCGCCCGGGTGATGTGATCTGCGGTCCGCGAGAAATCGTAGGGCGAGCCGACCAGCGGGCAGAGCGGCGGCACCACGAAATACTCGACATCGGGCGCGATGTTCTCGAGCTCGTTGACGAGCTGCCGCGCGATCAGGAGCGTCAGCGCGTGCAGGGCATTGGCGAGCGCGCCGACCGGCGGCGCCTGGTTGGCGCAGGCATGCCCGGTCGGCAGCACGATCAGGCGCTTGGCGCCGTGCCTGAGCGCGACGCGGACCGGCGTGTTGCTGGAGATCGCGCCATCGGCCAGGAAATGATCGCGGTAGTGCACCGGCGTGAACGCACCGGGAATCGCGGTCGATGCGACGATCGCCTCCGCGGCCGAACCTTCCGACAGCACCACGCTGTCGCCGCTGATGATGTCTGTGGTGACGATGTGGATCGGGATCCGCGCGTCCTCGAGATTGCGGAACGGAATGTAGTCGTCGATCAGCTTGCGGACGCCGTCATGCGGGATCAGGAAGTCGCGCCGCCACAGGAAGCTCACCAGCGTCCGCCAGGTTACCGGAAACACGTCCTGCCGGTCGAGGCCGCGCCAGATCTCGGCCAGCCGCGCCACGCCCGAGACCGTCGGGTCGCCGGCATAGAACGCGCCGTTCAGTGCGCCGACGCTGGAGCCGACCACCATGTCGGCGACCACGCCATGCGCGGCCAGCGCCTGCAGCATGCCGACCTGGATCGCGCCAAAGCTGCCACCGCCGGCGAACACAAAGGCGGTCTTCGGTGCATCCGGATCGGTGATGGCCAAGGTGCTGCTCCCAGATCGCCGCGTTCGGGCAACGGCCGCGCGGCGTTGGGGGATTTATAGCAATGGGGGAATGAGTAGTGCCACGGTCCGATGTTTTGCCGAGTGGTGACCGCAGGCAAGCTGCGCTCCCTCTCCCGCTTGCGGGGGAGGGCTGGGGTGGGGGTATCGCCGCAACGAGGCTGTTCATTGCGTGGAGAAAGCCCCCACCCGTATCGCATCTTCGATGCGATACGGCCTCCCCCGCAAGCGGGAGAGGCGGACCGAGTTCGCCGCTGTACCTTCCAAATGCAAAAGGCTGGAGCCCGATGGGGCCCCAGCCTTCGCAAAACAGGGAGCGGTGGTAATGGGTCCTGGCTTTCGCCAGGACGACAATCTTAACGCTCGGCGGCCTTAGCGCTCGACGAACGCCTTCTCGATCACGAAGTGACCGGGGGTGTTGCCGCTGCCTTCCTTGAAGCCGCGCGTCTCGAACAGCTGCTTCAGCTCTTCCAGCATCGCCGGGCTGCCGCACATCATGATGCGGTCGGTCTCGATATCGAGCGGACCCTGATGCAGATCGGTGAACAGCTGGTTGGAGGTGATCAGATCGGTGATGCGGCCGCGGTTGCGGAACGGCTCGCGCGTCACGGTCGGGTAGTAGGAGAGCTTCTCGGACAGCAGCGGCCCGAACAGCTCGTCGTCGCGCAGCTTGGCGACCAGCTCCTCGCCATAGGCGAGCTCGGAGACCTGGCGGCAGCCATGCACCAGCAGGATCTGCTCGTAGCGATCATAGACCTCGGGGTCCTTGATCAAGCTGGCGAACGGCGCGAGGCCGGTGCCGGTCGACAGCAGCATCAGCCGCTTGCCGGGAATCAGGTTGTCGGTGATCAGCGTGCCGGTCGCCTTGCGGCCGACCAGGATGGTGTCGCCCTCGCGGATCCTCTGCAGCTTGGAGGTGAGCGGGCCGTCCTGCACCTTGATCGAGAAGAACTCGAGCTCTTCCTCGTGATTGGCGCTCGCCATCGAATAGGCGCGCAGCAGCGGCCTTCCGTCGACCTCGAGGCCGATCATGGCAAACTGCCCGTTCTGGAAGCGGAAACCGGAATCGCGGGTCGCCCGGAAGCTGAAAAGCGTATCGGTCCAATGCTGAACGGAAAGAACTTTCTCTCGATAGAACGCGCTCATGGGTTTTCGTTTTCTCGACTGACCAGAATTAGAATAGTTTGATTTCTAGACGGCTCGCGACGGCGCGGAAGTGGCCGAAATCACTGAAGATCTCGCGTGTCCATTGCGCCAATGCAGGAGATAGTCAAGATCAACTGGCGTGCAAATGCGATCTCAGAATGGCAGTCGTTCGATTTCGCGCAGAGGTTCAACCGCGTCATCGTTAACACGTGGTGCTGCACGTAATTTACTTGCTGGGATCGGCATCGATCTGGCAATTAATTGCTACGAAAACCGCGGTGAAGGGAAAATGATCTCGTGGTCCTGATCAGCCAGCGAATCTTCCTGGAAACCATCAAAAAATATTGTTTGGCGCACGCGATTGCCGTCGAGGTGCGGTCCGGCGGCTGGCTGGTCACCATGACCAAGGGCAACGCGCGGCGGCTCGCGATCGGCTATGACGTCGGGCTGAACAGCGCGGTCGCGCATCAGGTCGCCAATGACAAATCGGCCTGCGCGGACGTGCTGGCATTGGCCGGCGTTCCCGCCATTCCGCACACGCTGTTTCTGGGCGCGAAGTTCAGCAAGCACATTCCGGGATCGGACTCGCTGGACGCGATGCAGCGTCTCCTCGAACAGCATCCGCAGGGGCTGGTCGTCAAGCCCAATGAGGGGACCTCCGGCGAGCTTGTCTTCCGCGTCACGACGCGGGCGCAGCTGGAGACGGCGGTTGCGCGCATCCTTGCCGCGCATCCAAGTCTTGCCATCTCGCCCTACGTCGAGATCGCAGACGAGGTGCGCGTGGTGCTGCTCGATGCGCGCGCGCTGATCGTCTACGGCAAGACGCGCCCGTCGGTGGTTGGCGACGGCATCCAGTCGCTGCGCGCGCTGGCGCAGGCGAACGCGACGGCCGAGCAACTCAAGACCATCACCGAGGATTTCGATGCCGCCGCACTCGACGCCGTTCCGCCCGCCGGCGAACGACTTCTGCTCAACTGGCGGCACAACCTCGATGCCGGCGCGGAGCCCGTGCTGCTCGCCGATGACGCGACGCGCGGGGCCTGCGTCGCGCTCGCGATCAGGGCCGCGCAAGCCGTCGGCATCCGCTTCGCCTCGATCGACGTCGTGCGCACGGAGGGCGTGTGGAAAATCCTCGAGGTGAATTCCGGGGTGAAGATGGAAGCGCTGGGGCGCCGGCATCCGGCGCTGGTCGAGGCGGCCTATTCGGCGGCGCTGGACGAAGTGTTCGCGTAGCGTCTCCCCGCCCGATGACGCGGGCTCGACGGCGCTATCCTGCACTGTGAACGCCCGATCAGGCTTGCGGGTGCTCCTTTTCATAGGCGGCGACGATCAGTTCCGATTGCTCGATCTGTGCGGTGAGACGGTCGATCTCGGCTTGCGTCTCTGGAAACACGTCAGCCCCCGCCGTATTTCCGGATTGCAATTCCGCGATCAGCTCCCGGTTCTTCGCAATCTGCTCCCGGTGCCAATCGATTTCAGGATCGTCTTGCATGGGCCACCCGTCGGCGAGAATTACGACGCCAGCTCTCGCAGCAGCATGGGTGGATAAACCGGCTTCTCGAAAAACTTGACGCCCTCGGGCAGCGCGCTGTCCGGGGGCCGACCCGAGATGACCATAACGCGCACACCCGGATCGCAATCGACGGCCAAACGTGCAAGCTCGACGCCATCCATTTTGCCCGTGAGCTTGATATCGGTAACCACCAGCGACGGGTGACGCATCTTGATGGCCAGCGCTGCCGTCTCGGCGTCCTCGCACTGGATGACGTCGAAATGGCCTTCCTGCAACAACAGCGCAATCATGTCGCGCTGGATCGTGTCGTCTTCGACCACAATTGCTATTTGACGAACTGGTCTCGCGTAAGCCATGGCGACCTCCGAACGATCAACCAGAGTTAACGAATGAGGATGTTTATGGTTCTGGTTCCCGCTTCATGAGGGACTGCTCCGGCGAACCTTTGCAAGTTCCAAGCGGAACAACTTTGGAGGTTTCAGCGTCATTGATGGGCGACAAGCCGGACGAGCCGAACGGTTCGAGCCTGAGCAAGGGAATTCTTGCGAGATAGTGCCAGGAGGCAGAGCTCATGAAGAACGCTGTGCAGTCGGATCAGGATTCTTGCGAGCCCTACGGCGCTGACGTGACGGCTGGCGCGACAGGCTATGCGTCCTCTCGACGATCGATCGAGGATCAGGCGCTTGAACGACCCGCGCTCGCCAAGCAGCCCAGGATGCGGCACGAGACGACCGATCCGCTTCGCGCTCGTCTGCCGCACGACGTCATTTCCGAAATGGAAGCAGAGCTGAAGCAACAGGTCGATCGACTTGTCGCCGAACGACATTAGCTGGTGAAGCGACGAGTTCGCCGACTTCAACAGCCGAATCTTGCCTGCCGATGATGCTCCAGAGATCGCGGCGCGTGGACACTCGAAGGAAGATCCCGCCGGATCGACGGAGCTTTGATGGGAGCGATTGGAGCGATTCTTGGGCGCGCGATTTTCCAGGTCATGGTTGTTCTGGCGGCGGTCGGCATCGTTGCCCTCGCATGCATAGCGGTCCGCGGCGGCTGACGCGGGGGACCATGGTGCGGCCGGCACGGAAGCTCTGGCCGTCATTTTGATCGATTCGGCGCCTTGCTCATCCTGCGCAAGGGAGTACGCTTCCGTGCATTGATTGATCCGGAAACAGATTATGCGCAAACTTCTTTTGAGCTTCGTCGCACTGGCGGCGTTCGCCGCCGCCTTCAATCCTCCGGCCGCCAATGCGGTGTTTTGGCGCGGCGTCACGGCCCCGACGAATATCGACATCCACGGCTACCCGATCATCAAGGAGCCGCCTCCGAGCACATGCCAGCTGATCCATGTGAACGGATACTGGGTCCGGCAGTGCCTGGATTTGTCGCGGCGCTATTGGCGGTGAACGATGCCGCGCCGGGATTCAGACCTCTCCCGCGAGGGGAGAGGTCGAAATTCGCGGCTAGAGCATTTTCGGTTCTGATTGAATCAGAACCGAAGCTCTAGATTCTTGTCTTGACGCGTTTTCCTCACGCGAACCGGTGCCCACTTCGCTCGAAAACGCTCTAGTTCGACCCGCCCGGTGAATCGTCGAGCGCCTTGAAGGCCTCTTCGAGCTGCGGCGACAGCGCGACGTTGAGCTTCTCGCCGGTCGGCAGCCGGGCGACGAACCATTTGTTGTAGAGCGGGACGATGTCGCGATTCGAGGCGAGCCTGCGGAACGCGCGCTCGACCACGTCCTTCATCTGCGGCTCGCCCTTGCGGTACATGATGCCGTAGGGGTCGTAGGACAGGTAGTCGCCGGTGACGCGGAATTTGTCCTGCGACTTGTGCCGCGCGATCAGGCCGTAGAGCAGGATGTCGTCGGTCGCGAACGCATCCGCCTTGCCGTCCACAAGCATCTGGTAGGACTGCTCGTGGTCGGGCGCCGTGACGATGTTGAGGCCGAGCTTTTGCTTGGCGTCGACATTGTGCATCGCCTGCTCGTTGGTGGTGCCCTTGGTCACCACCACCGTCTTGCCCTTGAGGTCGGCGACCTGGGTGACCCCCGAGGCTTTCGGCACCATCAGCTTGGTGCCGGCCACGAACATCAGCGGCGAGAACGCGACCAGCTTGCCGCGCTCGGCATTCGCCGTAGTCGATCCGCATTCGAGGTCGATCTTCTTGTCGACGACCGCCGGAATGCGGTCGTCGGAAGTGACCTTGACGTAGTCGACCTTGAGATTGGCGTCGTCGACCTCGGTCCCGATCTCCTCGACGATCGCATCGCACAGCTCGAGGCTGTAGCCGATCGGCCGGTTGGAGTGGTCGAGGAACGAGAACGGCGGCGAACTTTCGCGATAGCCGATCCGCACCGTGTGCGTGGCCTTGATGTTGGCGAGCGTCGGGCTGAGCCCCTCGCCCGCCGGCTGCGCGGAGGCCGGTGCGGCGAGCAGGCTTGCCGCCAGCAGACACGCTGACAGCAGAGGCGCCTCAGCCCGTATCGGCCTCCAGCGGGCGCGATGCATGCATCCCTCCCCTCAATGGCCGGCCATCACGGCGCCGGGCACCGCATCCTGCGGCACCGCGTCGTCGGGCCCGAGCTCGTGCTCGGCCTTCAGCTCGCCCTCCCACTTCGCGACCACGGCGGTCGCCAGCGAGTTGCCGATCACGTTGGTGGCGCTGCGGCCCATGTCGAGGAAGGTGTCGATGCCCATGATCATCAGCAGGCCCGCCTCGGGGATGTTGAACTGCGCCAGCGTCGAGGCGATCACCACCAGCGAGGCGCGCGGCACGCCGGCGACGCCCTTCGAGGTGATCATCAGCGTCGCCAGCATCGCGAGCTGCGTGCCGATCGACATCTCGATGTGGTAGGTCTGCGCGATGAAGATGCTCGCGAAGGTGCAGTACATCATCGTGCCGTCGAGGTTGAAGGAATAGCCGAGCGGCAGCACGAAGGCCGAGATGCGCGAGGAAGCGCCGAACCTGTTCAGCCCCTCCAGCGTCTTCGGATAGGCCGCCTCCGACGAGGCGGTCGAGAACGCGATCATCAGCGGCTCGCGGATCAGCCGCAAGAGATGGCTGTAGCGCGGCCCGATCACGATGAACCCGACGACGACCAGGATGCCCCACAGGATCAGGAGCGAGAGATAGAAGCCGCCCATGAAGACGATGAGCTTCCAGAGCACGCCGAGGCCGTTCTTCGAGACGGTCGCCATGATCGCGGCCCACACCGCGAGCGGGGCGAACAACATCACGTAGCCGGTGACCTTGAGCATGATGTGCGCGAGGTCGTCGATCAGGCTCATGATCGGCTTGGCCCGTTCAGGCATCGCGCCGAGTGCAACCGCGAAGAACACCGCGAACACGACGATCTGCAGAATCTCGTTCTGCGCCATCGCATCCGCGATCGAGGTCGGGATCAGATGGGTGAGGAATTTCTCGATCGAGAACGCCGACACCGGCAGGCCGGTCGACTGCGCCTTGTCGGGCAGCGTGCCGGGGAAGTTGGCGCCGGGCTGCAGCAGATTGACCATCACGAGGCCGAGCAGCAGCGAGACGAAGGAGGCGGAGACGAACCAGCCCATGGTCTTGGCGAAGATGCGCCCGAGCTTGGCGCCGCTTCCCATATGGGCGATGCCGCCGACAAGGGTCGCGAAAACCAGCGGCGCGATGATCATCTTGATCAGGCGCAGGAACAGCATCGCGATCAGGTTGACGTCTGCTGCGATCTCGGCACGGCTGTCAGGAAAGTAGTTGAAGACAATCGTCCCCATCGCGATGCCAAGGACCATCGCAATCAGGATATACTGCGTAAACCTGCTGGACATTCTCTTACCCCCGTAAGTTCCCGGCGAAGGGCAAGTGTGGCAGATTTACGCAGCTACGCAACACGCTTCGCGTCCAGCGCGACTTTGCCGAAACGTTCCCGTTGTGGAATGTCAGCGCGCGGATTAGCGTTCATGCAGCGCACAATCTGTGCAAGGCGCTGCGCGCGTCGCAGTCAATTGCATGCGAAACAACCAACGCCAAGGGAAGGCAAAGGGAAGGCAAAAGGGGGAGACATTGCAATGAACGACACCGTCAATCGCCAGATCCTGCTTGTCGAAAAGCCGACCGGCAAGCTTGGCCCCGAACATTTTCGTCTGACCAAGGGGACGATCCCCACGCCGAAGGACGGCGAGGCGCTGGTGCGGACGCGCTACATCTCGCTCGATGCCGCCAACCGCGCCTGGATGCACGGCGCCACTTACCGCGCTGCGGTGGAAGCCAACACCGTGATGGCCGGCGGCAGCATCGCCGAGGTGATCTCGTCGAAGGATCCCGGCCTGAAGCCCGGCGATATCGTGTTCGGCGACACCGGCTGGCAGGATTATGCCGCCGTGCCCGCCAAGCACCTGGCGAAGATGCCGAAGCTCCAGCCGATGACGCATCTGCTCAGCGTCTACGGCGTTGCCGGCCTGACCGCCTATTTCGGCCTGCTCCATGTCGGCAAGCCCAGGGAAGGCGAGACCGTGGTGGTGTCGGCGGCCGCGGGCTCGGTCGGCTCGATCGTCGGCCAGATCGCTGGGATCAAGGGCTGCCGCGTCGTCGGCATCGCCGGCGGCAAGGACAAGTGCCATTGGCTGACCAGCGAGCTCGGCTTCGACGCCGCGGTCGACTACAAGGACGGCGCCACCTACAAGGCGCTGCGCGCGGCGGCGCCCAAGGGCATCGACGTCTATTTCGACAATGTCGGCGGCGACATTCTGGAAGCCTGCCTGGCGCAGATGAACAATCGCGGCCGGATCGCCTGCTGCGGCGCGATCTCGCAATATGACGGCGTCCCCTCCGCGCACGGCCCGCGCGGCGTGCCCGGCCTGATCGTGGTGAAGCGGCTGATCATGCAGGGCTTCATCGTGATGGATTACATGGACCAACGCGACGCCGCACTCGCCGACCTGCAGTCCTGGGTCGCCTCGGGCAAGCTCAAGGTGCAGGAGGACGTCATCGACGGCATCGAGAACACGCCGCAGGCGCTGATCGGCCTGCTCGCCGGCGAAAACCGCGGCAAGCGCATGGTGAAGGTGTAGCTGGGGAACATCTCCGAACCCGTCATCCCCGCGCAAAGGCTTCGCCTTTGTCGCTGGAGGAGCGCGTAGCGCGTCTCGAAGGATGCACAGCCCGGCTGGTGGCCGTCGACCCTTCGAGACGGCCGCTTCGCGGCCTCCTCAGGGTGACGGTGTAAGAGTTGTAGCGAGTGGCTTCCCAACGTCGTCGTCCTGGCGAAAGCCAGGACCCATAACCACCGAATTCGATTGAGAGTGCGATAGTGGCCCCGGCGTCACACAACAACAAGCGGTTGGGGTAAATGGGTCCTGGCTTTCGCCAGGACGACGGTGAATACATTCACATTCTCTCAGGGTGACGGGGAGAGATCTGAATGCACTCGGCACCAAACTTAATGCGCCGTGCCCGACGCCTGCGGTGCAGCTTGCGGCGCCGTCTTGCCCTTTTTCGCCTTGCGCCAGTTCTCGAAACCCTGCACCACGACGAAGAACGCCGGCACGAACAGCACGGCGAGGCAGGTCGAGGCGATCATGCCGGAGAACACGGTGATGCCGATCGACTTGCGGGCGTTGGCGCCGGCGCCGGTCGCGATCACCAGCGGCAGCACGCCGAGGATGAAGGCAAACGACGTCATCAGGATCGGCCGGAATCGCGCGCGCGCCGCGTCGATGGCCGAATCCAGCACCGACCGTCCGTCGCGCAGATGACGCTCCAGCGCAACCTCGACGATCAGGATCGCGTTCTTGGCCGACAGCGCGATCAGCAGGATGGTGCCGATCTGGGTGTAGAGGTTGTTCTCGATATTCAGGCTCAGCAACACCAGCGTCGGGCCGAGCAGCGACAGCGGCACGGCCAGGATCACCGAGATCGGCGCGTACCAGCTCTCATATTGTCCGGCGAGCACGAGATAGACCAGGAGCAGCGCCAGCGCGAACACATAGTAGATCTGGCTGCCGACCTCCTTCTCCTGGTACGACATCGCCGTCCACTCGAAGCCCGAGCCGGGCGGCAGCGTCTTTGCCGCGATCTCTTCCATCAACGCCATCGACTGGCCGGACGAGTAACCCTGCGCCGGCAGCCCGATGATGGAGGCGGACGGATAGAGGTTGTAAAGGCTGATCAGCGACGGTCCGATCGAGGGCGTGATCCTGGCGACCGTGCCGAGCGGGATCATGTCGCCGTTGCTGTTGCGCACCATCATGTTCTCGATGTCGCGCAGGCTCAGGCGGTACTGTGCGTCGGCCTGGGTATAGACCTGGAAGGTGCGGCCGAACTTGGTGAACTGGTTGACGTAGCTGGCGCCGAGATAGGTCGACAGCGCCGCGAAGATCTGGTCGGGGGTGACGTGCAGGGTCTGCGTCTTGATGCGATCGACGTCGACGTCGAACTGCGGCACCATCGAGCGGAACGACGACTGGACCCGCTGCAGCGCGCTCTGGGTCTGCGCATTGGCCACGATCGCGCCGGTGACCGCCTGCAGCTTGCCGTAATCGGCATTGCCGTCGCGCAGCTCGACCTGCATGGCAAAGCCGGCGGCGTTGCCGATGCCCTGGATCGGCGGCGGCGGGATCACCAGGATGCGCGCCTCCGGGATCACCGCGAGCTTGTCGTTGAGCCCATAGACCAGCGAACGCAGGTCCTCGCCCGGCCCGCGCGCGCCCCAGTCCTTCAGGATCAGATAGGCGACGCCGGCATTGGCGAGGCTCGAGGAGTTGTCGAGCGCCGAGATGCCGGCGATGCTGACCACCTGGTCGACGCCGGGGGTCTTGCCGGCGATCCTGGTGACCTCGTCGAGCACGTGCTGGGTGCGGTCGAGGGCCGCGCCGTCGGGCAATTGCACCGCGGCGAGCAGATAACCCTGGTCCTCGATCGGAATGAATCCGGTCGGCACCCGCGACAGGCCGTAGCCGGCAAGCCCGATGATGACGAGCGCAACGGCGACCGAGGTCTTGGCATGCCCGGCGATGCCGCTGACCAGCCGGGTGTAGCCGCGCTCCAGCCGGTCATAGACCGCGTTGAAGCCGCGATAGAAGAAGTTGCGCTGCTCGGGCGGAGCGGGGGGACGCAGCCATAGCGCGCATTGTGTCGGCTTCAGCGTCGCGGCATTGACGGCGCTGAGCAGCGCGGTGGCGGCGATCACCAGCGCGAATTGCGCGTACATCCGTCCGGTCAGCCCGGGCAGGAACGCCGCCGGCAAAAACACCGAGATCAAGACCAGCGTGATGCCGACGATCGGCGCGAACAACTCGTCCATCGCCTTGATCGCGGCGTCGTGGCCCGACATGCCGCGCTCGATATTGTGCGCCGCGCCCTCGACCACGACGATGGCGTCGTCGACCACGATGCCGATCGCCAGCACGATCGCAAACAGCGTCGACAGGTTGATGGTGAAGCCGAGCGCGGCCATGGCCGCGAACGCGCCGATGATCGTGACCGGCACGGTGGTTGCCGGCACCAGCATCGCCCGCCAGTCCTGCAGGAAAACCAGGATCACGACCAGCACCAGGAGGCCGGCCTCGAACAGGGTCTTGTAGACCTCCTCGATCGAGGCGTTGACGAATTTGGTGGTGTCGAACGGCGTGTCGTATTTGATGTCCTGCGGGAACTGCTTGGCGAGCTCCGCCATCTTCTTCTCGACGGCCTTCTCGACCTGCAAGGCATTGGCGCCCGGCGACTGGAACACGCCGATGCCGGTCGCGGGCTTCTGGTTCAGCGAGAAGATCTGGCTGTAGGTCTGCGCGCCGAGTTCGACCCAGCCGACGTCGCGCACCCGGGTGACGTCGCCGACATTGCCTGTCTTCACGATGATGTCCTCGAACTGGCTCTTGTCGTCGAGCCGGCCGTTGACGTTCAGCGTGTACTGGAACGCCTGGCCCGCCGGCGTCGGCGGCGCGCCGACCTGGCCGGCGGTGACCTGCTGGCTCTGCTGCTGGATCGCCTGGATGACGTCCTGCGGCACCAGCCCGCGCACCTGCAGCTTGTTCGGATCGAGCCAGACCCGCATCGAATACTGCCCGGCGCCGAACACCGTGACGTTGCCGACGCCCGGAAGGCGCGACAGCTCGTCCCGGATGTTGATGGTGGCGTAGTTCGACAGGAACAGGCTGTCATAGGTCTCGTTCGGCGAGGTCAGCGTCACGAACAGCAGGATCGAGGTCGACCGCTTCTGGACCGTGACGCCCTGGTTCTGCACCGAGGTCGGCAGCTGCGACAGCGCGCTGGAGACACGGTTCTGCACCAGCACCTGCGCGAAATTGAGATCGGTGCCGATCTTGAAGGTCACCGTGAGCGTATAGGTGCCGTCGGCGCCGCTGTAGGACTGCATGTACAGCATGTCCTCGACGCCGTTGACCTGCTGCTCGATCGGCAGCGCCACGGTATCGACCACCGTCTTGGCCGAGGCGCCGGGATAGCGCGTCGTCACCTGCACCGTCGGCGGCACCACGTCGGGATATTGCGCGACTGCAAGATTGTACAGCGCCACGCCGCCGATCAGGATCATCAGGATCGCGATGACGTTGGAAAGGACCGGGCGCTCGATGAAGAATTTCGAGATCATGGCGCGTGCGTCCTATTTGGCGGCTGTCGGCGCCGCGTCGGCCTTCTGCACCTGCGGATCGACCTTCTGCCCGGGGATCGCGCGCAGCAATCCGGCGGTCACGATGCGGTCGTCCGGCTTGAGGCCGCTTTCGATGACGCGCAGCCCCTCATCGAGCGGGCCGGTTGTCACCTTGCGCTGCTCGACCACATTCTCGGCATTGACGACCAGCACGTAGCGGCCGGCCTGGTCGCTGCCGATCGCGACGTCGGGCACCAGCAGCGCGTCGTCCTGCTTTTCGAACGGCACGCGAACGCGGACATAGAAGCCGGGCAGCAAGGTCCGGTCCGGATTTGGGAACACGCCGCGGACCGCGAGCGTGCCGGTCGACTGGTTGAGGGTCGGCGAGATGTAATCGAGCTTGCCCTTGTGCGGATAGCCGGTCTCGGTCTGCAGGCCGACCTCGACCGGCAACTGCCTGAGTTCGTTGACCGTCAGACCACGACGGCGCGCTTCATCCCGCACCCGCTGCACGTCCTGTTCGTTGACGTTGAAATTCACATAGATCGGATCGAGCTGCACGATGGTGGCAAGCTGGGTCGGCGATGCCACGCCGACCAGCTCGCCGACCGACACAAGGTGGTTGCTGACGATGCCGTCGAACGGCGCGGCGACGTTGGTGTAGCCGTAGTTGACCGCGGCGATCCTGGTGTTGACCTGGGCCTGCTGCAGGCTGGCCTGGGCGTTGTCCCGGGTGGAGGTCGAGGTATCAAGGGTCGCCTGCGAGACCGCCTGCCGCTGCACCAGATCGGTCTGCCGCTTGAAGTCGAGCTCGGCCTGCTTCAGCGTCGCCTGCGCGCCGACCTCTGCGGCCTGCGCCTGTTCCAGCTTCAGCTTGTAGGTCTCCGGCTCGATCGTGAACAGCGTGGTCCCCTCCTTCACGAAAGAGCCGTCCTGATAGTTGATCGCCTGCAGAAAGCCCTGCACGCGCGCGACCAGATCGACGGTCTGGATCGGCGCGGTGTTTCCGGTGGCGTCCAGATAACGTGTGATCGCGCGCTGCACCGGCGGCGCAACCTCGACCTTGGGCGGCGGCGGTGCAACAAAACTGTTTTGCTCGCAGGCACTTAAACTGACGAAGGCCGATACGACGAACGCGATGCGCGCAAGCGGTGCATTTCGCAGCCGCACAAAACTGCTCCGACCGAAATGTGCCGACGCGCGCGCATGCCTCATTTCCGAGCCTCGATTCAAATGACCAAATTCAAAGATCTCGTGACGGGCAAAAAATCCGCCTGCTTCATCCATAGCAACAATCCGCTTGCGGCGGAACTCGAAAGCGAAAATGATGTCGCGCGCCGAGGTTGTTACAACAAAGACTTTTCAGAACTCAGTTCAGTTGAGCCGGACGCATCCGGCGCGACCAGAGGATTTATTCAGATGATCAATGCGTTGACACGAGCAACGAAGCTGTCCGCATGTCTTGCGCTTGCGGCATTCATGAGCACCGCACCGGTCTTGTCGCAGGCGCCGACGCAGCGCGACGCCATCAAGTCGCAATGTCGCAACGACTACATCGCCCACTGCTCCAGCGTACCGCCGGGCGGCGAAGCCTCGCTGCAATGTCTGCAGAAGAACATGGCGAGCCTCGGGCCGGGCTGCGCCAGCGCGGTGAAGGCCGTCGAAGCGCCCGCCGCCGCACCGAAGGCAGACTCTGCGCCCGCGGCGGCCAAGACCGAAGCTGCTCCGGCGGCAACGGCCAAGCCTGCCACCGAAGCCGCCGCACCGAGGGCGGCCGGGACGCCGTCCAACGCGCAGATCTCCGCGGTCCGCAGCGCATGCCGCTCCGATTATCCCAAGGTTTGCGCGGGCGTGCCGACCGGCGGCGCGCCGGCGCTGCAGTGCCTCGAAAAGAACAAGGGCAAGCTTTCGCTGGCCTGCGAGAAGGCCGTGGCCGCCGCCGGTGGCGGTGCCGCCGCGCCGGCCGCGGGCGCTGCAGCGACGACGGCAGCGCCAGCCGCGGCGCCGGCCGTGATCGCGTTGCGGCCACTGCGGCCGCGCGAAGAGTTGCTCGTGCTGCGCTCGGCCTGCGGCGCCGACGTCCGCTCGATCTGTGGCGGCGTCCAGCCGGGCGGCGGGCGGATCGTGCAGTGCCTCGCGACCAATGCCGGCTCGCTGTCGCCGGCGTGCCGCGACGTGCTGGCGCCGTTCGCGGCGCGGTAATCCTGTCGTCACGCGATCGACCGGAAAAGGGGAGCGAACAATGCTGCGCATTATCCTGACCACCGCGCTGCTCTGCGGCGCAACCGCCGCCTACGCCCAGGAGCTGACATCAGCGCAACGCGACGCCTGCATGGGTGATTACGAGAAGTTTTGCAAAAGCGTGACGCCCGGCGGCGGCCGCATCATCGCCTGTCTCGCCAAGCAGAGCGACAAGCTGGCGCCCGCCTGCAAGAAGGTGCTGGCGGAAGCGGAAAAGAAATAGCCGCGCAGGCGGTGAGACGACATGTGCCCGGCGATCGCCGGGGCACGGAACCGTAGCACTTTGTTGTCACCTACAGGGCAAGCATACCTCACCCGGGAGAGGGAATTTCATGCGTTCAATAGTGCTGATCGCCGCAGCCCTGCTGTCCTTTGCCGCGACCATGATCTTTGAGTCCTCCGACGCCAACGCGGTCGTTTGCGCGCGCGGCGTCTATCGCGCCGGCTGCGCCGGTCCCAACGGTGCGGTCGTCGCCCGCAAACCCGTCGCCGCCGGCTGCCGCTGGGTGTGGGTCGACGGGGTCAAGGTCCGCCGCTGCTACTGAGACTTTCAGCCCCAGGCGGCTAGTCGCCGCGCGCATTTTCCCTCTGGCGTTCCCGCCAGAGGGCGATTAGTCTGGGCTCAAATTGTAAGTACACTGTCAATCTGGGAGGCAGACGTTGCGGATCGCCGTGATCGGCGGAGGGCCCGGCGGGCTCTATTTCGCCTATCTCTGGAAGAAGCGTCATCCCGACGCCGAGATCGACCTGTTCGAGCAGAACGCCGCCGGCGCCACCTGGGGCTTCGGCGTGGTGTTCTCCGAGCAGGCGCTGGACTTCCTGCGCGCCGACGACCGCGAGACGGTCGACGCCATCGCCCCGCTTATGGAGAGCTGGAAGAACATCACCCTCAATCTGCGCGGCGAGAGCGTCGAGATCGACGGCGTCGGGTTCTCCTCGATCGGCCGGCTGGCGCTGCTGACGATCCTGCAGGAGCGCGTCCGCAGCACAGGCGTCACGCCGCGCTTCGACACCGTGGTGCAGTCGGTCGACCAGCTCGCAGGTTACGACCTGATCGTCGCCGCCGACGGGCTGAACTCGATGGTCCGCCGCGGCTATGAGTCCGCCTTCGGCGCGTCGGTCTCGCAGTCCTCAAACAAGTTCGCCTGGTACGGCACCACGAAAACCTTCGCGACGCTGTCGCAGACCTTCGTGGCGACCGAGCGCGGCAGCTTCAACGCCCATCACTATCGCTATGCGAAGGACATGAGCACCTTCCTGGTCGAATGCGACGCGGCGACCTGGGCGGCCTATGGCTTCGCCGACAAGAGCATCGAGGAGTCGCAGGCGATTTGCGAAGACGTGTTCGCAGCGACGCTGGACGGCCACCGGCTGATCTCGAACAAATCGGTGTGGCGCAATTTCCCGTGGATCTGGAACGAGCGCTGGTCGCACGGCAACATGGTGCTGGTCGGCGACGCACTGCATTCGGCGCATTTCTCGATCGGCTCGGGCACGCGGCTTGCGATCGAGGATGCGATCGCACTGACCAAGGCGCTGGAGACCGAGAGCGGCATCGCCACCGCGCTTGCCCGCTACGAGAGCGAGCGCAAGCCGATCGTGAAGAAGCTCGTCACCGCGGCGCGGACGAGTGCCGACTGGTACGAGCATTTCCCCGCGCACATGAAGCTCGATCTGATGGATTTCGCCTACAGCTACATCACCCGCTCCGGCCGGATCGATGACGCGCGGCTGCGCGCGATGTCGCCCGCCTTCATGGCCCGCTACGCAGCCGCAAAGGGACAATCATGACCGGGATCGCCGACCAGGTTCCGCTGGACAATCCCGGTGCGCGCGAGATCGGCTTTACGATCTCCGAGCGCTACAACGCGAGCTGCATCCTGTTCGACAATCTCGGCAACGGGAATGCCGAGCGCCTGGCGCTGACCGGCCCGGCCGGCACGCGGACCTATCGCGAGCTCTGCACTGAGGCCGCACGCTGGGGCCACGCCTTCCGGTCGCTTGGACTGCAGCGCGGCGACCGCATCCTGCTGTTCCTCGACGATACCCCGGCCTATCCCGCGGCATTCTTCGGCGCGGTGCGTGCCGGCTTCGTGCCGCTCTTGATCAACACGCTGACCACGCCCGAGCTGCTGCAATTCTACCTGTCCGACGCCGGCGCGCAGGTCGCCGTCACCGATGCGGAATTCTGTGCGCGCTTCAACGCGGAAGCCTGCAAGGACACGCCGCTGCGCACGCTGGTCGTGGTCAACGGCGCCGCCGGCGATCACGCCGTCGCCGAGGCGCGCAACGCCGGCGACTGGCTGCAAGGATTTCCGATCGAGCTCGACGCGCCCGACACCCACCGCAACGAGATGGCGTTCTGGATGTATTCGTCCGGGTCGACCGGCCGTCCCAAGGGCATCGTGCATCTGCAGCACGACATGGCCTATAGCGAGCGCGCCTTTGCCCGCAATGTGCTGAACCTAGAGCCCGGTGACATCTGCTTCTCGGTGCCGAAGATCTTCTTCGCCTACGGTTTCGGCAATTCGATCACGTTTCCCTTCTCGGTCGGCGCCGCGACGCTGCTGCTGCCGGGCCAGCCGAAGCCGGCTGCGATCTTCGCGGCGATCGGACAATATCGCCCGACCGTGTTCTTCGGCCTGCCGACGCTCTACATCTCGCTGACCAAGGCCGAGGGCGCCGAGCAGACCGATTTCTCGTCGCTGCGAATGGCGGTCTCGGCCGCCGAGGTGCTGTCGGCCGATGTGTTCAACGGCTGGAAGCGGCTCACCGGGCTCGAGATCATCGAAGGCCTCGGCTCGACCGAAGTGCTGCACGTCTATCTCAGCAACCGCGCGGAACGAAAGAAGCTCGGCGCCGCCGGCCTGCGCGTGCCCGGCTACGAGATCATGCTGCGCGACAGCGACGGCCGCGAGGTCGGCGACAATGAGGAAGGCATCTTGTGGGTGCGCGGCGATTCCGCGACGCCACTGTACTGGAACCGGCCGGACAAGACCGTCGAGACCGTGCGCGAGGACGGCTGGATCTACACCGGCGACCGCTTCATGCGCGACAGCGACGGCTTCCACTTCTTCCGCGGCCGCGCCGACGATCTGATCAAGATCTCCGGCCAGTGGGTCTATCCGCTGGAAGTCGAGCTCTGTCTCGCCGATCACCCCGACGTCCGCGAATGCGCCGTCTACGCCGCCGAATTGCCCGACCGGCGCATGACGCTGCGCGCCGTGGTTGTCATGAACAAGGCCGGCTTCGACACGGCCGAAACGACGCGGCGGCTGCAGGATTACGTCAAGACGAAGCTGTTGCCGTACAAATATCCGCGCGAGGTCAAATTCATCGACGAGCTGCCGAAGACCGGCACCGGCAAGATCGACCGGCAGGCGGTGATGCGGATGTGAGGGCGCGTTTCGTAGGGCGCGGCGGCCAAAAATTCGGTGTCGTCCTGGCGAAAGCCAGGACCCATAACCACGAATAGTCCTTGTTGAGGTAAGCTGGGGCCCCAGCCTTCGCACCACACACATCTGTGGTTATGGGTCCTGGCTTTCGCCAGGACGACGACTGAAGATGTGGCAATTGCTCGTCTACATTAGCCACCGGCGGCTACGCCTTCAGCCCCGTCCCACCATACAGCCAGGCGATATCGTCGCACCACTCGGCCTGCGACTTCGCGCTCATGATCGCGTTGCGGATGCGGGCGTGCTCGCCCGAGGGATGGTAGACGTGTTCGCCGATCGCGCGTGACATCAGCTGCACGCGGGCAGTGCGCGGGAAGCGCTGCGCGCTGTAGGCCTCAAGCGCCATAGCCTGATCATCGTGACTGGCCAGCATGTGCGACAGGCAGACCGCGTCCTCCATCGCCTGGCAGGCGCCCTGCGCGAAATATTGCAGCATCGGATGCGCGGCGTCGCCGAGCAGCACCACGCGGCCGTCGATCCACTGCGCGTTCGGATCGCGGTCGCACAGCACCCAGAGCTTCCAGTTGGTGCCGTGGCGGATGATGTTCTGCGCCCGCTCATGGACGTGGGTAAAACCCTTCATCACCTCGGCTTCGGACACCGGCTTGCCCGCGACCGGCTCCGGCGCATTGTTGTGATAGGTGACGACGAGGTTGAACACCTTCCAGCCCGACAACGGGTAATGCACGATGTGGCATTTCGGGCCGGCCCATAGCGTGGCCGCGTTCCAGCGCAGATCCTCCGGCATCTGCTCGGTCGGAATCACCGAGCGATAGGTGGTGTGGCCGGAGACGCGCGGCGGGCCATCGGCCGTGACCTGCTTGCGGATGTTCGACCACAAGCCATCGGCGCCGATCAGAAGACGGCCGGTGATCCGCTCGCCACCGGCGAGCTTTGCGGTCACGGACGAGCCATCCTGCTCGTAGCCTGTCACCTCGCTGGACACGCGCAGTTCGATCAGCTCGTGATTTTGGCAGGCGCGCAGGAACACGCCGTGCAAATCGCCGCGATGCACCACGGCATAGGGATTGCCGAACCGAGCGCGGAAGGCATCGCCGAGATCGATATGGGTGATCTCATCGGCGGTCAGCGCATCCATCAGCCGGAGCTGGTCGATATAGACCGCCATGTTGCGCGCGGCCTCGCCGACGCCGAGATAGTCGAAGGCGTGGAACGCGTTCGGCCCAAGTTGGATGCCGGCGCCGATCTCACCGAGCGCTGAGGCCTTCTCCAGCAGGATGGAGCGAATGCCCTTCTGCGCGAGGCCGAGCGCGACGGCGAGACCGCCGATGCCGCCGCCCGCGATCAGGACCGGTCTCGTCTGCGCCATCAGCCCGACCTCCCGAGATGCTCAAGCGCATCCTCGGCGCGCAGCGGCACCCGCGAGGCCTCATTGTTGAGGTCGACGAGTTGGGTCAACAGCGCCAGCAACGTCTTGCGGTCGGCCGGCTTCAGCGGCTGCAGCATCCGCGCCTGTGCCTTGTCGACCGAGGGCATGATATCGCTCAGCACCGCCGCGCCGGCCTTGGTGAGATAGAGCAGCTTGACACGCTTGTCCTCGGGCGCCGGCTTGCGCACGATGAACTCCTTGGCCTGCAGCCGCTCGATCACGTTGCCGAGCGTGGAGCGATCGAACGCGATCACCGCCGAAAGCCTTGTGGCGTCGATGCCGGGATGGGTCGAGATCGTGACCAGCGCGGCATATTGCACCGGCGTCAGGTCGAATGCCTTGCACTCCTCGATGAACAGCGCGACCGCGATCTGCTGCATCCGCCGGAACAGGTAGCCGGGCGCGGTGTAGACCGCGTCCATCGTGACGGGCGTTGGCTTGTTATTCGGCATCGGGCTGCTTGTCCGGGGCGGCGTCGGCGAACGCCTTGACCTGTTTGGCCGCGGCCTCGGCCTTGAGCAGGCGCGGATAGGCCGAGACGTCGACGCCGAAGCGCCGCGCATTGGCGAGCTGCGGCACCAGGCAGAGATCGGCAAGCGTCGGCTGGTCTCCAAAGCAGAACGGGCCGGACTCCGCCGCGATCAGGGTCTCGCAGGCCGACAGTCCCTCGCGATTGGCCCAGGCCGCCCATTCGGTCACCTGCGCTTCGGGAAGGCCGAGCTGACGCAGCCGCGCCAGCACCTTCAAATTCTGCACCGGATGGGTGTCGCAGGCGATCGCCTGCGCGAACGCCCGCACCTTGGCGCGCCGCAGCGGATCGTTCGGCAGCAGCGGCGGATTGGGATTGGTCTCGTCGAGCCATTCGATGATCGCGAGCGACTGGGTGAGGATCGCGCCGGCGTCGCTCTCCAGGGTCGGCACCAGCCCCTGCGGATTGATCGCGAGATAGGCCGGCGCGCACTGCTCGCCCTTGCGCAGATGATGCGGCAGATGCTCGGACGTGAGCCCCTTCAGGTTGAGGGCGATCCGGACCCGGTAGGACGCGCTGCTCCGGAAATAGCCATGCAGCTTCATCGGAACCTCCCTTGCATTGTTCTGGTTTGACGCGTTTTCTTTGCGCGAACCGTATCCACTTCGCTCGAAAACGCTACGGCCTGGTTGATTGACCCTAGCCATATTGTCAGTATACTGTCAATTAAATTGCACCGACAAGAATGATGGGAGGCTTGCCATGGAAGCCGTGCAGAAGACCCCGGAGCGCGAGGCATTCTACAAGAAGATCGACGGCCAGAACCTCTCGGCGCTGTGGAACGTGATGAACGATCTGATCACGCCGGAGCCGAAAAGCGCCTGCCGTCCTCACTTATGGAAGTTCGACCAGATCCGCGACTACATGAACGAGGCCGGCAAGCTGATCACGGCCAAGGAAGCCGAGCGCCGCGTGCTGGTGCTGGAAAATCCCGGCCTGCGCGGCCAGTCCAAGATCACGACCTCGCTGTTCGCCGGCGTGCAGATGGTGGTGCCGGGCGACATCGCTCCCGCCCATCGCCATGCCCAATCGGCGCTGCGCTTCGTGCTCGAGGGCAAGGGCGCGTTCACTGCCGTCGACGGCGAGCGCACAGCGATGTCGCCGGGCGACTTCGTCATCACGCCGTCGATGACCTGGCACGACCATTCCAACGAAACCAATGAGCCGATGTTCTGGCTCGACGGGCTCGACATTCCGATGGTGCAGTTCTTCGACTGCTCGTTTGCCGAAGGCGCCAAGGAGGACCAGCAGTCGATCTCCAAGCCGGCCGGCGCGAGCTTCGCGCGTTACGGACACAATCTGCTGCCGATCGACCAGAAGCGGACGTCGAAGACCTCGCCGATCTTCAACTACCCCTATGAATACACCCGCGAGGCGCTGGAGAAGGCCAAGGTCGGCGACGAGTGGGATGCCTGCCACGGCCTGAAGCTGAAATTCTCCAACCCCGAGACCGGCGATTTCGCGATGCCGACCATCGGCACCTTCATCCAGCTGCTGCCTAAGGGTTTCAAGACCGCGCGCTATCGCGCAACCGATGCAACCGTGTTCGCCGCGATCGAAGGCAAGGGCCGCACAAGGGTCGGCGACCAGACCTTCGAGTGGGGACCGCGCGACCTGTTCGTGGTGCCGAGCTGGCACTGGGTCACCCACGAGGCCGATGCCGACTCCGTGCTGTTCTCGTTCTCCGACCGCCCGGTGCAGCAGAAGCTCGACCTGTTCCGCGAGGACAGGGGCAACGCGTAACGATCGTCTGCGCAAGGCACGCAGCGCTCACCTCACGTCGTCCCGGCGAAGGCCGGGACCCATTACCACCAATCTCGATTGGTTGAACGCGTTGGGGCCCCAGCCTTTTTCTAACAACCACGCCCCGTGGTTATGGGTCCCGGCTTTCGCCGGGACGACACCTTGTGTGTGGCGGCAGCGTGCTCTCACCGCCAGTGCAGCAACCGCGTCTCGAGCAAATTGATCAACTTACCCACCGCAAGCCCGAACAGCGACAGGATCACGACGCCGGCGAGCAGCTGATCAGTCTGCATCAGATTGCCGGCCTGCAGCACGAAGGCGCCGATGCCGTATTGCGCGCCGATCATCTCGGCGCTGACCACGAGCAAGAGCGCCACCGACGCGGTGATGCGGAAGCCGGCGAGGATCGAGGGCAGCGCGCCGGGCCAGATCACGCGGCGCACGATGGCGTGGAACGGCACGTTGAAGCTTTGCGCCATCCGGATCAGGTTGCGCGGCACCGCATCGACGCCGCTATAGACCGAGATCGCGGTCGAGAAGAACACGCCTAGCGCAATGGTCGCAATCTTCGGCTCCTCGCCGATCCCGAGCCACAGAATGAGCAACGGCAGCAGCGCGATCTTCGGGATCGGGAACAGCGCCGAGATGAAGGTGATGCCGACGCCGCGCGCCATGGTCGACAGCCCGATCGCAAAGCCGACCACGACGCCGGCGGCCGTGCCGATGAGCCAGCCGGTACCGATCCGCATGATCGACCACGACAAGTGCTGCCACAGCGCGCCCGACATCGCGAGCTTATAGATCGCGACCGCGATCGCCGACGGCGCCGGCAGGAACAGCGGATTGACCCAGCCTGCGCTGCCGGCGAGCTGCCAGATCGCGATCACCAGCGCGAGCGCGATCCAACCGGCACGGCGGCTGCCGCCGGGCGTAAAGCCGGCGCCACGAAACGCGACGGGGCGCGTCGCTTCCACCGATTGGTCCTTGGTATCCTGCGGAGAGCGCTCAAGCATGCTGGACCTCGCGCTCGGCATCGATCGCTTCCTTGCGGATCAGCGACCACAGCTCACCTTGCAGCGCGGCCATTTGTCCGCGGGCATCCGCCATGCCACGCTCGGCGCGCGTCATCGGGATGGCCACGATCTCCCGGATGCGGCCGGGACGGCGCGACAGCACCACGACGCGATCGGCGAGCCGCACCGCCTCCTCGAGATTATGCGTGACATAGACCGCGCCCATTGCACCGTCGGCGAGCAGACGCACGAAATCCTCCATCAGGAGCTCGCGGGTCTGCGAATCCAGCGCCGACAGCGGCTCGTCCATCAGCAGGATCGCGGGACGAACCGCGAGTGCCCGCGCAATGCCGACGCGCTGGCGCATGCCGCCGGACAGCTGCTTCGGATAGGCGGCGCGAAAATCCGACAGCCCGGTGCGGCGCAGCGCATCGTCGATCACGGCGCGGCGCTCGCCGGCACTCAAGCCCGTATGGAGCAGCGGAAACGCGACATTCTGCTCGACCGTGCTCCACGGCAGCAGCGCAAAATCCTGGAACACGAAGGTCAGCGGATTGAGGCTGCCGGCCGGCGCCGCGCCGCGCAGCTCGGCGACGCCTTTGCTCGGCCGCAGCAAGCCACCAAGAATGGAAAGCAGCGTGCTCTTGCCGCAGCCGGACGGACCGACGATCGCGACGATCTCGCCGGCGCGCATCGTGAAGGAGACATCGTCGAGCACGTCGAGCGCGCCGAAGCGATGGCTGATATGGTCGGCGATCAGGTCCATGGCGTCATGAACTCACTGCCAGACCCGTCACCCCCGCGCAAAGGCTACGCCTTTGTCGCTGGAGGAGCCGCGCAGCGGCGTCTCGAAGGGTCGACGGCCCGGATGTAGCAGCTCGGCCGTCGACCCTTCGAGACGCGCGCAAGTGCGCGCTCCTCAGGGTGACTGGGATAGAGTTGTGCACGCGGTCCCACATCAATCCGCCTTCACATAATCCTTGGCGATGATCGCATTGGCATCGAAACCCTTGTCGACGAAACCCTGCCCCTGCAGCCATTTGATCTGGTTGTCGAGGTTCTTCACGTCGAGCTTGCCGTCGGGATCGATATAGGCGCAGTTGCCGACCACCTGCGCCACCGGCAGGTTGGTGTATTTGGCGATGATCTCGAGCAGCGGCCCGGTCTTGTCGTTGATCGGCGCCACGCCGTCCTTGATCGCAGTCAGGATCACGTCGTGATATTCGTGGTCGGCACGGGTCAGCGCGGTGAGCAGCCTGGTCACCAGCGGTGCATTGGTCAGCGCCTTCGGCGACGCGAAGATGGCCCCCAGCTGCCACGGCGTCTCGTCGCCGACCCAGCCGAGCAATTTCGCGCCGTTGGAATCCATCAGCGTCCGCGCGGTCGAGACCGGCAGCAGCGCGGCGTCGACGGTTTCGCCCTTCAGCGCCGCGGCCGCGTTCGACAGCGACTGCAGCGGCACCACCTTCACGTCGGACAGCTTGAAGCCGTATTTGTCGGCGAGCAGGCCGAGCGAATAATGGAAGCTGGAGCCGACCTGGGTCACCGCGACGCGCTTGCCCGCCAGATCCTTCGGCGTCTTGAGGCCGCTCGCATAGGCGTTGTTGCTGGCGAAGTAGCCGATGAGGGGATAGCCGGCCTTCTCGCGGCTCATGCCGCCGATCACCTTCAGCGTGCCCTTTCCGGCGAGATTGTAGAGCCCCGCGGTGACGGCGGTGATGCCGAAATCGACGTCGCCCGACGCGGTCGCGACCGCGATCGGCTGTGCCGCGTCGAAGAACTTCAGCTCGACATCGAGCCCGGCGTCGCGGAAATAGCCCTTATCCTGCGCGATGAACACCGGCGCCGAGGACGACAGCCGCAACACGCCGATCTTCGCCTTCAGGAGATCATCGGCCCGCGCGAGGCCGCTCGCAGCCCACACCAGGAGACCCGCGAGTGCGAGCCGCGCCCAACCCTTCATTGCCGTCTCCACTCATAATCCTTCAGGCACGGCCTGATCGCGGCCGATGAACGCGCCCTGCTTGCCGAGCTGTTGTTGCAACTTTTCGACGGAAATGTCGCGCGGAATCGTATTGCCCGACAATGCGAGCGCGGCAGCGGTTCCCGCTGCCTCGCCCATCACAAAGCAGGCACCGGAGACCCGCGCCGCCGATTGCCCTTCATGGGTCATCGAGGCGCAGCGGCCGGCGATCAACAGATTGTCAACGCCTTCGGGCACCAGCATGCGGTACGGCAATTCATTGTAGCCGCGGCTCTCCGGGATCGGCGGAAACTCGAAGATCACATCGCCTGGCACATGGGATTCCTTCGGCCAGCCATTGACGCCGATCGAATCTTCGAACGAGGCGCAGCCCAGCACATCCTCGCCGGACAGCATGTAGCCGCCGATCACACGCCGCGTCTCGCGGATGCCGAGCTGCGGCGGCAGATCGACGATGTAGGAATTCTCGAAGCCGGGCACCGTGCGCAGGAACTTGAACGCCTCGACTGCCTGGCGGCGCCCCTCGATCTCGCCGCGCGTCATGTCATCAGGATCGATGCCGGAGATGGCGCCGCCGTCGTTGCGCGTCACCTGGGTGAAATTCACCCGCCATTCGATCTGCGATTTCTGCGGCCGCACGATGGCGGATTTGCGCGGGAATTTATGCGTGCCGGCAGCCTCGGCCTGCGCCATCCGCGCCGGGATGGTGCGCCAGGCATCGCCGGCCTTCGCGGGATCGATGCCGTTGAGGCGAAACATCATCGAGGGGTAGAGCATGCCGCCCTGGTTGTCGCCGACCTCATGGGGCGCGCCGGCCCACACCGCGAGATCGCCGTCGCCGGAGCAATCGATGAAGATGCCGGCCCGCACCGCCTGCCGCCCGGCCTTGGTTTCCACCATCAGCGCACGGATGTGCGAACCGTCCATGACGACGCCGGCGCCGAGCGCGTGGAACAGGATGTCGACCTTGTGATACGCCAGCAGATCATCGGCCGCGATCTTGTAGGCCGCGGTGTCGTACGCCTGCGCGAAGATCTTGCCGAGGATCAGATGCGGCGCGTTCAGCCCGCCGAGCCGGTCGATCCGCGCCAGCAGGTCGGAGGCGATGCCCTGCACCACGCGGTGCATCTCGCCGAAGATGTTGGCGTGCAGTCCGCAGAAGTTGGTCACGCCGGCCGCGGTGCCCATGCCGCCGAGAAATCCGTACCGCTCGATCAGCAAGGTCCGCCGTCCGGCACGCGCCGCGCCGACCGCTGCCGCGATGCCGGCCGGTCCGCCGCCAAGCACCACCACGTCATATTCGCCATAGACCGGAACCTGCCGCGCAGGTTCTTCGATCGTGCTCGCTCGCATCATTTCCGCCCTGAACAAAGTTGATTGGGCCAACTATGAATTGATGCAGATTGCAGTACAATCCACCAAATTATGTAATCAGCTGTCGCGAATCGAGAAAGGCCCGAGCAAGGCAGATGGATACGCTGGTTAATCTCGAAGCCTTTCTCGCCACCGCCGACGCCGGCGGCTTTTCCGCCGCGGCGCGCAAGCTCAATATCGCGACATCCGTTGTCGCCAAGCGCGTCACCCAGCTCGAGGAGCGGATCGGCACCGCGCTGTTCCACCGCTCGACCCGCCAGTTGCGGCTGACCGAGGCCGGGCAGCAATATGTGCATCGCGCCCGTGGCGTGGTTGCCGATGTCGGCGATCTCTTGTCGCGGATGGGCGAGAAGCAGCGCGACCTCTCCGATCATCTGCGGGTCAAGGCGCCGACCTCGCTGACGGTTGCGCGGCTCGCCGATGCCTTCACGATCTTCCAGAAGCAGAACGGAAGCGTGAAGCTCGAGATCGTGATGATCGACCGCCCGGTCGATCCGGTCACCGAAGGTTTCGACCTCGCGATCGGCGCCTTCCCGCATTCCTTTGGCGGCGTCGTAGATGAACCTTTGTGCCGGCTGCCGCGCCTCGTATGCGCCTCGCCGGCCTATCTGAAGAAGCACGGCATACCGAAGCATCCGCGCGACCTGGTCGATCATCGCTGCCTCAGCTTTTTGCCGACCGGACCGGAATGGCCGTTCGAGGGACCGCGCGGCCGCATCAATATCCAGGTGCGCCCGATCCTCTCCTCGAACGAAGGCCGCGTGCTGACTCAAAGCGCCATCGCCGGCAACGGCATTGCGCTGCTCTCGCATTATCTGGTCGCGGACGCGCTGCGCGACGGCGCCTTGCAGCCGGTCCTCACCGACTTTCCGATCCCCGAATTGTGGGTCAAGGCCGCCGTTCCCGAGCGTCGCATCGATGCCGCCGCGGTGCAGGCGCTGCTCAAGACATTGAAAAAATCGCTGTCGCTGCCGCTGTAATGCGACGCCGGCCTTGCCGTCGGCATGCCGACCTGAGACAAGGACGCGAAAGGGATCCCCCGCTTGAAACGCCTGATCTCAATGTCGTTTGGTCTCATCATCGTTGCGACGCCCGCGGCGGCGATCGAGACCTGCCGCTTCATTGAGGCCAGGGCGGAGCGCGAGGCCTGCTACCATAGGCAGGAGCAGGAACTTGCGGCGAAGCGCAAGCCCGAGCCGCCGGCGACACGGTCGAGCGAATCGAAGACGTTCGATCAGCTGCAGCAGATGCGCCGCGACGACGAAGAGGTCTATCGCAGCATGCGCGGCATCTGCCGCGGCTGCTGAGCTTACGCGCCGCCGCCCCAGCGGCCCGCGCGCTTCTCGGCGAAGGACGCAAGCCCCTCGGCAGCTTCCGCGGTCTGCCGCTTGGCCGAATGCAGATGAACGAGGCGTTTGTAGGCCTCATCGTCCACCGCCATGCCGCCGAACGAGCTTTCCATCGCAAGCTTCTTGGTCTCGGCCATCGCATCAGGGGCATTGCCGAGCAGCTGCTCGACGACCTTGGCGCCGGCGCGGTCAAGATCGGCCAGCGGCACCACCTCATGGACGAGGCCGATGCGGCGGGCATCCTCGGCGCCGAACCGTTCGCCGGTCAGCGCGTAGCGGCGCACCTGGCGGACGCCGATCGCATCGCAGAGCTGCGGGACGATGATCGCCGCGGTCAGACCCCAGCGCACCTCGGTGATCGAGAACAGCGCATTGTCGGCCGCGATCACGATATCGCAGGCCGAGATCACGCCGGTGCCGCCGCCGAAGCAGCCGCCCTGCACCAGCGCCACGGTCGGGACCGGCAGCGTGTTGAGACGCTGCACCGCCTCGAAGGTGGCGCGCGATGCCGCCTCGTTCTCCTCGAACGATTTCGGCCGCACGCCGTTGATCCATTTCAGGTCGGCGCCGGCCTGGAAATGCTTGCCGTTGCCGTTCAGCACGACGACGCGCACCGGCCTGGTCGAGAGATCGTCGATCGCGGCGAGCACGCCCGCAATCAGCGCGCCGTCATAGGCATTGTTGACCTCGGGACGATTCAGCGTGACGGTCGCGACCCCGCGCGCATCGAGGCTCCACAGGACTGGGCTGGCCGACATGACGTTTCTCCCTCGTTCGGCATTGCTGTTGTCTTGTACCAGCTTGCACTATGGCGAGAGCAGATGCCTTGATCCATCACTTTCGAGCGCGCGCGACCGCGCCACGCGCATGACGGGTTGCGCGATGCCCCGCGCTTGTGGAAACTGACGGGGCACATTGCGGAGAATTGTTCCACTCATGCGTATTTGCATTTTCGGCGCGGGCGCCGTCGGCAGCCACTTCGCGGTCCGGCTCGCGCGCGCCGGCCACGATGTGTCCTGCGTGATGCGCGGGCCGCATCTCGACGCGGTCAGGACCAGCGGACTGACGCTGAAGGTCGGCGATAGCAGCGCCACCGCGAAGGTGAAGGCCTCAGCCGATCCTGCCGATCTGGGGGCACAGGACGTCGTCATCAGCACACTGAAGGCGACCGGCATCGGCGTGCTCGCAACCGGGCTCCCGCCGCTGCTTCAGCGCGACACATCAATCGTGTTCGCGCAGAACGGCATTCCCTGGTGGTATGATCTCGGCCTGCCGCCGCAGCATCCCGCCATCCCCGACCTCGGCTTCCTCGATCCCGACGGGCATTTGCGCAGCGCCGTCCCGAAGGAGCGGATCATCGGCGGCGTGATCTTCTCCTCCAACGAGGTGGTCGCGCCCGGCGTCGTCGCCAACCTGTCGCCGGACCGCAACCGCCTCTTGATCGGCGAATGCGACGATCGGCAGAGCGAGCGCATCGTCCGCCTGCGCGCGGCGCTCAACGACGCCTCAATCGAATCGCCCGAGGTCAGGGAGATCCGCGAGACGATCTGGTCGAAGCTATTGACCAACATGTCGATGTCGGTGCTCTGCCTGTTGACCGGACTGACCGCGCGCGGCGTCCGCGACGATCCTGACATGCAGGACGTGATCCCGCGCCTGCTCGACGAAGCCAATGCGGTGTCGACACGCTATATCCCCGCGGTCAAGCGCGTCACCCGCAGCGGGCCGGCGCCGGACCACAAGCCATCGATCCTGCAGGATTACGAGCTCGGGCGCGCCATGGAGATCGACGTGCTGGTGCGCGCACCGGCGGCATTTGCCAGCGCGGCCGACATTTCCACCCCGATGCTCGACCTGATGGCCGCGCTCGCGATCCAGAAGGCGCGTGACAAGGGCCTGTATCAGGGCTGAAAATCCGACCCACCACGATAACAAGCAGGGACATCGAACCATGCAAGTCAAGGACAAGGTCTGCGTCGTCACCGGCGGCGCGAGCGGGATCGGCGAAGCGGTGGCGCGGGCCTATGCGGAGGCCGGCGCGCGCGGCGTCGTGGTCGCCGACCTCAGGACCTCGCGCGACCGGCTCGCCAGCGTCGCCGGCGATATCGACGGGCTCGCGGTCACCGCCGATGTCGGGCTCGACGAGGACATCAAGGCGTTGATCGCCGCGGCCGAGGACAAATATGGCCCAGTCGACGTGTTCTTCTCCAACGCCGGACTGTCGCGCAAGGGACAAGAGACCGCGTCCGATGCCGACTGGGACGTGAGCTGGCGCGTGCACGTGATGAGCCACGTGTTCGCGGCGCGCGCGCTGGTGCCCGGCATGCTCGCGCGCGGCTCCGGCTATCTCATCAACACCGCATCCGCCGCGGGGCTATTGGCCTCGCTGAACTCGATGCCTTACGGCGTGACCAAGAACGCCGCGGTCGCGCTCGCCGAGCATCTCGCCATCCAGTATAGCGATCGCGGCATCCGCGTCTCCGTGCTCTGTCCGCAGTCGGTGCAGACGGGGATGACGACGCCGGGCCCGAGTGCCGCGCGCGTCGACGGCGTGCTGCAGCCGGGCGAGGTGGCGCGGATGGTGATCGAGGCGATGGCGGAGGAACGTTTCCTGATTCTGTCGCATCCGCAGGTGCAGGAATACATGCAGCGCAAGGCCACCAATCGCGAGCGCTGGCTGTCCGGCATGCGCCGCCTGCGCGACCGGATCTATGGCGGTGCGGCGTCAGGCTGACGGTGGCGCGAATTTCTCCAGCAGGCCGGAATAGGCCTTGGCCGCGGGCGACGCGTAAGCACCGCGACGCGACGTCGTCAGCTTGAGGCCGGCAAGCGCCTCCGCCTGCTTCACCGCGGCGGCCACGCCGTCGACCACAGGCGCGCCGAACTGCATCGACAGCTCATGGGCAAGATCGGCCATGCCGGCGCAGCCGAGCACGATGGCGTCCGCGCCCTTGTCCAGCGCCCGCGCGATCTCGGCCTCCAGCTTGGCCTTGGCGCCCGAACCCGGCTTCTCGAGATCGAGCACCGCGACGTCGCAGGCGGTGACCACCGCGCGGTCGGCAAAGCCGTAGCGGCGCACCAGTTCCTCCAGAGGGACGATCGAGCGCGGCAGCGTGGTGACGATGCCGATGCGCTTGGCGATCTGCCCGGCGGTGACCAGCGCCGCCTCGCAGATGCCGACCACCGGATAGCGCGCCGCCGACCGCGCGGCATCTAACCCGGTGTCGTCGAAACATGCGACGATGCCGGCATCGGCATCGGGCGTCTTCAGCAGCGCCTCGATCAGCCCGGGCACGGCGAAGGCCTCGTCATAGAAGCCCTCGATCGAGGCCGGTCCCATCGCAGATGTGGCGGCGGCGATCTCGGTGCCCGGTGCGGCCACCGCTTGCGCCGCGGCCGCGATGGTCGCGGTCATCGACGCGGTGGTGTTGGGATTGACGATCAGGATCTTTGTCATGGGTGGAGAATAACATCCCTTTCGCGGCCAAGCGTAGCCCGGATGAGCCAACGGTCGCGCGAACGCGCGCCCGATGACAGGCTCCGCGATATCCGGGACCGATCTCGCCCTCGGCATGCAGACCCCGGATGTCGCTTCGCTCATCCGGGCTACACACCTATGCATGCTTCGCCACCCAGCCCGCGAAGGCATCGAGCAGTTCGGTCATCACCTCGCGGTCGTTGCGGCCGGAGCGCTTGAGGACATGGAAGGAGTGGTCGGCCTCCTGCACCAGATACAGCGTCGCGCGCGTGCCCAATCCCTTCACCACGGGCTCGAGCAGGTCGAGCTCGGCCAGCGCATCGCGCGTGCCCTGCAGGAACAGCAAGGGGATCTTGACCTCGGCGAGATGCTTGGCCCGCTCGCTCGACGGCTTGCCGGCGGGATGCAGCGGAAAGCCGAGGAACACCAACCCGCGCACGCCGGCGAGCGGCACCTTGCCCTGCGCCTGCGAGGTCATGCGTCCGCCGAACGACTTGCCGCCGGCGAACAGCGGCAGTTCGCCGCAACGACGCGCGGCTTCCGCCACCGCGGCGCGCACCGTTGCATGGGCGACGGCGGGCGGATCGGGCCGCTTGCTGCCCTTCTCCATGTAGGGAAACTGATAGCGCAATGTCGCGATGCCGCGCTCCGCCAGACCCTCCGCGATCACGGCCATCGACGGATGCGTCATGCCGGCACCGGCGCCGTGGGCAAACACATAGGCGCTGCGGGCCTGCGCCGGCCGCAGCAGCAGCGCGGACACCGTGCTGTCGTCCGAGACGGTGATCGAAAGCGGTTGCGCGCCTGACGCGTTCAAGATGACATCTCGAAGAATTGTTGCGCCGTTACTTCTAGTCGCAGGCCTCGATGCGCGCAAATGCCGCCGCAACCGGCACGCCGCAAGTGAACTGGCTCACAGCCAACCAGCATTTCCTTTGCAACATTTCCGTTGTTAGACCAAGCGCCGCCACTGTAGGATGGCGCACACCGCATCACACGCTTAACGCGAACTGGTTTTCGGCGAATTTTAACAACTCGTCCATATGACGCGCGGGTACCGCGAATTGGGGGAACGGGGCATGCCTCGCAAGACGATATTCGTCATCGGACTGTTGATTGTCGCCGGCGTCCTCTATTTCAAGGACGATATCGAGACGGTCGCGAGCGGCTTCCGCGTCAAGGTCGTCGACTACCAGCCGCCGGCAAAGACCGTGTGGCTGGATCAGAATGTCAGCGCCGAGCGGCTGCGCTGGTTCTATCACGCCGACCAGGGCACGCGGACCTTCGGCATTCCCCATGAATGGTTCATGGCGCTGGAGCAGCCGACGGTCTGGCCGCTGTTCACGGCGGCGCCGCGGCTCAGCGAGACCAATTATCTCGGCCGCTTCGGCTTTATTCCCGACACGGTGATTCCGGGCAAACCGGATGCGCTGCCGATCGGCTTTGCGCAAGGCGGCCCGATGGCCGATGCCAACGGCGCCCCCTGGCGCAACCCGCACAGCAAGGCCGACATGACCGGCGTCGGGCTGACCTGCGCCGCCTGCCACACCGGAAGCTTCAACTATCGCGGCACCGAGATCGTGATCGACGGCGGGCCGGCCAACACCAATCTGTTCGAATTCCAGAAGAGCGTCGGCGTCTCGCTGCTGCTGACGCGGTTCTGGCCGGGGCGCTTCTCGCGCTTTGCCGACGAGATCCTCGGCAAGGATGCCAGCCTCGACGAGCGCATGGCGCTGCGCGGCCAACTCGACCTCGTGCTGAAGCAATACGCCAACATCAATTCGCTCGAGAACAGGGTCGCCGCCAACAGCGTCGAGGAAGGCTATGCGCGGCTCGACGCGCTGAACCGGATCGGCAACCAGGTGTTCTCGATCGACCTGAACAACCCGAACAACTACGCCTCGCATTCGGCGCCGGTGCATTTCCCGCGGATCTGGAACGCACCCTGGTTCAGCTGGGTGCAATATGACGGCTCGATCATGCAGCCGATGGTGCGCAACGCCGGCGAGGCGCTCGGCGTCAGCGCCGAGCTCAACCTGCTCGACGAGTCCAAGGGGCTTTACAAATCGAGCGCGCGGATCGACGTGCTGCACGAGATGGAGCGGATGATCGCCGGCGAGCCGCCCAGCGAGGACAAGGGCTTTAGCGGACTGGCGTCGCCGAAATGGCCGGAGAACATCCTGCCGCCAATCAACATGGATCTCGCGAAGAAGGGTGGCGAGCTCTACAAGACGCATTGCCAGGGCTGCCACGGCCCGGCGATCGACAGCAAGGCGCTGCCCGCGAGCGAAGCCTTTGCGCTGTTCAAGGACAAGAAGCGCTGGCTCAAGAACGAGGCCGGCCAGCCGCTGCTCGACGTCGAGATGATTCCGATCAGCCATATCGGCACCGACAGCGCGCAAGCCGAAGGCCTCGCGCACCGCACCGTCGAGACGCCGGCCAATCTGAACATCAAGGACGGCAGTTTCGGTCCGGCGCTCGGCGACCTCGTCGAGAAGACCGTCGACTATTGGTACGACCAGAACAAGGTCCCGCCGGAGGATCGCAAGCGCATCAACGGCTACCGGCCGAACGAGATCCAGGCGCCACTCGCCTACAAGGTCCGGCCGCTCAACGGCATCTGGGCGACCCCGCCCTATCTGCACAACGGCTCGGTCCCGACCATCTACGCACTGCTGTCGCCGGTGAAGGATCGTCCCGCAACCTTCTATCTCGGCAGCCGGGAGTATGATCCCAAGGATCTCGGCTATGTCTGGAAGGACAAGATCAAGAACGCCTTCCTGCTCGACACCACCAAGCGCGGCAACAGCAATTCCGGACACGAATTCTCCAACGAGAAGCGCACCGGCGTGATCGGGCCGGAGCTGAAGGAAGACGAGCGCCGCGCCCTGATCGAGTTCATCAAGACGCTGTAGGCCCCGAAGGGGCTGCGCCCACTCTCCCGCTTGCGGGGGGCCTATCGCGTATGACGTCTGCGGAAATCGTCCGCGGGCTGCCTTCGCCTCTCCCGCTTGCGGGGGAGGCCGACGCGCGCTGCGCGCGCGGCGGGTGGGGGCTCTCTCCACGATGCGACTCGTGTGTTCAACCGGCATGATTCCCGACATTTTGGACCGGCATGATCCCCGACAGTTTGGGTTAAGCGGTCTGTTCACCCGGTTCGCGCAGCCCCTCACGCGGCGGAGCGAACCGGGTGAACAGACCGCGGCGGTCGATGAGACCGACGTCGAGGTCGCAGAAGCGGACGACGTGGTCACCGGTATCGAGTTCGGCGATGCCGACAAGTTCGTTCACCAGCGCCTGACCGATAAAGACGAACTTGCCTTTCCATTTGATCTCTCCGTTGCCGCGAACACGGCGGGCCTGGTGATTGGCGTCATACCAGGGGTCTTGCTCGCGATCCGGCATGGTGCGTTGAGATGCTCGATAGGCGTCTTCCGGCGGCCGTTGGCCCAGCGCTTCGTGAGGACGTTCCCTATTGTAATGCTCTCGGAAGGCGTCAAAGCGGGCCTGTTGCTCCGACGCATTATCTGCCGGTGGGCTCGATGTTTGCGCCTTCAAGGTGCGATGCATGCGCTCATGGCGACCGTTCTCCTGCGGCGAGGCCGGACGGATGAAGCGCGGCGTAATGCCGAGCTTCAGCCACCAGACCGACAATGTGGTGAGACCGCCGGCGCCGCGCGAGCCGAACGGCGAACCATTGTCGCAGCGGATTGCCCGCGGCAGGCCATGCTCGCGGAAAGCTCTTTCGAAGCGGGGGCGGACGCCCTCGGTCGTCGGTGCGACGATCTGCAGTTCGATCAGGAAGCGGCTGTGGCTGTCGGCCACCGTCAGGGGATCGACCCGGCACTGGTCGCGGGTGCGAAACCAGCCCTTGAAGTCCACGCTCCACTCGTCGTTCGGCTCCTGCACCGGCGTGCAGGGACGCCGCTGGTCGAGCGGACGGCGACGGCGCTTCACCGGCGAGATCAGCCCCGCGCGCTTGAGAATGCTCCCAATCGTCGACGCCGCCGGCCAATCGATCTCCGGCGCCTGGCGGTCGAGCAAGGCGAGCAGCTTGCGCGGTCCCAGATAGGGAAAGCGCTGCCGAGCCGCGATCACCTTCTCTGCAATCGCTGCATCGGTCGTTTGTCGGCATTGCTGCGGCGCGTGCGAACGGTCCCTGAACCACTCCGGATCGCCGCTCTGCTTCCGCTGGCGCCATGCGTAAAACGTGTCGCGGCAGATACCGTGACGGCGGCACAACTCCGACACGTTCCAGTTCCCGCTCTCGTACTCCATAAACATCCGGATACGCTCTTCCATCCGACTGGTCTCTCTGAACGGCATCGTCGGGCCCTCCCGCCGATGCTTCTAGAAACCTGTCGGCAATCATGCCGGTCTAAACTGTCGGGTATCTATCCGGTCTGTACCGTGGAGAGAGCCCCCACCCCAGCCCTCCCCCGCAAGCGGGAGAGGGAGCCGACTGCCGATGCAGCGGTTGTCCCTCAACTCTTCGGCACCGGCTGCCGGCGCGCCGGGCGGGTCATTGCTTCGAGTTCAAGCAACTGGTTGAGCTCCGCCTCGGTCAGCAGCTTCTCCTCCAGCACGATGTCGGCGACCGAGCGGTTCTCCTTGAGCGCACGGCGCGCCACGCGCGATGAGGCCTCATAGCCGAGCGACGGCGCCAGCGCCGTGATCAGGCCGATCGAGCCTTGCACCAGGCTGCGGCAGCGCTCGCGATCGGCCTCGATGCCGTCGACGCAGCGCTTGGTCAGCGTATCGACCGCCGCCGTCAGCATGCGCAGCGAGCTCAAGACGCAATAGCCGATGGTCGGCTCGAACGCGTTGAGCTGCAACTGGCCACCCTCGGCGCACATCGTCACCGTGAGGTCGTGCCCGATCACCAGGAACGCCACCTGGTTGACCACCTCGGGAATGACAGGATTGACCTTGCCGGGCATGATCGACGAGCCGGCCTGCACGGCCGGCAGGCGGATTTCGCCGATGCCGGTGCGCGGCCCGGACGACAGCAGCCGCAGGTCGTTGCAGATCTTGGACAGCTTGACCGCGACGCGCTTGAGCACGCCGGAGAACAGCACGAAGGCGCCGAGATCGGACGTCGCCTCGATCAGGTTGGAGGCCAGCACCATCGGCTGGCTGGACAGCCGCGACAGCTCCTCGACCGCGAGCGCCGCATAGCGCGGATCAGCATTGATGCCGGTACCGATCGCGGTGGCGCCGAGATTGACCTCGCGGAACAGCGCGGAAATCTCGTTCAAGCGCGCGACGTCCTCCTTCACGGTCACGTGGAAGGCATCGAATTCCTGGCCGAGCGTCATCGGCACCGCGTCCTGAAGCTGGGTCCGCCCCATCTTCAACACGTCCGCGAACTCCACCGCCTTGCCCTTGAGGGAGTAGGCGAGATCGTCCAGCGCGCGCACCAGCGGCTGGGTGGCGAAGATCACCGCGAGCCGCAGCGCGGTCGGATAGGCGTCGTTGGTCGACTGCGCCATGTTGACGTCGTCGTTCGGATGCAGCGCGTGATAATCGCCGGGCTTGCGCCCCATCAGCCGCAGCGCGACGTTGGCGATCACCTCATTGGCGTTCATGTTGGTCGAGGTGCCGGCGCCGCCCTGGATCGCGTCGACGACGAAGGACTCGGCATAGACCTTTTCGGTCGCAATCTGGGTGCAGGCCGCTTCGATCGCATCCGCCTTCTCGGGTGCAAGGTAGCCGAGCCGCTTGTTGGCGCGCGCGGCGGCCTGCTTCACCAGCGCCAGCGCGCGGACGAATTCCGGGAAGTGCCCGACCGGCACGCCGGTGATCGGAAAGTTCATCACCGCGCGCTTGGTGTGAATGCCCCACAGCGCATTGGCCGGCACGTCGTCCTCGCCGAGCAGATCGTGCTCGGTGCGGGACTGCGCCTGCTCGATCGGCACGGTGCGGACGGTCGCGACCGCGAGGTGGCTGGGGCTGCCGCTCTCGCCGGAGGCGGACGCGGCAGCTGCAGTTTTGGCGGTCTCAACCTTCGATTCGGCCATCGGTATCTCCGTTACCTCTCGCAGATCCTGTCGTCGGCGACGCCGGCGATGATGCGCCCGGTGCGCGTCGAAAGCCAATGCCTATCGGCAGAGTCTTGCACACCGGCGAGTGGCCAGACGCGGAAAACCGGCATTGGCGCGCGCCGAACCGGGAGATTAAGGGCTTTGCCTTATCCGTCATGATAACAACAACTTATAGCTCGATATCGTGGCTCGCTTGGCGACCGATGCGGCTGCTTTCTCCGCCCCGTCGTCGCGTGCTAGACGAGCATCGACTGGCGCAAGGGCGCCGCCGACACTGAACGAACCAAGGGCCAAAAAGCCGTGTCCAACAACAACGAAGCGATCACCATCAAATTCCGCTGCCCGGCGGAGCTCGAGGGCAAGATTCCGCCGCCGGTGCCGGCGTCGTTGGGTCTTCCCGGATGGCTCAAGGCGATGCCGACGCAGGCCTTCAATACGATGAGCAATCGCGACGAGGATACCGTCAAGCGCTGCCCGCCATTCGTCGATGCGATGACATCGGGTTTCCTGTTGCCGCTGGTCTGCGATCTCAAGGTCGAGAATGGCGCGATCACCTGGGACAATGACCTTCCGGCCGGCGGCGCGCTCGAATTCCCGCGCTCGCCGGTCGGATTCCACGACGAAAGCCAGGTGGTCGGCTCGCCGCTGTTCGAGCCCGACCGCTTCGTCATCAAGTTCATCAATCTGTGGACCATCGAGGCGCCGCCGGGCTACTCGCTGTTCTTCACACATCCGGTCAACCGGTTCGACCTGCCGTTCACCACGCTGACCGGCATGGTCGATTGCGATCTGTTTCACGACAGCTGGGTTCATTTCCCGGCACGCTGGCACGACACCAGTTTCAACGGCGTGTTGCCCAAGGGCACGCCGGTTGCGCAGTGCTTCCCCGTGAAGCGCGAAAACTGGGTCGCGCAGACCGCGGCGATGACGCCGGATGAAACATCGCGCGCCCAGGAACTGACCAACAGGATGGCCCGCGAGTCCGGACTCTATCGGCGCCAATTCCGGACGTAGAGCGGGCGCGCGAAGCTGCGCTGCGGGGCGATGACGGGGCTTGGTGGGGCAAGTCTCTCTTCACGCGTCGTCCCGGCGAAAGCCGGGACCCAGACGCCGCAGCGGGTGTTGTGAACAGGACCCGTCGTTCCAACGTCGCGCAACAAGCAGCATTTGTGGTTATGGGTCCCGGCCTTCGCCGGGACGACGATGAGTGTGTTGCACGATCTGTGAGTCACACATCCGCATTCTCGCGACATGATCTGTCCGAGCTTTGCTCTTCGTTCCGCCCCTTTCAGGACTCAGGGAAAGCCGGCCCATCCTGGAATTCCGTGCCCCAGCGGCTGGAAGCTCTAGACTGTAGTTTTGACGCGTTTTCCTGGCGCGAACCGGGTGTCCGAAAACGCTAGCTCAGGAATTCCGCAAAGGCGCTGCGACGGAAGAAGAAGCGGCCGTGCGATGACATGATCAGCGCGGCGGTCGTGCGGCCGATCATTTGCGGCCGGCCGCGCAACGCCAGGCGCAGATTGGCCTCGCCGGCGGCGCGGTCGCCCATTTCCAGAAGACTGGCGGAGAAGCTGAGACGCATCAAGGGGTCGTCGGGGCGCTGCGCCATCACCTGGCGGTAGAGATCCGCTGCGGCAGCATATTCGCCATCGAGCAGCAGCACACGCGCGAGCGCGGCCAGAACATCCGGATGTCCCGGCGCCGCAATGCGCAGCTTCTCCAGAATCTCGCGCGCCCGGCCGCGCTCATTGCGCTGGGGCAGCAGCTGCGCCAGCAGGAGCTGAAACTCGAGGCTCCCGGGCGCGAGAGCAAGCGCGCTCTCGATGACGGCAACCGCCTCGTCGATGCGACCGGCCGAGTGCAATTGCCCTGCCAGCGCCTGGAATGCCGGCAGGTAAGGCGGCCGCCGCGCGGTGGTTCGCCGCAGCACATCGATCGCCTCGCTGCCGCGACCGGCGCCGCCAAGCGCTGCGCCGAGCAGGGTCTCGAGGCCGGGATCCTCGACGCGACGCACGGCTCGCTCGAGCGGCGCGATCGCCTCCTCGTTGCGGTTCTGGATCATCAGCGCCCGTGCCAGGATCGAGGCCGCGCCGACATCGGTCCGGTTTGCCTTCAAGACCTCTGCCGCCAGCCGCTCGGCTTCGACGACCTGTCCCATCTGCAATGCGACCACGGCGCGTTGCAGGACCGGAGATGGGCTGGGCCCGCGATTGGAAGGAGGCGGCGGTTTCGGCATGCGGTCCGTCGTGAGATGGGTCTTGTCAGCCGTTATCACTGCCTCCGACGGAGCGTCCAGCGAAAGTCGCATCCGGACACCGAGATACCGTCCGGTTCCGCCCCCACCGTCCGATTTCATGCATCCCTGCGGCTCTCAGGCGACAGGGACCAACCGCCCTCGCCCTGCAATTTTTCGACTGCTTAACCTATTCAATCTAGCTTGGGTTGCCATAACAGGGCCCGGCTTGATGCTCGCAACAACGCTCGAAACCATTCAGTCGACGGACTCGAAGCGCACCAATTACACGCGCGGAATCCTCGTGATGCTGGTCGCCGCCCTCCTGTTCAAGGTTGTGTGGTTCTCCCAGCTGGGGCTGGGACGCGGCCGCGAACTGGTCGACTTTGCCGCCTTCTACATTACCGCAAAGCTGGTGTGGCTCGGCGACCTCGACCAGGCCTATCAATTCGCGAAGCTCGCCATCATCGAGAAGCAGGCGTCGGGCGGGCACGACGGCTTCATGCCATGGACCTATCCGCCGCAATTCAACCTGCTGCTGGCTCCGTTCGCGCTGGTCCCGTTCGGAATGGCCTATCTGTTGTTCATGGCCTCGACGCTGGCTCTCTACCTCGCCGTGCTGCGGCGCATTGCCGGAAACCGGTTCGTGCTCGTGCTCATCGTTTTCTTTCCGACGATCGGGGTCACGCTGGCATGCGGTCAGAACAGCTTCCTTACCGCCGCACTGATCGGACTGGTGTGCCTGTACTACGAAGAGCGACCGATGCTCGCGGGCGTGGCCCTTGGTCTCATGATCATCAAGCCGCATTTCGCCGTTGCCTTCGCACTCTATGCCATCCTGCGGCGCTCCTGGATCGTCGTGATGACGGCGGGCGCCGTCGTGCTGATCAGCTCGGCGATCTGCACAATGCTGTTCGGCATGCAGATCTGGACCGTGATGCTGCAGAGCGTGCATGATTCGTCGGTATTCCTGCGGGAAGCCTATTATCCGCTGTATCGAATGGTCTCGGCCTATGCCGCGTTGCGAACCACGGGGTTCTCCGCATCGGCAGCGTTTGTCGGCCAGGGCGTCGTCGCCGTCCTTGCGCTCGGCGTGGTGCTGGTCGCGGCCTACCGCAAGATGCCTGCGCGCGAGAGCCTCGGCCTGACCGCGATCGTATCGGTCTGCATCAGCCCCTATGCGTATGATTATGATTTCCTGATCTTCAGTGTCGGAATGGCGCTGCTGCTGCCGGCGCTTCAGGCCAAGGCGCGCGAGTGGGAACGAGCGGTCATCTATGCCGCGCCGATACCGATCGGAGCCTTCGGCTACATGCACACGGTCCATAACAACACGCCCCGCACCGACGCCCATTGGGTCGACGTGCTTTCGATCGGAGGCTTCGGGATCGCCGCGCTGATCACGCTGATCGTCGGAATCCTGCTGCTGCGCGGGTCAAGCGCCGCCTCCGTTCCGGCGCAGGCGCCGCTCGCGAGGATTTGAGCACCCGGCGCGACATCCCCGCGATCGCGCGCTTACGGCGCCATCATTTCGAGGCGATCGCGCGCCGGCAGGGTCGACGCGAAGGCCTTCAGGGCGCCGGCGACGAGCTTCGGCTCCGCGGCGGGCGTGACGTAGAAGGTTACGTCACCCCGTGCGCCGGTCACCGGAATCGTGTGCAGGATCGCGACCTTCCTCCAACTCGCCGGCACGCCCTGCGCAAACCAGCTGTCGTAGATCATGGTGACGCCGACATGATACTCGTCGGCGAGCGCGGCCATCTCGGCCGGGCCGTAGCGGCCGGCGCGCTTCGCCTTGCGCACGCGCTCCGAACCGAGCCCCCACAGATCCAGGACAAAGTTCGGATTTCCCCAGGCAACGAGCCCAAGATCGTTCACGGCAACCGGCCGCCGGTAGAACTGCTGGGCGAAGCGGCCCAGCTGATAATGCTGCTCGTAGACGCCGCGCGAGGCAAACGGCGTCTCCAGGGCGGCGCTGACATAGCCCACGCTGGCAAAACCGGCTAGCCCGACGCCGGCGAGCGCGGCAGCAGTCCATTGCGGGACGCTCAAGAGCGCTCTCGCGCGTGCAACCGCGTAGAGCAACGCCAGCACCGCAAGCGCAACGATGTAAACTTCATACCGGTAGAACCAGCCATATTGGCCAAAGCCGAGATGCGCAGCGATCGCGGCGAGCACCGTCGCACAGACGATCAGCGTGCTTCGGTCGGAGCGCAGCAGCGCCATCGCGCCGGCAAGCGCGAGGCCGAGCAGCATCAGCCTGAAGCCGGCAGGATCGGCGAAGCTGTCGCCGAGATTGCGGAGGACGGAGGCGAACACGCCGCTTCCTTCATAGCCGGATTCGGCGATGCGCGATTTGAGCAATACCGAGCTCGGCAAAAGCGGCAGACCGAGCGAGGCCATTCGCGCGAAGTACGCGGCGAACGCGCAGAGCGTCACGGCGGCGGCCGCGGCGGCAAAACGGCGCTGGCCGAGCAGAGCAAACCCCATCATCGCCGCGACGGCAAACGCGATTCCCTCGAAGCGAATCAGCGGCAGCAGCACCAGCGCCGCGAAATGCATGGCGGTCGGCGACCGTCCGCGCGCGGCTTCGGTCAGGCCGCCGAAAGTCGCGACCGTGGCCCAAACGTGAAGACTGTGCTCCATGCCGGTCATCGGCAGGGCGATCGCGCTTGACGAAAAAATGGCGAGCAGCGCGACGAAAAACAGCAGCGGCTTCTCTCGGCCAGGATCGAGCAGTTCAGCCGATTCAAGAATGCGCAGGAAAGCCACGACGGTCGCGGTCGCGGCCGCGGCATTGATCAGGAGCGGACCGAATGCGCCAAGATGCAGCGTCTCGGTCACGGCCAGCAGATATGGCCAGATGATCGACGAGCTTGGCGACGAGACCTCGGACGCATTGACGCCATAGCCGCCGGACCGGATGTGATCGGCGACGGCAAGGTGAATGTAGGAATCGTCGAGGGTGAAGATCAGCCGGCCGTCGCAGAGCATGACGCTGAAGATCAGCGTCGCCGCGAACAGCACGAGCCACAGCAATGCCGTCACAAGCGGGACGCTCTGCCGGATCGCACCGGATCGCGGGAACGACGCGTGGTTGGCGGCGACGCCAGGCATCAGATGCGCATCCGTTTGAAAATCGTCTCCGGCAGCGCGCAGATGATCGCCATCACCAGCCGGAAGCGGCGGGCCACATAGATCACGTCACGCGGACTCGTCACATCGGCCCGGAAGATATCCTCCGCGACCCGATCCGGCTGCACCGTCAGGGGAGCCGGCAGCTTCATATGCGCCGTCATCCTGGTCCGCACGAATCCCGGCTTGACGGTGACGACGCGGACCTTGCCCGCAAGCGCCAGGCGGTTGCGCAAGCCGGACAGGAATTGCGAGAAGCCGGCCTTGGCCGCGCCGTAGTAATAGTTCGAGGCCCGCCCGCGATCGCCGGCAACCGAGCTCACGCCGACGATGGTGCCCGAGCCGCGCGTCGCGAAGGCTTGCGCGAACAGTTCGAGCAGCAGGCTGGGCGCCTCGAAATTGGTGCGAATGATCCTCGTCGCAAGCTCGGGATCAGTCTCGGCGCGCGGTTGATCGCCGAGCTCTCCGACGACGCATACGACGGTGTCAGGAAGTGCGGAAAGGCCGGCGACGAAGCCGGCAAGCTGCCCTGTCTGCAGCACGTCGAGCGCGACAACCGAGGTTTCGGTACCGCTTCGTGTCTTGATGTCGTCCGCATTGCGCTGTGCCGCCTCGATATCGCGGGCGGCGAGCATCACGCGCCATCCCTCGCTCGCATAGCGCAGCGCGGTCGCGTGCCCGATGTCCGAGCTGCCGCCAATCACCAGAATTGATTTTGTGCCGGTCATCAAATTCCAAGCCGTGCTGAAAGATGGGACACGAGGCGGTTGCTCGCCCCGGTCTGCTGGCGAATGTCCCGGAAGGCCGCAAGGCCGGGATATCCGGATTCGAATGTCGCGCGGGACTGCCGCGCGTCCTTGGCGAGATAGAGCCGGCCGCCGGCATCGACCACCAGCGCGTCGAGCTGGTCAAGAAACCCGAACAGCGCGTCGCTGACCGGAAAGTCCATCGTCAACGTATAGCCGCGGAGCGGAAACGACATCGGCCCGCTGCCTTCGCCAAGCTGCTTGAGCACCGCGAGAAACGACGCATCGCCGCGCCGCGACACGCGATCGAGAATTTCGGCGAGAACGCGGCGCGCGCGGTCGAGCGGGATCACGCATTGATATTGCACGAAGCCACGCCGGCCGTAGATCCTGTTCCAGTCGGCGACCGCATCGAGCGGAAAGAAATACGGGTCCCAATGGACCAGCCGCGGCTGGCCCGGATGCGCGGCGCCGCGGCGGAAGTACAGCTCGTTGAACACCCGCATCGATGCGCGATTGAGCAGCCATCCCGGAAACAGCTCCGGGACCGCGAGCCGCGACGTGCGAAGCCTGGGAAACGTCTCGAGGTCGGGCCCCAGCATATCCTTGTCGCGGCGCGTGGCGTGCTCGGCCAGATAGACCAGCGACCGTCCGAGCGCCGCGCCGCGCGCCAGGCAGTCGATCCAGGCCACCGAATAGGTGCTCGATGCGCGGCTATCCAGCTGATCGATCGCCGCGTCGAGATTGCTTGCGACGCGGGTGTCCTGCCGCAGCCACGCAGTCTCGATCGGCAGCAGCCGCAGCGTCGCATCGAGGATCATGCCCGTCAGGCCCATGCCTCCCAGCGTCGCCGCGAACAGCGCGGCGTTTTCCGAACGCGAGCAGGTGACGATCTCGCCGCCCGCCAGCGCGAGGCGGAACGAATCGACGATGGTGCCGAAACCGCCATCGCGATGATGGTTCTTGCCGTGAACGTCGGCCGCGATCGCGCCGCCGACCGTCACGAATTTTGTGCCGGGCACGACCTTGAGGAAGAAGCCGCGCGGCTCGAAAACGGCAAGGATGTCCGCGATGGTCACGCCGGCTTCGACCGTCAATCGCGCGGTTGCGGCATCGAAGCTCCGCATCCGGTTCAGGCCGCGCGACGAAATCGTGGATTGCGTTCCGATCGCGGCATCGCCATAGGCCCGCCCGGCCCCGCGCGCGACCACGCCGGACCGCGCAAGCAGGTGGTCCCGCGCGCCCGCGGGCGTCTGCGGCGCCAGCAGTTCGGACGACGCCCTGGGATAGTTGCCCCAGCCGGACAGGCCAATCCCGCCCGGATTGGAGGCCGATGGCACAGGTGCTGGTAACGCAGCCGCGGGCATCGCTAGATGGCGGCGAGCATGATGGCGCCGATCGCGCCGAGCGCGACCCAGCTGACGCGATCCCTCAGCGCAAAGATGACCGGATCGTCGTCGATCAATCCGCGCTGCGCGAACAGCATCACGCGGCCGATCCAGTACATCAAGATCGGGCAACCGACCCAGAGCAGTTGCGGATGGCTGTAAAGCGCGCGCACCGTATCGGACGAGATGTAGAGCGTGAAGATCACGACGGCGTTGAAGCCTGACGCGGCGGCGAGGATCGCGATCATCGATTTGTCCCCGACCTGGTAGCCGCGCGCCGCCAGCACGGCGCCGTCCGGCTGGCCGGCGAGCTCGATATAGCGCTTCACCAGCGCCAGCGACATGAAGATGAACAGCGAGAACGCAAGCAGCCATTCCGACATCGGCACGCTGATCGCGACGGCGCCGCCGATCACGCGGACGGTGTAAAGCGTGGCGAGCACGACGACGTCGACGGTCGCGATGCGCTTGAGCCAGAACGAATAGGAGGTGGTCAGCGCGAAATAGCCGAGCAGGACGCCGCCGAACTCGATCGATATCGACATTGCGATCGCAAATGCGGCGACCAGCGCCAGGGCCATCGCGCCGACGGCCCGCGATGCCGGGATGGCGCCGCTTGCGATCGGGCGGCCACGCTTGGTCGGATGCGCGCGGTCGGCCTCGACGTCGAGAAGGTCGTTCAGGATGTAGGCGCCCGACGCGCAGAGCGAGAATGCGATCACCGCAAGCAGCGACGTCACCGCCGATCCCAATGCGAATTTGTGCGCGGTCAGCAGCGGCACCAGCACCAGGGCGTTCTTGGCGTATTGATGCACCCTGAACAGCTTCAGCCAGCTGCGCATATTGACGCGCATGCCGACCTGCGCGGGCGCGGACGGCTCGGATCGAGCGGGGCGCGCGAGGCGCGATGCGGAATCGGGCAACGCGACCGCCGCGCTGCCGATATAGTCAAAACCCTGGCGAAGCACGGGCGGTAACTCTTCGCGCCGTGCCGCCGGCAATTGGCGTCCCGGCGCGGCGGCCCAGGCCGTGAAGACGCCAAGGTGCTGAGCGACCGCGCTGACGAATGGCTCGGGATGGGTTTCCGAGCAAAGGTAGACCGGGCGGCCTTCGCCCAGCACCTGCAGCAGGAACCTCACCGCGTCGCGGTCGAATTGCGCCCGGGATGGATCGAACCCCGATGGATCACCATGGGTCGATTGCGCTTGCGGTCCAAAGAAAGCCGTGATCGCCACGGCGAACGCGCGAAGGCGGCGGATCAAGTCGGATGCGAGATCGGCCGGGACGGAGCTTCCCCGCACCATGACCTCGTCGACATCGACGACGAGCGGCCGGGCCTTTGAACGCAGCGGCTCGCGAACGGCATCGCCGCCCCCCTGCTCAACCCGTTCTGGAACGCTAGCTCGCATACGCGCGGTCTTCCGGTGCCCCCCTCCCCATTGTCCCGGACTTTCCCTAATTTGGGGTGAACTTGATCTCGGGTGAACTTGGGGGGAGCGAATGCCGGGCAAATGGCGCCGAAATGCGTGTTGAAAAGCCTCGCCGACAGCGCACGGCGAGCGAAAAATGGCGATCCCGGGAAGACTCGAACTTCCGACCTACGGTTTAGGAAACCGTCGCTCTATCCGGCTGAGCTACGGGACCGCACCGCCCGCAGCGCAGGCATGCGGGCGTCGCCATTCCATAGCAGAGCTGCCGGGTGATCGCCAGCCCGCGCCACATCGGGCGCGCGCGAAGTTGCATGGCGTTTGGCGCGTCGCGCGTTACGCCACCTGCCGGGCCGGATTCGAGGCGCCATCCGCGCGCGCCCGACGTGCCGGCAGAAACTCGATGGCTTCATCCTTCAGCGAGCCGAAGCGCAGCGTCATGATATCGAGTGCATAATTCTGGTAGAGCCGCCACGGCCGGCGCGAGCCCTGCTTGGGGAACTTGGCGGCGGCACGCTGGATATAGCCCGAGGAGAAATCCACCCAGGGCAGTTCGGTCACTGTCGGATCGTTCCGCCGCGGCGTGACTTGCGCGTAACCGTTCGCCTTCATGTGATTGAGCATGCGGCAGACATATTCGCAGGTCAGGTCGCATTTCAGCGTCCATGACGCATTGGTGTAGCCGAAGGCGGCGGCGAGGTTCGGCACGCCGCTATACATCAGCCCCTTGTAGTTCATGGTCTTCGACAGATCGACGCGCGCGCCGTCGACATTGATCTCGAGTCCGCCGAGCACCTGCAGGTCGAGGCCGGTCGCGGTCACCACGATGTCGGCGTCGAGCACATTGCCGCTCTTGAGCTTGATGCCGCCCGGCGTGAAGGTCTCGATCTGGTCGGTGACGACGGACGATCTGCCGTTGCGCAGCGATTGGAACAGATCGCCGTTCGGCACCAGGCAAAGCCGCTGGTCCCACGGATTGTAGCGCGGCGTGAAATGGGTGGCGACATCGTAGTCGGGGCCGAGCGCGTGGCGCACGCCGCCGAGGATCAGCTTCTTCACGCGCTCCGGATCGCGCTTGCAGAGCCGGTAGAAATACATGCCGAACAGCACGTTCTTCCAGCGCGTGAGGCCGTAGGCGAGCTTGGCGGGCAGCCGCGCGCGCAGCCAGTTGGCGACCTTGTCCTCGTCCGGACGCGCCACGACATAGGTCGGCGAACGCTGCAGCATCGTGACATGGGCGGCGGTCTTGGCCATTTCTGGCACCAGCGTCACCGCGGTCGCGCCACTGCCGATCACCACCACCTTCTTGCCGGCATAGTCGATGTCGTCGGTCCATTTCTGCGGATGGACGGCGCGCCCGGCGAAATCGGCGATGCCGGGGAAGTCGGGCGTGTAGCCGTGCTCATATTTGTAGTAGCCGCTGCACATGAACAGGAAGTTGCAGGTGAAGCGCTCGATCGTCTTCTCCGGCCCGCGCTCGACCTCGACCATCCATTGCGAGTCGGCGGACGACCAGTCGGCGCGCACGACGCGGTGGTTGAAGCGGATGTTCCTGTCGATGCCGTAGACGCGCGCGGTCTCGCGCACATAGTTCAGGATCGAGGGGCCGTCGGCGATCGCCTTCGGCTCGGTCCACGGCCGGAACGAATAGCCGAGCGTGTACATGTCGGAGTCGGAACGGATGCCGGGATAGCGGAACAGGTCCCAGGTGCCGCCGATGCAATCGCGGCCTTCGAGGATGGCGTAGCTGCGGTCCGGGCAGTTGGCCTGCAAATGATAGCCGGCGCCGATGCCCGACAGTCCCGCGCCCACGATCAACACGTCGAAATGAACGGACACGCCCTGACCCTCCCGTGGCAGTATTGACAATAGATATTGTCAGATAACTTGACATCTGACAATGCCTCGTGTCAATACACTTTCATGGCAAGCAGCCGGAAAGCCCGCCTCTATGGCGGTATGGACGCCGAGGAACGCCGCACCGAGCGGCGGCTCAAGCTGATCGATGCGGCGATCGAGATCTATGGCGAGGTCGGCTATCGCGGCGCCACCGTGAAGGCGATCTGCGAGGCGGCCGAGCTGACCGAGCGCTATTTCTACGAGTCCTTTGCCAACAGCGAGGCTTTGCTGATCGCCGCCTACGGCCATGTCGTCGGCCACCTGCACGAGGAAATGACCGCTGCCGCCGCAGCCGCAGGCGACGATGCCGAGATGAGGCTGCGCGCGGCGCTGACGCTCTATTTCACGCGGCTGAAGCAGCACCCGAAGCCCGCCCGGGTCTTTCTGCTGGAAATTTCCGGCATCAGTCCGGCGGTCGATGCCGTGAAGCTCGACGCCCTGCGCGTGTTCAGCGACATCCTTGTGCCGCCGGCGCTCGATCCGAAGCGCAGCGACAAGGGCGCGGCCGCCTCGCTGCTCTCGGTCGGCATGGTCGGCGCCGTCATCTCGATCGCGCGGCGCTGGGTGTCGAAGCAATACCCGCAGGCCGTCGAGGAGGTCGTCGCGATCGCCGCCAGCTTCTGCCGCGTGGCGCTGACCGAAGCCGACCACCGTGAGGATGGTCACTTATCGTAGCGGCCGGATCGCACCGGCCAGCGGGACCCGCCGATTTTCGATCATGTTTCGCCAGCACTCGCGGACCCGGCCCCTAGCCTGTCGCTGATTTAACTTGCATATCGGGCCCCTCGGTTTTTTTATGCACGGTACCGGGCGCAACGAGGTGCAGCCTGTTTCGCCTGACAAAACAACGTTGTTTGCATCGGCGGAGCTGAATTTTGGTCGATCTGCGCAGGCTTGACGATGTGACCGCGCGCCTCGGCGATGTGGTTCTCGATCCCTCGACCTGGCCGTCCTTCATGGACGAGGTTTGCGCCGCCGTCGGCGCGACCGGCGCTGCGATGCTTCAGAGCGATATCCGCACCGAGGACATTCCGCGCACGGACTCGATCACCGAGTATTTCACCAAGACCTACTTCCCGCACAATCTTCATCTCACCGACATCCGCGCCGCCCGCGGCGTGCCGCTGATGCACGCCGGCGTCGATGTCATCACCGATGCGGATCTGTTCGAGTCCGAAGCCGAGATGCTGCGCGATCCGCTCTACGCCACGCTTGGCGAGTTCGGACTGAAATGGTTCGCGGCCGTCGGCTTCCACTCCGGCCCGGCATTGTGGGCGCTGACGATCCAGCGCTCACCCAGGGAAGGCCTGTTCGACGCCGACGAGATCAAGGCGCTGCGAAGGGTGTCGGCGCCGCTCACGGAAGCCGCGACGCTGTCCGCCGTCGTCGGCCGCTCCGCGCTCTCGGGCATCACCAGCGCGCTCGATCTGATCCAGGTCGCCGCGATTGCCGTCGGCCGCTTCGGCACCGTCATCGGCATGAACAGCCAGGCGGAGAGCTGCCTCGGCCACGACCTTGCGATCCGCAACAATCGCCTCACCCTGCTCGACCGGCAGGCCAATGCCGATCTGACCAGGCTGATCGATCAGCTGGCCCACAGCTCGGACCTGCACCCATTACCGTCGTCGCCGATCGTGGTGCGCAGGATCGACAAGCGGCCGATCGTGATCCAGATCCAGCAGGTGCCGCCGGCCGCGCGCTCGCCGTTCCTGGGCGCGCGCGCGATCCTGTTGATCCGCGATCTCGAAGGCAGCGCGGCGTTCGATCAGGCGCTGCTGGCGGCGACGTTCGAGCTGACGCCGGCACAGGCGCGTCTCGCCACGCGGCTTGCGCGCGGCGATTCGGTCGAAGCGGCCGCGCAGGAGGCCGGCGTCGCCCTTGCCACTGCGCGCAATCAGCTCAAGACGATCTTCCAGAAGACCGGCACGCACCGGCAGGCGGAACTGGTCGCTTTGCTGCACAGGGTGAAGTGAACGATTCAAGGCGAATTGTTCTGATCTCCGCCCCCTACGATGGGAATTCTTCAATTATTCCAATCGGAAAGGCTATGTTCCATCAGATGAGGCAACATTCCACAGGTCAGGAAAATCGTCGGGTTCCCGGGTGACAAGTGTCACTAAAATGGCGACAATCTGCTCACTCTGTGTCGTTCGGGTTTGGTCTCAATGTCCGTGATGCCGTCACGATCATCGACGTTGGCTGTTGCCGTTTACGCCGTCGCTTGCGTGCTGGCGCCGATGAGCGCGCACGCGCAATGGTGGCGCGGCGGGCCGAAGGACTTCGAGGACTGCGCCGACCTCGCCGAGAAGGCGAAGACCAGGGAAGACAAGACCGCGCAACTCGCCGATTGCAACGCCAAGTTCGCCGGCCGCCGCAAGCCCGGCGGCGGCTACACTTATTACGACTTCATGCAGGACCGCAGCTTCGACATCGCCGGTCCCAATCCGACGCCGGACGAGCAGAAGAAGATCGACCAGGAATACACCGGCTATCTCGAGCAGCAGCGCCGCTCGCGTATCGTCGCGGCATTCAATGCGAAGCAACTCGAGCGTCAGGAAACACAGCCGGCGCCGCCGCAGATCCAGCAGGCATCATTGCACAATGAGCCGGTGCGCAGTGAGACTGCGAAAGTCCCCGTCCCCGCCGCAAGGCCGGTCAAGCCGCGGGGCGCTGCCGTCCCTCTTCCCGAGCCGCGGCCGCGGGCAAGCAACTGCGTGAAGGGTACGTTCTCCTGCGAATGGCCGCGGCTTTCCGAGGGATTGGACGGCCTGAAGAAGCTGTTCACGCCGACACCGCCGCCACCGACCAAGGTTGCGAAGCGAACCGACGTCAATCGGTAATCACCATCGCCCAGAACCTCCGGTACGGCGACTTCGGATTGTCGACGAAGGCGACGCCGACGCGCTTCGCGCCCGGCATCAACAGGTTCTCGCGATGGCCCGGCGAATTCTCCCACTGCTTCAGCATCTCGACGAAGGCGATGAAGCCGGCGCCGATATTTTCGGCGGCGCGCTGTTTCTTGAGCGGCGCGATGCGCGTGAAGAAGCTGCCGCCCGCGGAGTGGCTGACCGATCCGGTCGCCGACATCGCCTGCGCCTGCTTCAGCGCCATCGCGTTCAGCTTCGCGTCGAGCTTCACCGCGGGCATGCGGTTGGCGCGCCGGTAGGCACTGATCGAGCCGGCATAGTCGTCGGCGCCTGCGGCCGTGGTGAAGCCAAACACGAAGGTGAGCGCGAGGAACAGCAGCTTCATCTGAAGTCGTCTCTGTCATGGATCAGTGCGCGCGGGAGCGCTTGTAGTGTCGGGGTGCGACCGATTTGCGCGCAGGCGCGGCCGCTCGGCTCGCTGCCGCGGCCGCCGCGCGCTGCTCCTGCAAGCGCGCATCATAGCCAGGCGACGGTGTCACGGTCGGCGGCGCCGCACGGACCGGGCCGGCCACGAGCGCAACAAGCGTGAGCAGCATGATGCTGGACCGTTTCATGATGTCACCTCCTCTGTTGTTCGATCGACGTGGCAGACGATCATCGGCGTTCATGGTCGCTGCCATCGCGGATCTGTTCGGGCGTCAGCCCCGGCGATCCCTTGCCGTCGGCCTCCGCGTTCCGGATCAGCGCGATGACGCGGCGCGACAATGGCACCGCGAGCCCACGGCGATCCGCGATCGCGGTGATCACGCCCTGCAGATAGTCGATCTCGGTGCGGCGGCCGCGCTGCAGATCCTCCCACATCGAGGAGCGCGCCTCGGGATCGATCTTCATGGTGCGGCCGAGCAGCATGTCGAACAGCGCATCGGGCAGCCGCAGCAAGGGCGGCATCCAGCTCGACGGCAGCGGCGTCGGCGACACCGGCGCAATGCCTTCGGCGCGCACCGCGGCCAGACCCTCGGCCATCTGATCGGCAAGCAGTCGTCGCCAGCCGCGCTGCGCGAGCTGTTGCCGCAGCGGAATATTGGACAGCGCATTGAGCGCATTGTTGAGATTGACGATCAGCTTGCCCCACTGCACGCCATCGATATTGGAGGTCGCCTTGATCGCAAGGCCGGGCACCGACAGCCGCGCCGCGGTGCCCGCGTCATCCTGCGCGATCACGATGTCGCCGGAGGTCGAGCGATGGAAGCGGCCGTCGCCGAGCGCGACCACGTTGAACGGCACCATGCCGCCGAGCACCTTGCGGCCCGGCAGACGGTCGCGCAGCAGTGGCACATTGCCGACGCCGTTCTGCAGGCTGATCACCGCGGCATCGCCAGGCGCGTGGCGCGCGATCACATCGGCCATCGCGGCGGTATCGGCACTCTTCACCGTCACCAGCACGATTTCAACGTCGGACAAGATCGACGGATCGTCGGACACAATCAGCCGGTCCGCGGATACCGTCCGCTCGGAGCCGTCAAAGCTGCTGACCCGCAAGCCGTTGCCTGCGATCTCCTGGATCAGCCGCGGCCGCGCCAGCAGCGCGACTCGGCGCCCCGCGGCCGCGAGCATGCCGCCGACGAAGCAGCCGATGCTTCCGGCGCCCGCAATGCCGATCGGCCGGTCCTTGTTCATCTGCAACGTCCATCCATCATTGGCTCGATAGCAGACCTTGGGTTGCCTGCCTATTTCGACGCACCGCAGGCCGGGTGGCCCGCCTTGTAACCGTCATGGGCGGAAGCTATGTTTCCCGCTCGGGGCACGGTTGCGGCAGGAGACGATCATGGGTTTACTCGACGTACTCAACGGCATGCAGAACGGCCCCCGCGGTCCGAGCGGGCCAAGCACATCATCGGACAGTTCGAGCGGCGGCGGAATGTCGCCGATGACGATGGCGATCCTCGCGCTGCTCGCATGGAAGGCGGTCAAGCATTTCTCCGGCGGCCAGGCGGAGACGAGCGCCCCCGAGCCGAAGCCGGCGCAGGCGCCGCCGCTTCCTCCCGGCAACGTCACCGCAGGCCTGCCCGGTGGCGGCGGGCTCGGCGATCTGCTGAAGGGCGGCCTTGGTGGCCTGCTCGCCGGCGGCGCAGCCGGCACCGTGCTCAGCGGCGGTCTCAGCGACCTGCTCAAGCAGTTGCAGGACAAGGGTCAGGGCGATGCGGCCAATTCCTGGGTCAGCAATGGTCCCAACAAGCAGATCGCGCCCGGCGATCTCGCCAGCGCGCTCGGCGCCGACCAGATCAACTCGCTGGCATCGCAGAGCGGCATGTCGCGCGACGAGCTGCTGCAGGGCTTGAGCCAGTACCTGCCCGACGCGATCAATCATCTGACGCCGGACGGACGGCTGCCGAGCGGCGACGAACTGCACCGCAGGCTCTGACGGCAACGTTGATTCCATCTGAGGAGGACGACAGTCATGGGCGGCATCATCTGGGTCATCATCGTCGGCTTTGTCGCGGGGATCATCGCGCGGTTCCTGTCGCCGGGGCCGAATAATCCGAGCGGCTTCATTCTCACCACCGTGCTCGGCATCGCCGGCGCGTTCCTCGCGACCTTCATCGGCCAGGCGATCGGCCATTACGGTCCCGAGCAAGGCGCCGGCTTCATCACCGCCACAGTCGGCGCGCTGGTGGTGCTGTTCATCTGGAACCGGCTGGTCGCGGCGCGCGTGATCCCGGATATCGGAAACAGGTGACGCCGTAGGCGTCATCCCGGAGCGATGCGAAGCATCGAATCCGGGATCTCGAGATTCCCCGGTGCGCAATTGCGCACCTGAGGTTCGATGCCAACGCATCGCTCCGGAATGACGGGGCAACGACCGGTTCAAAATCAAAATGCCCGGGCCAGGCCCGGGCATTTTTCATCTGTGCAACGGCGCTCCGTCACTGAATCAGATGCATGCCGGCATCCATGCGGACGAACTCGCCGGTCATGTTGCTCGACGCCGGGCTTGCCAGGAAGCAGACCAGATTGGCGATGTCTTCGGCCGTGGAGGCGACCTTCAGCGGCACCCGCGCGACCACGGCATCGCGTACCTGCTTGGCGCCTGCCTCGCCGCGGCCCTTGGTGAACCAGGGCGTATCGATATAGCCCGGACACACCGTGTTGACGCGGATCAACGGCGCCAGCGCGCGCGCCAGCGACTGCGTCATGGTGTTGAGCGCGCCCTTGCTCGCGGCATAGGCGACCGACGAACCACCGCCGGAAATGCCGGCGACCGAGGAGACGTTGACCACCGCCGAGGGACGGCTGGATGCCTTCGCGCCGGCCTCGAGCAGCGCGCGCGCGGCACGAACCATCTGGAACGGGCCGATGGTGTTGACGGCATAGATGCGCTGGAAATCCTCCGCGGTCAGGCCGTCGAGATCGTGATGCGGGACGTGCTTGGTGGTGCCCGCATTGTTGACGAGCACGTCGAGGCGGCCCCAGCCCTGCGCGGCGGCCGCGATCTTCCTGCAGTCCTCATCGCGCGAGACGTCGCCCTGCACCACCAGCACCTCGGCGCCTTGCTTGCGGCAGGCTTCCGCGGTCGCTTCGGCTTCCGCCTTGCTGTTGGAATAGTTGATGATGAGGCGCGCGCCCTGCGTGGCGAGGATTTGCGCGGTGGCGGCGCCGAGTCCCGATGCCGATCCCGTCACGATCGCGCACAAACCATCCTTGGACATCTGCATTTTCCTTGTTGTTGTGAGCCAGATGAACTCCGGCGGCGGCACACCATATCGCGTGAGACAGCATCTGCAAACCGCGCCAACCCTCACGTATACGCGTTCGGCCCCTTTTGCAGGCTGGCCCACTGCGCCTCGTCATGGCCGCAGATGATCTTGACGCCGGACGCCTCGAGCCTGGCGATCTCGTCGAGCGACTTCAGAAACTGGTCGACATCGAGGCTGTTCCTCGGTGAAGTCCGCTGGTCGAGATTGGCGCGCACACTGAGTGCGTCGGAGGCGAGCAGGAATTCGCCGCTGTTGTCGAGCTTGACCAGCGCGCCGGTCGTTCCCTTCGAGTGGCCGGGCAGCGGGACCAGCGTGAGCTTGCCGTCGCCGAACACATCCACCTGCTTATCGAAGATCTCCATCTTCAGCGGATGATCCCAATCCGCCTTGATGTATCCGCGATCAAACGCGTTATCGGCATTCGCGGCCTCGACCTCGAGTGCGTGGACGAAGATCGTCGCCTTCTTGAAGAAGGCGTTGCAGCCGCAATGGTCGGTGTGCAGGTGGGAGCAGATCACCACGTCGATGTCGTCGGCGCCGAGGCCAACGGCCTTCAGGCTCGTCAGCACATGATCATCCGCCGGCATGATCGGGCGCATGTATTTGGCCAGCGTGCCGAGCCGTCCTTCAGGATCGGTCGCGACATCGGGATGGCATCCGGTATCGAACAGCACATTGCCTTGCGTGTGCCGCAACAGCACGCAGGACACCGGAAGCTCGATCATCTCGCCGCGCGCCGCGTCAGGCAGATAGGTCCGCTTCGACATCTGGAGACGGCCGCCCGACAACATGTGCATCTTCATCTCTCGTTACCTCCGATTTCGACTTCAAACTACATATGAGTTTTATGGAAACTCATAATGGATTTGACAGCATATTATTCGTCCTTATAGCTTCCGCGCAATGTCGCGATCGCATGACAAATGCGCTCAACGAAGCACCCGGGCTCCTTCGGATCTGCATCGTTGACATCGATCAGCGGCCGTCAAAGGGAAGTTTCGCCACGATGTACACCGTGTTCAGCACGTTTGCTGCGACATCCGATGCGGCAGCGTTCAAACCCTTTCTCTGCATTCCCGCGCGTCCCGACCGCGCATACTTTCCCGATGGCGTCGAAATGTCCTATGGCGCCATCGCGCGGCAGGTCTGCGCATTGCGCGATCTGTACCGCGCAGCAGGCTTCGGCCACGGACACCGCGCCTGCCTGCTGCTGGAGAACCGGCCCGATTTCATCGTGCATTGGCTGGCGCTCAACGGCATCGGCGTCTCGATCGTTCCGATCAACCCGGCCTATCGCGCGGCGGAAATCGCGTACCTGATCACGCATGCCGAACCCGACCTGATCGTCACGCTGGCCGATCAGAAGGAATTGCAGAGGGCGCTGACCGGCGACGTTCCGATGCTCATCGTCTCCGGCGACGATCTCGGCGCCAGCGTCGAGAAAGTCCCGCACGCCCGGAGGCCACCACCACGCGCCGGCGAGCCGGGAAGCGCGACCGAGGCTGCGCTGCTCTACACATCAGGCACGACGGCGCGTCCGAAGGGATGCATCCTGACCAATGAATACGTGGTCTCGACCGGCCGCTGGTACGTCAGCCACGGCGGCGAGGCCACGTATCATGCCGGAACGGAGCGCCTCTACAGCCCGCTGCCGCTGTTCCACATGGCCGGCCTGACCCTGACCCCGATCGCGATGATGCTGACCGGCGGCTGCCTGATCCTGCCGGAACGCTTCAACGCGAAACATGCCTGGCGCGACATCGTCGCGTGCCGGGCAACCGTGCTGCATTATCTCGGCGTGATCGTCGCGGCCCTGCTGGCGCAGCCGGAGACGCCGGACGAGAAAGCCCATGCGCTGCGCTTCTCGATGGGCGTCGGCGCCAATCCCGAGCAGCGCGCGCGGGCCGGCGAGCGCTTCGGCATCCCCTTCGTCGAAGGCTGGGGCATGACGGAGACCGGACGCAGTCCGTTCAACACGGTCGAGCCGCGCCATCTCGAGACCAACACGATCGGCCGCAGCGTGCCGGGGCTCGAAATGACGATCCTCGATGCCGACGGCAATGCGCTGCCGGCAGGCGCAGTCGGTGAGCTCTGCGTGCGCCATTCGGAAGCGACGCCGCGGCGCGGCTTCTTCTCCGGCTATCTGAAGGACCCCGAGGCCACCGAGCAGGCCTGGCGCGGCGGCTGGTTTCACACCGGCGACAGCGCCTGGCAGCACGCCGACGGCGCCTTCGTGTTCGTCGACCGGCTAAAGCACCTGGTCCGGCGCGCCGGCGAAAACATCTCGGCGGCGGAGGTCGAGGCCGTGCTGACGACGTCGCCTCTGGTCAAGCAGGCGGCGGTCGTCGCCGCGCGCGATCCGATCCGCGACGAGGAAGTTGCGGCCTTCATCGTGAGCAACGACGACACCGATGCTTCACGCGAGCTCGCGCAAGACATCTTTCGCTTCTGCCGCGAACGCCTGGCGGCGTTCAAGCTGCCGGCGTGGATCGCCTTCGTGGCCGAGCTGCCGCTGACCTCGACCAACAAGATCCAGAAGCACGTGCTGCTCGGCGCGGACAGGGATCCGCAGTCGCATCCGGGCATGATCGACCTGCGGCAAGACAAGACCAACGCCATAAGGCAATCGAACTAGAGGAAACCAAGGACAATGATATCGAGATACGGATGGGTCGCCGCGAGCGCTGCAATCCTTTCAGTCGCCTTCGCCGCGCCATCCCACGCGCAGATTTCCGACGACGCGGTGAAGATCGGCGTGCTGACCGATCAGGCCGGCCTCTACGCCGATGCTGCCGGCCCCGGCGCGGTCGAAGCGGTCCGGATGGCGATCGCGGATTTCGGTGGCAAGGTGCTGGGCAAGCCGATCGCGATGGTCGATGCCGACCATCAGAACAAGGCGGACATCGGCGCTGGCATCGCGCGGCGCTGGTACGAGCAGGAGAATGTCGACGTCATCGTCGATTTCGCCAATTCCGCGGTCGCCTTCGCCGTGCTCGAGCTCACCAAGCAGAAGAACAAGGCGATGCTGGTGTCGTCGGCCGGCTCATCCGATCTGACCGGCAAGGGCTGTTCGGCGAATTCGGTGCAGTGGACCTACAATACCTATGCGCTCGCCAACAGCACGGTTCGGGCGCTGGCCAAATCGGGGGCCAAGAGCTGGTACTTCGTCACGGTCGACTACGCCTTCGGCCATGCGCTGCGCAACGACGCGGCCAGGACCGTGGAGAAGGTCGGCGGCAGCATCGCCGGCGAGGTGCGGCATCCGCTCAACAGCATGGATTTCTCGTCCTATCTGCTGCAGGCCCAGAGCTCGAAGGCCGATGTGATCGCGTTTGCCAACACCGGCGGCGACCTCGCCAACTCGATCCGGCAGGCGCAGGAATTCGGGATGGCGCACACGCAAAAGCTCGCAGCCTTCCTGATGCAGACCAGCGACATCCACGCAATCGGCTTGCAGGCCGCCCAGGGGCTGCAGCTGGCGACCGCCTTCTATTGGGATCTCGACGACAAGACCCGCGACTTTGCCGCGCGCTTCATGGCCAGGACCAAGAAGCGGCCGACCATGGTGCAGGCCGGTCTCTACTCCGCGGTCATGAACTATCTCAAGGCGGTGGAGAAATCCGGCACCGACGACGGCCCCAGGGTGATCGCGCAGATGAAGGACATGCCGATCGACGATTTCTTCGCCCGCAACGCATTCCTGCGCTCGGACGGCCAGCTGATCCACGACATGTATCTCGTGCAGGTGAAGTCGCCGGCCGAATCGAAGGGCGCCTGGGACTACGAGAAGCTGGTTCAGGTGATCCCGGGCAAGGAGGCGTTCGCGACGCCCGAGGAGAGCGCCTGCCCGCTGCTGAAGAAATGATTGCGCGCACGAATCCACACACCACAGGCAAGAAACCACAGGCAAGGCTGGAGATCGCATGACCGAACTGCCGCTGCTCTTTACCCCGCTGCAACTGCGCGACCTCGAACTGAAGAACCGGATCATGGTCTCGCCGATGGCGACCTATTCGGCGCGGGAGGGGCGCGCCACCGATTGGCACACCGCGCATATCGGCAAGCTCGCCGCCGGCGGCGCCGGTCTCGTGTTCGTCGAGCAGAGCTCGGTGAACACCCAGGGGCGCATCACCCATGGCTGCCTCGGCATCTGGGACGATACGCACATCGCGGACCACGCCGCCCTCGCCGGGCTGATCCACAGCTTCAACGCCAAGGCCGCGATCCAGATCGCCCATGGCGGCCGCAAGGGCTCCTCCCAGCGACCGTGGGAAGGCGGCAATCCGCTCGGCGAGGCCGACATCAAGGCGCGCAGCGAAGGCCCGTGGCAGATCGCGGCCTCGAGCGGCACTCCCTTCGACGACGGTTGGCCGGCGCCGCAGATGATGACCGCAGAGCAGATCGGCGCCTTGGTCGACGACTATCGCCAGGCGTTTCGCCGTGCCAGGGCGGCCGGTTACGACGTCATCGAGCTGCATTGCGCGCACGGCTATCTGATGCACTCGTTCCTGTCGCCACTGGCGAACAACCGCAACGACGACTATGGCGGGTCGCGCGAGAATCGCATGCGCCTGCCGCTGCGGATCGCGGCGATCATGCGCGAGGAATGGCCGGACCATCTGCCGGCCTTCGTCCGCATCTCGTCGGTCGACGGCGTCGACATCGGCTGGTCGATCGAGGACTCTATCGCGTTTGCGACCGAGCTGAAGGCGATCGGGATCGACATGGTGGACTGCTCGTCGGGCGGCATGAAATTGCCGCGCGGCAATTCGCTGGTGTCGCGCACACCGGGCTTCCAGGTGCCGTTCGCCGAGCGCATCCAGAAGGAAGTCGGCATGCCGACGGTGGCGGTCGGGCTGATCCGCGAACCGGACTACGCCGAAGCCATTTTGCGGGACGGCAAGGCGACGCTTATTGCGCTCGGCCGCGAACTGCTGTGGAATCCGAACTGGCCCGCGCAGACGGCACTTGCGCTCGGATGCGATCCGGAGTGGACGAGCTGGCCCGAGCAATATGGCTGGTGGCTGAAGCGGCGGGTGGCGCAGCAGGGACGATAGCGATGCCGGTGGCGAAGAAAGAATTGGCGAAGGCCGGCGCGGCTGCCGGCGCGCGGACTTTCGACGGCCCCGATTTCCCCGGCGACACCTCGCGCGACCTGCCGAAAATGGACAATGCGGTCAAGTCGGCGCGGCGCGTGTTCGATGTGCTCGAATTCTTCGAGGAGCACCAGCGCGCCGCTTCCGCGATCGAAGTCGCGGCCGCCCTCAAGTTCCCGCAGTCCAGCACCTCGGCGTTGATGCGAACGATGACGGCGTTCGGCTATCTCCACTATGACACCAGCCGCCGCACCTATATCCCGACGCCGCGGATCTCGATGCTGGGGCACTGGCTGAGCCCGACGCTGTTCACGAAAGGGCGCCTGGTCAATTTGATGGAAGAGCTCTCTGCGCGGACCGGAGAGACCATCATGCTCGCGGTGCGCAACGGGCTCAGCGCGCAGTATGTCCATATCATTCAGGCCAAGCTGCCGATGCGGCTGTATGTCAAGGCCGGAACGCTGCGGCCGCTGGCGCGATCCGCATCAGGGTATGCGCTGCTGTCGGCCTATCCGGACAAGGAGGTGCGCCGCCTGGTGCGCCTGATCAACGCCAACGAGACCCGGCCCGACCGGCAGGTCGACATCAAGGCGCTGCTGCTGGAGCTGAAGAAGGTCCGCGCCAAGGGGCACGCCTTCTCGCTCGGCCTGGTCACGCCGGGCGCGGGCGCCGTCGCCATGAACCTGCCGCCGATTGCGGAATCGAACGAACCGCTGGTGCTGTGCGTCGCAGGATTGAACGACGCGCTGGTCACCCAGGAGACCGAGTTCGCCGACCTGATGCGGAAGGCGATCGAGTTTCATCTGGCGGACTGAACAGATGTCGCTGGCCGATCCGCTCCCGCGCGTGGCATGCAAACAGGGACCATCGAAAGTTCACAATGCGGAATTCGTGCAAAGCGTCCGGCTTCATGCCATCCGCGCAAGTGGCCCTGCGGGCAGCGCTTGTCACGGCTATGGCTTTTCCCCATCATTGAGCGCAAGACAACATCACAAGCAGGGCATGGCCGAACGGCCAGCCCGAGCCAATCAACACGAGGAACGCTGTGGCGGAGAGTGAGAACATCGTCGCCGAGACCGCGGAAAAGATTTTCGCCGATCTCGCGGATGCCCAAACCATCAATCACGACAAGCAGGGCGCATGGAAGGCGCCGCTGTGGCAGGCGCTGACCGAAGCCGGCCTGCCGCTGTCCTGGGTGCCCGACGATCTCGGCGGTTCCGGCGCCAGTCTTGCGGAAGGGTTTAGCGTGCTCAACGTCGCCGGACGGCATGCGATTGCCGTTCCGCTGGCCGAAACAATGCTGGCCGGCTGGTTGCTGACGCAAGGCAAGATCAACTCTCCGGAAGGCGAGATGACCGTGCTGCCGGCAAGCCCGAGGGACCGCGTCACGCTCAACGCCGACGGCAGCCTCTCCGGCCGCGCCCGCGGCGTGCCGTTTGCCAAGGACGCAAAGCATTTCGCGGTGCTGGCTGTTGGCAATGGCGGGGTGTCGATTGCGCTGGTCGATGCCGCGAAGTGCCGGATCGAATCCGGCATCGGGCTCGGCGGCGATCACAACGACACCGTCACGCTCGACAAGGTGCAGCCGGTCACGACCAGGCCGGCGCCGAAGGGTTTTGATCAGACCACGCTGATGCTGATGGGCGGCGTGGTGCGCAGCCTGCAGATCGCCGGCGCGCTTGAAGCGATGCTCGACATCTCCGTGCGCTATTCCAACGAGCGCGTCGCCTTCGAGAAGAAGATCTCGAAATTCCAGGCGGTGCAGCACAACCTCGCCCGGCTCGCCGGCGAAAATGCCGCAGCACTGGCTGCCGCGACCTCGGCCGCCGACACGATCGTCAGCGCCAAGTCGCTGGACACCGATGCGGTGTTCCTGGAGGCCGCAGCGGCTAAGATCCGCTGCTCCGAGGCGGCGGAGAAGGGCAGCGGCATCGCGCACCAGGTGCATGGCGCGATCGGCTTCACCATCGAGCACATCCTGCACCGCTATTCGCTGCGGGCGCTGGCCTGGCGCGACGATTTCGGCTCGGAGAGCTACTGGGCGGTCGAGCTCGGCAAGCTCGTCGCGAATCGCGGCGCCGATGAATTGTGGCCGCTGGTGGCTTCGCGCTGAGATCAGGCAAAAAGATCAGGACTGGACATCATGACCGCAGCCCTTCGTTTCGATCCGATCCGCCTGCCGGAAAAATGCGAGCAGCTCCGCAAGGAGGTGCGCGCCTTCCTCGCCGAGGAAATCGCCGCCGGCACCTTCGATCCCCACGCGCCGAACCGCGAGGACAATGACGCGCCGGAATTCTCCCGCCGCGTCGGCGCCAAGGGCTGGCTCGGCATGACCTGGCCGAAGAAATATGGCGGCCAGGAACGCTCGTTCCTCGAGCGCTATGTCGTCACCGAGGAGATGCGAGTGGCGAACGCGCCGACCCGGCGCTTCTTCGTCGCCGACCGCCAAAGCGGGCCGGTGCTTCTGAAATACGCCCCCGAGCACATCAAGATGGATATCCTGCCGCGGATCTGCCGCGGCGAGGTCTGCTTCGCCATCGGCATGAGCGAGCCGAACTCGGGCTCCGACCTGTTCGCGGCGAAGACCCGCGCGACCAAGACCGACGGCGGCTATCTGATCAACGGCACCAAGATCTGGACCTCGTCGGCGCACATCGCCGACTACATGATCGCGATCTTCCGCACCTCGCCGCCGACCAAGGAAAACCGCCGCCACGGCCTGACCCAGTTCCTGGTCAAGATGAAGCAGCCGGGCATCCAGGTGAATCCGATCGGCCAGATCACCGGCCAGTTCGAGTTCAACGAGGTCGTGTTCACCGACTACTTCGTGCCCGACGATCACGTGCTGGGCGAGGTCGATGGCGCCTGGAAGCAGGCGACGTCGGAGCTCGCCTATGAGCGGTCCGGCCCCGAGCGCTTCCTCGAGACTTACTACGTGCTCACCGAGCTCGTGCGCGCGGTCGGCAAGAACCCGGACACCCGCAGCGCCGAGGGCATCGGACGCCTGGTGGCGCAGGTCCACACCATGCGCCGCATGTCGGTGTCGGTCGCGGGCATGCTGCAGGCCGGCAAGGAGCCGGTGGTCGAAGCCTCGATCGTCAAGGACATCGGCACGGTGTGGGAGCAGCAGCTGCCGCATCGCGTGCGCGATCTCGCCGCCTTCGTCGAGGAGACCGCGACCAACCGCGAGACGCTGGAAAAGCAGCTCGATTTCGCCATCAAGACCGCGCCCAAGCTGACGATCCAGGGCGGCACCACGGAAGTGCTGCGCGGCATCATCGCCCGCGGACTTGGTCTGCGCTAGCCGCGCGGGCTCGCCTTCGCTAATTCAACGAGGACAGATCATGACCAAGTACACTGATATCGGCGTCGAAACCCACGGCCATGTCGGCCTGATCGAAATCCGAAAGCCGCCGCTGAATTTCTTCGACGTCGCGCTGATCAACCAGATCGCCGACGCGCTGGAGGAGTTCGACAACAATATCGAGATCCGCGCCTCGGTGCTGGCGGCGCAAGGCAAGGCGTTCTGCGCCGGCGCCAATTTCGGCGATCCGGCCCGCCAGGAGCAGGAAGAGCGCGCCAAGAGCGATCCGGCATCCAACCTGCCGATCAACCATCTCTACGTTCAGGCGGTGCGGATCTTCCGCAACAAGAAGCCGATCGTCGCGGCGATCCATGGCGCCGCGATCGGCGGAGGCCTCGGCCTTGCCGTCTCCGCCGACTTCCGCGTCGCCTGCCCCGAAGCGCGCTTCTCGGCCAACTTCACCAAGCTCGGCTTCCATCCGGGCTTCGGCCTGACCACGACGCTGCCGGAGCTGATCGGCAAGAACAACGCCGAGCTGATGTTCTACACCAGCCGCCGTGTCACCGGCGAAGAAGCCTATCGCTGGGGCCTCGCCAACGTGCTGGTGCCGCAGGACCAGGTGCGGGCCGAAGCCATGAAGCTCGCGCAGGAGATCGCCGAATGCTCGCCGCTCGGCCTGGTCTCGACCCGCGCCACCATGCGCGCCGGCCTCGCCGACCGCGTGCTCGCCGCCACCAACCATGAGCTCGCCGAGCAGACCAAGCTGCGCGCGACCGAAGACTTCAAGGAAGGCGTCAAGGCGACGGCCGAACGCCGCGTCGCGAATTTCAAGGGGCGGTGAAGCTGCGCGCCCGTCTCTCTCAACACGTCGTCCCGGCGAAAGCCGGGACCCATAACCACCGATGCGAGTGGCGCGACAAGCCGTCTCCCCTTGTGCCCTTTCCGCGGGCCGCAGCGTATGGGTCCCTGTGTCTTGGAAGTGTGTCAGGATGAGGGTGGGCGGGAAGCCGTTGGGTCCTTGGCGCTTGACGCCGTGAGCCGGCTCGGTCTCCCGCCCGTTCCATCTATCAACCTGAACAGTTGCACGAGGCTGCACCAACAGACCTCGCATCACAGGGACAGGCACCGTGATCATAGCTCTTCGTTACGTCGGAATCGACATCTCCAAGAAACACCTCGATATCTTTGATGAGGCTGACGGCGTGCCGAGGCGCATTGCCAACGCGACACAGGCCATCACACAGCAGGTGGCGCGTTGGCAATGCGATGCGCTGGTGGTCTTCGAGGCGACGGGTATCTATGACCTCGCGCTTCGCGAGGCGCTGCGTCAGGCCGGGATCCAGTTCGCACGGATCAACCCGGCCCGTGCCCGCGACTTTGCACGGGCCAGCGGCCTACTCGCCAAGACCGATCCGATCGATGCGCGGATGCTGGCGGCCTTTGCGCGGGCCATGCAGCCCGCCCCCGAGCAGGTCGCCGATCCTGCACGGGGCGCCTTGGCGAGGCTTGCAAAACGGCGGGATCAGCTGGTCCTCATGCGCGCCCAGGAGAAGAACCGGCGCAGCGAGGCCGACGATCGCGCCATGGCCGAACGCATCGGCCGCCTCATCGAGGTCCTCGACAGCGAGATCGCCGAGATCGAGGCCGACATCAGCGCATTGATTAAAGCCGAAGCGCAGATCGCGGACGATGCGAAGTTAATGCGTTCGCTGCCCGGCGTGGGTCCCGTGGCCTGCATGCAGCTCATCGCGCAGATGCCGGAACTCGGGCGGGTCGGACCGAAACAACTCGCAGCGCTCGCTGGCCTTGCTCCCTTCAACGTCGACAGCGGCACCTTCCGCGGCAAGCGCAAGATTGCGGGCGGCCGAAAGCGCGTTCGTGACGCCCTCTATATGGCGGCCCTCAACGCAGTTCGCAGAGCTGATCCGTTCAAGGCCTTCTATGCACGACTGCGACAGGCCGGAAAACCAGCCAAGCTCGCCCTCATCGCCGTCGCCAGGAAGCTGCTCACGGTCCTCAATGCCATGATGCGAGACCGAAAGCCGTACCTGCAGACCAAACCAACATAACAGTTGCCGGCCTTCGCCGGGACGACGGTGGGGAGATGGCGCGCTATCCCTTCGGTACCACCAGCGCGTCGACGATCGTGACGCCCTGTCCCTCCGGATGCACCAGCACCGGATTGACCTCGATCTCGGCGATCTCGCTTGCGTGCTGCGCCGCCAGCACTGAAATCTGCGAGATCAATCGCGCGAGTGCCGCGACATCCGTCTTCGGCGCGCCGCGGAAGCCGTGCAGCAGCGGCGCGGCCTTCAGCGTCTCCAGCATCGTGGCCGCTTCAGCCGCGCTCACCGGCGCGGGGCGATAGACCACGTCCTTGAACAGTTCGGTGGTGATGCCGCCGAGCCCCACCATCACCATCGGCCCGAAGGTCGCATCCGTCATGGTGCCGACGATGATCTCGACGCCCTTCCTGGCCATCGGCCCGACCAGCACGCCCTGGATTTCAGCGCCCGGCCGCTGCTTCTGCACCGCCTCCAGCATGTCGCGATAGGCCGTGAACGCCGCGCCCTTGGCGGCGATGTTGACGCGGACGCCGCCGACCTCGCTCTTGTGTGCGATCGCGGGCGACTGGATCTTCATGACCAGTGGAAATCCGGCGCGCTCGATCGCAGCATCAAGCCCGTCGCGGTCGGTCACCAGCACCTCGTCGGGCAACGCGATCCCGGCCGCGCGCAATAGCGCCTTGCTGTCATATTCGGACAACGTCTTCGATTTGAGATGCGCGGAGAGATCGCGCGCCTGCGCCGCGGATGCCGCGATCTCCGGCGCGGGCTTGAAGGCGGCATAGTCCGCCAGCCGCCGCATCGCGACGCCAACATGGGTCAGCCCCGAGAGCACCACCACGCCCGATTTGACCAGCTCCTGCCGCGCGAACTGCGACGGCAGCGTGTAGGAATAGAACACCACCGGCTTGTGCTGCGCCGCGATCACCGGCTTCAATTCGGCTTCCTTGAACGGCATCCGCGTCTCGCTCGACAGCGACAGCACGACCAGCGTCGCGTCCACTTCATCAGATGTGTCGAACAGCTCGATGCTCTTCTGCAGCCCGCCGGAGGAGACGCCCTGCGCGGTGACGTCGACCGGATTGCCCGCCGCGCCATAGGACGGCATCCATTGCTTGATCTGGCTCTGGATCGCGGCCGATAGCTCCGGCACGCGCAGGCCTTGCATCGAGACGGTATCGGCGCCCCAGATGCCGGCGCCGCCGGACACCGTCAGCACCGCGACGCGATCGCCCTTCGGCAGCGGATTGGTGGTCAGAACCGCGGCAATGGTCACGGCCTCGTCGAGATCGTTGGAGACGATGAAGCCGTATTTCGCGAACACCGCGTCATAGGCCGCCGACCAGCCCGCCATGCTCGCGGTGTGCGAGGCCGCCGCGCGCTCGCCGGCGCCGGAGCGGCCCACTTTGGTTACGATGACGGGCTTCCTGAGCTCTGCCGCGCGCCTCGCCGCCGCCAGGAACTTGTCGACGTCCCTGATGCCCTCGATGAACAGCAGGATCACGTCGGTCGAGGCATCCTGCACCATGTAGTCGAGGAACTCGCCGGCGCCGAGATCGCTCTCATTGCCGGCGCTGACGACATAGCTGAGCGCGACACCAAGCGCCTTGGCGCGATGATAGATCGCAAAGCCGATGCCGCCGCTCTGCGCGACGATGCCGATCCGCCGCCTGCTCGCGGCCAGATCGGGCGCATCCGGCTTGACGTCGACGGTCGGGCTGAAGGTCGCGGCGACCTTCTGCACCTGGCTGTAAAACCCTTCGGCATTGGGCCCGGAGATCCGCATCCCGGTCCGCTTCGCCAGCGCCACGATCGCGTCCTGCATGTCAGCGCTGTCGCCGCCCTCTTCGGCAAAGCCGGATGAGATGATGACCGCATTCTTCACGCCGGCTGCGGCGCATTGCTCCAGCGCCGGCAGTACCGCACGCGCGGGAATGACGATAACGGCAAGATCGATCGGCGCGCCGATCTCGGCGACCGACTTGAAGCATTTCAGCCCGTCGATCTCGTCATAATTCGGATTGATCGGATAGAGCGCGCCGGGATAGTCGTTCTTGCGCAGCATCGCGAGCAGCCGCCCGGGAATCTTCTCGTGATCGCGCGAGGCGCCGATCAGCGCGATGCTTTCTGGAGCGAAGAAGGTATCGAGCGAATGCGGCATGGGGGCGTGTTCCCGATTATTGTTGTTGCTCTTGACGATATTGGATCGCTACAGCGAGCTCAACCATTCGCCCGTCATCCTGAGGAGGCCGCGCAGCGGCCGTCTCGAAGGATGAACGGTCCGGCCGACGGCCGTACATCCTTCGAGACGCGCTACGCGCTCCTCAGGATGACGGGTTTTGTAGTCCCGTAGCCCGGATGGAGCGCAGCGCAATCCGGGAACGCTCCATCCGCGAAGAGCCCGGTCCCGGATTTCGCTTCGCTGCATCCGGGCTACGAAATCACGCCGTCAGCTTGAACGTCACGCCGCTGAGCAGGAACTCGTCGCCCTTCACCGCACAGCCTCTGGCTTTTGCGGCCTCCAGCACCTTCGCCTTGTCGACGACCTTGAACGTCAAGCCGCTCATGATCTCGCTGTCGCCCTTGACGAAGCGGAAGGTGTTGTTCGGCAGCTTCACCACGGGACCATCGGCGGGAATGCCGATGATCCTGCCCCAATGCGCCGCCAACCCCTCAGGCTCGGGACTCTGCATCTCGACCTCGGTCAGCGACAGCGTCGTGTCCTTGCGGATCGACTTCTGCCAGTCCGGGCCGGCCGGCGGATACGGCCCCAGGATGTCATCGCTGCCGTCGGTGTGGTTGAACTCGATGAAGGCAGCGCGGCAGTCGCGCGGGTGCAGTTGCACGCCGTGATACGGCGCGTGCGTGATGACATTCGCGGTGCGCACGCCCATCGCATTGGCCTTGGCGCCGCGCGCGTCGGGATCCTCACAAGCGAAGATCGCCATATAGCCCCCGCGGCCACCGGTCTTCTCGATGAAGCGCCCGGCCGCCGTGCCCGGCCCCGGCTGGAACGGCGCGACGACTTCGAGCAGGATGGTATCGACCGGCAGCAGCGCATTCTCGAGGCCGTATTTCGCGACGTTGCCGTCGCGATAGCAGACGTCGAGGCCCATGATCGCGGAGATGTCCGCGATGACGGGCGCAAGCTGCGGCGCCACCAGGCAGATCTGCCGCAGCCGCATGTACTCGGCCATGGTCTACTGCCCCTGGAAGGTGGGCTTGCGCTTCTCGACGAAGGCTTTTGCCGCTTCCTTGTGGTCCGTGGTCTCGCCGGCACGCGTGTGATGGATCGCCTCGCCGTCGAAGCAGGCCTCCAGCGTCATGGTCTCGGCATTGTTGATGTTGCGCTTGATGTAGCCGAGCGCCACCGACGGGCCCTGCGCCAGTGACCGGGCCAGCTCCAACGTCTCGGCCTCGACATCGGCATCGGGCACCACCTTGGAGACCATGCCGAGGTTGTAGGCTTCCTGCGCCGACAGCACCGGCGACATCATGTAAAGCTCGCGCGCTTTCGCGCTGCCGAGCATCTTGGTCAGGAAATAGGTGCCGCCATAGTCGCCGGAGAAGCCGACCTTGGCGAAGGCGGTGGTGATCTTGCAGGAGGCGCCGGCAACGCGGAGGTCGCAGGACAGCGCGATCGAGAGCCCGGCGCCGGCCGCCGCACCGTCGAGCTGCGCCACCACCGGCTTCGGCATCTGGTGCAGGATGCGCGAGACCTCCATGCCGCGGCGCAGGTTGGCCATCTTGGCCTCGAACGGCAGCGGGGCGCGGCCTTCCGCCATCGACTTGACGTCGCCGCCGACGCAGAAGGTGCCGCCGGCGCCCCGGATCAGCACCGCGCGCACCTCGGTATCGTCCTGCGCCCGCCGCGCCGCCTCGACGAGGCCGCGCGTCATATCGGGATTGAGCGCGTTGCGTCGATCGGGACGGTTCATGGTGATGGTGAGCAGGCCCTTGTCGAGGGATTGGAGGACCATCTGATTATCGCTCATGGCGTTTTGCCTTTCGTTGTTGTTTTGAATTCGTCATTCCGGGGCGATGCAACGCATCGAACCCGGAATCTCGAGATTCCCCGGTGCGTAGTTGCGCACCTGAGGTCTTGTCCTTCGGACCATCCCGGAATGACGCTTCGCGTCACTTCTTCACCAGCGGGCAGCGTGACTCCGACAGCGGCTGGAAGGCCTGGTCGCCCGACACGGTCGCCACCAGCTTGTAGTCGTCCCAGCGGCCCTTCGATTCCGACGGCTTCTTGACCTCGAACAAATACATGTCGTGCACCATACGGCCGTCCTCGCGGATCTTGCCGTTCTTGGTGAACATGTCGTTGATCGGGGTCTCCTTCATCACCTTCATGACGGCGGCCGCATCGGTGGTGCCGGCGGCCTTCACCGCCTTGAGATAGTGCGTCACCGAGGAATAGACGCCGGCCTGTGCCGAAGTCGGCACCCGCTTGGTGCGTTCCATGAAGCGCTTCGTGAAGGCGCGGCTGTCGTCGTTGAGATCCCAGTAGAAGGCTTCCGCCAGCAACAGGCCCTGCGCGGTATCGAGCCCGACGCTGTCGATGTCGGTGACAAAGGCCAATAGCGGCGACAGTTTCTGACCGCTCTTGGTGAGACCGAATTCCGCCGCCTGCTTGATCGCGTTGATGGTGTCGCCGCCGGCATTGGCAAGGCCGATCACCTTGGCCTTCGAGGCCTGCGCCTGCAGCAGGAAGGAGGAGAAGTCCGAGGTGTTGATCGGATGCCGCACGCTGCCGAGCACCTTGCCGCCCGACTTCACCACGACGTTGCTGGTGTCCTTTTCCAGGTCCTGGCCGAACGCGTAGTCCGCGGTCAGGAAGAACCAGGTATCGAGACCGGATTTCACCGCGGCAAGGCCGGTCACATTGGCCTGCGCGAAGGTGTCGAACACATAGTGCACGGTATAGGGGCCGCAGGCCTCGTTGGACAGGCGGATCGAGCCCGGACCGTTGAACATGATGATCTTGTTGCGCGCCTTGGCGATCTCGGCAGCGGCGAGCGCGGTCGCGGATGCCGCGACGTCGAAGATCATCTCGACGCCCTGGTTGTCGATCATGTCGCGGGCGATGTTGGCGGAGAGGTCTGCCTTGTTGAGATGGTCGCCGACCACGATCTCGACCTTGCGGCCGAGCACCTCGCCGCCGAAATCCTCCACCGCCATCTTGGCGGCGGTTTCGCTGCCCGAGCCGGTGATGTCGGCATAGAGGCTCGACATATCGAGGATGCCGCCGAGCTTCAGCGGAGGCTTGTCCTGCGCCAGCGACGCATTCGCCGAGATCGCAAACGCACAGGCCAACACGCCGGCCAAAACTCGTCTCATTCCAATCCTCCCTTGCAGCGCGGACCTCGTTCCATCAGGTCCGTTTCGAGGGCCGGATCATGCCGCATGGCCTGCACTGCAGCAAGCCGCGGCGGCAGCAATCTGTTTTCCGCTAAGCGGAATGAAGCGCCGCGCCGGAGCTTCCAGCCACGCTGCGATCAGAGATGAAAGTCGGGAACGGTCTGATGGGGCGTTCCCGCCGGCAGGCCGAGGAACAGGTACTGCATGCCATAATGTCCGGCGAATGCCGACGCCGTTGCATCCATGATGATGCGACCGCCCAGATCCAGATGCAATTCCGGCCGGGTAATGGCCCCGAGTGTGTAGGCCGGCACGATGGTCTCGTTGATGTGCAGGGCGTCGAAGACGGCGGACACCGCCGAAAGCGAGGCCGCATTGCCGGCCAGGTCGACGACATCGGCGCCATTGGCGGCGAAGCCGGTCACCGCCAGCGAGCCAGCGCGATCCGTCGACGACACGATGTGATCGAACACCAGCTTCGAGGAATCGCCGAGCAACGCCGTTGCCGCGGCGTCGTAGATTGCGGTGCCGCCATCGTTCAGCGTCAGGCTCGGCGCACCGCCATTGACGTGAACCGCCTCGTTGAAGCCGACCGTCAGTTGCACCAGCGAACCCGGCGTCGCGACGCCACCGGAGGGCGTCGCCGTGATTCCGGTGAGATGAGGCGCCGTGGTGTCGAGCGTGAAGGTCAGGCTCGACGACGCGCCGACATTGCCGGTGGCGTCGACCTCCTGCACCGTGACGGAATGCACGCCGTCGGTCGTGAAGACAGGCGCGGTCGTCGAGAAGCTCGACGCGCCGTCGGCCTTGTAGCGCAGCGTGTCGGCCGCATCGAACTTGGTGTAATCGATCAGCGGATCGCTGGTGATGTGGTCGGCGCTGGAGACGCCGGTGTCGCGGTGCAGCGCCAGCGTCGGCGCCGATGGCGCCTTGGTGTCGCCGGTGAAGCTGACCGCGTTGCTTGCTCCGCCGGCATTGCCGGCGATGTCGGTGTAACTCGCCCCCGCAACCGAAAGGTTAGCCGACAGATGGTCGGTGACATCGGCCGTAAAGGTCGCGGTGTAGATATCGTGGCCTGCGCCATTGACGCCGACATGGACGAGGCTGCCCAGCAGGCCGCCATGGACGGTGACGTCGCCGAGTCCGAAACCGGCGACCGCCTCGGAAAAGGTGAACGTCATCAGCGCGGCGTCGCCGGCGTGCAGCAGGGTGTGATCGGCCGCCACCGTTACCGTCGGCGGATGCGTATCGCCACCGATCGTCGCGGTATTGCTCGCCGCGCCGGTGTTGCCTGATACGTCGGCATAGCTCGCGGCGGTGACCCGGATCGAGCCTGCGACGACGTCATTGATGTCAGGCGTGAAGGTCGCGGTGTAGACGTCTTGGCCTGAACCATTGAGCCCGACATGGACCAGGTTGGTCACCGTGCCGCCGGCGACGACGGTATCGCTGAGCGCAAAGCCCGCGACCGCTTCGGAGAAGGTGAAGGTGACAACCGAAGTCTGGCCCGAAAGCACCGTACTCGGGCTCGCGGCAACCGACACCGTCGGCGCCCTGGTATCGCCAGTGAAACTGATGGTGCCGCTCGCCGCGCCGGTATTGCCGGCAATATCGGTATAGCTCGAGGCGGTGACCTGCACCGAGCCTGCTTCAGTGTTGCTTTCAGCCGGCGTGAAAATTGCCGTGTAGACGTCCTGGCCCGATGCGTTGACGCCGACATGGACCAGATTGCCCAACGCCCCGCCATGCACGGTGACGTCATCGAGCGCGAAGCTCGCGATTTGTTCGGAGAAAGTGAACGTCACCAGCGCGGTCTGGCCCGCCAGCAGCGCGTTACGATCCGCCGCGATCGACACCGTCGGCGCCAGCGTATCGCCGCCGATCGTCGCGGTGTTGCTTGCCGCGCCGGCGTTGCCGGCCACATCGCTGTAACCGGACGCATTCACCTTCACCGAGCCGGTCTCGGTGTCGCCGACATCGGGCGTGAAGGTCGCAGTGTAGACGTCCTGCCCAGCGCCGTTGAGCCCGACATGCACGAGATTGCTCAGCGCGCCGCCATGGACGGTGATGTCGCCAAGGGCGAAGCCCGAGACGGCCTCCGAGAAGGTGAAGGTCGCGACCGAAAGGTCGCCGGCCAGCACCGTGTCGGGATTGAGCGTGACGGAGACCGTCGACGCCAGCGTGTCACCGGTGAAGTTGATGACGTTGCCGGCGGCGCCGGCATTGCCGGCCGTATCGCCATAGCTCGATGCATTGACCTGCACCGAGCCAGCCTCGGCATTGGTGACGTCGGGCGTGAAGGTCGCGGTGTAGATGTCCTGGCCGGCACCGTTGACGCCGACATGGACAAAGCTGCCCAGCGCGCCGCCGCTGACGCTGACGTCGCCGAGCGCGAAGCCCACGACCGCCTCGGAAAAGGTGAAGGTCACGACCGCGGTCTGACCGGCGAGCAGCGTGCCATGGTCAGCTGAGACCGACACGGTCGGCGCCTTGGTGTCGCCGGTGAAGCTGATCGTGTTGCTCGACGAGCCGGAATTGCCGGCCGTATCGCTATAGCTCGATGCATTGACCTGCACCGAGCCAGCCTCGGCATTGGTCACGTCGGGCGTGAAGGTCGCGGTGTAGACGTCATGGCCGGCGCCATCGACGCCGACATGGGTGAGATTGCCCAACGTACCGCCCTGGACGGTGACATCCCCCAATCCAAAGCCGCCGACGGCCTCGGAGAAGGTGAACGTGACGAGCGCGCTATCGCCGGCAGTCAGCGTGATGTGATCGGCCGCAACCGCCACCGTTGGCGCCTTGGTATCGCCGGTGAAGGTGATCGCGCTGCTTGCCGCGCCGGCGTTTCCGGCGCTGTCGGTATAGCTCGATGCGTTGACCTGCACCGAGCCAGCCTCGGCATTGGTCACGTCGGGCGTGAAGGTCGCCGTGTAGATGTCCTGGTGCGCGGCGTTGACGCCGACATGCACGAGGTTGCTCAGCGCGCCGCCGCTCACCGTCGTGTCAGTCAGCGCGAAGCCGGTGACCGCCTCGGAGAAGGTGAAGGTGACGGTCGAAGTCTGCCCGGCCAGCAGCGCGGTCGAGCTCGCCGCAACCGACACAGTCGGCGCGATCGCGTCGATCACGAGATGCAAATCGGTCGCCGCATGGGTCACGTCGGCGTCCTGACCGCCGGGATCCCTGATCGTGCCGCCGTTGAGCGAGAGGCTCTGCACCTGCAGATCGGACGTGCTGTCGCCGTCCTGCACCGTGTAGCTGAACACCAGCGCCTGCGAGCCGCTGCCGCTGAGATAGGTCGCGGCCTTGCCGTCGTTGAGCAGCAACTCGGGCGCGCCGGTCACGCTCACCGTGTTGCTGAAATTGACTGTGATGGTGACGACCTTGCCGGCGTTCAGCGTCGTGAGGTGATCGGTGGTGTCAGCCGTCACCGAGGCGATGCTTGCCTGCGACCGGGTTTCCAGATGCGGCGTCGCTGAGCCATCGGAACCAAGAAGCAGCGAGCCGGCCGAGGCGCCGGCGCCAAAACTCAGGTTCAGCGAGGCGAGCGTCGTGCCGCTACCGCTCTTCACCAGCAAGACGCCGTTCGCATAGGACAGCGTCGCCGTGGCGTCATAGCCGATGTTGCCGAAGTCGAGAGTATCGCCGCCGGCAAAGCCGGTGATCGACGTGCTGAACGAGGTGCCGGAGAATGCCGCGGCATCGAGCACGAGCTTCTCGGTGCTGCCGTCGGTGAAGGCGATCGCGCCGGTTCCCGCCGCGCCGTTCGCCGCCAGCTCGAGGATCGAGCCCTTGATGACGGTGCCGCCCGAATAGGTGTTGTGCGCGGACAGCACCAGCCGGCCGCCGCCGGTCACCTCGACATCACCAGGCGTCGCGCCATCGGAGATGACGCCGCTCTGGGTGACGGTCTCGCCGGCGGCGACATTGAAGACCGGATCGCCGGCGACGGTGATGTTGCGGGTCTGCGTGAAGCCATCGGTGAAGCTGATGCCGGTGCCGTCGCCGAGCTTCAGGACGCTGGTGACCGCGCCGAGATTGACATTGGCGGAGATCGATACCCTCGTGCCGGTGCCGCTGACCGTGGTGTTACCGGTGTAAGTATTGTTGCCACCGAGGATGACGGTGCCGCCGCCGCTAATGACGAGGCCGCCGATACCGGCATTCGCACCCGTGCCGCCATTGCCGCTCTGGTCCGCGATGTCGTTGGCGACAGTCAGCGTCTGGCCGCTGCCAGGCGTGAAGCTGAGATTGCTGTTGCCCTGGATGAAGATGCCGGAGCCGATGCCCGAGCCGCTGGCCTGGCCGCTCCCGTTGGTGCCGCCCTTGACGGCGTTGAAGCCAGAATCGTTTGAAAGCGAGCCGCCCTTGATGGTCAGCGAGCCGCCCTGCTGAACGAAGACCGTGCCGCCCGCACCAAGCCCGCCGCCGCCGCCCGGCGCGCCGTTGCCGTTGGTGCCGCCATTGCCGGCGCCGAACCCGCCCATGGCCCCGATGCCGCCGCCGCCGCCGAAGCCACCATTGCCGCCGTAGCCACCGCCGCCGCCGAAGCCGCCATTGCCGCCCGCGCCGCCGCCGCCGCCGTAACCGCCGTTGCCGCCGTCCAGCGAGTTTCCGCCGCCGATGCCGCCGCCCGCCCCATTCGCACGGCTGCCGAGGCCGACGTAGCCTCCGGCTGCGCCGCCACCGCCATTGGCGCCGCCGATGCCGCCCGCGTCGTAGTTATGAATGTACCCGTCCATGTACGGGTAGTCGTATCCGTAGCTGCCGCGGCCGGCCGAGGCCGCGCCGAGCACAATGCCGCCAGCGCCGTTGGAAAATGCGTCATTGTCCGGGGCTCGCGCGCCAAGGCCAATGCCGCCGCCGCCGCTGCTTCCGCCGCGGCCGCCCATCCCGCCACCACCGCCGAGACCGTAGATGTTGGCGAGACTTCCACTCCCGCCGGGACCGCCGTTGCCGCCGATGGCCGCGCTGTTGTGGAAGGTGACATTGTCGATCGTCGCGCTGCCGTTCGACGAGATGAACAGCCCGCCGCCAAGCCCGGCGCCGCCGCCACCGCCGCCACGGCTGACGCCACCGCCCACCGCCACCGTGTTCTGGATGGTCAGGTTCTCGAGGTTGACGTTGCCGGCATAGACGAAGAAGCCGCGTTGCGCGTTGAGGCCGTCGATCGTGTGCGTGCCGCCGTGGCCGTCGCTGCCGTTGATCGTCACGCTCGATCCGCTCAAGAGGTTGAACGCGTACAGCTCCGACGTCAGGCTGAAGTCGGCGGTGATGTTGATGGTGTAGTTGGCATTCTGGGCTGCGTTCTGCCCGCCGGAATCCATCTGCGTGATGGCGGCATTGAGCTCGGCGACGCTGGAAACGTTGAAGATCCGCGTCGAGACGATCTGCACGACCGTGCCGCCGTTGGCATCCTGCGTGAGCTGGAAGCGGGTGCCGCCGTCGAGCCCGGTCACGGTCAGCGTGTCGGTCGTGGTGCCGTTCGAGATCGAGAGCGTGTTGCCGGACAGGCTGACCGTGTTGAGCGAGGGGTTCTGGGTGTTATACGCCAACCCGGTCAGATCGATCTTCTGGCCGGGATTGAAGTTCGAGATCGTGTTGGTGAAGGCGTTGCCGTTCAGCGCGGCGTTGTCGATCTTCAGCGTGCCGGCAAGCCCGGTGCTGAAGGAGATGTTGCCGGTGCCGGCGGCGCCATAGGTCGTGAGCCAGGCGGTGCCCGAATAGATCGTCGTGCCGCCATAGGTGTTGGCATGGCTGAGCACGAAGGTGCCGCCGCCGTCGATGCCGAGATTGCCGCCACCGCTGATCAGGTCAGTGTCCGTGACGGTCGCGCTGGTCCCGACCGCAACAACGGAATTGCCACCTACGACGATGGCGTCATCAAAAATTCCGCCGGTCGTCAATCCGAGGTGCCCGCCGCTCAGGTTGAGCGTCCCGGTCAGCCTCGCGAGCTGACCAAGGCCAAGCTGCAACGTGCCGGCGCCGGACAGCGTGAACGTTCCGGAGCCGCTGATCGAGCCGGTGTCGACGATCGTGCCGGAGGATATGTCGAAAGTGCCGCCAGCGGCGGTGACCTGGATATCGTGAGTGAAGGTGTAGCCGCCGGTCGTGGTCAGCGTGCCGCCGTTGAGGATCAGTGCACTGGCCGAACCGCCGATATTGTTGTCGGCCGTGATCGAGAGCGTGTTGCCGGCATCGATCTGCGTGCCGCCGACATAGCTGCTCGCACCCGTCAACGTCAGCGTACCGCCGCCGGAGACCTGCAGCTTTCCGCTCGCGCCGGTGCCGCTGATGCCCTTTTCATCCGCGATGGTGTCGGCGATGGTCAGCGTGGTGACGGTTTGCAAGCCCTGGAAGAGCGTGGAAACGGTGTGCGTCGGCGTGACGACCATCGTGCCCTGGATGAAGATGTCGCCATAGGCCGAGCCGTTGCCGGCACCGTTGGCGCCGGTGCCGCCGGTCTCGGTTGCATCCATCAAGGTGCCGCCGATGACGGTCAGCTTGCCGCCTTGCTGAACGAAGATGTCGCCGCCGGCGCCGAGGCCGCCGCCACCGCCGCCGGCGAGCGAGCCGCTGCCGGCGCCGAATCCGCCGGTGCCGGGCGTGCCGTTCGAACCGCCGCCACCGCCGCCGAAGCCGCCATTGCCGCCGGTATGCGCGTATCCGCTGCCGTTGCCGGAGCCGCCGCCACCGCCGGCGAAACCACCGTTGCCGCCGCCATAAATGCCGCCGCCGCCACCGCCGCCCACGCCGCCGGCGCCGCCGAAGCCGATCAGGGTGCCCGAGGGGCCGCCGCCCACCGAGTTGGCGCCGCCGATGCCGCCGCCGCCGCCACCGACACCGCCGCCACCACCGCCGCCACTCGCGCCACCGCCGGCATGTGCGCCGTAGCCTGAGCCGCCGTAATTGTCGGCGCCCTGTCCGCCGCCCGCCGCACCTTCTATCGTCGCCGGCGTGCCACCCGCGGTCTGCGCCCCGGTCGAGGGATGCTGGCTGTCGGAGCCCGCCTCGCTGTAACCGCTGCCGCCATTGCCGTGGTAGCCGTAATAGTCCTGGCCGCCGAAGCCGCCGCCGCCACCACCACCGCCATTGCCGCTGCCGCCGTCAGCACCGATGCCGCCGCCTCCACCGCCACCGCCGGCTGGATCGACCGTGCCGCCATTGCCGCCCTTGGCGGTATTGCTGCCGAAGTTGACGTTGTTCAGCGTGACGTCGGCGTTCTGTCCGACGAACAGGCCGCCGCCCAGACCCGCGCCGCCGCCGCCACCGCCGACCCCGCCATTGCCGCCGCTTGCCACCGCATTGATGATGGTCAGGTTCTTGAACGTCACCTTGCCCGCGACGACGACGAAGCCTTGATAGCCGCGCGCGTCGATGACGTCGCTGTAGTCCTGTCCGCCGAGCTGGTTGTTGTAGTCGGTGTTGCCGTCGAAGGTGAGCGTCGAGCCGTTCATCAGATTGATGGCCGGCAGATCGTCGAGCAGCTGCAATGTGCGGGCGCTGCCGGAGGTCGAGAAGTTGATGACGTAGTCGGTGTTGGCCGACGCTAGTCCGCCGCCGACGCTGATCGCCGAGATCGCGTTGTAGAGCTGGAGATAATCGTGGAGCGGATCGCTGGTCGTCAGCGTCAGAACAACGGGATTCGACACAAGGACCTCGGCAATATGCGTGAGCGACCGCAATCGGTCGCCTTTCAAAAAATTGCCGAATAGTTATCTTGCGCCGCAAGTCATTGGCAACAATAACGAATTCTCATTCTGCGCACGGAGTTGAGATGGTCAAGGGGTAAGGTTGACGCGTGTGAGGGCCGCTCGACGCACGATCGGACGGCAATTTCCGTCACGACGAGGGGCGCTGAAGACGAGTTCGTCCCGCGACAGGCACGCATTGATGTGAAACACCAATCTCGCCCGTGCACGCGATGAGAAGCGCCGCAGAAAAATTGTCCACCGAATCAACGATGGCATTCTTCGATGCGATCTCGCTTTGCTTGTGGTGGCTCCGAAGCGATCTTTCCGTCAGACTGTCCTTGTTGGCGACCACGCTCCGAACGGAGCGCGCCGGAGTGACGAGTGCCGCATGACGCCTCCACGCGATAGAGCATGGCGTCGCCGTCCGCGGGCGGTGATGATGACAGCATGCGCCCTTGCGATCGGCACGTGCATCGGACGCGCCGAAGCGACTGGCTGCAATTTCGAGATTCAGGGCGAGGGTCGCGTCGCAGCTGTCGTTGATACGCGCAGCCTTCGGCTCGACGACGGCCGCGAGGTCAAGCTCGCCGGTATCGAGGTGGCCGACAAGACGAAAGCCACGGCAGCGCTGACGGCGCTTTTGGTCGGCCGCGAGGTGACGCTGCGCGGACAGGACGACACGCCGGACCGCTACGGCCGGCAGCCGGCCTACGCATTCCTCGAAGGCAGCGAAAAGCCCGTGCAAAGCGAGCTGCTGCGCCAGGGTCTCGCGCTGGCGTCATCCGAAGTCGCCGACAAGGACTGCGCCACGGCGCTGATGGCGGCCGAGGCCGAGGCCAGGGCCGCCCGATCGGGAACCTGGGCCGAGGCCACCGTCATAAAAAACGCCGAAAGTCCGGACGATATTTTGGCCGGGATCGGGCGCTTTACGGTGGTCGAGGGCAGGGTTTTGTCCGTGCGTCAGGCCGGGGCGACGACCTACCTGAATTTCGGCCGAAACTGGACACGGGACTTTGCTGTGACTATTTCAAGGCGCATAGTCCCTGCGTTCGAGGCGGCCGGGCTTGCGCCCAAGTCTCTGGAAAATCGTAAGATTCGTGTACGAGGCTGGGTGGAAGCACGACGTGGGCCGCGAATCGAACTGCTCCGGGTGGGGCAGCTTGAAGTGCTCGGCGGGAACTAGGCCCAAGGGACTCAAGAAACCCAAGGGCCCTGCCCCGGTCTTTTTACGGGACAATTTGTGAGTTTTTGACGTGATTGAGCGCGCAGGACGGCGTGAAAAGGGGACTGGCCGCCGCCTTTCGGCTGCGCCGGCGCTCGTTTGCGCCGCCCTGACGCTATCGGCCTGCGGCAATATCGGCCGGTTCGAGCAGGCCACGCCGACGGCAGCGGCGGCGCCGGTGAAGCCGAACCGCGTGGTGCAGCAGACGCCCACGAGCGAGCGCGAGCATGAGCGCATCCTGTCGTCCTATGGCGGCGCCTATGACGACCCGAAGCTCGAGGCCCTGATCAGCAAGACCGTGGAGCGGCTGGTCGCCGCCTCCGAACGGCCCGACCAGGCCTACAAGGTCACGATCCTCAATTCCGGCGCGGTCAACGCCTTCGCGCTGCCGACCGGCCAGCTCTATGTCACGCGCGGCCTGATTGCGCTCGCCAGCGACACCTCCGAGCTCTCCTCGGTGCTGAGCCACGAGATGGCGCATGTGCTCGCCAAGCACGCGGCGATGCGCGAGGACCAGGCCCGCCAGGCGGCGGTGGTGACGCGCGTCGTCACCGACATGAGCACCGATCCCGATCTCACCGCGCTGGCGCTCGCCAAGACCAAGCTGACGATGGCGAGCTTCTCGCGCCAGCAGGAGTTCGAGGCCGACGGCATCGGCGTCGGGATCGCCGCGCGCGCACATTTCGATCCCTACGGCGCGGCGCGCTTCCTGACCGCGATGGAGCGCAATGCCGCGCTCAAGATCGGCAAGACCGCGCTCGATCCGCGCGCGCAGGACTTCACCTCGTCGCATCCGGCAACGCCCGAGCGCATCAACAACGCGCAGACCACCGCACGGCAATACTCGTCGCCCGAGAGCAACGAGCGCGACCGCGAGACCTATCTCGCCGCGATCGACAACATCGTCTATGGCGAGGATCCCAGCGAAGGCTTCGTGCGCGGCCGCCGCTTCCTGCATCCGAAGCTCGGCTTCACCTTCACCGCGCCCGACAATTTCACGCTCGACAACACCGCGCAGGCGGTGATCGGCGTGCGCGAGGGCGGCAGCCAGGCGATGCGCTTCGACGTGGTGCGGGTGCCGGCCGAGCAGTCGCTCGGCGACTACCTGAACTCGGGCTGGATGGAAGGCGTCGAGAAGTCCTCGACCGAGGACCTCAACATCAACGGCTTTCCGGCGGCGTCGGCCACCGCGCATGGCGACCAGTGGCAATTCAAGGTCTACGCGCTGCGCTTCGGCAGCGACGTCTACCGCTTCATCTTCGCCGCCAAGCAGAAGTCCACCGAGAGCGAGCGCAACGCGCGCGAGACCGTCAATTCGTTCCGCCGCCTGACGCTCGACGAGATCCAGGCCGCGCGCCCGCTGCGCATCAAGGTCATCAACGTGCAGCCCGGCGACACCGTGGAATCGCTGTCGCACCGCATGTCCGGCGTCGATCACCCGGCCGAGCGCTTCCGCGTGCTCAACGGTCTCGACGCCCATGCCCAGGTGAAGCCGCGCGACCGCGTCAAGATCGTGGTGGATTGAGGCTGCGAGGCGTCGCGCTCGCGCCTCACTACCGCTGTCGTCCCGGCGAAGGCCGGGACCTATAACCACAGCTATCGATTGATTGAAAAAAGCTGGGGCCACAGCGCGCCCTAACAACATATTCCAGTGATCATGGGTCCCTGCTTCCCCAGGGACGACGTGGAGAGAGCGCTCTACTTCGCCTTCTCCTTGAGGAAGGCGATGATGTCGGCGCGGTCCTTCGGATCCTGAACCTCGTAGAACATCTTGGTGCCGGGAACCATGGCGTCCGGACCGGTGAGCCATTTGTCGAGATTCTCCTCGGTCCACACGATCTTCGAATTCTTCAGCGCGTCCGAGTAATTGTAGCCCGCGACGGAGCCGGCAAGCCGGCCCACCACGCCCCTGTGCATCGGGCCGACGTCGTTCTTCTCGATCAAATGGCAATCGCCGCAGCCCTGGTACAGCGTGGCGCCGCGCGCCGCATCTCCGGCGGCACGGGCGCTGTTCACGGCGAGCAGAATCGCGATCGCCGCCATCGCGGCAATTTTGGCTTGCCGCGGCGCCAGCACGCCTGCGATCGAACGAATGGTCATTCCCGGGGCTCTCCTGTTTGCCACCACAACAGGAGCAGCCATGCTACCATTCTATTCCCTGAAATGCCGTGCGCTTCGCGCGGCCGGCGACTGACGAAGATTTTTGAGCCAGCCGGGAATTTCTCCGCGCGCCGCCGATCTCTATCGAAGCTGCCACCTCCGCAGCGGCGCCGGGCTATTGGAGCATCCCCAGTGTTTCAGAATCGGTTCGGCGCCGTCGCTCGACTTGCCGAACTCGGGTGCGTGCTTGCTGCGCTCACGCTCGCAGCAGCCACCGCCGCGCGCGCGGACGGCTGTCCCAAGCCGAGCGACGAAATCGCGACCGACCGGCCCGACGTCACCAATTCGAGTATCGTCGTGCCGGTCGGGAGCCTGCAGAACGAGAACGGCATCAACCTGACCGGCCGCAGCAGTGGTCGCAGCATCGACGGCAGCAACAGCCGCTGGCGGCTTGGGATTGCGCCCTGCCTCGAAGTGCTGGTCGACCTGCCGAGCTATGTCAGCACTGTGAAGTCGCCCGGCGCCTCGGGCTTTTCCGACGTCGCGCCGGGGATCAAATGGCAGATCAGCCCGTTGCCGGGGAAGATCGACCTCTCGATCACGGCCGGCGTCGCGCTGCCGACGGGCGCAGCCGAAATCGCCGGGCGCGGCGCGCAGCCCTATGTCCAATTGCCGTGGTCATGGGAGCTGCATGACGGCTGGGGCGTCAGCGGCATGTTCACCGAATTCTTCCGCCCTGCCGAACTGACCGGCCGGCACATGTCGGAAGCGACCTTCGTGATCGAGAAGAAGCTGACCGAGCGGATCAGCGTGTTCACCGAATATGTCGGCGACTATCCCGACGGCGCGCGGCCGACCCAGCTCATCAACTCCGGCGGCCTGTACCGGATCACGCCGACCCAGCAGGTCGACTTCCATGTCGCGTTCGGACTCAACCGCAACTCGCCGAACACCATCGTCGGCGTGGGGTATTCGTTCCGCGTCGACGGGCTGTTTCGCTGAGGATGGAGATGGGTATCGGGCACCATCCGCGAGGCCTATCCACCTCCCCTTGAAAAGGGGAGGTCGCTTTGCTCGCCAGAGCAAAGCGGGTGGGGATCTTGTCTCTCCACACACGCCTGCGCGTGCGGCAGACCCCCATCCCGACCTTCCCCCTTTCAGGGGGAAGGAGAAGAGTTCAACCCTCGGCTTCGCGCAATCCGCTCAGCCACAGCGCCAGCAGCGTCCACACCGCGCCCGACAGAAGGTAGGCGCCCGCCGAGATCAGGCCGAAATGCGTCGCCAGCAGCAGCGCCGCGAGCGGCGCAAAGCCGGCGCCGAACAGCCAGGCGAAATCCGAGGTCAGTGCCGAGGCCGTGTAGCGATAGTTGCGCGCGAAGCTCGAGGCGATCGCGCCCGATGACTGGCCGAACGACAGGCCGAGCAGCACGAAGCCGAGCACCATATAGACGGTCTCGCCGAACGCGCCGGCGTCGAGCAGCTGCGGCGCGAAGCCGCTATACACCGCGATCGCGACCGCCGAGCCCAGCAGCAGCGGCTTGCGGCCGACGCGGTCGGCGATCATGCCGGAGGCGACGATCGCGACGACGCCGACCATCGCGCCGATCATCTCGATGATCAGGAAGCGCACCGGGCTTTCCTTGGTGAACAGGAACACCCAGGACAGCGGAAACACCGTGACCATGTGGAACAGCGCAAAACTCGCCAGCGGCGCGAAAGCGCCGAGCAGGATGTTGCGGCCCTCCTGCGCGACGGTCTCGCCGACCCGTGCCGGCTCGAGATCGCGGCTTTCGAACAGCTCGGAATATTCATCCGTCGCCACCATGCGCAGCCGCGCGAACAGCGCCACCACGTTGATGGCGAAGGCGACGAAGAACGGATAGCGCCAGCCCCAGTCGAAGAAATCATCCGCCGAGAGGTTGCCGGCGAAGAAGGCGAACAGCGCGCTGGCCACGATCAGCCCGAGCGGCGCGCCGAGCTGCGGCACCATCGCGTACCAGCCGCGGCGATGCGCCGGCGAATTCATCGCGAGCAGCGAGGCAAGACCGTCCCAGGCGCCGCCCCAGGCGATGCCCTGCAGCACGCGCGCGGCGGCCAGCAGCCAGATCGCCGCGACGCCGATCGTGTCGTAGCCGGGCAGGAAGGCGAGCGCGACCGTGGCGGTGCCGAGCAGGAACAGCGCGATGACGAGCTTGGCGCCCTTGCCGTGGCGGCGGTCGACCGCCATGAAGATCACGGTGCCGAGCGGCCGCGCGGCGAAGGCCAGCGCGAAGATACCGAACGAATAGAGCGTGCCGGTCAGTTCATTGACGAACGGAAACACCAGCTTCGGAAACACGATGACCGAGGCGATCGCATAGACGAAGAAGTCGAAGAATTCCGACGTGCGTCCGATGATGACGCCAATGGCGATATCGCCGGGTTTCGCCTGCGCGTGACCTGATGCGGTCGGGGTGCCGTGAGCCATTGCTGGGGCTTGTGCCATCGCCGGAGAACCGTCCTTTGGAGCATGATCCGGAAAAGCGGAGCCGGTTTCCCGAATCGATCATGCTCAAGCAAGAGATTGAGGCCACGGGCAGATTGCCACGCGGTCCACCTCACCTTCTGATCTCTCATCCCGCAGTGCAACATTGGACAAATTGTCCAATGTGAACTTTGCTGCATCGCAGCTACCCCTTGGCGGAACTCATAAAATTCCAGTGGGGTGAGCCGTGCGCGCCTTGAAATTATTGGCCTTATTGCCGTTCGCGGCGCTCCTTGGCGGGTGCGATTTCGTCGTCCTGGCCCCTGCCGGCGACATCGCCGCGCAGCAGCGCGACCTCGTCGTCATCTCGACCGTCCTGATGCTCATCATCGTGCTTCCGGTGATGGCGCTGACCGTCTTCTTCGCCTGGCGCTACCGCCAGTCCAACGCCGCGGCCCCCTATGAGCCGGAGTGGGATCACTCCACCCAGCTCGAGCTCGTGATCTGGTCGGCGCCGCTGCTGATCATCATCTGCCTCGGCGCGCTGACCTGGATGGGCACGCATCTGCTCGATCCCTACCGCTCGCTCGGCCGCATCGCCGCCGACAAGCCGATCGAGAGCAAGGACGCCCCGCTCAATGTCGAGGTGGTCGCGCTCGATTGGAAGTGGCTGTTCATCTACCCGGATTACGGCGTCGCCGCCGTCAACGAGCTCGCGGCTCCGGTCGACCGCCCGATCCGCTTCCGCATCACGGCGTCGTCCGTGATGAACTCATTCTACATCCCCGCGCTCGCCGGCCAGATCTACGCGATGCCCGGCATGGAGACCAAGCTGCACGCGGTCGCCAACAAGGAAGGCACCTATCGCGGCTTCTCCGCCAATTACAGCGGCGCCGGCTTCTCCGGCATGCACTTCGACTTCAAGAGCCTGTCGAGCGCCGATTTCGACAAGTGGATCGCCACCGCCAAGACCAGCGCCAACATGCTCGGCCGCACCGACTATCTGCAGCTTGAGCGTCCGAGCCAGAACGATCCGGTGCGGCTCTACCGCTCGGTCGACCGCGATCTCTACAAGGCGATCCTCAACATGTGCGTCGAGCCCGGCAAGATGTGCATGAGCGAGATGATGGCGATCGACGCCAAGGGCGGCCTCGGCCGCGAAGGCTTCAACAACACGCTGCCGCTGACCTACGACAAATACGCCCGCCGCGGCGCGCCGCTCGGCTCTGAGCCGACCTTCGTCGCCGGCATCTGCTCGATGGACGAGATCAAGGACGCGCCGTCGCACGAGGTCACCGCGCCGCTCGACCTGACGCCGCTGCGCGGCTTCGGGCTGAAGCGCCCGCCGTTCTCGCCCGCGCATCCGTCATCGACATCCCTGCTGCTCGGTCAGCGTCCGAAATCAGAGTCCTGAGGAGGACCGCATGAATCCCGATCTCGTCAAGATGGTCTTCGGCCGCCTCAATCTGGAGGCGCTGCCGATCCATGAGCCGATCCTGGTCGGCACTTTCGCGGTGGTGGCAACCGGCGGCCTCGCGCTGTTCGCGATCGTCACCTACTTCCGGCTCTGGACCTATCTGTGGCGCGAGTGGTTCACCACCGTGGACCACAAGCGCATCGGCATCATGTACATGATCCTCGGCATCGTGATGCTGCTGCGCGGCTTCGCGGACGCGCTGATGATGCGGCTGCAGCAGGCGATCGCGTTTGGCGGCTCCGACGGTTATCTGCCGGCCCATCACTACGACCAGATCTTCACCGCGCACGGCGTGATCATGATCTTCTTCGTGGCGATGCCGCTGGTGACCGGCCTGATGAACTATGTGGTGCCGCTGCAGATCGGCGCCCGCGACGTCTCCTTCCCGTTCCTCAACAATTTCAGCTTCTGGATGACGGTCGGCGGCGCCGTGCTGGTGATGATGTCGCTGTTCGTCGGCGAATTCGCCCGCACCGGCTGGCTCGCCTACCCGCCGCTGTCGAATATCGGCTACAGTCCTGATGTCGGCGTCGACTATTACATATGGGGACTACAGGTCGCCGGCGTCGGCACGACGCTATCGGGCATCAACCTGATCTGCACCATCGTCAAGCTGCGCGCGCCGGGCATGACGATGATGAAGATGCCGGTGTTCACCTGGACCTCGCTCTGCACCAACGTCCTGATCGTCGCCTCCTTCCCGGTGCTGACGGCGGTGCTGGCGCTGCTGTCGCTCGACCGTTACATCGGCACCAACTTCTTCACGAACGACTTCGGCGGCAACCCGATGATGTACGTGAACCTGATCTGGATCTGGGGCCACCCCGAGGTCTACATCCTGGTGCTGCCGGCGTTCGGCATCTTCTCCGAGGTGACCGCGACGTTCTCCGGCAAGCGATTGTTCGGCTACACCTCGATGGTCTACGCGACCGTCGTCATCACCATCCTGTCCTACCTGGTCTGGCTGCATCACTTCTTCACGATGGGCTCCGGCGCCAGCGTGAACTCGTTCTTCGGCATCACCACGATGATCATCTCGATCCCGACCGGCGCGAAGATGTTCAACTGGCTGTTCACGATGTATCGCGGCCGCATCCGCTTCGAGCTGCCGATGATGTGGACGGTGGCATTCATGCTGACCTTCGTGATCGGCGGCATGACCGGCGTGCTGCTGGCGGTGCCGCCGGCCGATTTCGTGCTGCATAACAGCCTGTTCCTGATCGCGCATTTCCACAACGTGATCATCGGCGGCGTGCTGTTCGGCCTGTTCGCCGGCATCAACTACTGGTTCCCGAAGGCGTTCGGCTTCAGGCTCGATCCGTTCTGGGGCAAGCTGTCGTTCTGGTTCTGGGTCTCGGGCTTCTACTTCGCCTTCATGCCGCTCTACGTGCTCGGCCTGATGGGCGTGACCCGAAGGCTCCGCGTGTTTGACGATCCCAGTCTGCAGATCTGGTTCATCATCGCGGGCTTCGGCGCCTTCCTGATCCTGCTCGGCATCGTCGCGATGCTGGTGCAGTTCGCGTTCAGCATTCTGCGCCGCGAGCAGCTGAAGGACACCACCGGCGATCCCTGGAACGCGCGGACGCTGGAATGGGCGACCTCCTCGCCGCCGCCGGACTACAACTTCGCATTCACGCCCGTGGTCTACGACAACGACGCCTGGTGGGACATGAAGCGCCGCGGCTACAGGCGCCCGCTGACCGGCTTCAAGCCGATCCACATGCCGTCCAACACCGGCACCGGCATCATCCTCGCCGGACTTGCGACGGTGATGGGGTTCGGCCTGATCTGGTACATCTGGTGGCTCGCCGCCGTCAGCTTCGTTGCGCTGCTCGCGGTCGCGATCGGCCACACCTTCAACTATCACCGCGACTTCCACATCCCGGCGGATGAGGTGGTGCGGACTGAAGACGCGCGGACACGCGTGCTTGCCGCGGGAGCCCGGACATGAGCGTTGCAATCATAACCACACAGGACTCCGAGCCGGTCTTCCACGTCATCGACGAGCATGATCATCCGGAAGGCGCCAGCACCATGCTGGGCTTCTGGATCTACCTGATGAGCGATTGCCTCATCTTCGCGATGCTGTTTGCGACCTATGGCGTGCTCGGCGGCAACTATGCCGCCGGACCGGCACCGAAGGATCTGTTCGACCTCAAGCTGGTCGCGCTCAACACGACGATGCTGCTGCTCTCCTCGATCACCTATGGCTTTGCCATGCTGACGATGGAGAAATCGAGGATCAGGGCGACCCAGCTCTGGCTCGCCATCACCGGGCTGTTCGGCCTCGCCTTCCTCGGCATCGAGCTCACCGAGTTCGCGCACATGATCCATGAGGGTGCGACGCCCCAGCGCAGCGCCTTCCTGTCGTCGTTCTTCACGCTGGTCGGCACCCACGGCCTGCACGTCACTTTCGGCCTCGTCTGGCTGGTGACGCTGATGGTGCAGACCGCGCGCTTCGGCCTCACCGAAGCCAACCGGCGCCGTCTGATGTGCCTCTCGATGTTCTGGCACTTCCTCGACGTGGTCTGGATCGGCGTCTTCACCTTCGTCTATCTCCTGGGAATGCTGCGATGACAAAAGAAGTTCACGCTCTCGAAGCCAACGCCGGCGGGCACGGCCACGACGCTCACGGCGGGGCATCCCATGGCTCGCTGCAGAGTTATCTGATCGGCTTCGGTCTCTCCGTCGTCCTCACCGCGGTGCCGTTCTGGCTGGTGATGACCGGTGCCGTCGCCGACAAGCAGGTCACCGCGCTGATCGTGCTGGTGCTCGCCGCGGTGCAGATCGTCGTGCACATGGTGTACTTCCTGCATATGAACACGCGGTCCGAGAACGGCTGGACCATGATGGCGATGATCTTCACCGTGGTCATGGTGGTGATCGCGCTGACCGGCTCGCTGTGGGTCATGCACCACCTCAACATCAACATGATGCCGGTGCACGACATGAGCCAGATGCCGTGACGATGCGGGGTGCCGTAGGCCCCTCTTCACCTCTCCCGCTTGCGGGGGAGGTCGACGCGCGTAGCGCGGCGGGTGGGGGCTGTCTCCATTCCGAACGGTCCGACTCGCGGCGACACCCCCACCCCAACCCTCCCCCGCAAGCGGGGGAGGGAGCGCAGTCCCGACGCGGCCGCAACTTTACTCTCCGTCGCTATGTGCTGCTCACGCTCGGCATGCTGGGCGTGGTGCTGCTGGGCGCGCTCGGCGTCTGGCAGGTCGAACGCAGGAGCTGGAAGCTGGCGCTGATCGAGCGGGTCGAGCAGCGCCAGCATGCGGCGCCGGTCGCGCCGCCGCCCCCATCGTCATGGCCGTCCGTCACGGCCGCGAGCGATGAATACCGCCGCGTCACCGTACGCGGCACGTTCCTCAACGCCGATGAAACGCTGGTGCAGGCCGTCACGGCCGAGGGCCCCGGCTTCTGGGTACTGACCCCGCTGCAAGCGGACGACGGAACCACCGTGCTGGTCAACCGCGGTTTTGTTTCCCCTGACAGGCGCGATCCCGCGACGCGGCGCGATGGCGAGCCGCAGGGCGCTGTCAGCGTCACCGGACTGCTGCGGATGTCGGAACCGAAGGGCGGCTTCCTGCGCAGCAACGACGCTTCGGCCGGCCGCTGGTATTCCCGCGACGTCGCCGCGATCGCCGCCGTGCACGGATTGTCGCACGTAGCCCCCTTCTTCATCGACGCCGATGCGACGCCAAATCCGGGCGGCTACCCAATCGGCGGGCTCACGATCGTGCGGTTTCCGAACAACCACCTGATTTACGCGCTGACATGGTTCGCACTGGCCCTTATGCTGGCGGGCGCGCTCCTGCGCGTCATCAGCGGAAGGAGCCGCGCCGGCGCCTCCGATCCAAGGTGGGACTCACGACGCGCCGCCGTGCGCCGCCTGATCGGCGCAGCCCGCAATCTGTCTCGCGACACAGGCCCAGATGCTCGAGCGCACATCGGATCTGCATGACGACAAGGCCGCGACCGGCACGGCGGTGATGCCGTCCGCGGCGGGCGCGGCCGCCGGCATGCCGTTCGATCTCGCAGCGCCCGCCGACATCGCGACCAATCGCAAGAACATGGCCCTCTTGGTCCAGCTGCGCTGGATCGCCGTGATCGGCCAGATCGCCACCATCGGCTTCGTGCAGTTCTGGATGGGCGTCGCACTGCCGCTGCTGCCCTTGGCGGCCGTGATCTCCGGGCTGGTGGCACTCAATGTCGTCAGCCTGCTGTGGCTGCGCTACCGCGCCGACATCAACAACCGCGAGCTGCTGGTCGCGCTGGCGCTCGACGTGGCGGCGCTGACCGCACTGCTCTATCTCAGCGGCGGCGCCACCAACCCCTTCACCTCGCTCTATCTGCTGCAGGTGACACTTGGCGCGGTGCTGCTCGATGCGCCCTCGACCTGGTCGCTGGTGGCGCTGGTGTGCATGAACTTCGCCTGGCTGACCAGCTATTTCCGGCCGCTGGAGCTGCCGCTGCATGGCTTCGCCGATGCCTTCAACCTCTATATCGCCGGCACCTTCATCGGCCTCGTGCTCGACGCCGTGCTGCTCGTGGTGTTCATGACCCGGATCAACCGCAATCTGCGCGATCGCGACCTGCGCCTCGCGGCGCTGCGCCAGCACGCCGCCGAGCAGGATCACATCGTCCGGATCGGCCTCCTGGCCTCCGGCGCCGCGCATGAGCTCGGCACGCCGCTCGCCTCGCTCTCGGTCATCCTGGGCGACTGGCGCCGGATGCCCGCGCTCGCCTCCGACCCTGAAATGTCGCAAGACCTCGGCGAGATGGAGATCTCGGTGCAGCGCTGCAAGTCGATCGTCACGGGCATCCTGCTGTCGGCGGGCGAAGCCCGCGGCGAAGGCTCCTCGCCGACCACGGTCGCGGCGTTCCTGACCGCGCTGGTGGAAGAATGGCGGACGACGCGGCCGTCGGCCACGCTGTATTTCCGCAACGCCTTCGGCTCTGATCTTGCGATCGTATCCGACATCGCGCTCAAACAGGCGATCTTCAACGTGCTCGACAACGCCGCCGAGGTCTCGCGCGACTGGATCGAGCTGACCGCCGAGCGCAATGCCGACCGGCTGGTGCTGTCGGTGACCGATCGCGGCCCGGGCTTCTCGCGCGAGATGCTGGCGCATATCGGCAAGCCGTATCAATCGACCAAGGGCAGCCCCGGCAGCGGCCTCGGCCTGTTCCTGGTGGTCAACGTCGTGCGCAAGCTCGGCGGCGTGGTGACGGCGCGCAACCGGCCGGACATCGGCGCCGCGGTCAGGCTCGAGCTGCCGCTCTCGACGCTCGCGATCGGAGACCATCTTGACGGATGAACGCCAGCTCCTGATCGTCGAGGACGATACGGGTTTCGCCCGCACACTGAAGCGCTCGTTCGAGCGCCGCGGCTATGATGTGGCGGTGTCGGCCTCGCTCGACGAGGTCCGCCAGCTGCTGGAGCAGCAGTCGCCCGGCTATGCGGTGGTCGACCTGAAGCTCGCCGGCGGTGCATCGGGCCTTGCCTGCGTCGAAGCGCTGCACGCGCACGATCCCGAGATGCTGATCGTCGTGCTGACCGGATTTGCCAGCATCGCGACCGCAGTCGAGGCGATCAAGCTCGGCGCCTGCCACTATCTGGCCAAGCCGTCGAACACCGACGACATCGAGGCTGCGTTCCAGAAGGCCGCCGGCAACGCCGCCATCGAGCTCGGCGCGCGGCCGACCTCGATCAAGACGCTGGAATGGGAGCGCATCCACCAGACCCTGATCGAGACCGACTTCAACATCTCGGAAGCCGCCCGCCGCCTTGGCATGCACCGCCGCACCCTGGCGCGCAAGCTCGAGAAGCAGCGGGTGAAGTAACGCAGGCCCCGCTGGCACCCGTAGCCCGGATGGAGCGCAGCGCAATCCGGGACGGCTTCATCGGCGGTTGCAGCGGCCCCTGATTTCGCTGCGCTCCATCCGGGCTACGGGCTACGGATCCGGCGCGCCGTTGCCGTTCGCCTCGCCGCCGATGTATAGCGGCGGCATGAGCAGTGCCGACAACCTCTTCCAGCCCAGCGCGGATGATGCCGACGACGCGACCATGATCGCGGCGGCGATCCGCTGCATCGCGTCGGCAGCAGAAGCCGCCCGCTCGACGCCAAAACAAAAAGCCCGGTCTTGCGACCGGGCTTTTGTTTTCAATCCGTCGAACCCTTTCAGGCGGCTTCGTCCTCGACGGCGGTGTCGTCGCCATCGTTGTCGAGATCCTCACCGTCGGCATCGCCCTCGGCGTCGCCTTCAGCGGACTCGGCCTTGGCGCCGCGGCGCGGGCTCTTGGCGAGCTGGCCTTCGATCTCCTTGATCGCCTCGGTCTCGGTCGAGTGCTGCACGACCGCGATCTCGCGCGACAGACGGTCGAGCGCCGCTTCATAGAGCTGGCGTTCAGAGTAGGACTGCTCGGGCTGCGATTCCGAACGATAGAGATCGCGGACCACCTCGGCGATCGCGACGATGTCGCCCGAGTTGATCTTCGCTTCATATTCCTGGGCGCGGCGCGACCACATGGTGCGCTTGACGCGGGCGCGGCCCTTCAGCGTCTCCAGCGCCTTCTTGACCAGCGCCGGCTCCGACAGCTTGCGCATGCCGACATTGGCGACCTTCGCCGTCGGGACGCGCAGCGTCATCTTGTCCTTCATGAAATTGATCACGAACAGTTCGAGCTTGGCGCCCGCGATCTCCTGCTCCTCGATCGCCAGGATCTGGCCGACGCCGTGAGCGGGATAGACCACGAATTCGTTGGCCTTGAAGCCCTGGCGCTGGGTCACGACCTTCTTCTCTTCGGGGCGCGGCGCGGCGGCCGGCTTGGCGGCGGCCTTCGGAGCAGCGGCGGGGACGGCAGTCTTCGGGGCGGCCGGCTTCGGCGCAGCAGCCGTCTTGGTCGCGGCAGGCTTGGGGGCGACCTTGGGAGCAGCGGGCTTCGCAGCTGCCGCTTTCGCGGCAGTCTTGGCAGTCTTTTCTGGCATCACGCTTCTTTTGTTCTTTGAGGACTTTGCAGCCGCCGCCTTCTTGGCCCCCTTCACGGACGCCTTGGCACGGCCCTTGGTTGCGCTGCGAGCAACGACAGCGGCTTTTTTCGTCGTCTTTGAAGCACTCTTTTTACGCGTTTTCTGTGACACAGCCTGCGCGCGGAAACTGCCACGCCCCTGTTCGAGTTTGCGGGAACCTCGAAGCCATAAGGTACGCATGGCAGGGGGTTCTTGGCCTGTAATGTGTCAGATATAGCACATTTTCCGCAAAAATCAATGATTTACGCCCGATTCCGGGCATAACAAGGGCCGTTCAGGTCATATGTCCGTCATTAGGGTTAAATCGGCGGCCGAACGGAGGGCCGCGGCGGACTGAAGCCCACCCTTACCGTGGTAATCCCTGGCGAATCAGTCGCCGCTGCCCGGATTCGGAGAAAAATATTTCTCGAACTTGCCTTCCTTGCCTTCCCACTCCTTGGCGTCCTCGGGCGAGTCCTTCTTCTGGGTGATGTTCGGCCAGCTCTTGGCGTAGTCGCGGTTGACCTCGAGCCACTTCTCCAGCCCCGGCTCGGTGTCCGGCTTGATGGCGTCCGCCGGGCATTCCGGCTCACACACGCCGCAATCGATGCATTCGTCGGGATGGATGACCAGCATGTTCTCGCCCTCGTAGAAGCAATCGACGGGGCAGACCTCGACGCAGTCGGTATATTTGCACTTGATGCAGGCTTCAGTGACGACGTAGGTCATCCAAAACTCCGGAACGATCGATTTTCTGGGGTTGCGTAGCGCAGGAATACCGGGGCCGCAAGGGAAGCGGCCCTCGAAAAACGCCAGTATTCTCACGCTCCTGCCACCCCAAATTGAGATAGCAAGCGCTAGATAACTACTCCTTACCGGCCTGCAAATTGCCGGCCTGCAAATCCTCGTACAGCACACGCGCCGAACTGGCATCGCCGCGCCGCTCGGCAAAGCCTGTTACCTTCAGCACGCGGACGCTGTTGTCGAGCGCGACGGTGACGACATCACCCGCCTTCACCGGATGGCCCGGCGATTTCTCGCGCGTGCCGTTGACGCGGACATGACCTGACGCGACGAGTTCAGCCGCGCTGGTGCGGGCCTTCACCAGGCGCGCGTGCCACAGCCATTTGTCGAGGCGCTGTCGATCCAAACTAGACCAAGCGTTAAACCAAGGGTGGACTATTCCTTCCGGCCGGCGAGCTGCTCTTTCAGGGCAGCGAGCTTGGCGAATGGCGAATTCGGATCGATCGGCCGGTCGCGCTCGCGCGGCGCGCTCGAGGCGTAAGGGCGATGCGACGGGCCGCCCTCGCGCTTGTCGCGGCCGCCCTTGCCGAAATCGCGGCTGCCGCGGTCACGATCGCCGCGCTCGCCCTTGCGATCGCCGCCGAACTTGTTGTCGCGGCGACGCTCATTGTCGCGATCGCGACCTTTGCCTTCGAAGCGCTCGCGGCGCTGGCCCTTGTCGTCCCTGTTGTCGCGCGCCTGCGCGCCCTCGGTGGGCGTCGCAGCCGGATCCGCGGGCGCACCCGGGCGCGGCGTGCGGAAATCCTGGTGACGGCGCGGACGGCGATGATGCTCGCGCTTGCTGTCGCCCTCACCGCCGCCTTCAGCAGCCTGCGCGCCCTCGGCGGGCTTGCCCTGATGACGGCCGCGGTTGCGATCATGGCCGCGATGATGCGGGCGGCGCTCGTCGGAACGGCCACCGGGACGCCAGACTTCGACCAGCTGCGGCTCGGCCGGCGTCTCCGCGGTGGCGGAAGCTGCTTCAGCCGGTGCTGCCTCGGCACCCGCGGTCTCCGCGGCCGCCTCAGTGGCGGTCTCGGACGGCGTCTCGGCAGTGGCTTCCGCGGCAGGCGCGGGCTCGGATGCCGCTTCCGCGGCGGGCGCCTCGGCAGTGGGCTCTTCGGCGACAGCGGCGGGCGCCGCGGCAACTTCGGCCTCCGGCTCGGGCTTGGTCTCGACGACGACCGGCGTCGCTTCGCTGGGCACCACCTCGGCAAAGCCGACATCGGGCAGCAGCGCGGCCGACGGTGCGGGATCGCCGGACACCGGCTGATCCGTGGCAGCCTCCGGCGCATCGGCCACAACCTCGGCAGTGGCCCCGACCGGCGCATCCACGGCGGCGTCGGACGTCGCCTCGACCGGCGGCGTCTCGGCAGCGACCGTCTCGGTGGTCCCGGCCACGGCCTCGGTGGTCCCGGCGACGGCCTCGCTGGTCTCTGCTGGTGTGGCCTCAACGGGCTTCGGCGGCAGCGGCGGACGGCGGTCCATGCGGTAGCCGAGCGCGCGCAGGATCGAGGCAAAATCCTCGCCGGCGGAGCCGGTCAGCGAGGTCATCGCCTGCGTCACGACAAAGCCGCGGCCATCGAACGCACCGGCGGGCTTCTCGCCCGGCGAGGTCTCGCGCCAGGCGAGCGCCGGGCGGATCAGGTCGGCGAGCCGCTCCAGGATGTCGACGCGCACCGCGCGCTCGCCGCACTGGCGATAGCCGAGCACGCGATAGGCATCGCGGGCGAGCTGCTTGTCGACCGGGAACGAGGTGCGGCCGCTACTCGCCAGATGCTGCACATTCGACAACGCAGCCATGTCGACATTGCTCTGCTTCTCGGCCCACAGCAGCGAGGCCAGCGAGCGCGCCGCGGGCTTCAGCAGCTGCGGGAAATAGATGTGGTAGGCGCCGAACCGCACGCCGTATTTGCGCAAGGCCGCGCGCGAGGGCTGGTCGAGATCCTTCATCTCGGCCGCGATCTTGCTGCGCTCCAGCACGCCGAGCGCCTCGACCAGCTGGAAGGCGATGCCGCGGGCGATGCCCTGCAGGTCCTCGGCCTTGGACAGTTCAAACAGCGGCCCGAGCAGCTTTTCGATATGCGTCTTGAGCCAGAGATCGAGCCGGGTCTGCACCGCTTCGCGTGAGGCGCCGGTCAGCCGCTCGTCGGAGATGATGCGCAGCCGCGGATGCAGCGCGTCGTCGGCGGCCACCAGCTTGGCGACCGCATCGCCGGTCCAGCGGATGGTGCCGTCGGAGGTCAGCACGAACTGCTCGTCGGGCGCGGCGCCCAGTTTCTCGGCGCGCGCATCGATCTCGCGCGCCAGCACCTGCTGGGCGGCGGCTTGCAGCGCCTTGGCGTCGCTGCCGGCCTCGGCCGCATCAGGTGCGAAGGTGAAACCATCGAGCCGGCCGATCACGTGGCCTTCCACGATCACTTCACCGGTCTTGCCAATTTCCGTATTCAAAACTGAGTTCTCCCGCAGGCGGCGCATCAATACACTGGTCCGCCTGTCAACGAAACGCTCCGTGAGCCGTTCATGCAGCGCATCGGATAATTTATTTTCGAGCTCGCGCGTGATCCCCTGCCAGTGGTCCGGGTCGTAAAGCCAGTCCGGCCGGTTGGCAACAAAGGTCCAGGTCCTGATCTGCGCGATCCGGCCCGATAGCGTGTCGATATCGCCATCGGTCCGGTTGGCCTGGTCGACCTGGGCGGCAAACCATGCGTCAGGGATACGCCCCTTTTGCATCAGGAAGCCATACAGCGTGGTCACGAGTTCGGCATGGGCGGCCGGCGACAGCTTTCGGTAGTCCGGAACCTGGCAGGCCTCCCACAGCCGCTCGACCGCTTTAGCCCCATGCGCCAATTCGCGCACATCGGCGTCGCGCGCGACATGCTCGAGCACACGCAGATCCTCGGCCACCGGGGCCCGCGTCAGTGCCTCATGATTGGGCGTCAGCGCCAGCGACACCTGCAACGCGCCGAGCGAGGCGAAGTCCAACTTCGCGTTGCGCCATTGCAGCACCTTGACGGCGTCGAAGGTGTGGTTCTGCAGCGCGTTGACGAGCTCCGGCTCGAACGGCGCGCAGCGCCCGGTGGTGCCGAAGGTGCCGTTGCGCGTCGCGCGGCCGGCCCGGCCCGCGATCTGCGCGAATTCGGCCGGCGTCAGGCGGCGGAACTGATAGCCATCATACTTGCGGTCGGAGGCAAAGGCGACGTGATCGACGTCGAGATTGAGCCCCATGCCGACCGCATCGGTGGCGACAAGGTAATCGACGTCGCCGTTCTGGAACATCGCAACCTGCGCATTGCGCGTGCGTGGCGACAGCGAGCCGAGCACCACGGCCGCGCCGCCATGCTGGCGGCGGATCAATTCTGCGATCGCGTAGACCTCGTCCGCCGAGAACGCGACAATTGCTGTTCTGCGCGGCTGCCGCGTGATCTTGCGGTCGCCGGCGAATTCAAGCTGCGACAGCCTCGGCCGCGTGATGATCGAGGCGCCCGGCAGCAGCCGCTCGATCATCGGCCGCATCGTCGCCGCGCCCAGCAGCAGCGTCTCGTCGCGGCCGCGGCGATTGAGGATGCGATCGGTGAACACATGGCCGCGCTCGAGATCGGCGGCGATCTGGATCTCGTCGACCGCAAGGAACGACACATCGAGATCGCGCGGCATCGCTTCCACGGTCGAGACCCAGAAGCGCGGCGCCTTCGGCTTGATCTTCTCCTCGCCGGTGACCAGCGCGACGTTGTCGACGCCGGCGCGGTCCGCGATCTTGTTGTAGACCTCGCGCGCGAGCAGCCGCAGCGGCAGGCCGATCAAGCCCGACGAATGCGCCAGCATGCGCTCGATGGCGAGATGCGTCTTGCCGGTGTTGGTCGGCCCGAGCACCGCGGTGACGCCTGCACCGGGCACGCGGTCATTTCCGAACGAAGTTGAGAAAGCCATGTTTTGCAGATGTTTCTTGAATTTGTTGGCTGGATACTCGATCCCGTCATCCCAGGTACAACGGCGAATTCGCCGTTGTACCTGCGAGGAGCGCGTCAGCGCGTCTCGAAGGATGCACGGCCGAGATCGATCCGTTTGCGGCGATCTTGATGAGACAGCAGGGCCGTCGCCCTTCGAGACGGCCGCTGCGCGGCCTCCTCAGGGTGACGGTGAGAGATTGACGCTCCGGTCTTCACGCCTTCACGCGTCCTTTCACAAAATCTGTCTCACAATGCGACGCTTTCCGCGCCCGGCTTAAGCTCTGGAACGAGTCTAGAACGAATCGCGGCCGAATCGCTGACTCCATTCCGGGCTCGAAACGTTCACCGCAACATCTCGGGTAGGCTGACGGCGGCGGCACTAGATCAAGTTTGAGAGGGCTCCACAAGCACAGGATATGCGGACTGAATTCCTTAAGTTCCAGGGGTGACCGAGTCGAATCAGAAGCGGACAAGAGTCAACTGGATTCCGGTGACGTTCGTTGCATTCCGCGCGCCGCGTAGCGCCTCCGAAGTACCCCCTCCCCTTGTGGAGAGGGTGGCGCCGCAGGCGCCGGGTGAGGGGTCTGTCTCCGCGGATAGAGACCCTCATCTCTTGTTCTCCCACAAGGGGAGAAGGGAAGAACTCCTCGCGCTTTTTCAGTTCCGTCATCCTGAGGTGCGAGCGGAGCGAGCCTCGAAGGATGCACGGCCCCGCCGGCGGCGTCGCCCTTCGAGACGGCCGCTACGCGGCCTCCTCAGGGTGACGGTCTGGCTACCGCGTAGCCCGCATGAGCGAAGCGATATGCGGGACGACTGTCCCCGGATGGCGCTCCGCTTATCCGGGCTACGACAGGGGGTTACTGCGTCTTCGCCACGCGCGGCGGCGCGGCTGTGGTGACGAAGGAGGTCGCTTCCAGCATGGCCTGGCCGAGCGGGGTCGGGATCGTCATGCGGAACGGCACCAGCAGGCGGGTGCCGGCGATCGGCACGAAGGCGATCTCGATGTTGCGCTGGGCGGCGAGATATTTGATCACCGGGCGATCCGGGATGTAGCCCGAGATCGGCACGAAATAGAGCGCGCAGACCAGCGCCGGGCCGTGGTAGCCGCGCTCGGCCTTGACGATCTCGACCCGCTTGAAATCGAGCTTGAGGTCGTAGCGCATGCGGCCGTCGAAGATGCCGGCGCCGCTGCGGCAGATATCCGGGCTCATCAATTCGGCATTGCCGGGTGCGCGCAGGAACGAGCCGGTCATCGGATCGAACACGTTCTTCTTCTGCGCGTCGGTCACCGGCAGCCGGTCGGGATCGACCGGCGGCTCCGGCTCGATCGCCGATTCCTTGATGCCGCCATTCGCCAGCACCATCCGGATCGTCTCCGACTTCTTCGAGGTGGTGGTGGTCGCGGTGTAGGAGGAGGCCGCCAGCGCCCCGTTGACGACGCGGCCCTGCGAGGCGCCCGCGCCCGAGCCGCCGGAAAACGCCTTCAGCAGGCCTGCGGTGCCGCCCTGGGCCGAGGCCGAGAAGGTGTCGTCGCCGATTTCGATGGTCCAGCTGCCCTTGCCGACCGGGATACCGGCCAGGGTCGCCTCGTACTGGGCGTCGAGCCGACCCTGCGCGCTGGCGCGCTCGGCGCAGAACAGCAGCAATGCGCCCGCGCACAGGCCGAGCAGCCGGCCGAGCGGGGGCAAAATGGCAATGGCGGTGGTCACTTAACCTACCTGACGGTCCTGCTATCGGCGCTCTATCCGTTGTCCATCTCGGCGTTCAATTCGGCCGGACAACAAGGCGCATCTTGTATGGAACCTAGACTTGCAGCCGAATACGCCCTTTATATGGTTGCCATATCCGCCGTTAAGTGGCTGGAAGACCTTATGAACCGGCAATTCCGGTGCCCCGCATGCGGCGATATAATCTTGACGCTCGGGTATTCTCCCCCTATACACCCGCGGTTCCTGGAAAATGGACGCGAATTCAAAACCCCCGCGCGGGCCGTGTGATTGCACGCCCTTCGAGCGGCGGGGATGCAATAAGGATTTTGTAAGATGTCCCGGCGCTGCGAACTGACGGCCAAGGGCCCCCAGACGGGCCACAAGGTGAGCCACTCGAACATCAAGACCAAGCGGCGCTTCCTGCCGAACCTGGCCAACATCACCTTCATCTCCGAAGCGCTCGGCCGCAATGTGCGCCTGCGCGTCTCGACCAATGCGCTGAAGAGCGTCGACCACAATGGCGGCCTCGATGCCTATTTGCTCAAGGCCAAGGCCGACGTGCTCTCGCCCCGCGCCCTCGAACTGAAGCGCGCGATCGAGAAGAAGGTCGGCAAGCCTGCGCCGGTGAAGAAGGCAAGCTGAGCTAAGCCACACACGCGGAATTCGCGGAGAGAGTTTTGAACGGCCGGGTCGGATGACCCGGCCGTTTTTGCTTGGCCAACAAACTGGCTACCGAGATGGTCGCTCTGGTTGCATCCGTCGCACATTGATGTCGTGAACGCTGGACCAATTTCGGAAAGCGACACGCGGGCACTCGCGTCAAGCGACGCGTCAGTGCATTTCGTCGAATTGGTATCGAAGCAATAGAATTGAAATGAGACCGCGATCGAGGCGCGATGGCGAAGTGGAATCTTCTTTGCGCAATGACGAACGAAGTAAAATCATCCATTGCCCTGCGTGAGGAGAGATGGATTGCTTCGTCGCGTCGCCATGACGGCGTCGCTAATGACTACGACAGTCCGCTGACAGCTGCCGCCAATGACAGCGGCATCATCTCTTCCATCACGCGCACATCACACGAATCTTCTGCTTGAAGCATCGAGAGTGCGTGAAGAAACGCTTAACGCACGCGCCCCGACCGACAAAGAAACCCTATAAATAAAGGTAAAGCGAGCTTCTCGCGTGGCCATTAATCACAACATCACTGCGCATCATCACGAGCGCATGAGGCGCATGCAAAACGCCACGATCTCTTCCAGATATTAGTGTGCAAACAAGCCGTCCGACACGAATGCGATTCGACGCGGTACGCCGCATCGTCTCGAACACCGTGAGGGACATCACGGCCAGCACAACTGATTGTGAGGCAGGTGCGCCGCACTCTTGGGAAGAAGCCTGGCCGTTCCTATGTCACGTCCAAAGAACGACCCCGATAAAGGAATTTCTCGATGCAAGTTCGCGCAGCCGATCCGCGCGGAAGACTGGTGCCTGCGATTGCAACCGCCGCCGTGGCGGTGCTCGCCACGGCCGCCCTCGTCATCCTCGAATTCAACCCACCTCGCAATGTGCAGGCCGCGGCCGAGCCCGGCATGATCACCTCCGCCGCCGCCAGCAGAGCCGGCGCCACCGTGCTGCCGACCGATCCGGTCACCACCGGCAGCGTGCGCTACCGGTAAGGGGCGCTTTCTCGTCATCGTCGTCGTCCCGGCGAAAGCCGGGACCCATAACCACCAACGTTTGCGGTTACGCGCGGAATGTTGCCCCAGCCTCGCACCAAATAAGCAGCCGGGGTAATGGGTCCCGGCCTTCGCCGGGACGACGGTAATTATTGCTACCCCGCCGCATTTTCGCATCCCTGCCCTGGCGTCTCGCCACAAGCCGCGCGCTCGTCACCTAACGTAAGCTCTCCCTCGCGAACAAAACAAAAAAGCCACAGGGAGGCTCACGATGATCTGGAAGGCCGTCACGGCAGCCATCGCGCTCGCGCTCGCGACGCAGGCACACGCCGCCGACAAGAAATATGGCACTGGCGCCAGCGACACCGAGATCAAGCTCGGACAGACCTCGCCATTCTCCGGCGCGGCGTCGGCCTATAGCGTGATCGCGAAGACGCAGGCCGCCTACTTCAAGATGATCAACGACCAGGGCGGCGTGAACGGGCGCAAGATCAACCTGATCACGCTCGACGATGGCTACTCGCCGCCGAAGACGGTGGAGCAGACCCGCAAGCTGGTGGAGCAGGAGGAGGTCGCCGCGATCCTCAATCCGCTGGGCACGCCGACCGGCCTTGCCGTGCGCAAATATCTCAACGACAAGAAGGTGCCGCAGCTGTTCGTTGGCGCCGGCGCCACGCTGTGGGGCGATTACGCGCATTATCCGTGGACGATCGGCTTCCAGCCGTCCTACCAGGCCGAGACCGCGGTCTACGCCAAATATGTGCTGACCAACAAGCCGGACGCGAAGATCGCGCTGTTCTACCAGAATGACGACGCCGGCAAGGATTACGGCAATGGCTTCAAGAAGGGGCTGGGGCCGGAGAACACCGCCAAGATGGTGGTGGCGGAGACGACCTATGAATCGACCGATCCGACGGTCGACAGCCAGATCGTGAAGCTGAAATCATCCGGTGCCAACGTGCTGTTCATGCACGCCATCCCCAAGCAGGCGGCGCAGGCGATCAAGAAGATCGGCGAGATCGGCTGGAAGCCGGATTTGTTCTTCCTCGCCGCGACCTCGACCTCGGTGTCCTCGGTGCTGAAGCCCGCCGGCTTCGAATATTCCAGGGACATCATCTCGTCCTACTCGCTGAAGGATCCGAACGATCCGCAATGGAAGGACGATAAGGACGTAATCGCGTGGCAGGACTTCATGAAGACATATTTTCCGGACGGCAATCTGCAGGACCAGCTGATCGTCTACGGCTATGTGGTGGCGGAGGCGACGGTGCAGGTGTTGAAGCAGTGCGGCGACGACCTCACCCATGAGAACATCATGAAGCAGGCGGCCAATCTCGACATCGCGCTGCCGATGTTCCTGCCCGGCATCAAGGTGAAGACCTCGCCGACCGACTACTTCCCGGTCGAGGCGATGCGGCTGCAGAAGTTCAACGGCGAGACCTGGCAGCTGTTCGGCGATACCATCGGGAATGATTAAGGGGCGTTGTTGAACGCAGAACTACCCACATCGTCGTCCCGGCGCAGGCCCGGCCTGCGCCGGGACGACGCGGAGGTTAGAATCCCTCTGCCAACAACGGCCGGTGCAACGAGGAGGCTACGCGCCCCGCTCCAGCAACACCTTGAAATCCGCCCGCGCACGTTGCGCCTCGGCGCGTGCGGCCTCCGATGCATCGCCAAGACCAAAGTAGCCGTGAATCAACCCCTCGCCGGAATGATACGCGACCGGCACGCCCGCCGCCTGCAACGCCTTGGCATAGGCATGCCCCTCGTCGCGCAGCGGGTCGAACCAGGCTGTGGTGACGACGGCCGGCGCCACACCTTTGAGGCTCTTCGCACGCAGCGGCGAGACGCGCCAGTCGGCGCCCTCAGCCTTGTCGGCGAGATAGTGCCCGCAGAACCACTGCATCGTCGCACGCGTCAGGAAGTAGCCGTCCGCATTCTCGGCGCGTGACGGAAATTTGGCGTTCTCGGCGGCATCGGCAAAATTGCCGACCACGTCGGCGACGGGATAGACCAGCAGCTGCCCGGCGAGCCTGATGCCGGCGTCGCGGCAGGCCAGCGCCGTGGTGGCGGCGAGATTGCCGCCCGCGGAATCGCCGGCAACGCCGATGCGGGCGAGATCGCCGCCGAATTCACCGATCCGCGCGACCACATCGCGGATCGCGGCGAAGGCATCCTCGAAGGCGCCGGGAAAGCGCGTCTCCGGCGGCTGGCGGTAATCGACCGAGATCACCACCGCGCCGGTATCGATCACGAGGTTGCGGGCCTGGCGATCATGGGTCTCGAGATCGCCGGCGACCCAGCCGCCGCCGTGGAAGAAGATCACGGTCGGCACCGTGCCGCGGCCGTTGCGATAGAGCCGCGCGCCGAGCTTACCGGCCGCACCCTGCACCTCGATATCGCGCGCCACGTCGACCGGCGGCGGCGGCACCGCCTTGCGCGCCTCCGCCAGCGCCCGCAACGAGTCGCGACAGCTCTGCGGTGTCATGGTGTCGGGATCGCGCAGCGGCAGCAGCGGGATGATCTTCTCAATGACGGGGTCGAGCGGAAGCGGCATGGGAGTCCTTCAGTGTGAGTGCGTGGAGTTCAGGTGAGTTGCTTGGAAAGTGTGCCGGCCTCGATCGCTGCGATCTGCAGCGCGATGAAGCGGCTGTAGATGCGGGCCTGCGAGAACGCGCCGCCGGCGAACCAGAGGCCGGGCTGCGGCGTCCGCGTCCACATGTTGCGCAGCTCCTGGGTCGCATCGTCAAAGCCCCAGACGCGGCCGACGCACTTGGCGACGTCCTCGCCGAACAGTCTGCCGACCAGATGGTCGGGGCCCTTGTAGCCGGTGGCGAGCACGAACAGCTCGGCGCCGAGCGACGTGCCGTCGTTCAGCGCAAGGCCGGTGGCGGTGATATCAGCGATGTCGGCGGCCTGGATCAGGCGGATCTTGCCGTCGGCGATCAGCTCGGAGCAGCCGACATTGAAGTAGTAGCCGCCACCGCGGGAGCGGAATTTCAGCGGCCAGCCGGTGCCGTCCTCGCCGAATTCGAGCCGGAAGCCGGCGCGCTCCAGCCGCGACAGCAAGGGCGCATCGAGCCGCTTCACCTCGTCGGTGATGATCCGGTGCGCGATCTTCATCACGGCGAGCGGCACGCCGGAATTGAGGATATCGCGCACCTCGATCGGCGGGCCGTCGCCGAGATAGGTCTTGTCGTAGAGCTGCGCCGGCTCGACATTGACCACCATGGTCGGGCTGCGCTGCACCATGGTGACGTCGGCGCCGGCGGCGTGCAGTTCCTGGCAGATGTCATGCGCGCTGGTGCCGGTGCCGAACACGACGACCGAACGCCCGGCCCATTCGCGCCCGGCCGCGAACGCGCTGGAGTGCAGCACCTTCCCCTCGAAATTCTCGATGCCGTCGATCCGGGGAATGTTCGGCGTGCCGCTGACGCTGGTCGCGAGCACGATGTGCTTCGGATGCAGCGTGCGCAGGCCATCACTCCGCTGCAGCGTCACCGTCCAGCGCTGCGTCGCATCGTCATAGCGCGCGCCTTCGAACGAGGTCTCGGTCCAGAAGTCGAGCTCCATGATGTCGACATAGCTTTCCAGCCAGTTCGCGATCTTGTCCTTCGGGATGTAGTCCGGAAAGCTCGGCGGGAACGGCAGGTAGCGGAACAGATTGACCGGCGTCTTGTTGTGCAGCTTGAGACCGCGATAGCGCAGCCGCCAGTTGTCGCCGATGCGCCGCTCCCGATCGACGATCAGGGCATCGAGCCCGATCCGCTTGCACTCGACCGCGGCCGCGATGCCGGCATGGCCGCCGCCGACGATCAGCACGTCAGGCTCGCGGTCGGCATAGGCGCGCGAGGCCTGCCGCTGCTCCAGCCAGTCGGGTGCGGCGAAATCGCGCGCGTGGGATTGCTCGGCGGCGCGATCGGTGCGCGTCTCGCAGATGCGGTTGAAGTCGAGCATCGTGGAGAACGTCCACGCCGCGGAATTTCCGTTCCTGTCATGCAGCAGGCGGACCGCGCCGATGCCGGGACCGTTCGACGTGTCGAAGGTGAAGACAGCCTCGATCGCCTCGCGTCCGGCCACCACGGCGCGCCGCGGTATCAAGGCACGGTCATCGAGACGAAATCCGCTCGCGCCGACCGCTTCAGCGCGCGCAAGCAGTTCGGCAACGACGCGCTGCCGCCCGCTGAAGGTCGCAAACTGCCAGGAGATGCCGAAGATATTGCGCCAGTGGCTCTCGGGCGCAAACAGCGCGGCGAGAGCCTCCGTGGAGCGGCTCGCGAACGCCGCATCCAGCGCGCCGATCCATTGCTCGGCGGCAAGTTCAGGCGTGTCCTCGGTAGCCGGGTTCAGTTTGTCCAGCATGATCGTGCTTTCTCGGGAGCAGTTGCCGTCTATCTGACAACATGCTCCCGAAAAGCACAACCATCATGCCAGGACTCATGCAACGTGTTGCGCGAGCTGCGCCGGCTCGGCCTCGCCCTCATCGCCGGCGGGCTCGGCCTGCGGCGCAGGCGCCGGCGCCGGCGTGGCTGCAGCGAGTTCCTTGGCCAATGCAGTGGCGCCGACATAGTCGGTCTTGCCGGTGCCGAGCAGGGGCACCTTGTCGACGACGCGGATATCGGCCGGCACCGCGAGCTCGGAAGCGCCGACGCTCTTGGCCTGGCGCTGCATCGCGGCGCGGTCGGCGTCCTTCTGCGTGGTGAGCAGCACGATGCGTTCGCCCTTGCGCTGATCGGGCAGCGTGACCGCAACCGACATCGCCTGCGGCCAGATCGCAGCCGCGATCGCCTCCACCGCCGACAGCGAAACCATCTCGCCGGCGATCTTGGCAAAGCGCTTGGCACGGCCCTTGATCGCGATGAAGCCCTGCGCGTCGACCGTGACGATGTCGCCGGTGTCGTGCCAGCCTTCAGGCAGCGGCTCCAGTACGCCGGGATTCTCGGCGCGGAGATAGCCGAGCATCACGTTCGGGCCCTTCACCGACAGCCGGCCACCTTCCTCGATGCCGGGGACCGGATCGAGACGGTACTGCATCAGCGGCGAGATACGGCCGACTGTGCCCTGGCGGTTGGCCATCGGCGTGTTCATCGCCAGCACCGGCGCGGTCTCGGTGACGCCATAGCCTTCGAGGATGCGGATGCCGTAGCGCTCCATGTAGATCTGCCGCGTGCGCTCCTTCACCGCTTCCGCGCCGGCAATCACCAGCCGCAAGGTGCGGAAATCATAGGCATGCGCCGAGCGGGCGTAGCCGGTGAGGAAGGTGTCGGTGCCGAACAGGATGGTCGCGCCGGTCTGGTAGATCAGCTCGGGCACGATCCGGTAATGCAGCGGCGACGGATACATGAAGATCGGGATGCCGCCGAGGATCGACATCATCATGCCGCCGGTCAAACCGAACGAGTGGAACACCGGCAGCACGTTGAACACCCTGTCGTTGGCATTGGCATCGACCCGCGCCAGCGCCTGCGCCGCGTTGGCGAGGATGTTGCGATGGGACAGCACGACGCCCTTCGGCGTGCCTTCCGAGCCCGAGGTGAACAGGATGACCGCGGGATCGTTGGCCTTGCGGGCGACGCGCGGCGCGATGCCGGCGCGGAAGCCCGCGACCTTGTCGGCAAGGCCGATGCCGGCCCTGACATCCTCGAGATAGACGACGCGCGCCTGGCCGGCGAGCGCCGCGATCAGCTTGTCGAGCTTGCCCTTCTCGATGAAGGCCTGCGAGGTCAGCACGGTCTTCACCTGCGCCGCCTTCACCGCCGCCAGCACGTTGACCGGACCGGCCGAGAAGTTGAGCATCGCCGGGACGCGGCCGATGGTCTGCAGCGCCATGAACACGACGGCGACGCCGGCCGAGTTCGGCAGCAGCACGCCGACATTCTCGCCGACCGACGTGCCCTGCTCGAGCTTGCGGCTCAACACCTGGGCGCCGAGGATCAGCTTGCGATAGGTCAGCTTGGTGCCGAGCGCATCCTCGATGATCGGCTTGCCGGTGTCGCGGTCGCGATAGGCGTGGCCGAGGCCCTCGAACAGCGTATGATCGAGCATCGCGTTCTGGACCATGGCGTTGATCATGACGTCCTGCAGCGCGGCGCCGGCGGCATTGCGGCGCGCCTTGCCCCGCAGCGACTGATCGACCGGCAGCTTCACCGGCGGCAGGATCGAGATCGTCACCTTGGGGAACCAGGAACGCTTGATCTCGCCATTCTTGAGATAGCTGAGATGCGAACGCTGCGCGCCCTCGATGCGGACAGGGACGACGACCGCATCGGCCTTGTCGGCGATCATCGCGGTGCCGTCATAGACCTTCATCAGCGAACCCGAGACCGTGATGCGCCCTTCCGGGAAGATCACGACGGGCTCGCCGGCGGCGACCAGCTTGATCAGGTCGCGCGCGGCCAGCGGCTTCGACGGATCCATTGTGTAGTGCTTGATCATCTTCAGGAACGGCTTGGCCCACCACGCCTTCGAGATGCCGGTGTCGACCGCGAAGCTCGCATCGATCGGCAAGGTGGCGTGCAGCAGCGGGCCATCGACCAGGCTGACATGGTTAGGCGCGATCAGCATCCGCGTGCCCGATGGCGGCAGGTTCTCCATGCCACGCACCTCGACGCGGAACAGCGCCCGGAACAGCAGCGCGCCGAAGTCGCGCACGCCCTCCTTGCCCCACTTGCTCAGCACGAACCAGACGGTGCCAAAGCTCGCGACGGCGAGACCGAAGAAGATCCAGGCGATCGGCAGGCCGACAGCCTGCAGCGCGCCCACGAACACCGCGCCGGCGACCATGAAGCCGGCCTGCAGGATATTGCCGGCGGCGATGATGCGGGCGCGCTCGGACGGCGCAGTCCAGGCCTGCACGGCGGCAAACGACGGCACCACGAACAGGCCGCCACCGAACGCGAACAGGAAGAAGTCGACCAGCATGCGGAAGCCACCGAACGAGGTCGCGAACGCGGCCGCGGTGACGTCCTTGCCGAGCGAGGTGGTGGCGATCGCCCAGGCGAGGTCGAGGCCGATCACGCCCATCACGATGGCGCCGATCGGCACCAGCGCGAGATTCGGGCGGACATGACTCAGCTGCGCGGCGAACAGCGAGCCGGCGGCGATGCCGATCGCGAACACGGCGAGGCACAGCGTGACCACGCCCTCGGTACCGCCGACCCCTTCCTTGATCAGCGCAGGCAGCAGCGACAGCACGATCGCGCCGACCATCCAGAACCAGGACACGATCACCATGCCGTCCCACAGCCGCGGCTCGGCATAGAGCGACTTCAACAGGCGCACGGTCGAGGTCCAGGGATTTTTGGTGATCGGAAGATCGGGCGCGGACGGCTGCGTCACCGGGATCCGTGACGCAAAGCCCCAGGACAGCACCGACAGGCCGACCACCGCGGCGCAGATCCAGCCCATGTGGCTGGCGCCGGCGACGAACATGCCACCCGCGATGGTGCCGATCAGGATCGCCATGAAGGTTGCGCCCTCGACCAGCGCGTTGCCGGTCGCGAGTTCGGACACCGACAGCTGGTCGGGCAGAACGGCATATTTCACCGGGCCGAACAGCGCGGCGACGATGCCGAACAGCGCCAGCGCGATGAACAGCAGCGGGATCGAATGGGTGAAGAAGCCGGCGGCGGCAAAGGCCGCGGCGAAGATCTCGAAGAACTTCAACCGGCGGGCGACGACGGATTTGATGTAGCGGTCGGCGAGCTCGCCGCCGAGCGCCGAGAGCACGAAGAACGGAGCGATGAACACCGCCCCCGCGAGCTGGACCAGCGCCGGCCCCTGCTCGTTGGCGACGCCGTACAGCAGCATGATGACGAGCGCGTTCTTCAGCACGTTGTCGTTCAACGCCGAACAGAACTGCGACCAGAACAGCGGCGCGAAGCGGCGGGACGTCATCAATTCCTTGATCATGACCGGTTCCTTGGGTTAGCGCGCACGGCGCTGGCAGGTCTGCGAATTCGGGTGGCAGAGAATGGTGAGCGTGGAGAAAATGACGGAGATGCCGCAGCCTTTAGTCTTTTCCGCAACGTATCGGTTCGAAGGCGCGCAAAATCCGGCGCACCGGGACGTCGCGACATTGCCCGCCAGAGATGTACGAGACCTTATCCAGACCAGGGGTTGATCGACGCCGGACGGGCTCGCAGAGGACATGGTGAGCGCTTTGTTGAGGTTTCGCCGACAATTGCCGGGGCCCGCTTCAGGTCAGTTCGCTCAAGCCGCGGAACGGCGACCATCGGCAATTGCGCGACTTGCAGCGGCCTCCGCTCGCAGCCGCCGGGCGCGGCGCGCGCCGACCCGCGCGCCGCTGCTCCAGGATGCCAGCGACGTCGCAGGCACGGGCGATCCGCTCGATCGGCGCGGTCGCCAGATTGAGGACGGCGCGGCCAAAGCCCTTCACGAGCTCGATCGCGTCATCGACAAGGGTGATGGTCAATTGAAGTGCTAGGGTCTGCATTCTGAGTGGCCTCCTATGCCAACTTGAGCAACGCTCAAATTAGTAGTGTGAAAATGAACATTGTTCAAGAAGAATCGCGACGGGATCGAAAAAAACTTCAGCGGCGAGCCCTGCTGATCGAGATCGCGCGCCGGTCAATTGCCACTAAAGGATTGAGATCACTCAAGGTTCGTGATGTCGCCGAGGCCGCCGGCTGCTCCATCGGCAGTGTCTATAATGAGTTCGGCGACTTCGACGGCCTGATCCTGACCGTGAACCGGGAGACCGTTCACGCCCTGACCACGCGGCTCAAGGCGGTTCCGGCCGACGATCCGCTGCGCCAGCTGCACGGACTTGCCGACGCCTATCTCGGCTTCGCCACCGAGCACGCCAATCTGCTGCGTTCGCTGTTCGAGCACCGGATGGAGGACGACCGACCGTTTCCGGAAGATATCCTCACGATGGTGATGGACGCGTTCGCGCTGATGCATGCGCCGCTGGTGCGACTGCTGCCCGATCGCGATCCCGACGACATCGCGCTGCTGTCGCGGATGATGTTCTCCGCGGTCCACGGCATCATCTCGCTCGGCCTCGAGGAGCGCATGGTCGCGGTGCCGCCCGAGATGCTGCGCGAGCGGCTCGCGCAGTTCGTCGACACGCATCTGGCGGGATTGGGCGTCACGCGCGGCTAGTCAGACGCGCGTGCGCGCGATCGTGCCGGCGACGATCTGCATGGCGACGCCGAGCACCCAGCCTGCCATGATCGCCGCGGTCCAGCCGATGTCCGGCTCGCTCCGCAGCACGACGACGCCCACCGAGAAGAACGCGACCATCGTCGCGAGGAAGGTGCCGACCGCGCTCAGCAGCTCTGCCGCATCAATCTTGCGCGTCGATGCGGTGTCCTTCGGATGGAAAAGCTTGGGGGGCGTATCGATACCGAGATAGAAGCCGATCGCGCCGCCCAGCATCATGATCAGCAGGAACGCCTGCGAAGTCAGCGCTGATACGCTGGAGCCGACATGGATGGCGACGAACAAGCCGCTTGCGGCTCCCGCCAGCGCAAGGCCGAAGCGTTCCAGGATATGGGCAAATTTTCTGACGCGGCTGCGCATTGCTCTGCCTCATCAATGAATTGCACCATGGATCAAGCTAGGCCTTTTCGCAGCATCGCGAAAGCCGCCACGTCTCACATGGGCGCGACCTCGTGACGCTTTTGTGCGCCAGTTCACAGCCGACTTGGCACAGAACGACTAAATATCGATCCAAGGTAGCAATCGAATTCGCCACTACTACGCTGCGCCATCCGCTTCATTCATTTCAGCGAGCGTCTTTCAATGCCGAGTCCGAAGATCATTATTCTGTCCGACGGCACCGGCAACGCCGCTTCCAGCGTCTGGCGCACCAATGTCTGGCGGATATTCCAGTCGCTCGATTTGCAGGGCAATACGCAGGCCGCCAAGTATGACGACGGCGTCGGCACGTCGAAATTCATTCCGCTGGCCATCCTCGGCGGCGCCTTCGGCTACGGCCTCAAGCGCAACATCCTCGATGCCTACAAGTTCATCTGCCGGAACTACGACCACGAGAGCGATTCGAAGATCTACCTGTTCGGATTCAGCCGCGGCGCATTCACCGTGCGCACGCTCGCTGCACTCATCCTCGATCAGGGCCTGATCGTCGCGGACACCGAATCCGAGTTGCACGACGGCGCGGTGAAGGCCTATCGCGCATACCGGGCCGAGGGCTACCACTCGATCTGGCGCATCGAGGTGCTGTTCCGCGCATTGCGCGATTATGTTCTTGTGCCGCTGTGGGATCGCCTTCGAGGCAACAGGCCGTATGCAAGGATCGCCCGCAAACCGGTGCCTGCGATCGAATTCATCGGCATCTGGGATACCGTCGCGGCCTATGGCCTGCCGATCGACGAGATGACGCGCGGCATCTCCAACTGGGTGTGGCCGCTTGAACTGCCGAACCGGATCCTCAGCCCGAAGGTCAAGTGCGCGCGACACGCGCTGGCGCTCGACGACGAGCGGACGACCTTTCATCCGGTGCTCTGGACCGAGCAAGAGCCGGGGCAGCCCGCACCGGCGGTGCCGGCCAGCATCGATGGCGAGCGTCTCGTCCAGGTCTGGTTCGTCGGAATGCATGCCAATGTCGGCGGCGGCTATCCGGACGACGCCGTCGCGTTCGTGCCGCTGGCCTGGCTGGTCGACCAAGCCGTCAAGCGCGGCCTCGCCTTCAAGAGCGCGCCGGTCGCCGACCCTGACGCGATCAAATCAATCAAGTCATCCGAGGACAAGGATGGTCGCCTCTACGATTCGCGGGCGGGCCTCGGCGCGTATTACCGGTACGGTCCGCGCAAGGTCGCCGACCTCTGCAACGATCCCCATGCCGGCGTCAGCGTGCCGATGCCGAAGATCCACGAGAGCGTGTTCGAGCGGATCGACAGCGGCGCCAATGCCTATGCCCCGATCGGACTTCCGCCGAACTACGTGGTCGTCTCGCGCAGCGGCCAGGTCATCCCGCTCGGCCCCAATACGTTTGAGACGCCCGCGGGCGCACCGGCGCGCTATGCCGCGCAGGAGAAGCTGTGGAATTACGTCTGGATGCGCCGGATCGCCTACTTCGCCACGCTGGCGGCGTCGCTGCATCTGGCCGCGTTCTGGCTGTTCCATAACCAGCACAAGGAGCAGGAGTTCAGCTCCTATGTCAGGATGATCTCTGAGCTGGTGCGCTTCGTTCAATCGTTCCTGCCCGATTCCCTTCATTGGTGGTCCGATTGGTACGCCGGCAACCCGGAATGGTTCGCGGGCGGCATCCTCGCTGTCATCGTGCTGATGGGTGCAGGCAGTTCGCTCAGCGCGACGATCCGGGACAGGATGCGGATCATCTGGCGTGACCGCGCGAAGCCGACGCCACTCTCCGGGTTCATGCACGATGCGATCTATCGATTCCGTACCAGCGCGGTCTATCAGTGGATCCTCAATGTCGGAAAGCGGCATGTCGTGCCGTTTGCGCTGACAGCCTTGCTGGTCTGGTTCGGTGCAACCCTGCTCAGCCATTTCCTGTTCAATGCCTTCGATTCCATGGGCGCCTTCTGCACGGGGACCGCGGCCGACAAGCTGGTCGCCGTCGACAAGGGCATCCCGCAGGATGCGGCCGGCTTCGACACCGGCGCGATCTGCGCGCCGACCGGCCTCAAGGTCCGCACCGGGTTTGAATACGAGATCGCGATCACGATGTCGGAGCCCTGGGAGGACGCCGGCCGCGCGGTGACGCCGATCGGATACCGGACCTCGACCATCGAAGGCACAAAGCGCTGGCGTGGATACGCCACGATCTTCCTGCGGCGGATCCTGTTCCGGCCATGGTTTCGGCTGATCGCGCGGGTCGGAGAGACCGGCGTCGACGAGTATTTCCTCGACCCCCTGCCGGTGTCGAAAACCGACCCGCAGGTCTACAAGGCGAGGTTCACCGCCGATCGCAGCGGCGAGATCTTCCTCTATGTCAACGAGGCCGTCATCGGTCTCCCCTGGGTCTACCGATGGTTCTACGGCGATCATAAGGGCAAGGCGAAGGTCACGGTGCGGTTGCTGTAGGACGCCGCGACCGGGCTCACTGCATCGCGGCCCAAGTAGTCCGTACGGCGTGATCGATCTGTGATCCAGTCGACAGACCGGGTTGTAAATTACCTGTCATACTCTCCCTGCTAGATCATCTGCCCGACGCCCGAAGGATCCGAGGCGACATCTCCGATCTCCTGCGGCGCCGACGCGCCAAGTTCATATCGACCGGATATTTCTCACCAGCGATTTGGAGGCATCACCATGATTTCCGCAATTCAGGCGTTCCCGACCACCGACGGCATCTTCGTGGTCTGGGAGGTGGCGGCAATGATCCCGGACTGTCTCGGCTTTGCGCTCTATCGCCAGCAGCAGGGCAAGAGCGCGACTGTGGTCGACACCTGGGTCGGGTTCGAGGACCAGGCGCAAGGCCACAAGGCGGGCGAACATCGGCCGAGCACCGAATGGCCGGTGCAGAAGACGAACTGGACCGATTTTCTGGCGCCGACTAATGCGCCGGTCCGCTATGGCGTCGTTCCGGTTCTCAAGGACGGCGCCACCAAGGTGAGGCCCGCCTACAGTGCGCCAGCGACATGGACCGAATACGTCTCCGCAATGCCGTCGGGCCCGCTCAAGCCGTGGTTCAACCGCGGCACGATCTCGGCGCAATGGCTGTCGCGCGCGATCGGCAAGGACAAGAAGCCGGCGCAAACCCTGGAGAAGTCGATCTCGACCAAGGGCAACAAGATCCGCGACTTCCTCAAGGGCCAGCTCGGCGCCCGCCTGCTCGCGCTGTTGGCCGATGCCAGGAAGAGCAAGCGCGACGTCTATCTCGCGCTCTACGAGCTCAACGACCCTGAGCTGATCGCCGCACTGACCGCGATGAAGGGCAAGGCGCACGTCGTGCTCGGCAACAGCACCGGCAAGTCCGATGCCACGGCCAAGGACACCGAGAAGAACGCCACCGTGCTGAAGAAGGCCAGCGTCGACATCGTCCGCCGCAAGATCGCGCCGAGCCGCTACGCCCACAACAAGTTCGCGGTGTTCTGCGACGGCGCGCAGAAGCCGAAGGTGGTCTGGACCGGCAGCACCAACTGGACCCGGACCGGACTGTGCACCCAGAACAACAACGGGCTCGAGATCACCGACGACAAGGTCGCCGCGGCCTATCACGACCATTGGAAAGCGATCTACGCCGACGGCAGCAAATCGCCGAAGGCGCTGGCCGTGGCCGGCGATCACGAATGGCCTTTTACTATCGGCGAGTCGAAGGTCAGCGTCTGGTTCACGCCGACCACCAAGAGCGGCGACCTCAAGGAAGCCACCAAGATGATCGAGGACACCGAGCATGGCGCGGTATGCCTGATGCTCAATCCCGGCAACAAGGGCCTGCTCGGCCCGATTCTGGAGAAGGCGCAGGACAAGAAGCTCTATGTGCGCGGGGTGCTCAACAATTTCCCGGCGCAGGGCAAGGACAGTCCGAAGGATCAGCTGCAGCTCTTGGCCGGTGACGGACAGCAGCAGGTCTTCAAGGGCAAGCAGATCGCCGACGTGATCCGGCCTGCCGGCATCGACAAGACCGCGGACTGGTGGGAGCACGAGATCAAGAACACCGGCAAATTCATGATCGCCGTGCACAGCAAGGTGATCGTGCTGGATCCGGCCGGCAAGAACCCGGTGGTCATGACCGGCTCGCACAATTTCTCCGACCGCGCCAGCACCAAGAACGACGACAACCTCGTCATCATCAGGGGCGATTCGCAGCTGGCGCTGACCTATGCGGCGCGCATCGTCAGCATCTACGGGCAGTATCGCTGGCAGGCCTGGCGCAACACGCCGGAGGGCCAGAAGGACAAGGGTCTGAAGCGCAGCGACAGCTGGCTGAGCAACCGCATCGGCAAGGGCTGGGCGGAAAGCGAAACGCGGTTCTGGCTCGGCACCACCTGACGCCAGCGATCGTTCGACCGGAGTTATGGTGTGAAACGCGGGGCGGCGTTGCCGCTGCCCCGCGTTCTCCACGTCGTCCCGAGTCCTACGCCGCGCGGCCGACCGAGGCATCGAGATGCTTCAGCCGCGGCAGCACCTCGTGCTTCAGCAGTCGCAGCGAATTGTGCCAGGCTTCCGGCTTGTGCTTGTAGTCGAAGCCGAACACCAGCAGCACGCCGAAGCCGCCGACCTCCTGGTAGATCTTCTCGATCTTCTCGGTGACCGTCGCGGGCGAGCCGACGATCCAGTTGTTGCGCGCGCAATATTCGACCGTGACGTCGCTATCCGACACGTCGGGCGAGGCCTTCAGGTAATCCTTGAAACCAAAGTGGCCGAGCAGCGGCAGGAAGTATTCGCCCATCATCCGGCCCATCATGTCGCCGGTCGACAGCTTCCATGCTTCCTCATCGGTGTCGGCGACGAATACCTCGCGCACCATTCGCCAATCCCTGCGACTCGGCGTGCGGCCGGTCTTGGCCGCGCCCGCCTCTACCGAGTCCCAGTGGCTGCCGACATAGGCGGGGTTGAGGTTGAGGCTCATCGGGATGAAGCCGCGCTCGCCGGCGAGCTTCAGCGTGTCCGAATTCTTGGAGAGCCCCGCGACGCCGATCGGCGGATGCGGCGCTTGCTGAGGCTTGATGTGCGGTTTGAGGAAATCGAACATCGTGTCCGGCTTGGTCACGGTCCAGAACTTGCCCTTGTGAGTCCAGGGAGCCGGCTCGGTCCACATCTTCAGGATGATCTCGAGCGCCTCGCGGGTCATGTCGCGGTTCTGTCCCGACATGCCGTCGACGTTGAACATCGCCCAGTCGCTCGGCAGGCCGGAGGCCGCGACGCCGAAGTTGAGCCGCCCGTTCGAGAGATGATCGAGCATCGCGACGCGGTTGGCGAGCTCCGCCGGGTGATGATACGGCAGCAGGAAGCCGCCGGGCCCGATGCGGATGTTTCTGGTCTGCAGCAGCGCCTGCGCGATCAGGAGATCAGGCGACGGATGCGGCTCCCAGGGCGCGGTGTGGTGCTCGCCGATCCAGGCTTCCTGGTAGCCGAGCTCGTCGAGCCAGCGCAGCACCTGCAGGTCCCAGTCGTGGCCCTCCTTCAATCCGCACTCCGGCGGATGCGACGGCATCGCGAAGTATCCGAGTTCCATGGGTTTCCTCTCTTTGTTCGATGCGTGTCTTCCGCACGCGCTTCGAGAGTACCTGCCCCGGCTGCGGCAGAACAATGGCCTTGTCGCATCAGCTCGGCCCGGATTTATGCGTAGGGCGTATCCTTCAGCATGATCGCGATACCGGAAAAGCTTCGCTCCATGATCCGCAGGAAGGTCTCGCGTGACGATGCGGCCGACCTGCGGACCTTGTGCTCGCGAAGCCCTTCCGCATAGGCGACGGTCAGCGCCGGGACCACCATCGACGCGGCGCGCCGGGCACACGCGAGGAGATCGAGACCACCCTGCGCCGGATCAGCGGGGCCGACGTTCGTGTCACCGCCGTCAAGACCGCGACGCGCTTCACCGACAATGCGCGGCAGGCCGACCGCTATCGCAGGGGCCGCGTCCTCTTGGCGGGCGATGCGGCGCATGTGCACTCGCCGTTCGGCGGACAAGGCCTCAATGTCGGCCTGCTCGATGCGGTCAATCTCGGCTGGAAGCTTGCGGCGGTCGTGTGCGATCGCATGCCCGAAAGCCTGCTCGACAGCTACACGGAAGAGCGGCATCCGATCGCGGCAAGGGTACTCGCCAACACCCGCGCCCAGGTCGCCTTGATGCGGCCTGATGTCATGACGGACGCCTTGCGCGAGATCGTCGCGGACCTGATGAGCCTCGACGAGGGCACCCGCTACTTCGGCGAGATGATCAGCGGCATCAGGATCCGTTACGATCTTGGCAGCGACCATCCATCGGTCGGCCGGCTCTCCGGCAATTTTGCTCTCGGCGACGACTGCGCGGAAACAACCTTGTTCGATCAGATGGAGGACGGCAGGGCCGTGCTGGTCGATGCGACTGATGGAGCTGCGTCGGCGATCGCGGCGCGCTGGGACATCTTGGTCCGATGCGTGCCGCGACGCGGCGGCGCTTCGCTGCTGATCCGTCCGGATGCCTGCATCGCCTGGGCGGCCGACGACGCCGACACGACGGGCCTCGACGCTGCGCTGACGCGCTGGTTCGGGCCCGCCATGCAGTGACCTCACAAGCAAGATGCGCTGTCAGCGCGTCCCGAACGTGGTCTTGCCGAACAGCGCCTTCTGCGTCGAGGGCTGCGAGCGCCAATATTGTGGTGGCGCGCTCACCTCGCCGCCGAGCTCGGCGGCGGCGTGCCAGCCCCAGCGCGGGTCGTAGAGCATGCCGCGGGCGAGCGCGACCATGTCGGCCTTGCCGGACGAGACGATCTCCTCGGCCTGCTTGGCTTCCGTGATCAGGCCGACCGCCATCGTGGTGACGCCGGTCGCCTCCTTGACCGCCTGCGCCGCCGGCACCTGGTAGCCCGGCCCGAGCGGGATCTTCTGCAACGGCGAGACGCCGCCGGAGGAGACATCCATCCAGTCGACGCCGCGCTTCTTCAGCTGCCTGGCAAACTCGATGGTCTGCGCAAGGTCCCAGGCGCCCTCGACCCAATCGGTCGCCGACACCCGCATGCCGATCGGCTTGTGATCCGGGAATACGGCGCGCACGGCGTCGAACACTTCCAGCGGGAAGCGCATGCGGTTTTCGAGCGAGCCGCCATAGCGGTCGGTCCGCTTGTTGGCGATCGGCGACAGGAACTGGTGCAGCAGATAGCCGTGCGCGCCGTGCAGCTCGAGCGCATCGATGCCGAGCCGGTCGGCGCGCTTTGCCGACGCGACAAAGGCCTCGCGGATGCGCGTCAGGCCGGCGTCGTCGAGCGCCGCCGGCGCAGCCTCGCCTTCCTTGTGCGGGACGTCAGATGGTCCGACCGTCTGCCAACCGCCTTCGGCAATCGGGATCAACTGCCCGCCCTCCCAGGGGCGCTGGCTCGACGCCTTGCGGCCGGCATGGGCGAGTTGCATCGCGACCGCCGCTTTCGAATGCTTGCGCACCGAGGCCAGGATCGGCTTCAGCGCCGCCTCGTTGGCGTCGTTGTAAAGACCGAGGCAACCCGGCGTGATCCGCCCGATATCCTCGACATGGGTGGCCTCGATGCAGAACATCGCCGCGCCCGACAGCGCCAGCATGTTGATGTGGGTGAAGTGCCAGTCGTTGGCGGAGCCGTCGATGGCCGAATACTGACACATCGGCGAGACCATGATGCGATTGGAGAGTTTCAGGTCGCGCAGTTCGATCGGGGAAAACAGGGTGCTCATGCGGCGGATATCCGGGATCGGGGAGAGGGCCCGGTTAAGATAGAGGCACCGCGGCCGATCACCAACCGTCCGGAAGGCCGCGCGGGCCGGGGCGCAGATCAGCAATGTCCTGACCGCGTCTCTCCGGGACGGCGCCTCAGTCCAGCAGCGTGAACTGCAGCAGCAGATTGCGCTGGATCAGGGAGAAATTGTCGTCGGAGACCATGGTCAGCACGGTCTCGCCCTCCTCCGTGACATGGGCATCGATGCCTTCCATGTTGTCGATCTCGTTGCCAAGATCGGCATTGAAGATTGCGGGGCCATCGACCACGGCACCGGGCGCGATCTCGGACAGCGCGAGACGGCGGATGCGGATGCCGACGCCGCCGAACCAGGAGAATTTCCGCTCCAGAATCAACAGACCGCCCGACGGCAGCAGGACCGCGTCGCTGATGTCGAAATTCTCGCTGCGGCGGACGCTGAACTGACCCGGCGTCTTGCCGCCGACCAGGAAGGCGATCAGGTTGCCATTCGCATCGAGCCCGCGTTCCGAGAACGCGATCAGCGTGCCGGCAAGCGGCTGGCCCGTGGACATGGCCTTGGGCACGAAGACGAGGCCCTCCAGCCCCTTGTTGTTCGGAAGTTTGCGGGCCGCCGCCGGCAGCGCCACCACCTCGCCGCGCGCGCGGGTAAAGCCCTTGGCGAAATCGAAGCGCAGCACCTGGTTGACCCGCTCGAGCCCGACATAGGCGAACGAGCCGTCGAGCGCGAGCGATTCCGAATCATACCAGCCACGGGTCACGGTGATCGGCCTGCCGTCGGCGCCGAGCAGCGGTGCCGCCTCGACGTCGCCGAGCCCGACCATCTCCCGGCCACGATAGACGATGCGGCCGGTGAACCAGCTGCCCTGATCGCTGACCGCGATGAAGCGTTCGCCCTTGGGATCGAGCCGCAGCGCGGAGAGGCCGCCGAAGCCGGAGAACGACGAGGTCAGGATCAGCCCGCTGCGATACTCCAGCGCGCCGAACCGCGTGCGCGCGCGATCGCGGATGTCGAACGACGGCAGCGGCCGTGCGTTGACGTCGATCGAAACCGGTTCGTTGACCCGATAGGGGCTCGGCTTCGCAGCCGGCCTCGGCGTTGCCGGCGGCTGGGTCGCGCTCTGCGCCTGCGCAAGACGCGGCAATGCGGCGGCCGACAGCCCCGCCGCCATACCCTGGAGGAAACGGCGGCGGCTAGGGAGTGAGCGCATGTCTCACGAGTGGAGGCGGCGCCGGACGCCCGGCGCGGGCGCCGAGCCGTGAGTCTCGCTGAACAGCTCGGCGAGCTTTTCGGTGATGGCGCCGCCGAGCTCTTCGGCGTCCACGATGGTCACGGCGCGGCGATAGTAGCGCGTCACGTCATGACCGATACCGATCGCGATCAGCTCGACCGGCGAGCGGGTTTCGATCTCGTCGATGATGTGACGCAGATGCCGCTCGAGATAATTGCCGGGATTGACCGACAGCGTGGAGTCGTCGACCGGCGCGCCGTCGGAGATCATCATCAGGATGCGGCGCTGCTCGGGACGCGCGAGCAGGCGCTTGTGCGCCCAGTCGAGCGCCTCGCCGTCGATGTTCTCCTTGAGCAGGCCCTCGCGCATCATCAGCCCGAGATTCTTACGCGCACGACGCCAGGGTGCATCGGCCGATTTGTAGATGATGTGCCTGAGATCGTTGAGGCGGCCCGGATTGGCCGGCTTGCCGGCGGCGAGCCACGCTTCGCGCGACTGCCCGCCCTTCCAGGCACGCGTCGTGAAGCCGAGGATCTCGACCTTGACGCCGCATCGCTCAAGCGTCCGCGCCAGGATGTCGGCGCAGGTGGCGGCGACCGTGATCGGGCGGCCGCGCATCGAGCCGGAGTTATCCAGCAGCAGCGTCACCACGGTGTCGCGGAAGGTGGCCTCCTTCTCGTGCATGAAGGACAGCGGATGATAGGGATCGGTGACGACGCGCGACAGCCGCGCCGGATCGAGGATGCCCTCCTCGAGATCGAACTCCCAGGCGCGGTTCTGCTGCGCCATCAGCCGGCGCTGCAAGCGATTGGCGAGCCGCGCCACGATGCCCTGCAGATGCGCGAGCTGCTTGTCGAGATAGGAGCGCAGCCGCTCGAGCTCGTCGTGATCGCAGAGATCCTCGGCGGCGATCACCTCGTCGAACTTCGGCGCGAAGGCGTGATATTCCGGACCGCGCGGCTCGTTCTGGCCGCGCGCATTCGGCCGCGTCGCCTCGCCCGGGGTCTCGTCGTCGCCGAGCTCACCGTCGTCGAACGTGTCCGACGTGGAGGCCTGCGCGCTCTCCATCGCGCTTTCGCTCATCTCTTCCGCTGACGTCTGCGCCTGGTCGGCGCTCATCTCCTGCGCGGCATCGGAGTCGGGCGAGCCCTCGGCGCCGGACTGATCGCTCTCGCCGTCCTGGTTCTCGTCCTGGTCGTCGTCATCGTCGGAATCCATGTTGCGGTCGTCGCCGAGATCGAGCGCCGACAGCAGATCGTGGACGAGGTCGCCGAACCTCGCCTGGTCCTCGGTGAAACGGCTGAGCTTGTCGAGCCGCGAGCCGATCTTGTCCTCCAGGGTCGGACGCCAGAGATCGACCATCTTCTTGGCGGCCGCGGGCGGGGCCATGCCGGTGAGACGTTCGCGCACCAGCATCGCCAGCGCATCCGACAGCGGCGCGTCGGCGCGATCGGTGATCTCGTCATACTTGCCGCGGTGGAAATGATCGTCGAGCATCGCGGTGAGGTTCTTGGCAACACCCGCCATCCGCCGCGAGCCGATCGCCTCGACTCGCGCCTGCTCGACCGCCTCGAACACGCCGCGTGCCTGCGGATTGCCGGGCATCAGCTTGCGATGCACCTTGGGATCGTGACAGGCGATCTTGAGCGCGATCGAATCGGCGTGGCCACGCACGATCGCCGCATCGCGCTTGGTCATCTTGCGCGCCGGCTCCGGCAGCCGCGCCTTGCCGGGCGCGAGCCCGGGGCGCTCGGCGGCGAAGGAGACTTCGAGCTCCGGCTTCTTGGCGATCGCCTTCAGGCACGCCGACACCGAGCGCTTGAACGGCTCGGTCGGCGCTTCCTTGGATCCGGGGCGAAATTTGATGTTGGAGGTTGTCATAGCGATTTCGTAAACCAATGGCGCGTGACGCCGCCGGGATACCCCTCAATCGAACCGAACTCTTTATATCCGTTGGCGCGGTAGAAGCCCGGCGCCTGGAAGCTCATCGTATCCAGATAGGATCGCGTCGCTCCGAAGCGCCGCGCCTCGTCCTCGATCGCCTTGATCAGCTTCGCGCCAAAGCCCTTGTTGCGAAACTTCTGCTCCATCCAGAACAACTGGATGAACAACACCGCGGTCCAGACCTCGCCGACGATGCCGCCGACAATCTTGTCATCTTGCCGCAGCGAGATGGCGAAGCGCTTGTACTTCTGCTTCCCCATCTTCTCGTTGTTGTAGCGGAGCAATCCGCCGAGCACCGCTTTCTTCGTCTGTGTGACTGTGCGCTCGACGGAGAGTTTCGGCATGGACTAGCTGAGCGCCACGTTGACCGAGGATTCCGGCAGCTCGACGTTGAAGCAGCGCTGGTAGAACTCGGCGACCAGCGGCCGCTCCAATTCGTCACACTTGTTGAGGAAGGTGACGCGGAACGCGAAGCCGATGTCGTTGAAGATGTCCGAGTTCTCGGCCCAGGTGATCACCGTGCGCGGGCTCATCACCGTCGACAGGTCGCCGTTGGCGAAGGCGTTGCGGGTGAGGTCCGCAAGCCGCACCATCTTGTTGACGATGTCGCGGCCTTCCTGCGTGCGGTAGTGGCGCGCCTTGGCCAGCACGATCTCCACTTCCTCGTCATGGGCGAGGTAGTTCAGCGTGGTGACGATCGACCAGCGGTCCATCTGGCCCTGGTTGATCTGCTGGGTGCCGTGATAGAGGCCCGAGGTATCGCCGAGGCCGACCGTGTTGGCGGTCGAGAACAGGCGGAACGCCGGATGCGGCTTGATCACCTTGTTCTGGTCGAGCAGCGTCAGGCGGCCGGAGACTTCCAGCACGCGCTGAATCACGAACATCACGTCCGGGCGGCCGGCGTCGTATTCGTCGAACACCAGCGCGATATTGTGCTGCAGCGCCCAGGGCAGGATGCCGTCGCGGAATTCAGTGACCTGCTTGCCGTCCTTGACCACGATGGCGTCCTTGCCGACGAGATCGATACGGCTGATGTGGCTGTCGAGGTTGACGCGCACGCAGGGCCAGTTGAGGCGGGCCGCAACCTGCTCGATGTGGGTCGACTTGCCGGTGCCGTGATAGCCGGTGACCATCACGCGGCGATTCTTGGCAAAGCCGGCGAGGATCGCGAGCGTGGTCGCGCGATCGAAGCGATAGTCCGGATCGGTTTCCGGCACATGCGGATCGACTTCCGAATAGGCGGGAACTTCCAGATCGCTATCGATCCCGAAGACCTGCCGGACCGACACCTTCATGTCGGGCAGGCCGACCACGGGTTCTTGTGCTTTGGTCTGGACGGCGGTCGTCATTCATCCTCCGAGGTCCCGGGCATTCCCGAAACCAGATTGATCGTTTGGCTGCGGATGGGGTGCTAAGCACAAGCCTAGCAGAGAGCAACGGCCGGCAGAAGCCCGCGGGCCAATCAAAGTTCCGTTGTCCTATCATGAAGATAGGTCCGGACGCCGGTTTTTGAAAGGCTGCCCTGCGAATCACGCCGTACTTTCGCCGCAGCGCGTGGGCGCCCTGTCTTTCCAGGGCACTTTTCACCCCGGCAGAGAGTTGTTAGCTCTCAAATCGATACCACCGCCGCATGGGAATTTTGTGACTTCATTCCTTGACCCGTTCATCGCGTTCGTTTCGGCCCATGCCTGGCTTGCCTATCTGACGCTGTTTCTGGCCGCCCTGCTGGAAGCGGTTCCGGTGATCGGCTCCCTGGTACCGGGTTCGACCATCATCCTGGCGTTGAGCGCGCTGGTGCCGGGCGGGGAACTGAAGCTGCTCCCGGTGCTCGCCGCGGCGGCCGCCGGCGCGATGCTCGGCGACGGCACCGCCTATCTCATCGGCTACCGCAGCCAGCGCGAGATCCTGTCGGCCTGGCCGCTCTCCAACTATCCGCGGGTGGTGGCGCAGAGCGAGGCCTTCTTCAACCGCTGGGGCGTGCTTGCGGTGTTCTTCGCCCGCTTCGTGCCGCCGATCCGTGCCTTCGTGCCGATCACGGCCGGCGCGCTCGACATGCCGCCGGCCCGCTTCTATGCGGTCAACATCCCCGCGATCCTGCTCTGGGCGCCGGCGCATGTGCTGCCCGGCGTGCTGGCCGTGACCGCGCTGCACGACTATGCCGGCCTGCCGCATCATCAACATGTCGGCAAGCATCTCTGGATGTTTGCGGTGGCAGGTGGCGCCGTGATCCTGGCGCTGGCGATCTGGACCATCCGCCGCCGCCATGGCGGCGGCCTGATCGAACCGGCCAGGCCGGCAAAATAGCAGCTAAATACTATTGGTCGTACCGGCCCGCCCGGGTGCCGGACCGACATAGCGCGCGCGGGGCCGGATCAGCTTGCCATGCTGAAGCTGCTCGCTGGCATGCGCGATCCAGCCGACGCTGCGGGCCATCGCAAACAGCGCGAGCTCGCTGCCCGCGGGCATCCGCAGCGCATGCACCAGCACCGCCAGCGCGTAGTCGATGTTGACGAATTCGCCGGTCGCCTCCGCGATTCTGTCAGGCACTTCCCTGGTGAATTTGCGCGGCGCGCCGGCCCGCGTCAGGGCCTCGAGCAGCGAGATCGCGCGCGGATCGCCCTTCTTGTAGACGCCGTGCCCGAAGCCGGCGAAACGCTCGCCAAGCGCGACGCGCTCGCGAACCACCGGCGCAACGTCGTTGTCGAGCATCGTCTTGACGAGGCGCGAGGCGAGCACGCCGGCACCGCCATGCATCGGTCCCTTCAACGCGACGAGACCGGCGATGACAGCGTCGTACAGATTGAGCCCGGTCGATGCCGCGCAGCGCGCGGTGAAGGTCGACGCATTCAGTTCGTGATCGGCGAGCAGCACCAGCGCGCGGCGGATCAGGTCGGGCGCGTGCTTGTTGTCAGGCGTCCAGACCCGCGCCACCTGCTCGTGCAGCGGCTCGTTCGATGGCGCAGCGTTCAGCATGGTCGCGACCAGCAGCCGCAGGATGCGGCCGCCGACCATCGCGCGGCCGTCCGGCGCGCGGGTGAAGGCGCCGGGATCGGCACTTGCCGCCAGCGCCAGCACGGCGACCGTCCGGTCGATCGGCTGGGCGCGGCGCGCGGCCTCAGCGATGGCGCGCATTTCGTCCGAGACCTGCGGACAATTGTCCGGTGCGAACGGATCGACGCCGGCGACGTCCCACAGCAGCGTCGCGGTGTGCTCCAGCGTGTCGCGCTCGGCGAGATCGACGCAGTTGACGCCGCGATAGATCGGGCCCAGCTCGGTGATGGTCGCGATCGCCGAATCCATCACCGGCAGGTCGGCGTCGAAATTACGGAAGCCGCGCGGCTCCGGCGACGGCACGCGGCGCTCCTTCAGCCCCCTGATGTCCTCAGCGCGGTAGCGGTGGCTGCGCGAATCCGGCGACGGCTCGGAGCGGATCAGCCCGCGGCTGACATAGGCGTAGAGGGTCGCCGGCGAGATCGCGAGTTCGGCCGCGGCCTCCCGGGCGGAGAGATAGAGCTCGGCGGATTTTTTCATATTGATTTATATAATCAAGATTGATCAACTCGTCGAGAGGCCTGACCTTGAAGGGGTGAAGCAAGGAGATCAGGCCATGAATATGCATCTCACCAAGAGCCAGATCGGTCTGGACGGCGTTCCCGCCGCCGAGACCGTGTTGAGCCATGTCGACGGCGAGCGCGGCGAGTTGATCATCGCCGGCGAGCACGTCGCCGACCTCGCGGGCAAGTCGAGCTTCGAGGGCGTCACCGCGCGGCTGTGGAACGGCGCCACCGGCAAGGCGCTGAGCGAAGCCAATGTCCGCGCCAGCCTTGGCGCCGCCCGCGAACGCGCCTTCGCCCGGTTGCCGGACCTGCTGCCGGCGACGCGCGGCATGTCGATCGTCGACGGCTTCCGCGCGGCGATCGCCGGCCTTCGCGGCGAGAACGGGCTGGAGCACGAGGCGACCATCGTCGGCGCCTTCCCGGTGATCGCGGGCGCCCTGGTCCAGCACGCCAGAGGGCATGACCCGATCGCGCCGGACCCGAATGCCGGCCACGCCGCCGACACGCTGTGGATGCTGCTGGGCCGCAAGCCCGAGCCGCGCGAGGTCGCCGCGCTCGACGCCTATCTCGTCACCGTATGCGACCACGGCATGAATGCGTCGACCTTCACCACGCGGGTGATCGCGTCCACCCAGGCCGATCTGTTCGCGGCGATCACCGGCGGCTACTGCGCGCTGACCGGCCCACTGCATGGCGGCGCACCTGAGCCGGTGCTCGAGATGCTGGACGCGATCGGGACGCGCGAGCGCATCAAGCCCTGGGTCGACGGCGCGCTGGCGCACGGCGAACGGCTGATGGGGTTTGGTCACCGCGTCTATCGCGTGCGCGACCCGCGCGCCGACGTGCTGAAGGTCGCGATCGAGCGCCTCGAGGCCAGTGGTGCCGACCTGCCATTTGCCGCCGAGGTCGAGGCCTATATCCGCGAGGCGCTGCGGAAGAAGAATCCGGAGCGACCACTCGAGACCAATGTCGAGTTCTTCACCGCGATCCTGCTCGATGGGCTGGAAATCCCGCGGCAGGCGTTCACGCCAATCTTCGCGGTGGCCCGCGCCGCCGGCTGGACCGCGCACGCGCTTGAGCAGCGGCGCACCGGGCGGCTGATCCGGCCGAGCTCGTCCTATGTCGGGGCGATGCCGAAGGGGTGAGAGCTAACCGCGAACCCTAGCCCGGATGGAAGAGCCCGGATTGCGCTGCGCTTCATCCGGGCTACAAAACTGCACCGTTGGACGATGGCGGAGCCACATACTCCGCCGTCGTCCCGGCGAAGGCCGGGACCCATACGCCGCGGCCCATCGATGGGGCAATCGGGCAGACATCTTGTGCAAACGATAACGGCCGGTGGTTATGGGGCCCCTGCTCCGTGCGCAACTGCGCACTAGGCAGGGGCGACGAAGGCAAGACCTCAGGCCTCGCGCACCACGGTCTTCAGATAATTGTACGCCTTGATGATCTCGATCAGGCGATCCTCGGTGGAACGGTCGCCACCATTGGCGTCGGGATGGTGCTGCTTGACCAGCGCCTTGTACTTCGACTTGACGTCTTCGAGCGTCGCCTCGGCCCCTAACCCCATCACCTGCAGCGCCTTGCGCTCGGCGTTCATGACCTTGCGGGTCTCGGGCTTGGGCTCCGCGCCGCCCGGTCCGGGGCGCCAGCGGCCACGGCCGTTGAGCTCGGAGAACACGTGGAACGGATCGGAAGCGGCATCGAGACCGCTGTCGCCCTTCTTGCCGTTGTTGGCACCCATCTTCCAAGTCGGACGGTGGCCGGTCAGCGCGTCCTTCTGGTAGCGCGCGACGTCGTCAGGATTCATGCCCTGGAAGAAATTGTAGGACTGGTTGTACTCGCGGACGTGATCGAGACAGAAGTGCCAATACTCGCGCGAATTCTCGCGGCCTTTCGGGGCGCGGTGCGCGCCCTTGTTCTGGCAACCCGCCCACTCGCAGGTCACAGCCTGCTCGCCGGCCTGCGCCTGGCGCTTCGCACTCACCTTGGTCGGCTTGATGCGAATGGAGTCGAAGAATTTTGATGAATCGATCGGCATGTTCTCTTTGACTACGCAATGCACAAATCTTCAAGTCTTGACATTGCGCAGACCTCGTTTCCCGCTTGCACCATTGACGAAAAGCTGTCGCGAACCTAACTCCGCCGCCATGAACACCAAAGACGCTATCATAAACAAGTTGCGTGAAGCTTTCTTGCCGGAAAGCCTCGACGTGGTCGACGAGTCACATCTGCATGAGGGCCACGCCGGCCACAGGCCAGGCGGAGAGACGCATTTCCGGGTATATATTGTGTCTCCGGCCTTCGAAGGGAAGAGCCGGATCGAACGCCATCGCATGATAAATGCGACGCTGGCGGAGGAACTCGCCGGCTCGGTGCATGCGCTGGCGATCCACGCCCACGGCCCCGGGGAAAAGCCGCGCTAGTTCGCGCTTGCCTCAAGACGAAGCGGTGGTTTTCCTTTATGAGAACAGGATGGACCTGCTCCATAGGCGAGCAGGTGAAACCACGGATTGCACCGCCACGCATGATATGGGGCCATTGATGATCCCTTGCTGGCCACGTTTCCGGTCGATCGTCACCGCCGCCGGCCTGCTCCTGATCAGCGCGATGCGCCCGGCCTCGGCGCTGGACATGCCGAGCCCGTTCGTCCAGGAGGTGCTGATCAAGAGCATCCTGGTGTCGCTCAATGATGCGGTGGCCGCCAACAATTTCACCGTGTTCCATGCCAAGATCTCAAAGCCGTTCCGCGACCAGTTTCCGCCCGACAAGCTCAAGACCATCTTCAAGGATCTGGTCGACAAGCATGCGGTGTTCGACGCCGTGGTGGCCAAGCCGATCGTGCTCGATGAGGACGCCAAGGTCGACGACAAGGGCGTGCTGCGGCTGAAGGGGCATTTCGACACCACGCCCAAGCAGGTGAAGTATCAGCTCGGCTTCATCCCCTCCGACGGCGCCTGGAAGCTGTCGGGTATCTCGATCGATATCGAGTAGCGAGGCACATCCATCAGACCCGTCATCCTGAGGAGCGCGCAGCGCGTCTCGAAGGATGCACGGCCCGGCCGATGGCCGTCGACCCTTCGAGACGCGCTACGCGCTCCTCCAGCGACAACGGCGAAGCCGTTGCGCGGGGGTGACGGTGATAGGGTCGAGTTGCGCTTGCCGCCCAGCCCTAGAATGCCGTCCCCGCCCGCTTCGGCTTCTTCTCGTCCAGTTCGGTCTCGCGCGGGACGGCGACGATGCGCAGCGCGGTGATGCGGTTGCGCTCGCGGCGGAGCACGCGGAAGCGGAAGCCGTGGAAGGTGAAGCTCTGGCCGCGCTCCGGGATCGAGCGCGCCTCGTGGATCACGAGGCCGGCGACCGTGGTCGCCTCCTCGTCCGGCAGGCGCCAGTCCATCGCACGGTTGAGATCGCGGATCGGCACCGAGCCGTCGACCACGACCGAGCCGTCCGGCTGGGCGCGCACGCCGGCAACGACGACGTCGTGCTCGTCGGAGATGTCGCCGACGATCTCCTCCAGGATGTCCTCCAGCGTCACCATGCCTTCGACCTCGCCATATTCGTCGACCACGAGCGCGAAGTGGGTCTTGCGGCGGCGGAACGCCTTCAGCTGTTCGGAGACCGGACGCATCTCCGGCACGAACCAGGGCGGCAGCGCGATCGCGGTGGCATCGATCGCGGACATGTCGCCGTCGTTGGCGCGCATCGCGCGCAGCAGGTCCTTGGCGTGCAGCACGCCGACGATGTTCTCCGGCTTCTCCCGCCACAGCGGGATGCGGGTATATTCGCTCGCCAGCACCTCGCGCACCAGTTCCTCGGGCGGCAGGTCGGCGTTGACCATGGTCATCTCGGTACGATGGACCATGACGTCGGAGACCTGCAGTTCGCTGAGATCCAGCAACCCGCCGAGCATGTCGCGGTCCTGCTTCTCGACCTTGCCCTCGTGATGCAACAGATCGACCGCACCGCGCAGACGTTCGGTCGGCGACAGCACCGCCTGATGCGCCCCGACCTTGATGCCGAGCAGCTTCATCAGCGCCAGCACGATGGTCTCGATGATGGTGAGCAGCGGCCCCAGCACGAAGATCGTCAGCCGCATCGGCCGCGCGACCAACAGCGAGATGCGGTCGGGCGCGTTGATCGCGATGGTCTTGGGCAGCACCTCGGCGAACACCACGACCATCACGGTCATGACAGCGGTGGCGTAGAGCACGCCGACGTCGCCGAACCAGGCGGTGAACACGCCGGTCGCCAGCGCCGAGGCGCCGATATTGGCGATGTTGTTGCCGAGCAGCAGCGCGCCGATCATGCGCTCGCGCATGTTGAACAGCTTCGACACCACACCGGCATCGGTGTTGCCCTGCTTCGACAGCCGCAGCATGCTGGCGCGCGAGGCGCCGGTCAGCGCCGTCTCACTCGCCGCGAAGAACGCCGAGATGAAGAGACAGAGCAGCACGATCGAGAAGGTGAACCATCCCACTGAATTGATCCGTGGTTAGAGCATGATCCGGAAACATGTGCAGCGGTTTTCCGAAAAGATCATGCTCAAATCAAAAAGAATAGAGTGGGATGACGATCCGAAGAGTTCATCCCGCTCTAGGCCTTCAGCTTGGCTTGCAGGAAGTCGCGCACCGGCTGCGGCTCGACATTGTTGGCGATCACGGCGCGGCCGACGGCCTCCAGCAGGATGAAGGTGAGCTTGCCGCGCTTGACCTTCTTGTCCTGCGCCATCAGCGCCAGGAGCGCGTCGGCGTCGGCAAGACCTTCCTGCGCGAAGCCTGCGATATCCTGCAGGCGCGTCGGCAATCCGACCGCGGACAGATGACGCGCGATGCGCCCCGCATCGTCGGACGAGATCATGCCGAGCTGCGCCGAGAATTCCGCCGCCAGCACCATGCCGACCGCGACGCCCTCGCCGTGGAACAGTCGGTCCGAAAAGCCGGTTGCGGCTTCCAGCGCATGGCCGAAGGTATGGCCGAGATTGAGCAGCGCCCGCTCGCCGGTCTCGCGCTCGTCACGGGACACAACGCCGGCCTTGGCACGGCAGGAAGTTGCGATCGCGTGCTCGCGCCCGGCGCCGCCGGCGAAGATGTCGGCATGGTTCTTCTCGAGCCAGGCGAAGAAGGCCTCGTCACCGAGGATGCCGTATTTCGCGACCTCGGCGTAGCCGGCGCGGAACTGGCGCGGCGACAGCGTGTCGAGCACCGAGGTGTCGGCGATGACCAGCACCGGCTGGTGGAACGCGCCGATCAGGTTCTTGCCCTGCGACGAGTTGATGCCGGTCTTGCCGCCGACGGAGGAATCGACCTGCGCCAGCAGCGAGGTCGGCACCTGCACGAAATCGACGCCGCGGCGCAGGATCGCGGCCGCGAAGCCCGCGAGATCGCCGACCACGCCGCCGCCGAGCGCGATCACGAGGTCATTGCGCTCGATCTTCGCCGCGATCAGCGCTTCGCTGACCTCGGTCAGCGTGGCATAGCTCTTCGAACCCTCGCCCTCCTCGACGACGATCCGCGACGTCGGCACGCCGGCCGCTGCGAGCGACGCCTCGGTCGGCTCCAGCCAGTGCTTGGCGACGGTGCGGTCAGTGACAATGGCGGTACGCACGCCGGGCCGCAGCGCCGCGACACGCTCGCCGAGCGACTGCAACACGCCGCGGCCGATGACGATGTCATAGGCGCGGTCGCCGAGCGCGACGTCGACGGTAACGGAGGCGGAGTGTTTCAAGGGCGCAGTCATGAGGTCGCGTTCAATCCATCAGATGGTGGCTCGTCGGCCGGGCGCGCACCGCACAGATGCGCATGCAGGGCCTCGAGGCATTCGTCGACGATGCGGTCGTGCGGCACGTCGCGCGAGGCAATCGTCAAATCGGCGGTGCCGTAGACCGGCTCGCGCTCGCTGAGCAGGCGGTTGACGGTCGCCTCGGGGTCGGGGGTGTGCAACAGCGGGCGGTCGGCGCGGCGGCGCACCCGGCGCATGATGATATCACTGTCGGCCTTGAGCCAGATCGAGATCGCGCGGTCGCGGATCCGGTTGCGGGTCTCCTCGCGCATGAAGGCGCCGCCGCCGGTCGCCAGCACGATCGGGCCGTTATCGAGGATGCGGGCGATCACCCGCGCCTCGCCGTCGCGGAAATAGGGCTCGCCGTGAGTCTCGAAGATCTCCGGGATCGTCATCCGCGCCGCCGCCTCGATCTCGGTGTCGGCATCGGCGAACGGCAGCTTGAGCCGCGCCGCCACCCGCCGGCCGATGGTCGACTTGCCGGCCCCCATCATGCCGACCAGCACGATCGACCGCGTCCCCAGCACGGCCGCGATGTCGGCCTCCAGGGTCGGGTGGGTGGGCGCCGGTACGGCTGCGTCGGACATCAAAAAGCTCGGATATTGGGACGAATTGTTCGGAATTCGAGCCACCTATACTACCCCCGGCGACACCCTTACCAGCGACTCTTGCAACCGCGCGGGGAACATGTTGGATGATTTCATTGGTTAATTCGCCGCCCGAGTCGCCTCCATGCCCAGCCTGTTCCGCTTCCTGACGGTCGTCGCCGTGATTTTCGGGATCGGCTACGGCATCGTCTTCGCGCTGGCGAATTTCGTGCACCCGAAACCGCGGGAAATGACGGTGACCATCCCACCGGATAAGTTCCTCAAGAAATAGGCGCTATGATTCTGGCATGCCCGCTGCTGCCAAACATCCCGCCAAGACCCTCGCCAAGTCCTCCGACGCCAAACTGACCGCGTTGTTCCTCGACATGCTCGCCGCGGAACAGGGCGCCGGCGCCAACACGCTCGACGCCTACCGGCGCGACCTCACCGACTTCTCCGACTACCTCGGCCATGCCGGCGCCGACTTCACGAGCGCCGACACCGAGACGCTGCGCGGCTACCTCGCCGACCTCGATACCCGCGGCTTCAAGTCGACCAGCGTGGCGCGGCGGCTGTCGGCGATGCGGCATCTCTACCGCTTCCTGCTCAACGAGCGGGTCCGCAGCGACGATCCGGCCGCGATCCTGTCCGGCCCGAAGCGCGGCCGCGGCCTACCCAAGGTGCTGTCGATCGCCGACGTCGACCGCATGCTGACCCGGGCCAAGGAGCTGACCCAGACCGACGTCTCGCCGGCGCAGCGGCTGCGCGCGCTGCGGCTCTACTGCCTGCTCGAGGTGCTCTACGCCACCGGCCTGCGCGTCTCCGAGCTGGTGTCGCTGCCGGTCTCCGCGGCGCGGCGCGATGCGCGAATGATCGTGGTGCGCGGCAAGGGCAACAAGGAACGGCTGGTGCCGCTGAACGACGCCTCGCGCCAGGCGATGGCGGACTATCTCGCCGCGCTGGAGGTGATGCAGCCGAAGGCGAAGAAGGCCGCGCCGTCGAAATGGCTGTTTCCGTCCTCCGGCGAGAGCGGTCATCTGACCCGGCAGCATTTCGCCCGCGACCTGAAGGAGCTCGCGGGCGCCTCCGGCCTTGCGCCGCGGTTGGTCTCCCCGCACGTGCTGCGTCATGCGTTTGCCAGCCATCTGCTGCACAATGGCGCGGACCTGCGCATCGTCCAGACCCTGCTCGGCCACACCGACATCTCGACCACCCAGATCTACACCCATGTGGTCGAGGAGCGGCTGAAGAGCCTGGTCCGCGACCTGCATCCGTTGGCGGAGAAATCGTAGCGGACCGTAGCCCGGATGAAGCGCAGCGAAATCCGGGATTGGTATTTCCGCCGATATAGCTTCCCGGATTGCGCTTCGCTCCATCCGGGCTACGAGCAATCCGCCTTGACTTCCGCTTCGTCTCCGCAGAAAGAGCGTCACCTGCTTGCGATCCCGAAGCGTGCATTCCACCCGGATGCGCGTTAACCGTTTGAAGTTACAAAGCTTCTCTTTCCGACGCCGAAACCGCTTCGCCCCTCGCACCGTTCCTCCCTATATTGAGTTGATGCCCGACCCGATGCGCAGCTATCTCGACTTCGAAAAACCCGTCGCCGAGCTTGAATCCAAGATCGACGAGTTGCGTGCGCTTGCCGCGAGCGGCAGCGACATCGGCGACGAGGTCGCGCGGATCGAGGACAAGGCGGCGCAGGCGCTCACCGAGCTCTATTCCAATCTGACGCCGTGGCAGAAGACGCTGGTGGCGCGGCATCCGCAGCGGCCGCACTTCACCGATTTCATCGGCGGCCTGATCACCGAATTCACGCCGATGGCCGGCGACCGCAAATTCGCCGACGACGAGGCCCTGGTCGGCGGCTTCGGCCGCTTCCGCGGCGAGAGCATCTGCGTGGTCGGCCAGGAAAAGGGCGCCACCACCGAGAGCCGCATCAAGCACAATTTCGGCATGGCGCGCCCCGAAGGCTACCGCAAGGCGGTGCGCCTGATGGAAATGGCCGACCGGTTCGGCATCCCTGTGCTGTCGATCGTCGATTCCGCCGGCGCCTATCCCGGCATCGGCGCCGAAGAGCGCGGCCAGGCCGAGGCGATCGCCCGCTCGACCGACGCCTGCCTGTCGCTCGGCGTGCCCAATGTCGCGATCGTCACCGGCGAAGGCATGTCGGGCGGCGCCATCGCCATCACCACGGCGAACCGCGTCCTGATGATGGAGCACGCGATCTACAGCGTGATCTCGCCGGAGGCGGCATCCTCGATCCTGTGGCGCGACGGCACCAAGGCGCAGGAAGCCGCCAACAGCATGAAGATCACCGCCCAGGACATGCTGCGCTTCGGCGTGATCGACCAGATCCTGAAGGAGCCCTCGGGCGGCGCGCATCGCGACCCCGCCGCGATGATCGCGACCACGGGCGATGCCATCGCCCAGGCGCTCAACGACCTACGAAATCTTGATCCGGACGCGATTCGCAAACAGCGGCGACAGAAGTTTCTCGACATCGGCCGCAAGCTCGGCTGAGGCGCCCAAACGGCCCGATTTTTCGCCCAAATCGACCAATTTTGCCCTAATTGGGCCCCGAGCCGGGTCTTTAACATTCCTTGAACCATGCCTGCTACCGTGAGGGCTGTCCGCCCCGGTTCAGGTTGCGAGCAGGGGTCGTCGAAGGCTAATATTTTAGACAATGGCTTCAGGGCATATTCGCCGTGTTGGGGTCGCGAAAATCGCCCGGTGGGTGTGGAGCTCGGACTTGACTCATCGCACGCTCGTACGCGCGCTTCTGACCTCGGCGGTCCTCGCCGCAGGCGTCATGCTCGCCGGTTGTGACAGCGACCAGATCTCGCTCGCGCAAAACGCCAAGGCCAACCAGCCGGTCCCGCCAAAGCTCGTCGCTGCCATGACCGAAAAGGACATGGACATGCAGTCGCCGATCCTGGTGCGGCTGTTCAAGCAGGAGGCCGAGCTCGAGGTCTGGAAGCAAAACCGCTCCGGCCAGTTCGCGCTGCTCAAGACCTATCCGATCTGCCGCTGGTCGGGCGATCTCGGTCCGAAGGTCCGCGAGGGCGACCGCCAGGCACCCGAAGGGTTCTACTCGATCAACCCGAGCCAGATGAACCCGCAATCGGCCTATTACTTGTCGTTCAACACCGGTTATCCCAACGCCTTCGACAAGGCGTTCGGCCGCACCGGCTCGCAGCTGATGGTGCATGGCGACTGTTCCTCGCGCGGCTGCTACGCGATGACCGACGAGCAGATCGCGGAAATCTATTCGCTCGGCCGCGAATCCTTCTTCGGCGGCCAGAAGGCGTTCCAGCTGCAGGCCTATCCGTTCCGGATGACGCCGGTGAACATGGCCAAGCACCGCAACAATCCGAACATGCCGTTCTGGAAGATGATCAAGGAAGGCTACGATCATTTCGAGGTGACGAAGCAGGAGCCGAGGGTCGATTTCTGCGAGAAGAAGTACGTGTTCGACGCGGTGAAGGCGCCGGGCGCGACACGCGATCCGGTGTTCGACGCCTCTGCGAAGTGCCCGGCCTATGTGATCCCCGAGGAGATCGCGAGCGCCGTGCACGAGAAGGAGCAGAAGGACGCCGCCGAGACCGCCAAGCTGGTGTCCAAGGGTACGCCCGTTGCGCGCCTCAACACCGGCATCGACGGCGGCATGAACGCGATCTTCGCCTCGAAGATTCCGGAAGGAAACACCGGCCTCTCCGAAGGCGGCGACAGCCAGGCGCTGGCGTCGATGTCGCTGGCACGCGCGCCCGGCACGATCCCCGGTACGGTCAATCCGCCGAAGCCCAATCTCGCGGTCCAGCAGGAAGAGCCGGTCGTGGCGACAACGTCGTCCACCACGCCGTCGGCCAGCACCCGCGTTGCCTCGGCGAACGCGTCAGACAAATCCGCCTCTGACAAATCCACCTCTGACAAATCCGAAGGCTTCTTCTCCAGCTTCGCGCGCAAGGTCGGCATCGGCGGCACCGCCGACGCCAGCAAGACGACCGCGCCGCCGGCTCCGGCCGCTGCCGCACCGGCCAAGCCGAAGGTCGCCGAGGCCAAGCCGCAATCGGTGGTTCGCGTCGCCCCCAAGGCTGAGCCGAAGCAGGCCGCCAAACCCGCGCCGAAGCCGCAGGTCACCACCGCCGCAGCCGCGCCGGCCCCGACGTCGTCGACCCAACTCGCCGGCTCCGCGCCTGTGGTGCAGACCAACTCGTTCGACACCCGCTTCTCGGCGGTGAAGTAGCAAGGGCGGCACCTACGCGCCGCCGGTCGTTTGCGATAAGCATTTCAAGCAGCTCACAGTGTCGTCCCTGCCTGGTGCGCAATTGCGGTCTGTTGTGCGCCGCCGCCGCAAATATTGTCGTCGTCCTGGCGAAAGCCAGGACCCATAACCACCGAACTTGATCGTGAATGGGATCGTGGCCCCAGCGTCGCGCAATAACTCTCATTTGGGGTAATGGGTCCTGGCTTTCGCCAGGACGACACTGAATGTGTGGCGCTGTCTGTGAGTCACACCGCGACGTTCTCGCGACATGATTTGCCCGAGCTTTGCTCTTCTTTCCGCCGGGTGCCGATCGCACCCAGGGCGTCAGTACCGCGCGCAGACGCCTCGTCGCTGCCGCACCGCCAGCTCGCAGGTTCGAACACCACGCTCCGTCACCTTCGCGTGCGCGCTGACCGTTACATCCCGTGGCTTTCGAAAACCTTCTTGCAGCTTGTGCTCAGGCTGGCCCGCTTCATCTGCAGGCAGTTCTGCACGGCGCCGTCATTGCCGAGGTCCTTGCGGCAGAAACGCTGGGCATCGCGCGAACATGCGTTCTGTTCCGATGGCGTACCGGAATGCTGCGCCAACGCGGCACCGCTGCTCATCACGGCAGCCGCAACAAGAGCTGCAATCGAAATATAGCGCATTGTGACTTCCTCCCGCGGCCTAAAGCGCGATGTGATTAGGTTGAATCGTCATCGCGCTTTAGCTCTTTGTTTGAGCATGATCTTTTCGGAAAACCGCTTCGCACTTTTCCGGATCATGCTTTAACGGGCAGCCGGGGCGCTTCGTTCCTTTGGGAACTCGGATTCCACCCTACTTCGGCCGCGGGTCCTCGAGCCCCTTGCCGGGATCTTCCAGATGCCCGGTGCGCGCGAGGTCGACGGCGGCGCCGAGCGCCAGCGCGACATTGCGCACCTGTTCCTGGAAGGCCCTGTCGTCGTCGAGATCGCGATGCGACATCGCATAGGGCTTCATGTAGCCGACATAGCCATCGATCTCGGCCCTGCCGCCGGCCGAGATCAACTCCATGTCGGTGAGCCAGTCCGCAAGAAAGCGACGGCAGGTTTCCGCACCGACGCTGTCGCCGTGGACCACGATGCCGAAATGCCGGCCGCGCAAATGCTTGGGGTATGGCCAGCCCTTGAGTTCGAGCGCCTTGGCTTCGCTCGCGGTCTTGCCGTGGGTTGAGGTCGGATCGGGATTGCCGCCATCGGCGCAGACCAGGCGATCGATCATCGCCTTGAGCCCGGTCGGCGTCTGGTACCAGTTGACCGGCGAGATGATCATGATGCCGTGCGCGCGCACCCACAGCGGATAGATCTCGTTCATCCAGTCGTCGGTTTGCCCGAGCGAGTAGTTCGGATAGCAGCTGCACGGCCAGTGGCAGAGCGCCATCGAGGTGGAGACGCAGGACTTGCAGGGATGAATCTCCCTGCCGAACTCGGACGTCAGCCGCGACAGATCGAGCACATCGACCGCGAGGCCCATCTCGCGAAAGGCGGCCTCCGCGATCTCGACCAAGCGCCAGCTTTTCGACATCTCGCCGGGACACGTATGTTCGCTGCGCGAGGAGCCGTTGATCAGCAGGATATGCGGCGCCTCGTTTGGATCGTCGTGCCTGCGCTGCGCTTCATCGATGGCATCGCGCGCGGACAGCCAATCGACCGCGAGATCATAGTCGGGATCGGCAAAGCCGGGGCCGGCCTTGCGGGTAACCGGCGCCTTGCGCGAATGACGATAGGCGTCCCAGGCGCCGGCGATGATCGTCGCAAGCTCCGTCTGCATGGATTGAAAGACCGGATCGGCAAATCGCATCCGGTAGCGCCGCTCGAATTCATCGCGCGAAAGCTTGACCGGCGGCATCCCCTTGCGAACGTCCGGCTCCGTCATCGACACCTCTCCCTGAGAACAGCCATCGCCCGCCGTGCATCCCGGTTGGCGCGCGAAGCCTCGGGATGAAGCCTCGGAATTGAGCCTTGGGATCAGGTCGAGACGGGCAAGAGTTCAAGAGCATCGATCTGCATTTGGTTCCTTGCATGCCCTGTTAGGACCCATGCCGCGGCTGGCGCGTTGGATGGGAACCTGACCATGCATACGACAGCCAGAGTTCGCGCACGCCGCCATCAAGGCGCCCCCTTCCCGATCACCATTCGCCCGACCGCGGCGGACACCATGATCGCGCGTGCGATCGCCCGCAACACCGCACCTGCGCCGGAAGAGATCGCCCGCGGACTGACCTGGGGCGCTGACGAAAAGGTCCTGCTTGCGCTCGCCGCCGCCGGCTGGCTCGCCTCACGCGGGCGCGGTGCCTCGCTCGAGCGCGCCGGCAATCACGTGCTGCTGGTGACGGTCGCAGCATCGCTGCTGCCGCATGGCCTGAAATTGCTGTTCAACCAGACCCGCCCGGATCGCCTGACCGTGACCGGCCACGCCAACGGCATCCCGATCTCGGGCAAGCGCGACGACGCCTTCCCATCCGGCCACGCGCTGCATATGGGCGCGCTGGCGTCGGCGGCCGCGACATTGCCCGCCGGCGCGCGCCGCGCGATCCAGTCCGTCGCGATCGGCCTTTCGCTGACGCGCATTGTGGTTCTCGCACACTGGACGAGCGACGTGATCGCGGGATTTGGGCTCGGGGCGGTTCTCGAGCGGCTGCTGCGATTGTGGACCGGCTATCCCGGTCACGATCCGCCGCGGGGCAAGGCGCGATGAGCGAATATGTCATCCGCTTTCTCGTGGGCGGAGCCGTGGTGTCGGCCTTCGCGATGCTGGGCGACATTCTGCGTCCAAAGAGCTTTGCCGGCCTGTTCGGCGCGGCGCCGTCGGTTGCGCTCGCCACCCTCGGCATCGCCGTGTACCAGCACGGCGCCGACTACGCCGGCCTGCAGAGCCGCGCGATGATGGCCGGCGCCGTTGCGCTGGCCATCTATAGCTTCGTGGTCTGCCAACTGCTGATTCGCGCAAGACTCCGCGCTGCCCCCGCCACCTTGCTGGCGCTTGTCGTCTGGCTCGCGATCGTCTTCGGCTTGCTGGGCGTTGCCGGAGGGCAGGCATGACACCGGTCCGCGTCTCACTGTCCTCGCTCAGGGAAAGCCGCTGGACCGAATATCTGATCCGCTTCGTGCTCGGTGGCGGCGTCACCGTCCTGACCGGCCTGATCAGCAGCACCTGCGGCGCCTATGTCGGCGGCGCCTTTCTTGCACTCCCCGCCATCTTCTGCGCCAGCGCGACCTTGATCGAGAAGCATGAAATCCGCCGCAAGCGGAACGCCGGCCTCGATGGCACGTGGCGCGGGCAGCAGGCCGCGGCGCTCGATGCCGCAGGCGCAGCACTCGGCGCGGTCGGCATGCTGGCATTTGCCATCGTCTACGCGCTGACGGTGGACCGCAGCGTGCCGGCCGCCTTCATCGCCGCATCGCTGGCCTGGCTGATCTGCTCGGTCGCTGCCTGGTATGTGCGTCGCGAGATGCGATCGGCACGGCGGACGCGGACGCCGGGCGACGGCGTGATCGGCCGCAAGGCCGACCGCCTGCCGCATTGAAGCCTGCTACGGCGCCAGATAGCGCAGCAGTTCCGGATCGCTCCGCACCTCGCTCGCGCCGCCCTGCAGCGCGACGCGGCCGCGGTCCAGCACATAGGCATAGTCGGCAACGCGCAGCGCGAGGTCGAGATGCTGCTCGACGATCACGACCGAGATGCTCTTGGCGAGCTCGATCAGCCGCTCGGTGATCTCCTCGATCACGCCGATCCAGACGCCTTCGGTCGGCTCGTCCAGCAGCAGCAGTTTTGGATTGCCGAGCATGGCGCGGCCGATCGCCAGCATCTTGCGCTCGCCGCCGGACAGCGTGCCGGCCGGCTGGTCGAGCCGCTGGCCGAGTTTCGGGAAGATAGCCAGCACGCGATCGACCGCGCTGGCATCCGGATTGAACAGCGAGCCGACCGCGAGGTTGTCGCGCACCGACAGGCGGGCGAACACCGAATGCTCCTGCGGCACATAGCCGATGCCGGAGCGCACCCGCTCCTCGGTGCGGCGGCGCGTGATGTCGCGGCCGTCGAAGAACAACTCGCCTTGCGAGCTTGCGAGCTCGCCGACGATGGTCTTCATCAGCGTGGTCTTGCCGGCGCCGTTGCGGCCGAGCACGGCGACGCCGCCGCGCCAGGGAATGCCGATGTTGACATCGAACAGAACCTGGCTGCGGCCATAACCGGCATCGAGATGCCGGATATCGAGGAAGGTTTGCTCAGGCACGGCGAAGATAGATCTCCTGGACGCTCTTGTTGGCCTGGATTTCCGCGACCGTCCCCGAGGCCAGCACCTTGCCCTGGTCGAGCACGGTGAGGCGGTCGCAGATGTCGCGAATGAAATCGAGGTCGTGTTCGACGATGACGAGCGAGCAATGCTGCTTGATCGGCTGCAACAGCTCGCCGGTGACGCGGCGCTCCTCGAGGCTCATGCCGCCGGTCGGCTCGTCCAGCAGCAACAGCCGCGGCTTGCCGGCGAGCGCCATCGCGATCTCGAGCCATTGCTGCTGGCCATGCGACAGCGCCGCGGCGGCATCATGCGCGCGATCGGCGAGCCGAAACTGGGTCAGCATCGTCATCACCTGATCGTGCAGCCTCTTGCGGGTGCGCGAGAGCACCAGATCAAACAGCGAGCACTGCGCCTGCAGCGCCAGCAGGATGTTGTCGTACAGCGTCAGCGTCGGCAGCACCGAGGTGATCTGGAACTTCAGGCTCATGCCGGCGCGGGCGCGCTCGGTCGGCGTGAACGCGGTGATGTCGGTGTTGACGAAGGAGACCTTGCCCGTGGTCGGCACCTCGGCGCCGGCAACGCATTTCATCAGCGTGCTCTTGCCGGAGCCGTTCGGGCCGATCAGGCCGTGAAACTCGTTCTCGCCGACGGTCAGCGCCGCACCGTCGAGCGCGGTGAGCTTGCCGAACACCTTGCTGATCCCTTGCGCCTCAAGGAGCGGCATTGCCGGTCTCCTTCGGGGCCTTGCCGAAACTGCCGACCCGCTCGCGCTCGCCGAGCACGAAGGAGATCAGCCCGAGCGGCCGGAACATGATGACGAGCAGCAGCAGCACGCCGAGGATGATCGGCCAGACGTCGCGGTAATTGTCGGACAGCCAGAAGCTGACGCCCTCGATGATCACGGTGCCGATCACGGCGCCGATCAGCGTGCCGGAGCCGCCGAACAAAACGTAGAGCACGACCTGGGTCGAGAACACGACGCCCAGCATGTTGGGCCAGACGAAGCCCTCGTGGAAGGCATAGAGGCTGCCGGCGAGACCGGCGATGGTGCCGCCGACCGCGAAGATGATCGCCTTCAGGTGCTGCGCCTTGTAGCCGAAAAAGGCGATGCGCTGCTCGTTCTCGCGCAGCCCCGCGAGCGCGAGGCCAAATTGCGAGCGGACCAGGAAGCGGCAGAGCAGATAGACGACCACGAGGATGCCGAGCACCATGTAGTAGTAGATCGGCCCTTCCTCGAACTCGTAGCTGCCGAGGGTGAGCGGCGGGATCGACGGGATGCCGTTCTGGCCGCCGAGATAGTACCAGCCGCGCGCCAACCGGTCCGCGGCATAGGAGCCGGTCAGGGTGCCGAGCGAGACGAAGATCACGCTCGAGGGATAGCGCCCGAGCAGCAGGAAGCCGCCGAGCAGCAGCGACGCAGTGAGCCCGATCAAGGTGCCGGCGGGCAGGATCAGCAGGATCGAGGTGACGTTGAGGTCGCGTGCCAAGAGCGCCACGCCGTAGCCGGCGGCGCCGAAGAACAGCGCCTGGCCGAAGCTCATGATGCCGGCATAGCCCCACACCAGGTCGAACGACAGCGCGAACAGCGCGAGGATCACCACGCGGGTGGCGAACACCGTGAGATAATCCTGCAGCACCCATGGCAGGACCAGTGCGATCAACAGCACCAGCCCCTCCACGATCGGCAGGACCTTCCATCCTGCCGACGTCCGTCCCGCCGGCGCGCTTGCGGCCGGTGCACCCTCGCCCGTCACGGCATCTGGTTCCTCACCGACGCGTGCGACCGCTTCTCTTGCTCCAACCATTGATCGCTCAGCATTCCTTGGGATCAACGAGACCGTCGCTGCGCGCCACGATCTCATAGTTCCCGCCTTTGGCAACAGCGGTGTACATCTTCATCTTGCAGTGACGCTTGCCTGGCACCATCTCCGCGGGTCCGCCCGGCCCTTCGGCGATCTTGGCGTGGTCGAGCGCGGCCGCAACGGAGTCGCGATCGACCTTGCCGGCCTCCTTGACCGCCGCCTCCCACAGCTTGAGGCCGCGATAGGTTCCGGTGGCGGCGCTGCCGGCCGCGAACAGGAAGTTGCCGGGGAAATCCTTTTCATAGGCCGCCTGCAGCTTGGCGTCGAACGGATCTTCCTTGGTTAGCACCTTGAAATAGTCGAGGCAGCTCGCCAGCCCCTCGATCTCGTTGGCCTGGTTGATGTTGAGCGTGTTCTCGTCATAGTAGACGCAGGCGAGCCGCCCGCCGTTCTTGAGGAAGCCGGCTTCATAGAGCTGCTTGAAGAACGGACCGACGCCGGGCGGGATCACGGTGTTGAAAACGACGTCGACCTTGTTGGAGATGACGCGGTTGACGGTGGCCGAGAAGTCGACCTGGTCGAGCGGGTAATACTCCTCGAACACCACCTCGCCGCCGTTCGACTCGATCACCTTGCGAGCGTAGACGTTGAGCGTGTGCGGCCAGACATAGTTGGCGCTCGGCAGCGCGAATTTCTTGCCGCCGTTCTTGATCAGCCAGGGGATGAAGGTGTCGCATTGTTGCGCCGGCGTCGGTCCGGTGCAGAACAGATAGGGCGTGCACTCCTTGCCCTCGTAGAGCTGCGGATAGATGTAGAGCGTCTTGCCGCGCGCCACGATCGGATCCTTGATCGCGTTGCGCATCGACGAGGTGATGCCGCCGAGCACCATGTCGACCTTGTCGCGCTGGATCAGTTTGCGGACATTGCCGACCGCGACCGATTCGTTCGAGGCGGTGTCCTCGATATAGAGCTCGAGCGGCCGGCCGAGCAGGCCGCCGGCGGCGTTGATCTCCTTGATCACCATCTTGGCGACGTTGGCGTCGGCGTTGCCGGCATAGGCGATCGGGCCGGTCAGGTCGGTCGCGATGCCGACCTTGATCGGTCCCTCGGCGGCGTTGGCCCAGTCGGGCCTGACCACCCAGCTGCCGACCCCGGTCGCGAGCGCGCCGGTCGCGAAGGCGAAATTGCTCATGAAGCGGCGGCGCGAGAGATTGGTGCGATCGAACATCTGACTAAACCCCTTTTCCCGATATGAGGCCCTGCGGGCGGAATTTGATGAAGGCAATGGCGAGCACGAAGACGAGGACGTCGGCGACGACCGGAGACATCACCCAGGGCAGCGCCGCGCTGAGCGTGCCGATCACACCGGCGCCGGCGACCGGACCGATGAAGGAGCCGACCCCGCCGACCATCACGGCGACGAAGCCCTGGATCAGGAAGCGGATGCCGAGGTCGGCAAACAGACTGAACACCGGCACGATCAGCGCGCCGGCAAGCCCGGCGAGCGCCGCGCCGAACGCGAAGGTCGCCCCGTAGATCAGCGGCGTCGAGATGCCCGATGCGCGCGCCAGCGCCGGATTCTCCAGCGTGGCGCGGACCCGAAGCCCGAACGAGGTGCGCGCCAGCAAGAGATAGCAGGCGCCCATCACCAAGAGCGTGATCACGATGATGGTGAAGCGCCAGGCCGAGATGTGGACCGAGCCGAGGTCGATCGAGCCGCCGATCGGCTCCGGCACCGTGAGATAGAAGCCGCCGATCAGGCCGCGCACGCTCTCGCGGATGATCAGGCCGAGCGCATAGGTGCCGAGCATCGCCACAATCGGCGCGGCGTAGAACCGCCTGATGATCAGCGCCTCCAGCACGAAGCCGATCGCGCCGACCACGAAGGGCGCCGCGACCATGCCGACCCAGACCGGCGCGCCATGGGCGTAGGCCAGATAGGTCACATAGGCTCCGAGCAGGACGAACTCGCCCTGCGCGAAGTTGAAGATGCCCATCATGCTGGCGATGATGCCGAGCCCGAGCACCACCAGCACGATGATCGCGCCGAAGCTCACGATCTCGAACGCCGCGGCAAAAGTGCTAGCCATGGCGCTCGATCCATCCAGCCTGCGTCTGCAACAAGCGGCGCCTCACATCTTCTTCCAGTCGCCGGCCTGCTCGAAGGCGTGGGCGGCGCGGTAGATGGTGGATTCCTCGAACATCCGGCCGACCAGCATCAACCCGACCGGCAGGCCGTCGACCATGCCGCAGGGCAGCGACATCGCCGGGTGATGGGTGATGTCGAACGGCGCGGTGTTGGTGATCATCTCGAGCGCGCGGGCGACATAGTCCTCGCGGCTGGCATTGGCCGCCGGCAGCGCCGGCGCCTTCATCGGCGTGGTCGGCAGCAGCAGCAGGTCATAATCCTTGAACGCCTTGTCATAGGCCGCGGTGAGGCGGCGCGAGATGTTGAGCGCCTTGCCGTAGAAGCGCGGACCGAAGCTGTTGTTGATGTAGGTGCCCAGCATCATGAACAGCTTGGTGGTTTCCGACAGCGAGTCCGCCTGGCGGCGCCAGCCGCGATGGAAATCCATCAGCGAGGTCGAATAGAGGTCGGGGCGGCTGAGGCCGTAGCCGTCGCCGAACATCATGGTCTGGGTCAGGCCTTCGGTGCCGATCGGGGTCCAGATCGCGGGGCCGACCATGTGCATCGGGATCGACACGGTGTCGACCGACGCGCCGAGGTCCTTGAAGCGCTTGGCCGCCTCGCGCACGCTTTCATTGACCGCGGCTTCCGCGGTCGGCTGCTCGAAGCCTTCCTTGAGGATGCCGATCTTCATGCCCTTGACGCCCTTGCCCAGCGCCTTGGTGTAATCCTCGACCTTGGGCGCCTTGATGCGCGGATCGTAGCCGTCGTCGCCGGCGATCACCTCAAGCAGCAGCGCGTTGTCCTCCACCGTCGCGGTCATCGGTCCGGTGTGGTCGACGAAGATCTCGATCGGCATGATGCCGGTATAGGGCACGAGGCCCCAGGTCGGCTTCATGCCGTAGGTGCCGCAGAACGAGGACGGCATGCGGATCGAGCCGCCCTGGTCGCCGCCGATCGCCATGTCGACCTCACCGAGCGCGACCACGACACCCGAGCCCGACGACGAGCCGCCGGCCGAGTAGCCCATCTTGTGCGGATTGTGCACCGCTCCGTAGGAGTTGGTGTGGCTGCCGCCGGACAGGCAGAAGTGCTCGCAATGGGTCTTGCCGGCGATCTCGGCGCCGGCATCGAGCATGCGCGTGACGATGGTGGCGTCGAAATCGGGGATATAGCCTTCCAGCGTCGACGAGCCGTTCGTCATCGGCACGCCGGCCAGCATGATGTTGTCCTTCAGCGCCACCGTCTTGCCCTTGAGCTTGCCGGACGCTGCGCCCTTTACGGTCGACTTGTAGTACCAGGCGTTGCGCGGGTTTTCCTCCGCCGACGGGCGATAGCCCGGCGTGCGCGGATATTTCACCTTGGGCAGTTCGTCCGGCATCGCGGCGATCACGTTGTAGGCGTCGATCGAGCCCTGCATCAGGCCGCGGAACGAGGCCACATCCTCATCGGTCAGTGACAGGCCGCACTGCTCGGCGACGGCACGAAGTTGTGTTGGCGTGGGAAGGACGACGGTCACGGCGCTCTCCTGATAGCTTTTGATCTTTGGATTTGATCCCTCGACGCAGGGTGCAGCGGCGCGTTGCCCGCGCGAACCGCTCACCCCGTTGCTGTATTGAAAACGGAAATATTTTCCTTTTCAAGTATTATTTCGCAAGGCTCCCTCTCCCGCTTGCGGGGGAGGGTTGGGGTGGGGGTGCCACCGCGAGTCATATCGTGGAGAGAACCCCCACCCGCATTGCATCTTCGATGCAATGCGACCTCCCCCGCAAGCGGGAGAGGTGAAGAAAGACTCAGATCGCCTTGATCACCCTGAAGTCGAGGCCGTCGGCCTCGGCAAGATACATCGGCATCCTGGCATGGCCGCTGCGCACCGTGACCGGGCCGCGCGGGCCGCGATAGACGAGGTTGTCCGCCGCCGCGAGCAGCGGCCGCATGTCCAGCGTGCCGGCGCGCTTGGCGGCGGCCTCGAGCAGGCAGAACCCTTCATAGGCCGACTCGCTGCACGAGCCGACCGGCGGCGCGAACGCACCGAACATCGCGCGATAGCGCTCCCTGAAATCGTCGCCGGCCTGCGAGCCGACGGAGGGGAAATAGCCGGAGGCGCAGTACAGGTTCTCGGTCTTGTCGGCGCCGATGCCGAGCAGCGCAGTCTCGTCGAAACAGCCGGCAAAGCGCAGCGTGGTGGCGGCAAGGCCGGCATCGGCGAAGGCGCGGTTGAAGGTCACGCTGTCGGTGCCGATCAGCGAGATCAGCACGACATCGGGCTTCGCGGCACGGATGCGCTCCAGCTGCGCCTCGTGATTGTCCTCGCCGACCGGCACAAACTCCTCGCCGACCACCTGGCCGCCGGTCTCCTTGATGTAGCGCTTCACCGCGCGGTGCGACTGCCAGGGCCAGACATAGTCGCTGCCGATCAGGTACCAGCGCGAGGCGCGCTTCGCCTCGGCCAGCCAGTGGATCGACGGCCGGTTCTGCCAGCGCGGCGTCTCGCCGATCGCGATGACGCCGGGCGTCCGCTCGCCGCCCTCATAGACCGGCGTGTAGATGTAGGGGATCTTGCTGCGGGTGATCAGGCCACGCAGCGCGACGCGCACCGCGCTGGTGTGCATGCCCATGATGAGATCGACATCGTCGGACGCGATCGCCTGCTCGGCGCGGTCGAGCACCTCCTCGATCGGTCCGCCGGCATCATAGACCGAGAACTCGATCTCGCGGCCGAGGATGCCGCCGCGCCGGTTGATGTCGGCGACGGCAAGCTGCGCGCTTGAGGTCGCGGCCGGTCCCCACATCCCGGGCGAGCCGGTGCAGCAGACGAAGCCGGCGATCCGCAACCGGCTGCGCGCGCCGCGCGGACCGAAACCGTCCCGATCCATCGGGGAAAACACCCGATCGGACCGCGCCGACGTCAGGTTCCGGAACAGCAGGGATGGCGGGCATGGAAGGCCGCCATACCTGTTGCTCGAGGTTCGGGCCATGACGTAGGGCGTCGAATGCACACCTGCTCCTGTCTGGCACCGGCAAGCCGCGCGGCGAGCGCGGCATCGCCCGGTCCATCTAGATCGTCCTGATCACATTGAAGTCGAGACCGTCGGCCTCGGCAAGATAGATCGGCATTTCGGCGCGGCCGTCGCGAATGGTGACGGTGCCGCGGGCGCCGCTGTAGACGAGGTTGTGCGCTGCGGCGGACAACGGTCCGATCGACAGCGAGCGCGCCTGATTGGCCGCCGCCTCGAGAAAGCGCATCCCCTCGTAGTTGGACTGCCCGACCGAGCCGATCGGCGGTGCATGCTCGCCGAACATCGCGCGGTAGCTGGTCCGGAAGTCGTCATTGGCGCGCGAATCGATGCAGCCGAAATAGCCGGAAGCGCAGAACAGGTTCTCGGTCGAGTCCGGGCCGATGCCGAGCATCACGGTCTCGTCCATCGCGCCGGCGTAACGCAGCGTGGTCGCCGCAAGCCCGGCCTCGGCGAAGGCGCGGTTGAAGGTGATGCTGTCGGTGCCGATCAGGCTGATCAGCACGACGTCGGGCTTGGCGGCGCGAATCCGCGCCAGATGCGGCTCGTGATTGTCCTCGCCGAGCGGGACGAATTCCTCGCCGACGACATGGCCGCCGGCCTCCTTGATGTAGCGCTTCACCGCGCGATGCGACTGCCAGGGCCAGACATAGTCGCTGCCGATCAGGTACCAGCGCTGCGCCTTCTTGACCTCGGTGAGCCAGTGGATCGCCGGCCGGCTTTCCGCGCGCGGCGTCTCGCCGATCGCCATCACCCCCGGCGTCCGCTCGCCGCCCTCATAGACCGGCGTGTAGACATAGGGGATACGGCCGGCTGTGACCTTGCGCAGCGCGAGGCGCACCGCCGAGATATGCGAGCCCATGATGACGTCGATCTCGTCGAAGGCGATCGCCCGCTCGGCGCGGCGCACCACCTCCTCGATCGAGCCGCCGGCGTCGTACATCGACAATTCGACCTCGCGGCCGCGGATACCGCCGCGCCGGTTGATCTCGGCGACCGCGAGCATGACGCTGTTGGCGGAGATCGGCCCCCAGATCCCGGGCGCCCCGGAGAAGGTGATGAAATTGCCGATTCGAAGCTTGCTGTCGGTGCCGCCACGCCGCGACGAGCCCGGCTTGACGGTCAAAGCGAGATCGGCCGCGCAGGACGACGGGTTTCGAAACAGCAGCGGCGGCGCGACGGGCATGCCGCCATACGCCTGGAAAGAGACCGTCGAGAGCACGCCAACTCCTGTCTGGGAAGCAGTACGCAACGCAGCCAGCGGGCGGTCGCGGCATCCGCCCCTTGGTTGGGGGAATATCCTAGGTGAAAATATTGAATATTCAACAATTGAAGTGCATATAGAAACGGCATGAGTTGCCGGACATTCATTCACCGGGTCAGGAACCAGGTCTCACGCCGTGGCTAAACCGCCGAAAGAAAATTCCCCGATCACCGAACATCTCGCCTACCTGCTGGCGCAAGCCAACCGGGAGATCAACCGGCAGTTGGAGACGCGGCTCGCCAAGGAAGGCGTGCCGGTCGAGCAGTGGCGCATCCTGAAAGTGCTGTCCGACGGCAACGGCCACTCGATGGGCGAGCTTGCGGATGCCGTGCTGCTCAACCATCCGACGCTGACCAAGATGATCGACCGCATGGTGTCGGACGCCCTGGTCTATCGCGTCCAGGATCCCAAGGATCGCCGCAAGGTGCTGATGTTCGTCTCCGACCGCGGCAAGGCGCTGTGCCGGCGGCTCAACTCGCTCGCGGTGAGCCAAGAGGAGCACATCGTCGAGAGCTATGGCGACAAGTCGACCACCGAGCTCAAGCGCCTGCTGGAAAGCCTGATCGGCAGCGCCAATTAAGGCCGCGCCGGCCCGGCGCATTCCTATCGAAACCACCGAAAAAAGACCGGCAGGAAATGTCGGGATGCGGCGGTTTGGTGCGTCCTTGGGGCGCGCCCTGCGGCGCAGCCTTCGCGTGCCGTTGCGCAGGCTTCCCCGATCGACAATTAGCGAGGACTTCCCGTCATGACTTCGATCACGCCGTTCCTCTGGCTCGACAACAACGTCCGCGATGCCGTCGCCTTCTACAAATCGGTGTTTCCGAACGCCAAGATCGAGACCGTCAACGATTTCATGGCGACCTTCGAGCTCGAGGGGCAGCGGTTCCACGCGCTCAATGGCGGGCCGCAGCACAAGTTCAACGAGGCGGTGTCGTTCTTCCTGAGCGTCGAGACCCAGGAGCAGGTGGACTACTTCTGGGAGAAGCTCACCGACGGCGGCCAGGAATCGCGCTGCGGCTGGCTCAAGGACAAATTCGGCCTGTCCTGGCAGGTGATCCCATCAGCGCTGGGCCGCTATCTCAGCGCCCCTGACCGCAAGGCAGCCGATCGCGCGATGCAGGCGATGCTGAAGATGCAGAAGATCGTGATCGCCGATCTCGACAAGGCCTTCGCCGGGTAAGCTCTCCCTGCGTTAGCCCTTGCGATACGGCCCGTGCAAGCCGCTGGTTTTGCCAGCGGCAGCACCGACCTGCCGCGGCTCGCCTTCATATCGATCGGGTGTGACTGCGGCCAGACTTGTCGGATGCACCGGCAGAGTCTGCCTCTCATGGCATGGGTCGATGAGGAGAAAGGCGATGCAGCATGATCTTGGCCAGGATCAGGACTGGAGCGGCGCCGAGAAATAACACCGCGACCGCCAGAAAGCATTCGTTGAATGACACGGTTGCGACTTGGCGTCCGAATTCCTGCTGAATCACCCTGATCGCGGCTTGTCCCGCGTCTTCGGGGTTGAAGCCTCTCGAAATCAGCGCCGTCTCGATAGCTTCCCGGCGCTGAATGAAGGCCGGATTTCCAGGAGTGATGAATTGGGAGAGCACAGTCCTGTTCAGCACGTTCTGATGATCAAGATAGGTCGCGAGCCAGCCGATCCCGACCTGGCCTCCCAGCTGGCGCCCTACATTGAACAAGGCAATTCCGTGAGCGAGAGCCACGCCGTTCAATCCGTTGAGCGTCACGAGCGTGAGAGACACGAACAGCAAACCCAGGCCAAAGCCGCGGAGGAGCAGGACAGCAACCAGATCGGGTAATCCGCTTTGTGAGGTCGATCCCGACATCACCCACATCGCCGTCATGAAGCAGAGGATGCCAATGGGGATTGGCCTCGTAGGATCGAGCGATCTGAACTGGATCGCCGAACCCGCCGCGAGCAGGCCGGCGCACACGCAAAGTCCACTCGGCAACAGCAGAAAGCCTGCATAGGTCGGCGAGAAATCAAGGACGTTCGTGGCAAAAGCCGGAATGATAAACGCACTGCCGAACAGCGCGCATCCGGCGACGAAGCTCACCAGGAAGCCGAAGCTGAAATGCTCGTCCCTAAAGGCGCCGAAGTCGATCAGCGCGCCACGGCGCTGCGACGCAAATTGCCAGACGACGAACGACACAGTGGCAATCATGGCGACAATCGTGAGCACGACGATTTCGGGCTCATCGAACCAATTGTATCGGCTGCCTTCCTGGGTGACGAACACGATCGCCGTCATGGCGGTAGCCATAAGGCTGACGCCGGTCCAATCGAATGGCCTGCTTTCCGTTCTGGGTATGCCGGCAAGGGGAAGCAGGAGAGCGGCGATCAATCCGCAGAGTGCGAGCGGGAAACTGGCCCAAAATATCCATGACCAGCTTCCGGTATCGACCGCCCATCCCTGGAGCGCTGGCGTCAACGTCGTCGGCGCCATGATGACGCTGAATGCAAAGGCCGCTTGCACGACGCCCTGCTGCCGTCGTGGAAAGGCTTCGAACAAGACAAATTGGCTGCAGACGAGCAGCACCGCACCGGCGACACCCTGGAGAATGCGCCACATGATGAGAACTTCGAGGTGGTGAGTCATCGCACAGCCGACCAAGCTCACGAGCAGCACCGTCGTGGCAGCAAGGATGAGCTTTCCTGAAGCTACCCGAACGCAAAGCCAGGCAGCGACGGGAAAGCAGGTGAGCTTTGCCGCGAGGTAGGCCATGTTGACCCATGCGATCTCATCGGTCGTGGTGTGGGTAGAACCCATGAGCTGGGCCCGCGCGATCACCAGCACCGTGCTGTTGATGGCATCTGTGGCTGTCGCAAGGATCAAGAGGAGGAGGACCCATCCTCGCAAGGCAGATCGTTCACCTGAAGAGGCCTCCGCCACAGATTGCGCAGAGCAGCTCATGACCTAGTGCGCCTCGCGAAAGAGCGATACCGTGGCATCCTCAGGCGCGCGGCCTGGGGCCGGCTTCGCATGCGTCGTGAGGTCAACCGACACGTCGACGGACATTCCCGGAACGAGCCGGCCGTGTAATGCGTTCGCGTGGTCGAGGCGGATCTTGACGGGGACACGCTGTACAATCCGCACGAAGTTTCCGGTCGCGTTATCGGGCGGAATGAGGCTGAAGGCGGCACCACTGCCCGGTGAAAGACTGTCGATCGTTCCACGCATTCTGACATTCGCGTAGCCGTCGACAGTTATCTCGGCGGGCTGCCCGACTCGCATCCGGGAAATCTGGGTTTCCTTGAAGTTGGCGACCACCCAGACGCCGTCAACCGGAACGATCGAGAGCAGACTTCCGCCGGGGCGAACATACTCGCCCAGCCGAACCCGGCGATTTCCAACGATGCCAGCGACCGGAGCGCGGATAATGGTTTCGGACAAAGCGATCTCAGCAAGCGAAAGGCCGGCTCGGGCCTCCGCGAGACGCCCCGCGAATTGAGCCGATTCTGATGCGAGCACTGCCTCTTGCTCGCGCGCTGCGGTGATCGCTGCCTGGCTGCGCGCCAGCGCAGCTCGCGCGCGGCTTTGATCCGCAATGGCGGTGTCGTGGACACGGACGGAGACTGCGCCGGTTTGCAGCAGATGGCTGGTCCGACCGAATTGACGTTCGGCAAGATCCAGATCCGCTTGGGCCATCTGGGATGACGCCTCAGCTTCGCGAACGACTGCCTGCTGCAGGTCCTTACGCCTCGCAAGGTTCTCGATGGCCGCCTGGACCTGGCTGACCGAAGCCGTAGCCCGGTCCCGCTGTGCGCGATAATCCTCGTCCGCGATTCGGACGAGGATGTCTCCGGCTGAGACCGCCTGATTGTCGTGTACTGCGACTTCCGCGACGTAACCTGCAACCTTCGGCGCGATCGCGGTGATATCGCCGTGGACGTACGCGTTGTCCGTCGTCTCTGTCGATTGGGCGTACTCCCACCACGCCCATCCGATCTCAACCGCCAAGATCGTCACTGAAACGGCTGCCCCGACGATCACACGGCGTCCAATTCGTCTCATCTCAAGGCTTCCTTGCGTCGGCTAATTGATTTGCTACGGTACGGTACCGTACCGTATTGAGAGATGCAGGTCAAGATGAGAGGGTTATGGTTGGAAGGGCCCGCGAGACGCGACGAACAGCGGCTGGCAGCAGAGAGGTGCACAAACTTGGCTGAAGTTGATGATCCTTCGAGCGGCTCGGGGAAAAGAGATGCGCGACGCGCGGAGTTTCTCGAGGCAGCGACTGAAGTGTTTTTTCGTTCCGGCTTTGCTGGAGCGAGCGTCGATGAGGTGATCGCGAAGGTCGGAGGATCGAAGCGGACGATCTACAGCTATTTCGGCAACAAGGAGCAGTTGTTCGCGACGATCGTGGGGGAGATTTCGCAGCGCGCCATGGCGCCTCTCTCGGAGAGCACGTTCGAACGCAACGACCTTGAATCAACCCTTTACGAGGTCGGCAGAAGGTACATCGACGTTGTCATGTCTCCGGAAGCTCTTCAGCTTTACCGTACTGTCGTCGGCGAGGGCGCGCGCTTCCCTGATCTAGCGAAAACCTTCTTTGCCGCCGGCCCGGGTCGGGCGAGCGCTCGGCTGGCTGCGGTTCTTCGCGAGAACGCGAAGCAATGGGGCCTTCAACAGCGCGATTGCGAAAGACTGGCCGAGCACTTCCTTGGCATGATCCGCGACGATCTGCACCTTCAGGTCGTTTTGGGATTGCGACCGCCGCCGACATCCGCACAAGCCGAAGCGGCTGTTCGATCGGCCGTTCGTGTTTTCATGGTCGGCGCGGCTCGGTGAGCGACGGGCACAACGGCTTGAACAGAAGCTGGAGTGCCCCGCGTGATGTCGATGTCAGAGGCAAACAAGAACGGTTGCCCAGCCCGACGACGTGTCCACTCTTGAGGACTCAAGCGGACGAGCGCAACGCAGCGCTCCGCTCCGTCATCGAGCCCGTTATTGCCTCTGGTTTAGATACCGATGCCTGCGGGCACCCGCTCCGGATAGCGCGAAGACCACATTGCATCACGTGCGTGCCTGAGATGGCCGCCGGCGCGTGCGATGGCTTACGCGTACCGCCCGTGGCAGTGCTTGTACTTCTTGCCTGATCCGCAGGGGCAGTCCTCGTTGCGGCCGACCTTGCCCCAGCTTGCGGGGTCGTTCGGATTGCGGTCGGTGGCAATCATCCCGGGCGCCAGCGAGGCCTGGGCGTAGGTCGCCTCGGTCAGGCGGGCCTGCGCGAACTCGTCCTCGCCGGTGTTGGGATCGAGCTTGTGTGCCTCCATCAGCGGCAGCGGCTGCGGCGGCTCCTCCGGCGGCACGATCTCGACCCGCATCAGCTGCGCGGTGACGGCCTCGCGCAGATGCGCGCTCATCTCCTGGAACAGGTTGAAGGCCTCGGTCTTGTACTCCTGCAACGGGTCGCGCTGGCCATAGCCGCGCAGGCCGATCACCTGGCGCAGATGATCGAGCATGATCAGGTGCTCGCGCCAGAGATGGTCCAGCGTCTGCAGCAGGATGGTCTTCTCGACGTAACGCATCACGTCGGGACCCCATTGCGCGACCTTGGCGGCCATGCGCTCGTCGACATGGGTCTCGATGCGGGTCAGCAGCTCCTCGTCGGCGATGCCCTCTTCCTTGGCCCATTCGTCGACCGGCAGATCGACATCGAGCACGCGCTTCAGCTCGTCCTTGAGGCCGGCGGTGTCCCACTGCTCGGCATAGGCGTGCTCGGGAATGTATTTGGCGACCACGTCCTCGACGAAGGCGTGGCGCATGTCGGTCACGGTCTCGACGACGCTGTCGTCCTTCATCAGGTCGACGCGCTGGTCGAAGATCACCTTGCGCTGGTCGTTCTGGACGTTGTCGAATTTCAAGAGGTTCTTGCGGATGTCGAAGTTGCGCGCCTCGACCTTCTGCTGCGCCTTCTCGAGCGCCTTGTTGATCCAGGGATGGATGATGGCTTCGCCTTCCTGCAGGCCGAGCCGCTGCAGCATGCTGTCGAGCCGGTCGGAGCCGAAGATGCGCATCAGATCGTCTTCCAGCGACAGGAAGAACTTCGAGCGGCCGGGATCGCCCTGACGGCCGGAGCGGCCGCGCAGCTGGTTGTCGATGCGGCGGGATTCGTGACGTTCGGAGCCGATGATGTAGAGGCCGCCCGGCTTCTTCACGGTTTTCGCGGACTTGTTGCCCTTGGCGGGCTCGACCTCGAAATCCTCTTCCGCCTTCAGCACGATCTCGCGGAAGCGCTCGATGTCGGCCTTGATCTGCTCGATCTTCCTGGCCTTCTCGGCCTCATCGGTGATCGCGGCGGTCTCCTGCTGGATCCGCATCTCGAGCGAGCCGCCGAGCTTGATGTCGGTGCCGCGGCCGGCCATGTTGGTCGCGATCGTGATCGCGCCCGGCACGCCGGCTTCCGCGACGATATAGGCTTCCTGCTCGTGGAAGCGCGCGTTCAGCACCGCGAACAGCTTTGCCGGCTTGCCGGCGCGCGCCGCGGCATAGAGCTTCTCCATGCCGGATTCGGACGTGAAGTCGATCTGCTTGTAGCCGTGCTTCTTCAGGTACTCGGCCAGCACTTCCGACTTCTCGATCGACGCCGTGCCGACCAGCACCGGCTGCAGCCGCTTGTTGGCGCGCTCGATCTCGGCAAGGATCGCGGCATATTTCTCGTTCTGGGTGCGGTAGACCTCGTCGTCCTCGTCGAGGCGCGCCACCGGCAGGTTGGTCGGGATCTCCACGACCTCGAGCTTGTAGATGTCGAACAGTTCGTCGGCTTCGGTCAGCGCCGTGCCGGTCATGCCGGACAGCTTCTGGTACATCCGGAAATAGTTCTGGAAGGTGATCGAGGCCAGCGTCTGGTTCTCGGGCTGGACCGTGACGTGCTCCTTGGCTTCCAGCGCCTGGTGCAGGCCTTCCGAATAGCGCCGGCCCTGCATCATGCGGCCGGTGAACTCGTCGATGATGACGACCTCGTCGTCGCGGACGATGTAGTCCTTGTCACGCGTGAACAGCGTGTGCGCGCGCAGCGCCTGGTTGACGTGATGCACGACGGAGACGTTCTCGACGTCGTACAGCGAGTCGCCCTTGAGCTGGCCGGCGTCGCGCAGCAGGTTCTCCAGCTTCTCCATGCCGCCTTCGGTCAGCGTCACCGTGCGCTGCTTCTCGTCGACCTCGAAGTCGGCGACCTTGCTCAGCTGCGGCATGAAGGTGTCGATGGTGTTGTAGAAATCCGACCGGTCGTCGAGCGGGCCGGAGATGATCAGCGGCGTGCGCGCCTCGTCGATCAGGATCGAGTCCACTTCGTCGACGATCGCGTAGTAGTGCTCGCGCTGGACCATGTCCTCCAGGCGGTACTTCATGTTGTCGCGCAGATAGTCGAAGCCGTATTCGTTGTTGGTGCCGTAGGTGATGTCGCAGCCATAGGCGGCCTTGCGCTCGGCGTCGTCGAGGCCGTGCACGATCACGCCGGTGGTCAGCCCCAGGAACGAATAGATCTGGCCCATCCAGCCGGAGTCGCGGCGGGCGAGGTAGTCGTTGACGGTGACGACGTGAACGCCCTTGCCGGCGAGCGCGTTGAGGTAGACCGCAAGCGTCGCAACCAGCGTCTTGCCTTCGCCGGTCTTCATCTCGGCGATGTCGCCCTCATGCAGCACCATGCCGCCGATCAGCTGAACGTCGAAATGGCGCTGGCCGAGCGTCCGCTTGGCGGCCTCGCGGACCGTGGCGAAGGCCGGAACCAGGATGTCGTCGAGCGTCTTGCCGCTGGCGAGCTGCTGCTTGAATTCGGCGGTGCGGGCCTTGAGCTGATCGTCCGTCAGTTTGACGAGCTCGGGCTCCAGCGCGTTGATGGCGTTGACGCGGGACTGATACCCCTTGACCCGACGGTCGTTGGCGGAGCCGAAAAACTTGCGGGCGAGCGCGCCGATCATGCGAAATTCCTGTTCTTCGGTCTCGGGTTCGGTCTTCGTTCAGTCTTGAAGTTCGGTCTTGGAATTCAGTCTGGATTACAGCCTGAGATGGTCCGCCGGATCGCCTATCAACTCACCGTGACGCGCTACGGTTCGAGCCCCGGCCCGGAGCTCCTCCGCCAATTGAGTGGGAAACAGGCCATCCTGGGTTCAACGGCGAAAAACGCAGCAAAATAAGCGCTCTCACCGCTGACGCGGTTGGCCAGAGATATGGCCCGGTCGGGGGGTTGTCAACGCTGGCAAGATGTCAAGGAATTCATCATTTTGACAAGACTTTCGCGTTGCCAATGTAACACGATTGGGCGAGTGTCCGCCCCGCTCGAGCTTCCCCCCTTTGAGACAAGGATTTTGCATGACCACCTCGCCCCCGGAAACCAAAACCGGCCTGCGCCTCGGCCTCGCCACCCTGGCCGCGACGGGCTGTCTTGTCGCAGTGCTGGCTGCCGGCCTCCCGGTCCGGGCCGCGGAATCCGACCCGGTGCTGGCGAAGGTCAACGGCTCGGAGATCCACGCCAGCGACGTGGCGCTCGCCGAGGAGGAACTCGGCCCGAGCCTGCAGCAGATGGACCCCTCGACCCGCAAGGACAACGTGCTGTCCTTCCTGATCGACATGAAGATCGTGTCCAAGGCCGCCGAGGACAAGAAGATCGAGAACAATGACGACTTCAAGAAGCGGCTCGCCTTCACCCGCAACCGCCTGTTGATGGACAGCCTGCTTGCCAGCGAGGGCAAGGCCGCGACCACCGACGACGCCATGAAGAAGGTCTATGAGGAGGCCGCCAAGCAGATCACCGGCGAGCAGGAGGTGCGCGCCCGCCACATCCTGGTCGAGACCGAGGACGAGGCCAAGGCGATCAAGGCCGAGCTCGAGAAGGGCGCCGACTTCGGCGAGCTCGCCAAGAAGAAGTCCAAGGACCCCGGCGCCTCCGACGGCGGCGACCTCGGCTTCTTCACCAAGGAGCAGATGGTGCCGGAATTCTCCGCGGTCGCCTTCTCGCTCGAGCCGGGCAAGATCTCCGATCCGGTGAAGTCGCAGTTCGGCTGGCACATCATCAAGGTCGAGGAAAAGCGCAACCGCAAGGCGCCCGACTTCGAGCAGGTGAAGGCCCAGATCGAGACCTATGTGACCCGCAAGGCGCAGGCCGACTACGTCGCCAAGCTGCGCGAGGCCGCCAAGGTCGAGCGCATGGACAAGCCGGCCGACGCCACCGCGCCGGCGGATGCCGCCAAGGACGCGCCGAAGCCGGCCGACAACAAGATGGCGCCGGCGAAGAAGTAAGCTTCGCGAAACAGATGCAGTTGCGATGGCCGGGCATGTCCCGGCCATTTGCGTTTTTGCTCCGCCTTAACCTCCCCTTGAAAAGGGGAGGTCGCTTTGCTCGCCAGAGCAAAGCGGGTGGGGATCTGCTCTCTCAGCATGCAGCGGCATCCGCGGCTGACCCCCATCCCGACCTTCCCCCTTTCAGGGGGAAGGAGCAGATGGGACACGACCCGTTGGGCTCTATCGGGACTGCTGCTTCCTTGAACAATTCATGACAGCGCGTTCGCATCGCAGCCCTCTCCCGCTTCGCACGGCGAGATGTTATGGAGCGCTTCCCTCCCCTAGCCGGAAGCTTGCCGATGTCCACCGCCGTCTCTCCCCTCGCCCCATCAGACGTTCCCGAGATGCCCGCGATCGCGGGTGTGCGGCTTGCGACCGCTGCCGCCGGCATCCGCTACAAGGGACGCACCGACGTGCTGCTCGCGCTGCTCGACAAGGGCACCACGGTGGCCGGCGTCTTCACCAAGTCGAAGTGCCCGTCGGCGCCGGTCGAATGGTGCCGCGCCAAGCTGAAGGGCGGGGCTGCGCGCGCGCTGGTGGTCAATTCCGGCAATGCCAACGCCTTCACCGGCAAGACCGGCAAGGCGTCGACCGCACTGACCGCGCAAATCGCGGCGAAGGCGGTCGGCTGCTCGACGTCGGACGTGTTCCTCGCCTCGACCGGCGTGATCGGCGAGCCGCTCGACGCCACCAAGTTCGACGGCGTGCTGGCGCAGCTCGCGGAGACCGCGACCCCCGATCGCTGGATGGACGCGGCCAGGGCGATCATGACTACCGACACTTTCCCCAAGGTCGCGACCGCGACCGTGAAGCTCGGCAAGGCCAGGGTGACGATCAACGGCATGGCCAAGGGCGCGGGCATGATCATGCCCGACATGGCGACCATGCTGTCGTTCATCTTCACCGACGCGCCGCTGTCGGCATCGGTGCTGCAATCCCTGCTCAAGGCCGGCGTCGAGGACACCTTCAATGCGCTGACCATCGACGGCGACACCTCGACCTCGGACACGCTGCTGGCATTCGCGACCGGCGCCGCTGCCGCCCATGGCGCGCCGAAGATCTCGCGCGCCAGCGACCCGCGGCTGAAGGCCTTCACCAAGGCGTTCCAGCAGATTCTCGCTGATCTGTCCGAGCAGGTGGCGCGCGACGGCGAAGGCGCCCGCAAGCTGGTCGAGGTCGTGGTCGAGGGCGCCACCACCAAACCGTCGGCGCGCAGAATCGCGATGTCGATCGCCAATTCGCCGCTGGTGAAGACCGCGATCGCCGGCGAGGACGCCAATTGGGGCCGGGTGGTGATGGCGGTCGGCAAGGCCGGCGAGCCCGCCAACCGCGACAAGCTCTCGATCTCCTTCAACGGCATCCGCGTCGCCAAGAGCGGCGCGCGCGACCCGTCCTACAATGAGAAGGAGGTGTCGGAGGCGATGAAGGCGCCGAAGATCCAGATCAAGGTCGCGCTCGGCCTCGGCAAGGCCAAAGACCGCGTGCTGACCTGCGACCTCACCAAGGAATACGTCGCGATCAACGGCGATTACCGGTCGTAATCGCACACCTCTCTACCCGTCATCCTGAGGAGCGCGCTCTTTGCGCGCGTCTCGAAGGATGCACGGCCCCGATGGCGGCGCGAGGTAAAAGTCGGGCCGTCGCCCTTCGAGACGGCCGCTTCGCGACCTCCTCAGGGTGACGGGAGAGATAAGACGTGCGACGTCAGCTCGAGATCCGCGCGTCGGCGACGGCCTTCTTGAACAGCGCGTTCATCGCATCGGCAATGCCCTGCGTCGGGCTGACCTCGAAATAGAAGCCCGGCGAGGCGCAGGCCTGCATGTTCTGCGCGATCTGGCTGTTCGGCGACGGGCCGAACGGGCCCTGGTTGAACGGATCGATCCAGGTCATGTACCAGCTGTTGGTCGGCAGCTGCAGGTAAGTCGTGTAGAGCACCGCGATCTTGATGCCGCGGTTCTTGATGGCGGTGCACAGCGCCGGATTGATCGGCGACTGGCAGCGATTGCCGCCGCTGATCGGCTTCAGGCAGCTTGAATTCGGTTCGTCGGCCACGCCGTCGGAAACGAAGAACAGATATTTCATCGGCGCCGCCGCCGTGCCCGGGCCCGGTGCGCTGATCGCGTTGCTGATGGCCGGAAGCACCGTCGAGAACTGGCTGTCCTTGTCGGCGGTGTAGGCATCGTTGTTGCCGTAGACGCCCATCAGGTCGATGTTGCCGGCCGCGGACTTGGCGCTGGACAGGCTGGTCGACAGCGAGAACAGCGCGCGCAGGCCGATCGTCTTCGACGACGCGCCGAAATCGTAGATCGCCATCCGGTACTGGCTGGCATAGGTCGCGGTGTTCGCGGCCGTGTCCATCAACTGCTGGGTCGCGCTGCGCAGCACGTCGATCCGCGTCGTGACGCCGAGCGTCTTGGCGAGATTGTAATAGTTGTTGGCATTATTGTAGTCGTGACAGGCGAAGGCGCACTGGTCGGACGTGTTGTTGACCATCTTGGTCACGTCGGTGGGCGTCGCCGCGACGCCCATCGACGGCGAGTTGTCGAGCAGGAGATAGAAGTCGATATAGAGCGGCATGTTCGCGGTCGAGGTCGACGCGCCGGTCACCGTCATCTTGCTTTGCCCGATCACGCCGAGAAACATGGTCGGGACATCGGCGGTGAACTTGACCGTCGAGGTGATGACGCCGCCGGTCTTGGTCATGGTCGGCGTCACGCTGGTCAGCGTGAAGCCGTTCTGGTTGAAGATGTTGCCGTTGAAGATCTTGGTCGCATCGGCTTCGCCTGCCGATATCTCGCCGTCCGAGGTCATGGCGCCGGCGCCAATGAAGCCGGGCGATGCCTTGGCGATCGACCCGACGCTCGCGGCGTCGGCGGCCGATATCAGCTTGCTGCGGATCTGGTTGGCGCGGGAATAGTCGATCGCGCATCCGACTGCGACGACGAGCGGCAGCACAGCGAGGCCGAAGGTCACCGCGATGTTGCCGGAGCGATCGCGGCGGAAACGGCTGATGGTCCGGATCAAGGTGCTCATGGATTATGTCGGCAAAGAATATGATGGGCAGATAAATGAGAACCTTCACCCTGCCGGATACGAATTAAGGCCGGCTTATCGCGATCGCGGAAAGCCGCGCGGGCATAAATCGTTTGGCTGGCGCCGCGTTGCTGGTTAATGAAAGCTTGCAGACTGGAAGGAATCCCCCGCCGCATGGCTGACATCAAACTGACCCTCGTCGTCGCCTGCGCGCTGGTCGATGCCGACAAGCGCGTGCTGCTGGCACAGCGCCCCGAGGGCAAGGCGCTGGCCGGCCTGTGGGAATTCCCCGGCGGCAAGATCGAGCCCGGCGAGCGGCCGGAGCAGACCCTGATCCGCGAGCTGCATGAGGAGATCGGCATCACCGTGAGCGAGCCGTGCCTCGCGCCGCTGACCTTCGCCAGCCATGCCTACGAGACCTTCCATCTGCTGATGCCGCTCTACATCTGCCGGCGCTGGGAAGGCGTCGCGGTGGCGCGCGAGGGCCAGAACCTCGCCTGGGTCCGCGCGAGCAAGCTGCGCGACTACCCGATGCCGCCCGCGGACATCCCGCTGCTGCCGCATCTGATCGACCTGCTGCTGTGATCCTCGGAGCCTCTCCCGCTTGCGAGGGAGGCGCGGCTATCCAAAATATCGAAAACAACCCCATGCAAAGCAGGGGGCGGTGGCCGGCGTTCGACCGGGCCACTTGACACGTCGGGCAACTCACCGGAATAATTCCATTATTCCGAAATCGCTTAGACGCCCGCTCGGCGGCCTCGTGAGAGAAGTTGGCTCGCATGGACAACTGCGATCCGGAGAAAGGTGAGCAACGGCAGCAGCCCCCGCTGCTACCGCGTTTGCTGTGATTTCGTGGCGCCTATAAGCGGGCCGACCGTAAGGGACGCACGCTAGATGGGCTCCCTCCCCCCTTGCGGGGGAGGGTCGGGGAGAGGGGTGCCACACGGCGGACGCTCTCAGCATGCATCTCGAAGACGGGCGCAGAATTGAGAAAGCGATGATCACAATGGTATCTCGCCCGGGGCTACCCCTCTCCCCAACCCTCTCCCGCAAGGGGAGAGGGAGCCGTCGCATCGTGCGCCCCTAACAGCTCAGCGCTTCACCTGCTTCACCGCCGCCTCCAAACTCGCCTTCGCCGAGCCGGGCTTGAGCGGCTTCGGCTGGCTTTCATGCGGCGCCCAGCCGGAGAGCCAGACGATGTCGAAGGTGGCGCGGATGCGGCCATCTGGATCGGCGAAGCGTTCGCCGTAGATTTGCGCCATCCGCAGCATGGTGGCGCGACGGGTTAAGGTGTGACGTCGCTCACGCAGCACATTGGTCGCGCCCATCCGCCTGAGATCGGCCATCAGCGCGAACGCGCTGGCGTAGCGCACCACGACGCGGTCGACGTCAGTCACCGGCAGCGCGAATCCCGCGCGCTGCAACAGCGCGCCGATGTCGCGCAGATCGGCGAACGGCACGACGCGCGGCGAGGCCCCGCCCTCGCACTCGGCCTCCGCCGCGGCAAAGCTCTGCCGCAGCTCGGTCAGCGTATCGCCGCCGAGCATCGCCGCGAGCAATAGCCCGTCCGGCTTCAGCCCCCGGCGGATCTGCGCCAGCACGCCCGGCAGGTCGTTGGCGAACTGGAAGGCGAGCGCGGAGACGACAAGATCGAGCGACTCCGGCGGCAGACCGAGCGCTTCCGCCTCGCTGAAACCGATCGCATCGACCGCGGCGACACGCCCGCGCAGGGCGTCCGCGAGCCCGTCACCCGGCGTCCAGACATCGGCCGCCGCCGAAAAGCTGCGCGACACCGCCAGCAAGCGGTCCGCCATGTCTTCGCTGGCACGCTCGAGCAGGAACGTCGCCGCCCCCTCGCGCCGCGCGCGCGCCAGCCGCGCGCCGAGCAAGGCGCGATCGAACAGGACGGGGGCTGAGGGCGGGGGCGTTGCCATGCCGCTGGTTACGCCGGACCGCCGCCGCAGGCAATGCGCCTTGAGCCCGCGTTGTTCAAACGCTAGCCTCGCCGCCATGGACGCCGAGGCATCACCGACACGCTCCATTACCGGACACTTTCAGCGCGCGCTTGGCGCGGTCGGGGGCGCGTGGCTGAGCACGGCGCGGCTGGCGCTCGATATCGCGCTGCCGACGCTATGCGTTTCGTGCCGCGAACCGGTCGATGGCGAGGGGGTGTGCGCGGCCTGCTGGGCCAGATTGTCGTTCATCGCGCCGCCGTTCTGCCCGCGGCTCGGCATTCCCTTCGTCTACGATCCCGGGCCCGAGTTGCTGTCGATGGAGGCGATCGCCAATCCGCCGGCCTACCAGCGCGCCCGCGCCGCGGTGCGCTATGACGATGTCGCGCGCACGCTGGTGCACGCATTGAAATACCAGGATCGCACCGATCTGGCGCCGACAATGGGTCGCTGGATGGCGCGGGCGGGGAAGGAATTGCTCCGCGAGGCCGATCTGCTGGTTCCGGTTCCTCTGCACTGGCGGCGCGGCTGGAGCCGGCGCTACAACCAGTCCGGGGCGCTCGCCAAGGTGATCGCGCGGCAGAGCGGCGTCAAAATGGCTGCCGAAGCGCTGCGGCGCATCCGCGCCACCGAGCAGCAGATCGGGCTGTCACGCAAGGACCGCGCCAGCAATGTCCAGGGCGCATTCGGGGTCGCCGATGAGCGCAAGGCTGACGTCCAGGGCCGCCGCGTGATCCTGATCGACGACGTCCTGACCTCGGGCGCGACAGTGGATGCCTGCGCGCGGGCGCTGCTCCGCGCCAAAGCCGCGCAGGTCGACGTGCTGGTGTTTGCCCGGGTTGTCGATACCCACCGCGCTCCCATATAATCTGACATTCTGGTTCAACCGAGCGCACCATGACCGCTGCCATTGAAATCTACACCCGCCCGGGCTGCGGTTATTGCACCGCGGCCAAATCGCTTTTGACGCGCAAGAACGCCGCGTTCACCGAATTCAGCGTCGCCAGCAACCCGGCCTATCGCGACGAGATGTACGGTCGCGCCGGTACCGGCTCGACCTTCCCGCAGATCTTCATCGGCAAGACCCATGTCGGCGGCTGCGACGAACTCTACGCGCTCGACCGCGAGGGCAAGCTCGACGGCCTGCTCAGCAACGGAGGCGGTGCCTGATGACGGAGAACATTTTCACCGCCGCCATGGTGCAGATGCGCACCGGATTGCTGCCGGAGCCGAGCCTCGAGCAGGGCACGCGGCTGATCCGCGAGGCGGCGGCGCAGGGCGCCAAGTACGTGCTGACCCCCGAGGTCAGCAACATGATGCAGCTGAACCGCAAGGCGCTGTTCGAGCATCTGGCGAGCGAAGAGGACGATACGTCGCTGAAGGCGTACCGCGCGCTGGCCGCCGAGCTGAAGATCCACCTGCATATCGGCTCGCTGGCGCTGCGCTACTCGCCGGAGAAGGCGGTCAACCGTTCGTTCCTGATCGGGCCCGAGGGCAATCTGCTCGCGAGCTACGACAAGATCCATATGTTCGATATCGATCTGCCGGGCGGCGAAAGCTATCGCGAATCGGCCAATTATCAGCCCGGCGAGACCGCCGTGATCTCCGACCTGCCCTGGGGCCGGATCGGACTGACGATCTGCTACGACGTGCGCTTCCCGGCGCTGTACCGCGCGCTGGCCGAAGCCGGTGCGTCGTTCCTCACCGTGCCGTCCGCCTTCACCCGCAAGACCGGCGAGGCGCATTGGCACACGCTGCTGCGCGCCCGCGCCATCGAGACCGGCTGTTTCGTGTTCGCAGCAGCGCAGGCCGGCCTGCATGAGAACAAGCGCGAGACCTTCGGCCATTCGCTGATCATCGACCCCTGGGGCGAAATCCTCGCCGAAGGCAGCGGCACCGAGCCAGGCGTGTATCTGGCCGAGATCGATCCCGCCAAGGTCGAGACCGCGCGCAAGACCATTCCTTCGCTGCAGCATGGCAGGCGTTTCGGCATTGCCGACCCCAAGGCCGGCCCGGAGCATCTGCACCTCGTCCGGGGTTCGGCATGATCCGCTACACGCTGCGCTGCGAGCGCGGCCACCAGTTCGAGAGCTGGTTCCAGAGCTCCTCGGCCTATGAATCGCAGGAGCGGCGCCACCTGATCGATTGCCCGTCCTGCGGCTCGAGCAAGATCGAGCGCGCGATCATGGCGCCGCAGGTCGTCAGCAAGAAGGGCCGCGAGCCGGCCCGGCCGGCGCCGGCCGCGCCCGTCGAAGCGGCTGGCAATGAATCGACGTCGCTGATGATGGCGCAGGAGCGCGAGCTGCGCAGCAAGCTCAAGGAGCTGCGCGACCATATCGTGAAGAACGCCGACAATGTCGGCGACCGCTTCCCGAACGAAGCGCGCAAGATGCATTACGGCGATATCGAGCATCGGCCGATCTATGGCGAAGCCTCGCCCGAAGAGGCCCGGGCGCTGATCGACGAAGGCGTCGAGGTCTCGCCGCTGCCGACGCTGCCGGAAGACCGGAATTGAGCGCAGCGTCATTCCGGGGCACGCGAAGCGTGAACCCGGAATCTCGCGCAACAACCTCGAGATTCCGGGTTCGGTGCTGCGCACCGCCCCGGAATGACGGCCACGAGGAAGCATGACCCCCGACTCATTCTCCTCCTGGCAGGTCTGGGCGTTTCTTTCCGCCGTGTTCGCCGCGCTGACCGCGATCTTCGCCAAAGTCGGCGTCGAGGGCATCAACTCCGATCTCGCCACCCTGATCCGCACCGTGGTCGTGCTGATCACGCTGTCGGCCATCCTGTTCGCGACCGGGCAGTTCACCCAGTCCGGGCCGATCTCGGGCAGGAGCTGGCTGTTCCTGCTGCTGTCCGGGCTCGGCACCGGCGCGTCATGGATCTGCTATTTCCGCGCGCTCAAGCTTGGACCCGCGACGCTGGTCGCGCCGATCGACAAGCTCAGCGTGGTGCTGGTAGCGCTGTTCGGCGCGGTCTTCCTCGGCGAGCGCCCCTCGGCCTATGGCTGGCTCGGGATCGCGCTGATCTCGGCGGGCGCGGTGTTGATCGCGGTGAAAGGTTAATTACGCGGCGATCAAGAGCGCGACGCCGATCACGATCAGGACGATGCCGAACACCTCGCGCAGCGAGAACGGCTGCTTGAGCGAGAAATACGCCACGCCCTGCGCGAACAGCACCTCGATCAGCGCCAGCGTGCGCACATTGGCGGCAGCGGTGAGCGCGAACGCCAGGAACCAGAATTGCGATGAGAACGCGCCCATGAAGCCCGCGAACATCGAGGGCCGCCACAGCTTGAGGATCGACCTCAGCACGTCGGGCGCGCGCAGCAACAGATAGACCGACAGAATCAGCGTCTGCACGAGGAGGCCCCACATCAGCGTGTAGGAGGCCGCCGTGACAAACGAGACCGAGGGCACCGCGATGATCGCGCCGCGAAAGCTCACCGCCGAGATCGCGAACACCGCGGCGGCGCCGAGGCCGAGCACGGTCGGGCGCAGGTCGGCAAAGCTCTTTTGCCCGCCGGGCCGCAGCGCGGTGACGACGACGCCGATGGTGGCGATCACGATCGCGATCACCTTGGTCGTCGTGAGATGGTCGCCGAGGAAGATGAAGCCGAAGATCGCAGTCTGGATCGCCTCGGTCTTCATATAGGCCGTGGTCACCACGAAGGAGCGGTCGTTCATCGCCAGCAGCATGAAGCCGGTGCCGACGATCTGGCTGAGCGCGCCGGTCACCAGCCACGGCCAGAACGCGGCCGCCGGCCACGGCACGCGATCGCCGGTCAGCAGCACCGCCAGCGCGAAGAACAGCACCGAGAACGGCAGGCCGAACAGGAAGCGGATATTGGTCGCGCCCCAGGTCCCGAGCGGCCCGGTCAGATGCCGCTGCATCGCATTGCGCGCCACCTGCCCGAACGCGGCGACAATGGTGAATGGAATCCAGAGCGAGGCGATCGTGAACATGGGGGATGAGGAAAGCATGCCGGCGGGAGTACACGCCCAGCGTGCCCGGCGTAACGCATGTGGTCAACCTAAGCGGTGCATGACAGGCCTGCACCGCGTCCACAATCTCGCTGTCGTCCCTGCGGAAGCACTAGGGCATGCACATATCTCTGAGGCTCCATCCTGCTGCGACGGCCAGGAAGTATTCGAGGCCATTTTTGAAGATGATGGGGCCTGGAGGTTTAGACGACGGGTAGCCGTCCCAACCGCCAAGGCGGCCGATGATCCAGGCTGCCCAGGTGAGGCTGTCGGGCGGATGTGGGTTTTTCAGTCGCTTGCTCCTGGCCTCGAGTTGCCGGTTGAGGGCGGCAAGCGCGTTGATCTCGTTGTCGTTGAAGGCAACGCGAATGGGCTGCTGACCGCCATCGCGCGCTTGCAGAAGCTGGATGGTGATGACGGCTGCCTTGGCGGCGATAGTGACCAGTTTGAGGAGACGATCGGCGGTTCCGATCTGGCTGTCTTCGAGCTTGAGGCCTTGCGTCTTCAGGACGCGGAAGAACTGCTCGATGATCCAGCGCTGCTTGTACCATTCGACGATACGCCAGGCGTCGTCGACGGTGGCGATCTCGTGAGAGGTGATCAGACGCCAGTGCAGCGGCTCTGCGCCGGGCCCGGCATTGATCTCGCACACGTCGACCACCGCCAGCGGCAAGCTTTTCGGCAAATGGCGCAGGAACTTGCTCTGCGGGCGGGCAAGCTCGATTGCGCCAAAGCGGAGTTCGAGATGGGCCTGACGTGCCGGTCGCGCCGCGCGCGCAGGCAGTTGGATCGCCCTCCGATCCACCACAGGCATGGCGTCGGTGGCCTCATACAGGCCGGTGCGGTCGGCAAGCTTGCGATCATGCATGCTGCGCGCGATGACATGGAAGTGCTGCTCGGCCGAGCTGGCATAAAGGGCAAAGATATCGCTCTCGCGATCACCGAGGACCGTCACCGTTCCGGCAGCGGTGAGCAGCGGCTTGGCCGCAATGGCGGTGGATATCCAGCGTTGCGATTCCTTGTCAGACAAGTCACGTGCGTCATGCGTCGTGGTGCGACGCCCCTGGCGCGTCCATACCTGCCCACTCAAAAGTCCAAGACAGCTGCCATCGTCGGCATCCACGGCCAGCAGCGGATGCAGCAGCACGCCGTGGTTATTGCCCTTGCCGATTTCGCCGAGCCCGCGCCGGCGTTGCGGCGTGGTGTTGAAGTGGATCTCGCTGGTGTCCTGGATCGCCAGCACATGGCGGCCCTCTACCGCGGCAACCGTGCTGTCGCCCCAGCTTTCGATGATCCGCTCCGCCGTCACCTTGTCGTGGCCGAGAAAGCGGTTGAACCGCACCTCCAGCGCACGATCACCCCTGGAAAGCCGCCGCAGGCAGACCGTCTTGCCCGCAACCATGCGTTCGACGAGCGCCGCCCCCCTTTATCGAGACGACGATCCCCGAACCGTCCTAACGTCCAGTCAATTCGTAACAACACCCGACACCCCCGTCCAACCTGGAGCGTCGCAATAGAAATCACACGGATCGCCGATTCTGGAATCCCCTGTCTCCATCCCGAGTCAATCCGCCGCACCAAATACGTGCATGCCCTAGTGCGGAAGCAGGGACCCATAACCACACGGAGCGGTCTGGGGCACGGTGGTTGAACGGAAGATGAGTCGAATGGTGTTGATCAGATTCCGAAGCAGGTCCTGAACCAAGATCGCAGTCAACAACATTGGCCGGTGGCTATGGGTCCCTGCTTTCGCAGGGACGACACCGGTTATGCCGCTGCAGATCGCCTCACGCCTCCTCCGCCACCACCATGTAGTTCACGTCCATGTCGGTCGACACGGTCCATTTGTCGGCGAGCGGGTTGTAGACCACGCCGGCCTGTTCGGTGACGGTGAGGTTGACGTCGCCGAGGTAGCGCTCGAGCTCGGCGGGGGTGACGAACTTGCTCCATTCATGGGTCCCGCGCGGCAGCCAGCGCAGCACGTATTCGGCGCCGACGATCGCCAGCGCAAAACTCTTCCAGTTGCGGTTCAACGTCGAGACCACCATCAGCCCGCCGGGCTTGAGCATGACCGCGCAGCGCTTGATGAAGGCGCCGACGTCGTTGACGTGCTCGACCACCTCCATCGCCAGCACGATGTCGAAGCGCTCGCGGGCGTCCATCTCCTCCACGGTGGTGCAGCGGTAGTCGATCGACAGGTGGCCCTTGTCGGCGTGCAGCTTCGCGGCAGCGATGTTGGTGGCGGAGGGATCGATCCCGATCACCTGGGCCCCTAACCGCGTGAACGGCTCGCACAACAGGCCCGCGCCGCAGCCGATGTCGAGCAGGCGCAGACCGGACAGGCAGCTCAGGCTCTTGGCGTTACGCTCGAACTTGCGGCAGGCGGCGTCGCGGATATAGGTCAGGCGCAGCGGGTTGATCTTGTGCAGCGGCGCCATCTTGCCGCGCGGATCCCACCATTCATCGGACAGTTTCGAGAATTTCGCGACCTCGGCCGGATCGACCGAGCTGGCGGAGGCGTTGGCGGAGGAACTGGAAACAGTTGTTTGCGTAGCCATGATTGCGCGCGCCCCTATCGCGCGGTGATCGAATTGCGGAACGACAGCGGCGCGGCGATGGTCCTGATGGTCTCGATGCCCTCGCCGACGCCGCGGATGGTGACGTCGCCATAGTTGAGCAGGCGTCCCATGATGCTCTGGTTGACGTCGACGCTCTCGACCTTGTCGAGGCTCATCTCGAAGGTGCGCCGCTTGATGAAGCCGCTCTTGTGCACCACGCGGAAATTGGTGACGTCGGTTTCGGTGGTCCAGCGGTGGAACCAGGCCGCGGCGGTCCAGTACAGCGCCGCGACCGCGACCACGGCAGCGGCCGCCAGGCAAGCCATCACGAGGCCGTCAACCGTCGTCATCCGCGACAGGATCAAGAGCGCCAGCACCACGATCCAGGCCCCGATCGCCGGCAAATAGAACATCCAGTGCGCATTGGTGGAATACAGCACCTTCTCGCCAGGCTGCAGGATCTCGTCGATATAACGTCCCATCCAATCCGCCTTCGAGTTGCCCTCGTGTTACCCGTGCGCCACAACCCGCCCGCAGCCGGTCAAAACACCCCAAAAAGACACGCGAGGGCCCCCTACCTACCGGCTTGCCCCCGGGCGCGGCGCTATGTATACGCGCGTTTCGGTCCCCGCGCTTGCGGTTTTCGGCGTGGGTTAACCTACTTATCCTCTTAAAGGAATAGACGCGTCGTCATGGGCCGCCTCGTGATGAAATTCGGCGGTACATCCGTCGCCAATATCGATCGTATCCGCAACGTCGCGCAGCATGTGAAGCGCGAGGTCGACGCGGGCCACGAGGTCGCCGTCGTCGTCTCCGCGATGTCCGGCAAGACCAATGAGCTGGTGGCCTGGTGCACCGACGCCTCGCCGATGCACGACGCGCGCGAATATGACGCGGTGGTCGCCTCCGGCGAACAGGTCACCTCGGGCCTGCTCGCGATCGTGCTGCAGGGCATCGGCATCCAGGCGCGCTCCTGGCAGGGCTGGCAGATCCCGATCAAGACCTCGGACGCGCACGCTTCGGCGCGCATCCTCGATATCGACGGCACCGAGATCATCACCCGCTTCAAGGAGCGCAAGGAAGTCGCCGTGATCGCCGGCTTCCAGGGCATCAATCCCGACAGCGGCCGCATCACCACGCTCGGCCGCGGCGGCTCGGACACCTCGGCGGTGGCGATCGCGGCCGCGCTGCGCGCCGACCGCTGCGACATCTACACCGACGTCGACGGCGTCTACACCACCGACCCCCGCGTGGTGCCGAAGGCGCGCCGGCTCGACAAGATCGCGTTCGAGGACATGCTGGAACTGGCCTCGCAGGGCGCCAAGGTGCTGCAGGTTCGCTCGGTGGAACTCGGCATGGTGCACAACATGCCGATCTTCGTGCGCTCCAGCTTCGACAAGCCAGAGGATATCGACCCGCACGCCAACCAGCCGCCGGGCACGCTGATCTGCAGCGAGGAGGAAATCATGGAAATGCACGTCGTCACCGGCATCGCCTTCTCCAAGGACGAAGCCCAGATTTCCGTGCGCCAGATCGAGGACAAGCCCGGCGTCGCCGCCGCGATCTTCGGGCCGCTCGCGGATGCCAATATCAATGTCGACATGATCGTGCAGAACGTGTCCGAGGACGGCAAGACCACCGACCTCACCTTCACCGTTCCGGCCGGCGACTATAACCGCGCCAAGGACACGATTACCGCCGCCAAGGCCAAGATCGGCTACGCCCGCCTCGACACCGCGACCGACGTCGCCAAGGTCTCGGTGATCGGCAGCGGCATGCGCAGCCATGCCGGCGTCGCGGCCAAGGCGTTCAAGGCGCTGGCCGACCGCAACATCAACATCCGCGCCATCACCACCTCCGAGATCAAGTTCTCGGTCCTGATCGACGCCGCCTACACCGAGCTCGCGGTCCGCACGCTGCACACGCTGTACGGCCTGGACCAGGCGTAGGTCCTGCCTTTCACCTCTCCCGGAGGGAGAGGTCGGATTTCGAGCAGCGAGAAATCCGGGTGAGGGGCTTCCGGTCCATCGAGACCTGATCCCCTCACCCGGCGCTTCGCGCCGACCTCTCCCTCCGGGAGAGGTAAGAAGCCGCCCTGCTCGCTCCCGCCCCGGAGTTAGAATTTCTCTTAGCGGGCGCAGCATTGGGCTGACGCAGACGTTATTTGCTACTGGCAGGCGTTTTGCTTGGCAAAGCAAGCCTCGATTGGCTATACGGCCAGTCAGGTAGGCTGTCGCAAACTGTGGCACAGTTTCGGTGATTGCGAATCGGCGGGAACTGGCGAGCGGCGACACCGAATGACTAAAATTGTTGTTTTTGACGAGTTTTGCGCCAGCGGCCGGCCGCACCGGTGTGCTGGCTTCGTGGGGAGGGACTGAAACACATGCGGAGCGCGTCGGGAGGCCCCCGCATCCTGTTGAGACGGCTTCGCGAGACCATGGCGGAGCAAGTCTCCGCCCAGGAGCGGCTCGACAAGATCGTGGTGCTGATCGCGGCCAACATGGTGGCCGAGGTCTGCTCCTGCTACGTGCTGCGCATCGACAACACCCTCGAGCTCTACGCCACCGAAGGTCTGAACCGAGACGCCGTTCACCGCACCGTGATGAGCGCGCATGAGGGCTTGGTCGGCCTCGTCGCCAGCGAGGCGACGCCGCTCAATCTGTCCGACGCGCAAAGCCATCCGGCCTTCGCCTATCGCCCGGAGACCGGCGAAGAGGCCTACCACTCGTTCCTCGGCGTGCCGATCCTGCGCGCCGGCAACACGCTCGGCGTGCTCGTGGTGCAGAACCGCGCCAAACGCACCTATGTCGAGGAAGAGGTCGAGGCGCTGCAGACCACCGCCATGGTGCTGGCGGAGATGATCGCCTCCGGCGAGCTTGCCGCGCTGGCGCAGCCCGGCGCCGAGCCCGCCGCGCGGCACTCGCTGCACAAGACCGGCGCGGTGCTCTCCGACGGCATCGCGCTCGGCCATGTCGTGCTGCACGAGCCGCGCGTCGTCATCACCAACTATATCGCCGAGGATCTGCCGAAGGAGATCAAGCGGCTCGACACCGCGCTCGCCAATCTGCGCGCCGATCTCGATCGCATGCTGGAGCGCGGCGATGTCGCCGACGGCGGCGAGCACCGCGAGGTGCTGGAAGCCTACCGCATGTTCGCCAACGACCAGGGCTGGTCGCACAAGCTGCATGAGGCGGTCGCCACCGGCCTCACCGCGGAAGCGGCCGTCGAGCGCGTGCAGTCCGACACCCGCGCGCGCATGCTGCGCTCGACCGATCCCTATCTGCGCGACCGCCTGCACGACCTCGAGGATCTCGGCCATCGCCTGATGCGGCAGCTGGTCGGCCAGGACCATGCGCCGTCGCGCGAGCAATTGCCCGACAATGCCATCCTGATCGCCCGCGCGATGGGCCCCGCGGCGCTGCTCGACTATGACCGCAAGCGGCTGCGCGGGCTGGTGCTGGAGGAAGGCACCGCGAATTCCCACGTCTCGATCGTGGCGCGCGCGCTCGGCATTCCCGCGGTCGGCGAGGTGCCGAACGCGCCCGGCATCGCCGATCCGGGCGATGCCATCATCGTCGACGGCATTTCCGGCGAGATCTATGTCCGCCCCTCCGCCGAGATCGAATCCGCCTATGCCGAGCGCGTCCGGTTCCGGGCGCGCCGGCAGGCGCAATATTCGGCGCTGCGCGACAAGGCCTGCGTGACCAAGGACGGCCAGCCGATCGAGCTATTGATCAATGCCGGCCTGACCATCGACCTGCCCCATATCGACGACACCGGCAGCGCCGGCATCGGCCTGTTCCGCACCGAATTGCAGTTCATGGTGAGCCCGAACCTGCCGCGCTCGAGCGACCAGCTCGCGCTGTACCGCACCGTGCTCGACGCCGCGGGCTCCAAGCCCGTCACCTTCCGCACGCTCGACATCGGCGGCGACAAGGCGCTGCCCTATATGGAGACCGTGATCGAGGAAAATCCCGCGCTCGGCTGGCGCGCGATCCGGCTCGGTCTCGACCGCCCCGGCCTGTTGCGCGGCCAGATCCGCGCGCTGCTGCGCGCCGGCGGCGGCCGCGCGTTGAAGATCATGTTCCCGATGATCTCCGACATCGCCGAGTTCGACCAGGCCAAGGCGATCGTCGAGCGCGAGCTGACCTATCTGCGCCAGCACGGCCATTCGCTGCCCGAGCGGATCGATATCGGCACCATGGTCGAGGTGCCGGCGCTGCTCTACCAGCTCGACGAGCTCTTGAAGAAGGTCGACTTCGTCTCGGTCGGCTCCAACGACCTGTTCCAGTTCCTGTTCGCGGTCGACCGCGGCAATGCCAAGGTCTCCGAACGCTTCGACATTTTGTCGGCGCCGATCCTGCGCGCGCTGCGCGACATCGTGCGCAAGGCCAAGGCGGCGAAGAAGGCCGCCTCGCTGTGCGGCGAGATGGCGTCGAAGCCGATCGGCGCGCTGGCGCTGATCGCAATCGGCTACCGTTCGCTTTCATTGTCGGCAACCGCGCACGGGCCGGTCAAGGCGTTGATCCTCGACCTCGACGCCAAGAAGGCCGAGGCGATGATCAATCCGCTGCTGGACGCGCCGGTCGGCAGCGTCTCGATCCGCGAGGCGCTGACGAAGTTTGCGGAAACCGAGGGGCTGGCCTTGTAGCGACGCTGCCGTCGCCGCTGCCGCCCTTCCGTACCTTCCGCAATTCGAGATACCGCCATGCTACCCGAAGCCAAACTCGACGTCCTGCTCGCTCATCACGCCTCGCTCGAGGCCGAGCTGCTCGGCGAGGTCAAGTCCGAGCGCTATGTGCAGATCACGCGCGAGCTCGCCGAGCTCAACCCGCTGATCGACGCGGTGAAGCTCTATCGTTCTGCGCGTAGCGAGCTCGCCGACACCGAGGCGATGCTGGCGGATGCCGGGACCGACGCCGAAATGCGCAGCATGGCGGAAGCCGAGCTGGAAACGCTGCAGGCGCGGCTCGGCGAGCTGGAGCAGCAGATCCGGATCGCGCTGTTGCCGAAGGACGCGATGGACGACCGCAACGTGATGCTGGAAATCCGCGCCGGCACCGGCGGCGACGAGGCCTCGCTGTTCGCCGGCGACCTGTTCCGGATGTATGAGCGCTTCGCATCCTTGCAGGGCTGGAAGGTCGAGGTGATCTCGGCGAGCGAAGGCACCGTCGGCGGCTACAAGGAAATCATCGCCGAGGTGCAGGGACGCGGCGCGTTCGCCAAGCTGAAATTCGAATCCGGCGTGCACCGCGTGCAGCGCGTGCCCGACACCGAGACGCAGGGCCGCATCCACACCTCGGCCGCCACGGTCGCCGTGCTGCCCGAGGTCGAGGACGTCGACGTCGATATCAAGGACACCGACTTGAGGATCGAAACCATGCGCGCCGGCGGCGCCGGCGGCCAGCACGTCAACAAGACCGAATCGGCGATCCGCATCACCCATCTGCCGACCGGCATCGTGGTGATGATGCAGGACAGCCGCTCGCAGCACAAGAACCGGGCGTCGGCGATGAACATCCTGCGCTCGCGCATCTACGATGCCGAGCGCCAGCGCGTCGAGGCGGCGCGCTCCGCCGACCGCAAGGAGAAGGTCGGCTCCGGCGACCGCTCCGAGCGCATCCGCACCTATAATTTCCCGCAAGGGCGAGTCACCGACCACCGCATCAACCTGACGCTCTACAAGCTGCCGCAGGTGATCGCGGGCGAAGCGCTCGGCGAATTGATCGACGCGCTGACCACCGAGCACCAGGCGGCACAGCTCGCCGCGCAGGGCGCCGCGGCCTGACACGCGCCGCCGCTTGCGCCGGCGGATGCTACGCTCAGTCCTCTCCGGAAGTCGGCGAGGACTTCAGCAAGCGGCGCAACGCCGGGCTCGCGACGCGGCGCAGCTCCTCGATGTTCTTCTTCGAGACCGCCTGGAGCTTCTGCTCGCCCTTTGCCGTCAGCCTGAGCTGAACCCGACGCGCGTCGTCGGGATCGGCAAGGCGACTGACCAGCCCGAGCTTTGCCATGCGGTTCATCAGCTCGACGGCGGAGTGATGCCGTATCAGCAGAAACCGGGCGATGTCGCCGACGGTCGGCGGACCGGGATCGACGAAACCCTTGATGCCGAGCAGCGCCTGATGCTGCCGCGGCGTCATTCCGACCTTCCGGGCGCCCTCCTCGCTGAATGCGAGAAACCTCCGCAACTCGTAGCGAAACTGCGCGAGCGCCCGGTAGTCCACCGTCGCGGCGGCCGCCTTGCGTTTCGTTGCGCCGGCCGGCGCTCGTCGTTGCTTTGGTTGCGGCATTCGATCGTCCTGCTGCTGGCTCGCTCCGCCGGACGGCAGACGCTGTGCAACGCTATCAAGCCAACGCCGGACGCACCATACTACCGGCCGCCCTTCCACCCATGTTTTCAACGATTTGACGGTCGAGCGGAGGCGCGCAAGCTCAGGGCTGCGGCCAGTGATCGTAGGTCGAGCTCAATATCTTCAGCAGCACGATCTGGAAGGCGACCGGAATCCGCGGGCTCCTGCGGCGAATGGATTTCTCCAGCGCTTCGGTGATCTCGCTCTTGGTCAGATGCCCGGCCGAGGCGCGCGCGACCAGATCGCCCCAGACCTCCGACAACGACTTGCCGGTGTGATGTGGAGACGGGATCGTTATTCCGCGCGTCTCGGCCCAGGCGATGATCTCGCGCATGGTTTGCCGTCCGCAGTTTCGCGCGGTCGCGAGATGGCGCGCGGTGAGCAGGCGCAGCAGTTCGTCCGGCGGCGTCCAGCCCACCTTCGGCGGCACTTCGTCGAGCAGCTCGACCGCCAGTTCCTTCAGAACGTTGACCGCGCGGATGCTCAGACTGCCCGATTGCTCGGCGCCACCGTGCTCGGTCACTGCGTGCTCTCCGGCATTTCCGGTGCGACTTGAAGGCTCCTGGATCATCGCTCCCTCACTTACAGGACCCGCACCCGGTCGGTAAACCCTTCGATACATCGCCTGACGATATTAATTCTATCGTAGGCCGATATGATTCGACGAAAGGTGACATTGACTAAATATGCCGGTGGGGAATTGTAGCTGTGACAGGCTGCTCGATTGCAGCCGGCGCGTCGTGCCGCCGATCGATCCGATCCGGCGACGAGTGAACATGCGCGCCAACAATCAATATAATTGGAGGATACTGAGCGATGAGCACCAGGGATTTTCGGCCGGGCAGCGCCCTCAACGTTTCGCGCCGCACTTTGCTGCAAGCCGGCGCGGGCCTGATCGGCGGCACCGTGCTGCCGGCCTCGATCGCATCGCGGGCATTCGCCGAGGACCATCCGGCGATCGGAACCTTTCCCGCGGGCACGTCGGGCTCTTCGGCCTTCATCGGCATCTCGGTGCCGCGCACCGGCACCTATGCCGTGCAGGGCGAGGATGAGCTCAAGGGCTATCAGCTCGCGATCGAGCACATCAACAGCGGCCACGAGCTGATCAAGAAGATCTCGCCGAAGACCAGCAAGGGCGTGCTGGGCAAGGAGCTGAAGTTCGGCGTCGCGGATTCCGCGGCGAAGCCGAACGAGGCCGTGCAGGCGCAGCAGCGCTTCATCTCCGAGAACAAGGCGGTGATGATCACCGGCGGCACCTCGAGCGCGGTCGCGGTGGCGCTGAACAAGCTGGCGCAGCGCGAGAAGGTGATCTTCGTCTGCGGCATTTCCGGCTCCAACGACACCACCGGCAAGGATTGCGTGCGCTACGGCTTCCGCCAGAACTTCTTCGGCCAGACCGCCGCGGCGGCGATCGCGCCGGTGCTGATCAAGCAGTTCGGCAAGAACAAGAAGGCCGCCTACCTCACGCCCGACTACACCTACGGCCACACCGTCACCAAGTCGATGCAGGACTACCTCGCCCAGGCGGGCTGGACCACCGTCACCAACCAGGTCTCGCCGCTCGGCGCGCCGGACTATTCGTCCTATCTGCTCAACGTCGCGAATTCCGGCGCCGACGTGCTGATCAACGTCAACTGGGGTCACGACGCCGTGCTGTCGACGCAGCAGGCCAAGCAGTTCGGCGTGCTCGACAAGATGAAGCTCGTGGTGCCCTACCAGGTGCCGTTCATCGCCCGCGAGACCGGCGGCCTGATGCAGGGCGTCTACGCCGCGACCGATTATTGGTGGACCATCGAGGACAAGTATCCGCTGGCCAAGATGTTCAACGAGGCCTTCGAGAAGAAGTACGGCTACAAGCCGGAATGGGGCGCCGAGAATGCTTATGTCAGCTTCGCGCACTGGGCCCGCATGGTCGAGGAAGCCGGCAGCTTCTATCCGCCCGACGTCATCAAGGCCTATGAGAAGGGCGAGACGCTGCCTTCGCTGGTCGGCGACGTCCACTATCGCCCCGAGGATCACCAGTGCGTCCGCCCCGTCGTCATCGTCCGCGGCAAGATGGAAAAGGAGATGAAGAACAAGGAGGACTATTACGAGGTGATCGAGATCGTCCCCGGCGACGGCTTGATGCAGAAGCCGGATGCGTTCGGCTGTCATCTCGGCGACTACACCTGATTAACGTGGGAAGACTCGGCGCCGTGGGCGGGGCGACCCGGCCCGCGGCGCCGCTTTTATCGGAACGCATCCTCCATCGACCGGGCCAGATAAAACGGCTGAGTGAACGCGCGCCATGATCAACTGGCCAAATTTCGTCTCGCAACTTTTCAACGGGCTGGCGCTCGGCGCGCTGCTGGCGCTGATCAGCTCCGGACTGACGATCATCTACGGCACGCTCGGGGTGCTCAACCTCGCCCACGGCGCCATGTTCATGATCGGCGGCTACGCCGGATATGTGACCTATTCCTACACCGGCTCGTTCATCCTCGCCGTGATCGCGGGCTCGCTGTTCGTGATGGCGCTCGGCGTCGCGATGGAGCGGATCATCATCCGCCATTTCTACCATCGCCCGCATGAGGACCAGCTGCTGGTCACGTTCGGCCTCGGCATCTGCTTCGTCGAGATCGTGCGGCTGATCTTCACCAGCCAGTCGCAGGTGGTGCCGCCGCCGGCGCTGCTGCAGGGCATCACCTCGCTCGGCTTCCTGTTCTATCCGACCTACCGGCTCGCGGTCGTCGGCATCGTCGCGGTCGCGCTTGGCGCGCTGTTCCTGATCCTGTACCGGACCCGGCTCGGCATGATCGTGCGCGCCGGCATCGAGGATTCGGTGATGGTCGATTCGCTCGGCATCAACGTCTACCGCGTCTTCATGATCGTGTTCGGCATCGGCGCGATGGCCGCGGGCTTCGCCGGCATCATCAATGCGCCGGTGGTGTCGCTGACGCCGGGTGTCGGCGACGACATCCTGGTCGAGACCTTCGTGGTGGTGGTGATCGGCGGCGTCGGCTCGTTTCCCGGCGCCATCCTCGGCGGACTGATCGCCGGCGAGATCATCAGCATCACCTCGATGTTCAACCCCGGTTACGCCTACGTCATGCTGTTCGCGGCGATGACGCTCGTGCTGGTGCTCAGACCGCATGGCCTGCTCGGCACGCAGGGCCGCGAATGACGACGGATGTTTTAGATGCTTAAACAGCGCCCATACCTGATCGAATTCCTGACGGCCGCCGGCCTGATCGTCGCGCCCTTCGTGCTGCCGTGGCTCGGCTTCGCGCCCAACACGGTGAACCGGATCCTGGTCTGGGGCCTGTTCGGCCTCGGCTTCGACATCCTGTTCGGCTTCACCGGCCTGCTGTCGTTCGGCCAGTCGGCCTTTTACGGCACCGGCGGCTTCGTCGCCGCCTGGCTGCTGACGCGAGCCGGCTTTCCCTACGTCGTGCTCGCGCTCGTCATCGGCATGATCGCGGCCGCCGCCACCGGCTATCTGATCGGCCTGATCGCGTTGCGCCGCACCGGCATCTATTTCGCGATGATTACGGTGGCGATCGCCGAGGTGTTCTTCTTCGTCGAGTTCAATCCGCTGTCGGACTTCACCGGCGGCGAGAACGGGCTGCCGGGTGTGCCGACCCCGAGCTTCAATCTCGGCTTCACCACCTTGCACTTCACCACCGGCTGGTCGCTCTACCAGTTCCTGGCGCTGTGTTACTTCATCGGCGTCGTGATCGCGCTGCGCATCGTGCGCTCGCCGGTCGGCGCCGTGTTCAGCGCGATCCGCGACAACCCGCTGCGCGCAACCGCGGTGGGCCACAACATCCACGGCTACAAGCTGACCGCCTTCGTGATCGCCGCCGCCTATGCCGGCTTTGCCGGCGGGCTGCTCGGCGTGCTGCAGGCCTTCATGCCACCCGACGCGTTCACCTTCGACACGTCGGGGCAGCTCGTGATGCAGACCGCGATCGGCGGCCGCGGCACGCTGTTCGGGCCGTTGGTCGGCGCCGCGGTGTGGCTGTCGCTGCAGGACTTCCTGCAGGCGGCGCTCGGGCTCGGCGCGGCCTGGAAGCTCGTGCTCGGCATCGTGTTCGTACTGCTGGTGTGCTTCCTGCGCCGCGGCATCATCGGCGGCCTCGCCGATCTGTACCGCCTCCTGACCGGACAGCGCGGCGCCAAGGAGCCGGAGGAGAGTGCACCCGAGGTCGTCGCCGTGGCCAGCGAGCGGCACGCCGCAGCGCCCGTCGCGCCGAAGCGGGTGGCGGCTCGCGCCGGCGGCAATCCGTCCGGCCCGATCCTGCAGGCCAGGGGCCTGACCAAGCGCTATGGCGGCCTGCTCGCCAACAGCGACATCGACTTCACCGTCAATCACGGCGAGCTGCGCGGCATCATCGGCCCGAACGGCGCCGGCAAATCGACTTTCTTCAAGATGCTGACCTGCGAGGTGCACCCCACGTCGGGCACCATCCTGTTCGAGGGCCGCGACATCACCGGCATGAATGTCACCGACGTCTGTCAGCTCGGCCTGACCAAGAGCTATCAGGTCAACCAGCTGTTCGCCGGGCTGACCGTGCGCCAGAATTTGGTGATCGCGGCGCTGTCGGCGCTGCGCGGCAAGTTCAAGCTCGACCTGTTCCGCAGCATCGACAGCATCCCCGGTCTGTCCGAGCGCGTGCAGCAGACGCTCGAGCTGGTCAATCTCACATCGAGGCCCGATACGCCCGTGTCCGAGCTCGCCTATGGCGAGAAGCGGCGGCTCGAGATCGGGCTGGCGCTGGCGACGTCGCCGAGCCTGTTGCTGCTCGACGAGCCGCTCGCCGGCATGAGCCCGCGCGAACGCGTCGAGACCGTCAAGCTATTGAAGTCGATCAGCCAGGGCCGCACCATGATCATCATCGATCACGACATGGATGCGCTGTTCGAACTCGCCGAGCGCGTCACCGTGCTGCAGGAAGGCCGGGTGCTGGTCGAGGGAACGCCGGAAGAGATCAAGACCAATTCGACCGTCCAGGAGGCCTATCTTGGCGGCGTGCATGGAGTGCTCGCCGCATGAGCCTGCTCGAGGTCAACGGACTGAACAGCTATTACGGCGATTCCCACATCCTGTTCGACGTCTCGATGCGCGTCGAGCGCAACGAGGTGGTGGCGCTGCTCGGACGCAACGGCGCCGGCAAGAGCACGACGCTGAAGAGCCTGATGGGCGTCGTCACCCCGCGCCGCGGCTCGGTGATGTTCGACGGCGTCGAGATCTCCGGCCGGAAGAGCCACAAGATCGCGCAGGCCGGCATGCAGCTGGTCCATGAGGAGCGCCGCATCTTCGGCAGCCTGAGCGTCGAGGAGAACCTCGTGATCGCCGGCCTGACCGCCTCGCAGCGCTGGCCGCTCGACCGCATCTACGAGATGTTTCCGCGGCTGCGCGAGCGGCGGAGCAACCGCGGCACCGACCTGTCGGGCGGCGAGCAGCAGATGCTGGCGATCGCGCGCGCCCTGGTGCGCGATCCCAAGATCATCCTGCTCGACGAGCCGTTCGAGGGACTGGCGCCGGTGATCGTGCGCGACCTGATGAAGGCGTGCCGCGATCTGGCCGAGGCCGGGCAGACCATCGTGCTGGTGGAGCAGAACCTCGCCGCGACGCTCGCGCTGGCGCAGCGCATCTACATCATCAACAACGGGCATATCGTCCACGAAGGTCCCGCGCAGGAGATCAAGGCGCAGCCCGACGTCCTGCAGCGCTATCTCGGGGTGTAGGGCGCTAATTCGTGATGAAGCCAGACAGAATAGATCTCGCCGCAAACTTGCTGCACCTCTCCCGCTTGCGGGCAGGGCAATCGCATATGGCCGTTTGAGGTAATCGGAGTTCCCATAAACTCGTCATGCCCGGGCTTGTCCCGGCCATGACGGCGCGGAAGAATCGGTACATTCCATATGCGATTGCCCTGCCCGCAAGCGGGAGAGGGAGCGCACTGCCGTTGCGACTGCTTTTAGCGCTAACCCTTCAGGCTCCAGCTCAGTCCGCAAGCGCCGCGATCATCCGCCTGGCGTGATCGGCTAGCACATCCATCTCCGCCTTGACGGTCTGCGCGGGCAGCAGCGCGATTCCGGCCTTCACCGGCATCACATGCATGTGCAGGTGAAACACCACCTGGCCGCTGGCCGGCTCGCTGAACTGCTGGATGATGATGCCGTTGGCGGCGAACGCCTTCATCGCGGCGATGGCGATGCGCTTGGCCGACCGCGCCACCGCAGCAAGGTCGTCTTCGGCGATGTCGAGGATGCCGCGCGCAGGAGCCTTCGGAATCACCAGGGTATGTCCCGGGGATCGCGGCATGATGTCGAGAAAGGCAAAGGTCCGGTCGGTCTCGTAGACCTTGAAGCTCGGGACCTCGCCGCGCAGGATCCTGGCGAAGATGTTCTGGTCGTCATAGCCCGTCATGGTCGCGCGTTCCGGATCGATGGGTTGAGATTTCGACCGTGCGCGCCGGCCGCACGGCGCGCAAGTGATATCGACGCCGCATCGACCATCGGCTAACAACGCGCGATGAGCGAACCCGCAGGACATGGCCAGACCGTCGAGCGTATCAGGCGCAGCCTCGCCGCCCGCCTCAAGGCGGCCGGCCGCGACGGTGCCGAGCTCGATGCGCGCCTGCTGGTCGGCGCCGCGCTGGGTCTCGATCTGACCGGCATGGTCGCCGGCGCGAAGCGCGCGCTGACGAGGCACGAGGCGGATCACCTCGAGCGCCTCGCGCAGCGCCGCCTCGCCGGCGAACCGGTCGCGCGCATTCTCGGCATCAAGGAGTTCTGGGGACTGCCGCTGCACCTGTCCGCCGCGACGCTGGTGCCGCGCCCGGACACCGAGACGGTGGTCGAGCGCGCACTCGAACTGCTGCGCGCCGACGGCGTGGCCGAGCGCGCCTTGCGGATCGCCGATCTCGGCACCGGTTCTGGCGCGATCTTGCTGGCGCTGCTCTCGGAACTGCCGAACGCGCATGGCTTCGGCACCGACATCTCGGCGGAGGCGCTGCAGACCGCGAGCCGCAACGCCGCCGAACTCGGACTTGGCCAGCGCACGACATGGATCGAGTGCGACTACGGCAGCGCCCTGGCCGGCGCGTTCGAGCTGATCGTGTCCAACCCGCCCTACATCCCCTCGGCCGACATCGCCGGTCTCGACATCGAGGTGCGCGCGCATGATCCGCGCGCGGCGCTCGACGGCGGTGCCGACGGGCTCGACGCCTACCGCGCGCTGATTTCGCAATCCGCGGGTCTTCTGGCCTCAGGAGGATTTCTGGTTGTGGAAGTCGGACAGGGTCAGAGCAGCGACGTTGAAGCGCTGATGACGGCATCCGGATTATCCCCAACGGGGCCGCCCAAGGCGGATCTGGGGGGCATTCCGAGGGCCGTTTCCGCCCGCCGGCTGCCCCGATAAAGTCCTATTGGAACGAAAAAAAACCTCTTGGATTATCCCCCGGGAACGACTACGTTCCGGGCACAACATCGGTGCTGGCCCCGTAATCCGTTACGGGTGATGACCAGGGTTCAGCAGAGCCCGCCGATCGAAAGGTTCCAGGAACGCAGGTCTCATAGAGCGCAATAGCCGAAGCTGTGCTGCTCTCGACCGCCAAGCGAACGAAAGCCTGTTATTGCGCTTGAAGACTTACGCACGAGAACTGAGCCTGTCTCAACGGGCGGAATGATTTGGTCGCTGGCGCGATTGCCGGCGGTTGGGGAACGCGTCTTTGCTGCACGCGACTTTGCTGAACGAAATGGTCGGCGACATCGAAACCACTTCGAACGGTATTGCGATTCCGTGTGCCTAGGCGCGCGCCGAATCGAACTCTGGGAATCGGACTTCTGAGAAATCGGACTGCTGAGAAATCGGACTGTGGACTGCAATAGCTTCAGGGCTGGAATAAAAGGCGACAGATGAGAAACGGTCAGAACAACAAGCGGATGCGCAACCGGAATAACAACAACAATAACAACAACAATAACCGGCGCGGCCAGAATCCCCTGACACGGGTGTACGAATCGAACGGACCCGACATCAAGATCCGCGGCACGGCCTCGCACGTGGCCGAGAAATACGTTCAGCTTGCGCGCGATGCGCGCTCCTCCGGCGATCCGGTGGCAGCTGAGAACTACTACCAGCATGCTGAGCACTACTACCGGATCATCGCGGCCGCGCAGGAGCAGTTCCGGCAGAATCAGCAGCCGCCGCGTCCCGACGCCGAGGTCACCCCGACCGAAGACGACGACAGCGACGGCTATTCGAGCTTCGGCCAGGAGCCGGGCTTCGTGCCGCAGCAGCAGCAACCTTTCATGCGCGACAACGGCCAGCAGCCGTACCAGCGCGATCAGCAGCAGCCGCGCGAGCATCGTGAGCGTGACCAGCAGCCGCGTGAGCACCGCGAGCGCGAGCATCGTCCGCAGCCGCAATATCAGCCGCAACCGCAGAACCAGCCGCAGCCCGCGATGGCCGATGCCGGCGTCGATCGCCTGCCCTCGTTCATCACCGGCGGCGCGCAGCCGCAGGTCAACGGCGCTTATGAAGGCAATAATGGCGGCGCAGAACGCGGCGAACGGAGCGAGCGGTTTCCGCGCCGCCGCCGCCGTCCGCACGGCCCGCGCCCCGACATGGCGGCGCAGCCCGCGCCGAGCGACGACTTCAATCCGGGCAACGAGTAACGCACGTATGCAGCCACCCTCCCCTTTCGAGGAGCAGGGCTATCGCATATGAGCTCGGTCGCTCCACAAACTCGTCATGCCCGGGCTTGTCCCGGGCATCCACGTCTTTGTTTCCAGGCGAAGAAAGACGTGGATGGCCGGGACAAGCCCGGCCATGACGGCGCGGACAAATCCATTTCCTCTCATATGCGATAGCCCTGCTCCGGGGAGGGTGAAATTTCACGCCTCGGTGTGAGTCGATTTGCGCGTCGCCGTCGAGGACGGCACCAGCACCGGACGCAATGACGGGATCAGCTGCGTGCGCTCGCGGCGCGCGGGGATCGCGCGATAGACCTGCTTGGTCGCCTCCACGATGTGCACGCCGGCGAACGGCATCGACAGCGCCGCGCCGACCCGCTCCCACGCCATCGCCGAGCGCAGGAACCAGCTGCCCTGCACCGGCGGCATGAACAACGCCTCGCCCCACGACGACGGCGTGAACCAGGTCTGCCGTAACAGCTGCGTGATCTGTGCCCGCGAATAGGGCCGGCCATGGCCGAATGGCGTGGCATCGGTGCGCGTCCAGACGCCGCGGCGGTTCGGGATGATCGCGATCAGCCGCCCCGAGGGCGAGAGGACCCGCCATACCTCGCGCAGCAGCCGCTCCGGATCATCGGACATCTCCAGCGCGTGTACCAGCAGCACGCGGTCGACCGCGGCATCCGGCAGCGGCATCGAGAATTCGTCGATCAGGGTGGCCAGCGCCGGCCGGCCGGTCGGCCATTTCAGCACGCCCTGGGCCGCCGGCATGAAGGCAATGCAGCGCTCGCAGGACTCACGGAACAGGCCGAGATAGGGGGTCGGATAGCCGAGGCCGAGCACGCGCTGGCCTTCCGCGTTCGGCCACCGCGCGCGGATACCCCGGTTGATCAGCTGCCGCGCCACGATGCCGAGGCGCTGCGAATAGAAGTCGCGCAGGTCGATGACGTCCATGGTGCTTAGCCTAACACGCCGCCTGCGGCCCGGGTGCGCCGAAAATTGCATTGCCGCCGGAGCGTTAACGCCATATTTCACCCCTATATTGGGCGCGTTAAAAGCATGATCCGGGAAAGTCGATACCGGTCTTTCGAAGACATCATGCTCTGAAATGTCCGTCCCGTTTGTTCGTGGAGATATCATGACCGCCGAAATTCGCACCTTCAGCTGCCTCACCGACAATTTCGGTTATTTGATCCACGATCCCGCGACCAAGGCGACGGCGTCGATCGACGCGCCGGAGGCGGGCCCGATCATCAAGGCGCTGGAGCGCGAAGGCTGGACGCTGACCGATATCCTGATCACCCATCACCATGGCGACCATGTCGGCGGCGTCGCCGAGCTGAAGCAGAAATATGGCTGCCGCGTCGTCGGCCCGCACGACCAGTCGGCCAGGATCGCCAATGTCGATCTGCGCGCCGCCAATGCCGATGTCATCAAGGTCGGCAGCCTCTTGGCCCGTGTGGTCGAAACTCCCGGCCATACGCTCGATCACATCTCCTATGTGTTCGATGGCGAGAAGGCGGTGTTCGCCGCCGACACGCTGTTCTCGATCGGCTGCGGCCGGGTGTTCGAAGGCACCTACCCCATGATGTGGGATTCGCTCTTGAAGCTGCGCTCGCTGCCGGACGATTTCCGCCTGTATTGCGGCCATGAATACACCGCCGCGAACGTGAAGTTCGCGCTCACCATCGAGCCCGACAATCCGGCCCTGCAGGCGCGCGCCGAGGAAGTGACGAAACTGCGTGCCGAGAACAAGCCGACGATCCCCGTGCTGCTCGGCGACGAGAAGAAGGCCAACGTGTTCCTGCGCGCCGACGAGCCGGCGGTGGCGGCAAAGCTGCACATGAAGGGCGCCGACCCGGCGCTGGTGTTCGGCGAGCTCCGCGAGCGCAAGAACAAGTCGTGATGGCCGACCTCTCGGCGGCCGATATCATCGCGCAGCTTGCGCTGCAGCCGCATCCCGAAGGTGGACATTATCGCGAGACGTTTCGCGACGCGCGCTGCGACGCCAGTGGCCGCGCGCATTCGACCGCGATCTATTTCCTGCTCGCGCGCGGCGAGCGCTCGCATTGGCACCGCATCGACGCCGTGGAGATGTGGCACTATTACGCCGGCGCGCCGCTGACATTGCGGATCGCGCAGGACGGCGCCCCACATGCGATCACGCTCGGGCCGGATGTGGCGCACGGCGAGCAGCCGCAGGCGATCGTGCCGGCGGGCGCCTGGCAGGCCGCGGAGAGCAGCGGCGACTGGACGCTGGTCGGCTGCACCGTCGCGCCGGGATTCGAGTTCGCGAGGTTCGAGCTGGCGCCGAAGGGCTGGGAGCCGACTTCGTAAGAGCTCTTGTAGGATGGGTAGAGCGCAGCGAAACCCATCATCTCGCCGCGTGGATAGAATTGATGGGTTTCGCTGCGCTCTACCCATCCTAGGTCCTTTTTCTAAGCACCATGTCCTTTGCCGCGATCAGCCCGCCGCCGGCGATCAGGATCGCGGCGATCGCGATGTTGGCGCTGGGCTTGGCGAAGCCCGCTGCGATCAGGAACGCGGTCGAGAGCAGCGGCGTGGCGTAGGACGCGGCACCGAGCACGCGGATATCGCCGCGCTTCATGCCGATGTCCCAGGCGAAGAACGCAGCCCCCACCGGACCGATGCCGAGCGCGATGACGGCCAGCCATTGCAGCGGCGTCGCGGGCCACACCGTCGTCTCCACCATCATGTGCACCAGCGCGGCGAGCACCGCGGTCGCGAGGCAGAAGCCGGCCACCGCATCGGTCGGCACCGCCTTGAGCCGGCGCGACATCACCGAATAGGAGGCCCAGACGAATGCCGCGACGAAGGCGGCCGCGAAGCCTGGAATCTGCTCTGTTGTGAAGGCGCCGGTGTTACCGGCGAACAGCAGCACGGTGCCGGCGAGGCCAAGCAGCGCGCCGACGATGTGATGCACCGCAAGCCGCTCGCCCGGCAGCAGCGAGGAGAACAGCACGATCAACAGCGGCCAGAGATAATTGAGCAGGCCGGCCTCGGCCGGCGGGGCGAAGCGCAGCGCCAGGAAATACAGCGCGTGATAGCCGAACAGCCCGCCGACGCCGACCACCCAGGCGACAAGCGGTTGCTTCAACGCGCCGAAGGCTGACGGACGCAACAGGAAGCTCGCAAACGCCACCGCGGCGCCGATCGCGAACGTCATGGCGGCGAGCTGGAACGCCGGGATAGCCCCGGTCGCGACCGTCATGACCGACAGCAGCGACCACATCAGGATGGCGGTCAGTCCGACGAGGGTGGCAGTTCGGGTCGTCATCTCAATTCAATCCGTCGTGGCCGGCATGACCGTCTGAAGGATGGCCGTCTGAAGCCGCTTGCCGATGTCCGGCCGGCCGCGTCTTCCTTCGCGTGTGGTGCGTTGTAAAGACGAAAATGCCCGGCGCAAGGCCGGGCATTCGCTGGTCGATTATGCGCGCCTGCGACGCGACGACGCTTCGCGCGTCAGGCGTGATACTGGCCGCCGTTCACGGTCAGCGTCGAGCCGGTGATGAAGCCGGCATCGTCGGCGGCGAGGAAGACCACGGCCCGCGCGATCTCTTCGGGTTCGCCGAGCCGGGCGACCGGAATCTGCGGGATCACGTTCTTCTCGAGCACGTCCTTCGGCACCGCCTGCACCATCTCGGTGTTGATATAGCCGGGGCAGATCACGTTCACGGTGATGCCGCCCTTGGCGTTCTCCAGCGCCAGCGCCTTGGTGAAGCCGATGTCGCCGGCCTTGGCCGCCGAGTAGTTGACCTGGCCAAACTGACCCTTCTGGCCGTTGATGGAGGAGATCGAGATGACGCGGCCGAACTTGCGGGCGCGCATGCCCTCGATCACCTGGCGCGTCATGTTGAACAGCGAGCCGAGGTTGGTGTTGATCACGGCATTCCACTGCTCGACCGTCATCTTGTGAAATGCGGTATCCTTGGTGATGCCGGCATTGTTGACGAGCACGTCGACCGGGCCGAGATCGGCCTCAACCTGCTTGACGCCGGCCGCGCAGGCGTCGAACGACGCGACGTCCCACTTGTAGACCGGAATCCCGCTCTCCGCCTTGAACTTCTCAGCCGCGGCGTCATTGCCGGCGTAGCTCGCCGCCACCTTGTAGCCCGCCGCTTTCAGCGCCTTGCTGATCGCAGCTCCAATACCGCGCGTTCCGCCCGTCACCAATGCAACACGTGCCATGTCCGTTTCCTCCTTGGCCGTCTTTTATGACCGGATAACTCCGGCCTACGCACTCACTGAACAAAGCGCGACGAAGATCAGGCTGAATCGTCATCGCGCTTTGGCTCCCTTCTTTTGAGCATGATCTCCGCGCAAACGCGTTCCGCGTTTGTCGCGAGGGAAAACCGCTTTCACACTTTTCCGGATCATGCCCTCGAAACAAGAATGCCCGGCGCAAAGCCGGGCATCTTATTTATCAGCTCGCCTCGCGGTTGACAGATGATCTTTTCATCACCTAACCGGCCTCGCTGCCTTTTGTTCAGTCGCGTGCAACGCACATAGCGATGCCCATGCCGCCGCCGATGCACAGCGTCGCGAGGCCCTTCTTGGCATCGCGCTTCTGCATCTCGTGCAGCAGCGTCACCAGCACGCGCGCACCCGACGCGCCGACCGGATGGCCGATCGCGATCGCGCCGCCATTGACGTTGACCTTGGCCGGATCCCAGCCGAGGTCCTTGTTCACCGCACAGGCCTGCGCCGCGAACGCCTCGTTGGCCTCGATCAGATCGAGGTCGGCGATGTTCCAGCCGGCCTTCTTCAGCGCGGCGCGCGAGGCGGGGATCGGGCCGGTGCCCATGATCTTGGGGTCGACGCCGGCCTGGCCCCACGAGACGATGCGGGCCAGCACCTTCTTGCCCTGCCTGGCGGCCTCCTTGGCGGTCATCAGCACGACGGCGGCGGCGCCGTCATTGATGCCCGAGGCGTTGCCCGCGGTCACGGTGCCGTCCTTCTCGAAGGCCGCGCGCAGCTTGGCCATCGCGTCGAGCGTGGCGCCGTGGCGCGGATACTCGTCCGCGTCGACCACGATATCGCCCTTGCGGGACTTGATGGTGACCGGGACGATCTCGTCCTTGAACCTGCCGGCCTTCTGCGCCGCCTCGGCCTTGTTCTGCGAACCGACCGCGAACTCGTCCTGCTGCGACCGGGTGATCTGGTACTGCTTGGCGACGTTCTCGGCGGTGTTGCCCATGTGGTAGCCGTTGAAGGCATCCCACAGCCCGTCCTTGATCATGGTGTCGATCAGCTCGAGGCCGCCCATCTTGACGCCGCCGCGCAGATATTGGGCGTGCGGGGCCATGCTCATGGATTCCTGGCCGCCGGCGACGACGATCGAGGAATCGCCGTTGAGCAGCGCCTGGTAGCCGAGCGCCACCGTGCGCAGGCCGGAGCCGCAGAGCTGGTTGACGCCCCAGGCCGGGCTTTCCACCGGGATGCCGGCCGCGATCGAGGCCTGGCGGGCCGGGTTCTGGCCCTGCGCGGCGGTGAGGATCTGGCCCATGATGACTTCGGAGACCTGACCGCCCTCGACGCCGGCACGCTCCAGCGCCGCCTTGATGGCGATCGCGCCGAGGTCGTGGGCCGGCGTGGTGGCAAAAGCGCCGTTGAAGCTACCGACGGGGGTGCGGGCGGCGCTGACGATGACGACATCGTCTGACATGGACATCTCCTATGGGTTGTAGCTGGGTTTCTCGACGGCGGGCGGCCGGTTTGGCAGGCCCTGTCTCTTAATGACTATCCTGTAAATCTCATTGAGGCATGTCAATCGGACTGTCGCGCAAATCGCGCCGCGGCGCACTCAAAATGACGCCCTTGGCACTTTCCTGAGCAAATCCTATGCTTTGGAATTAACCGCACAGCACAAAACTGTAGCCGAACCGCTTTGAAAATGCTTACCTTTGCTGCGATGCGTTGCATTTTGCCCTGCGGCGATGCCGTAGGGTTCCAGGTTCTTCGGTGTTGAAGTGAGAGCCCATGGCAAAATCTGAACAACCGACCACGATCAAGAAATACGCGAACCGGCGGCTCTATAATACCGGGACGAGCACCTACGTGACGCTCGAGGATCTCGCGGCGATGGTGAAGGAAGGCGAGGATTTCCTCGTCTATGACGCCAAGACCGGCGACGACATTACCCGCTCCGTGCTCGCGCAAATCATCTTCGAGCAGGAAAACAAGGCCGGGCAGAACCTGCTGCCGACCACCTTCCTGCGCCAGCTGATCCGGTTCTACGGCGACAGCATGCAGATGGTGGTGCCGAAATATCTCGAACAGTCGATCGAGACGCTGACCAAGGAACAGGAAAAATTCCGCAAGCAGATCGCGGGCGCGCTGAGCGGGACACCGTTTGCGCCGCTGGAAGAACAGGTCCGCCGCAACATGGAGCTGTTCCAGCAGACCTTCTCGATGTTCAAGCCGTTCGTGCCGCAACGCGGCGGCGGCGAGGCCGAGAAGGCGCCGGAGCCCACGCCCGATGACGGCAACATCGACGACCTTCGCCGCCAGATGAAGGACATGCAGGAACGTCTCGAGCGCATGTCGCAGCCGACGAAGAAGGACGAGTAGGTCGCTTCGCCGATCGGCCGGACGCACCGGCCGCTTTCGTTTCGCGAAATCCTGACGGCGGCAACCCTGGCCGGCGTCAGGCGCCGCTTGCCCCGAGAAGCATGCTCTTGCGGACGATCGCGTGCACGCCCCAATTGCCGTCGGCAACCTGCGTGACGCCGAAATCGACGCCGAGCGAGATCAGCGCCAGCGCCTCATCCTCGCTGAGGCGATAACACTCCATCAGGAATTTGCGCGTCGCCCGGAACGCGTTGCGCAGCGCGAGATCGACCGACGAGCGCTGGTAGATTTCCGACTGCGCGTTGCGCCCGAGCTCGCGCAGATAATTGCCGTAGCTGAAGCCGTGCAGGATCCACTCCTCCGGCGTTTCCAAAAGCGGGTGCGCCAGCCCTTCGACATGCGGCTTGGTCGCCTTGCCGCTCTTGTGCAGGATGAAGCGAAACTGGCCGGTGAGCGAAAGCTCGAGCGCGGTGCCGTTGACCTCGCCATCGCCTTGCGCGAAGTGCGGATCGCCGATCGAGAACAGCGCGCCCGGAACGGCGACCGGCAGATAGAGCGTGGTGCCCTTGGTGGCGCGCCAATTGTCGACATTGCCGCCGAAATAGCCTGGGGGAATCGAATCGATGATGTCGGATTCGCGCGGCGCCACCGCCATGAAGCCGAAATGCAGCCGCGCCGGAATCCGCACGCCGGCGAGCACGCCGGACCGTTTCTCGACGGTGGCGTGATCGACCGGCACGCCGGGATAATCCATCGTCTCGTGGCGCACGCCGAACGGATCGGTCTGCGGCGTCCAGCGGTAGGAATAGACGGCGCGGGCCCACTCGGCCTCTGCATCAGTCTCGAAGATCGTGATGGTCTCGCGCTTGGCCGGCGGATCGATCAGATCGTTGTATTGAAAGCCCCACCAGGCCGCGGCATTGCTGCCGAACGACTTGCCGGCGTAGGCCGGATTGGCTGATGGCCGCGGCCAGATATCGAGGATCTGCACCTCGAGCACATCGCCCGGCTCCGCGCCGCAGACATAGATCGGCCCGGTGCAGATGTGCACGCCGAACCCTTCGCCGGCGCCGCGGCCGAAGATCGAACCGTCCATCGGACCGGCGCCGCGCCGTTCGACCGACTTGCCCTCGGCGGTCCAGCGAAACACGCTCTCCGCGCCGGGATCACCCTTGATCATGCGCTCGTAATCATCGAAGGCGTGCTGGGTCAGCGTCTCGATCGTCACCACCGCGCCAGACTGCACGCTCATGACAGGCGGGATGGCGCGGCTGAGATAGCCCCAATGGGCGGTCTCCCTGGACACCTTGAGATGGTGATGCGAGGCGCCCCGCCCTTCCGGCACAGCCGCCGGCGGTTCAACCGGCACGACCGGCTCCAGCGGCGCAACCGTCTCGCGTGCCACCGGGCTTGACGCGAGATTTGGCGCGAGCCGCAACACCGTTGCGGTGCCACGCGCCAGCCGCGGCCGGCCGCGCGTGCGCTCGCCCTCCACATCGCGCGGCACCGCCTTGCGGAAGTCGCGCGGCGAGGTGCCGTAGGTCGCGCTGAACATCCGGCTGAAATGCGCCTGATCGGTGAAGCCCCAGCGGTAGCTGATTTCGGCGATGCGCTGGTCGGCATAGTTCGGATCGATCAGGTCGTTGCAGCAGCGTTCCAGCCGCCGCTCGCGCACATAGGCCGAGAACGTCGTGTTCTGCCGCTCGAACAGCCGTTGCAGATAGCGTTGCGACAGCCCTTCCTGCCGCGCGATGTCGGCGATGGTCAGGCCGGCATTGCCGAGCTGGGCCTCGATCGCGGCATCGACCCGGCGCAGATGGCCGGCCTGGACCTGCGTCATCGCTTCGGCATCGAGCCGCGTCTCGCCGAGCAGCGCGCCGGCGACGAGTTCGGTGACCGCGACCTCGGCGGTGGCAAGATCCGCCTTGTCCAGGATCGCGAAATTGCCGCCCAGGGTCCGCATCACCGGACGCACGGACGCAGCGGCAATCGTCGCGCCGAGCACCGCCGGCAAACGCAAGCGATTATGCCCGAGCCGGCCGAGCAACCGCTCTCGCGGCAGTTCGAGCAGCAGGATCTCGAAATCCTCGCGCAAGGCCATCCGCCACGGCGATTGCAGGTCGCACACCGAGACGTCGTTGTCGGCGAACTCGCAACTGCGTTGGCCGGACGTGATGCTGCCGCGGCCGTAGCCGTGGAAGATGATGGCGACCCGCGCCGGCATTCCCGGCGAGGCTGCATGACCGCTGCAGACGATATGCTGCTCGGTCGAACGCAGCAGCGCGAGCTGGCCGCCGCTGGTCGAGCGCTTCGCGGTCAATTCGCCGAACTGGAATTGGCCGGCCTCCGGCAATTCGCAATCGAGCTGCAAACCGGCCAGCGCCTCGCGCCAGACCTCCCGCCGGTTTTGCCGCGGGATCGCATCGACCGAAACCCGATAGGTCGTCGCGACCATCACCCCTCCAGGCCGCAGCACCGCGGCCTTCCACTCACAGAGCCGTGAACGCAGCCTGCACCGATTGCAGGCAGGCGGCAAGCATGTTGCGACGGCACATGTTGCCCAGCCTGCGTGCAACGCGCGGAAGCGGCCGCTTTCGCGTGGCAGCGCTATCAGCGGCGAACGCAGTGCAACTTGATCGAATGCGCCCAAATTCTTGATCGCTCCGGCCATCCCGCGATGCGAAGGTGGCCGCCGCAGATGTCTTGCACGCTATTGCACAGGCCTTTGCGCCGCGACGACAGCAAGCGCGCCGACAAATTATTGGGCGCGCCCGGTCATATCGAAGCGGCGCGGCGCCATGCACTCTCATGCGCACTTTCGATCCAAGGAGGAGCTCAAGATGTGCGCAGGTGACGACAAGAACTGCCCGGACTTCGAATTGCATCATCGCCAGTTCAAGGAGACGCTCGACCGGGAACGCCGTTCGTTCCTGCGCTCGAGCTTCGCGGCGGCGGGCGGCGCCGCGGCAATGACCGCCGGCGGCATCTCGCTGGTGACGCCGAAAATGGCGGCCGCCGCCGAGAAGCATCAGCCGGCGCAGCGCGCCTATCACCATCTGTCGGCCAATGCCGACACCGTGCATTGGGGCTATTTCAGCAAGTCGCTGAAGCCGCGCGTCGAGATCAATTCCGGCGACTTCATCACCATCGAGGCGCTGACGCATCACGCCAATGACGATGCCGAGCGCATGGTCAAGGGCGATCCCGGCGTCGAGAGCGTCTATCTCTGGACCAAGGAGAAGAAGGGCGTGAACCGGCGCGGCGCCGGCCCGATGGATGCCTCGCTGTTCGGACGCGGCGCCGGCGAAGGCCTCGGCGTGCATATCTGCACCGGGCCGGTGTTCGTGCGCGGCGCCGAGGAAGGCGACGTGCTCGAGCTGCGCATCATCGACGTCGCGCCGCGGCCCTGCGCCAACCCGAAATATTCCGGCAAGGCATTCGGCAGCAACGCCGCGGCATCGTGGGGTTTCCACTACAAGGATCTGCTCACCGAGCCGAAGCCGCGCGAGGTCGTCACCATCTACGAGGTCGACGCGACAGGTGAGCGCAACTGGGCGCGCGCCGTCTACAATTTCACCTGGACGCCGCAGACCGATCCATCCGGCGTGGTGCACAAGACCATCGATTATCCCGGCGTGCCGGTCGATCATTCGACGGTCAAGGAGAACCACGGCATCCTGAAGAACGTGCGCATCCCGGTGCGTCCGCATTTCGGCGTGATCGGGCTCGCACCGAAAGAGGCCGAGTTCGTCGATTCGATCCCGCCGAGCTACACCGGCGGCAACATCGACAATTGGCGCATCGGCAAGGGCGCCACGATGTATTACCCGGTGGCGGTCGAAGGCGGACTCCTGTCGGTCGGCGATTCCCACGCCTCGCAGGGCGATTCCGAACTGTGCGGCACGGCGATCGAATGCTCGCTCAACGGCACCTTCCAGATCATCCTGCACAAGAAGGCCGACCTCGCCGGCACTGCGCTGGAAGCGCTCGACTACCCGATGCTGGAGACCCAGGACGAATGGCTGGTGCACGGCTTCAGCTATGCCAACTATCTCAGCGAGCTGGGAGCCGGCGCGCAGACCGAGATCTACAAGAAGTCGTCGGTCGACCTCGCTCTGCGCGATGCCTTCCGCAAGATGCGCAAATTCCTGATGACGACGAAGAAGCTGACCGAGGACGAGGCCATCTCGCTGATCTCGCTCGGTGTCGACTTCGGCGTCACCCAGGTGGTGGACGGCAATTGGGGCGTCCATGCGGTGATCCGCAAGGACATCTTCGCCGGCGGCGAGAGCTGATGAAAAGGCCAGGAGCGAGCGTGGCGGTCAGCCGAAGAAGGGCGAGTAGGGCTTTGCTGCGCGCACCTAATACAACGTCGCCCCGGCGAAAGCCGGGGCCCATAACCACAAATGTCGGTTGTTTGAAGCAAGCGTCTACCAGATCGCTTCATCGAGAAGCCGCGGCGTATGGGTCCCGGCCCCCGTGCGCAATTGCGCACTAGGCCGGGACGACACCGTTAATTTGGCCGGCGATCGTGGATCAGCCCGTGGCGGGCACGGGCTTCTCCGCCAGCCCGTTCCACGGGCGGTCCGGGGAGGCGAGGCCGATCAGGCGACCCTGGATGAAGTCGCAGCCCCATTCGCGCAGCATCACGGCGGCTTCCTCGTCCTGCACCCATTCGGCGACTGTCTTGATCTCGAGGCGGCGCGCGAGATCGATCAGCGTTTGCACGAAGGCGCGGTCGTCGGCCGAGCGCACGATGTTCTGCACGAAGGCGCCGTCGATTTTGACAATATCGACGCCGAGCTTGCGCAAGTTGCGGAACGAGGTGTAGCCGGCGCCGAAATCGTCGATCGCGATCCGGCTGCCGAAGTTCTTCAGGCGCGTGACAAAGCCACGCACGTCGTCGATATCCTGGATCGCGACCGTCTCGGTGATCTCGACGATCAGCCGCTCGCCGACGCCGGGATGCGCGCGCATCAAGGATTCGATGGTGGCCCACCAGTCCGGATCCATCGTGGTGTCGGGCGAGATGTTGAGGCTGAGCTGCACGCCGGGGGCGGCGGCGAGCTCGGCGATGGCGAGCTCCAGCACGCGGTGATCCACCAGCCGGATCAGGCCGAGCCGCTCGGCGACCGGCACGATATCGGGCGCGAGCAGCGCGCGGCCGTCGTCCTGCTCCATGCGGACCAGGCACTCGTAGAACGCGGGCTGCCGCAGGCGCGCATCGACCACGGGCTCGAAGCCGATCACGATGCGGCGCTCGTTCAGCGCGGTGACGATCTCGTCGGTGACGCGGATGTTGACGCGGCGCTGGGCGTCGCGCTCGACATTGGGCTTCCACAGCGCGAACGATCCGGCGCGGCGGCTCTTGGCGGCGTCCAGCGTCTCCTGGGCACGATTGACCGCCTCCTCCGCCGACCTCGCATGGCGCGGAAGGGTGACGGCGCCGATCGAGACCGTGACCGACACCGGGCCGGACTTGGTCGGCACCACCTCGTCGCGCACCGCGGCCAGGAAGCGCTCGGCCGCGACATTGGTATCGTCGACGGTGCAATTGCGCAGGATCAGGCCGAACTTGTTGCCGGAGAAGCGGCCGAGCATGTCGCCGCTGCGCAGCCGCGCACGAATCCGCTTCGCGACCTCGGCGATGACGGCGTCGGCGACATCGAAGCCGAAGGCATCGTTGACGCGCGCCAGATGGTCGATGCCGATCAGCATGAAGGCGCAGGAGGAGCGGAAGCGCGCGCACTCCTCCATCGTCTCGGCGAGCGAGGCGATCAGATGGGTGCGGTTGAGCTCGTTGGTCAGCGGATCGTGCCGCGACAGCTTGAGCAGCTGCTCGTCGCGGGCGTGCCGTTCATTGTTGATGCGGACGACGCCCTGCACGCGCGCCGGCCTGCCGTCGGCGCCGGCAAACCAGCAGCCGGTCTCCTCGATCCAGATCACCGGCGCCGAGGTGACGGCCCGCACGCCATATTCGATCCGGTAGGGAACGCCCTCCCCGCTGCGCACCGGCGCCGGCGCGCCGAGCGCATCGGATCGCACCGAGCGCGATGGCTCGATCAGCTTTGCGAGCTCAGCACCGCTCGCAAGCGCCGCGACCGGGATATCCGGGAAGACCGCCGCCACATTGTCGCTCCAGGCAATCGCATCGCTCGCCACGTCCCAGGCGAATGTCGCTTGGCCGAGCGAGGCGAGGATGCTGGCAGCTGGCGGGACAGGGGGCATCAAACATGTCTCGATTCGGGACGGCGCCCGGTGATTCTACACGCTCTCAAGATAGTGGTTCCGGCGAATCCAACGCTAGGTGAAGTTGATAAATAATCTGGAAACCACGTTTTCGACTGGCCGGGAACGAACTGGGGACGGCGGGCATGACCCTTGCCACAGGGGTGTTGCGGAGGGACGCAACGTCCCAAATGATGACGCTCCAACGGGTCGCAGGCGATGCCGGATATCGATCAATCGGAAATCCTCGACGGTGAGTGCACCGGCGATGCTGCGGCGGCCAGCACGGCGCTGGTGCCGCTGGCCGCAACCACCCATTGGGCGCCCAAGATCCCGCTGCCGCATGCCGATCCGTCGTTTGTGGCTCACCTGATCGCGACCGCCGCACACGAACCGCAGACGCGCGGGCAGCGGCGTGGGTCATTGGCCGACGCGCAGAGCGCTTACGGCCCGCATGTCGACGAACGCCGCAGCGTGGCGCGGCGGACCCGGCAGATCATCTAGGAAAAATATCAGCGCTGCGGCGCGTCCGACGGTGGATGGCCGCCCGGCTGCAAATCCGGTGACGCGACGGTCGGCTTCGGCGCGGACTGATCGAGCAGCACGGATTCCGCAACCGACGTCGCTGGCGGAACGGGCGCGGCTGGCGGCGGAGCAGCAGGCGCCGGTGCGGCGACGGGCGCGGGCTCGGAACGCGGCGCGGGCGCCTCTGCCGGCGCGGGCTGCGGCGCCTCGGGCTGCGGCCTGCTGACGCTCGGTGCCGCAGGCGCGACCACCGCACGGCGGCGGGTGCGCAGCGCAATTCCGGAGATGAAATCGACCAGCGCCAGCAGCGCGAGCAGGCCATAGGTCGAGTTGCCGAATTTCGGCCAGAGCACGAATTCGGCGGCGGCGGCGCCGAACACGATCAGCGACAGCAGATGGTCGGTGAGATATTTCGCGCCGGGGCGCGCGCCCTTGATGACCTCGAGCAGCAACAGCAGCACGGCAGCGGCGAGCAGCATGTCGCTGAGCGTGATCTGCCACTGCTCGCCCGACAGCAATGTCAGCCTGATCAGCGGGTCCGTGAAGGACACGCCGGGCATCAGGAAGGCGATGATGTTGTAGACCGCGAGCGGAACGAGCAGCAGCGGAAAACCGACCATCGGGGCTTGCGCCTTATTCAGGGAGAACCAGCAATGCGGCGATGCTCATTGGCTTCGCCGCTGACGCGCCCGTGTTGACCGCACTCGTTGGCCGAATTCGGGCGCCGCGCCGCATGGCTGCGGCGCGCAGGCCGAATGTCCGATCAGGACTCTTTCTTGGCCTTCAGGACCTGGCGGCCCTTGTACATGCCGGTCTTCAGGTCGAGGTGGTGCGGACGGCGCAGTTCGCCGGAGTCCTTGTCCTCGACATAGGTCGGGGTCTTGATCGCATCGGCCGAACGGCGCATGCCACGGCGCGACGGCGAGGTTTTTCTTCTGGGAACGGCCATGACGGTGTCCTCTAGGGGTGTTGCGCAGGCATCGTCCGAAATGGGGACGAGCGCACAGCGCTTCAAAGCGCCAGCTGCGATGCCGGTAAGGCCGCGCTTATAGAGGAAGGCACTGCGTAAAGCTAGGGCCGGAGGCAGCAAAAAGCGTCCGAAATCGGCCTCAGGAGCCGCGATTTTCGCGCCAGCAGCGCGTCACGGAGTTGGCCCGGACCATATAGGTGGCGGACAGCCTGCGGACCCCCGGGCCGGGGTTTCGGGCGCTTCTTTTGACCGGATTTGGCAGGATCGCCGCCAAAAGCGCGGCCTCGCGGGGTGACAGCCCCGCGGCGGACCGGCCAAAGGCATATTGGGCGCCGGCTTCGGCGCCGAACTGGCCGGACGGGCCCATTTCCGCGATATTGAGGTAGATTTCCAGGATCCGCTGCTTGGGCAGCACGAGATCGATCCAGAGCGCCAGCGGCAGTTCCAGCCCCTTGCGGATCACGCTGCGGCCGGACCACAGGAACAGGTTCTTGGCCACCTGCTGGGTGATGGTCGAACCGCCACGGGCCACCTCGCCATCCTCGGCGTCGTCGAGCACCTCGCGCAGCGCGCCCCAATCGACGCCCCGATGCTTGCAGAAATGGGCGTCCTCCGAGCCGACCACGGACCGCACCAGATACGGGGATATCGCGCCGAAATCGATCCAATGCCGCGTGACCGGAGCCCCGCGCAGGCTCCGCCAGGCCATCAGCGCCGAAACCGGATGGCCGGTGCGGTAGAACGGCGTCACCAGATACGGCAGCAACAGCAGGGCCAGCAAAAGCAGCAACAAAATTCGGACGATGCGCAAGACAGGGGTTTCCGGGGAGGACCATTCCAGGAAGGATTTGGGACCCGCCCGCCAGAACACGGCCGGCGCCGTCGACGTCTGCGGGATAATTCACGGTTTTTCCAGCACTTTTAAGGCGCATTCCGTCGCAGGGCAGGAATTGACGAAGCCGATCCCATCAACGATTGTCCGGCCGCAAATCGATCTGGAGCAATTCTTAATGACGACCGGTACTGCAGAGTTTTCCAAGCGGCTGGACCAGACCGCGGAGGATACCGAAGCCCTGCTCGCCAAACTGCTGTCCGACGCGACCGAAAGCGACGAGATCGTGCGCCCGAAGCGGCTGATCGAGGCGATGCGCTATTCGAGCCTCGGCGGCGGCAAGCGGCTGCGGCCGTTCCTCGTGGTCGAGAGCGCGGCGGTGTTCGGCATCCCGCGCGAAGCCGCCCTGCTGGTCGGCGCCGCGCTCGAATGCATCCACTGCTACTCGCTGATCCACGACGACCTGCCGGCGATGGACAATTCCGATCTGCGCCGCGGCCGCCCGACCCTGCACAAGGCCTATGACGACGCCACCGCGATCCTCGCCGGCGACGCGCTGCTGACGATCGCCTTCGACATCATCACCCGCGATGCGATCCACAAGGACGCCCAGGTCCGCCTGCTCCTGACCCGCGCGCTGGCGCGCGCCTCCGGCATCGGCGGCATGGCCGGCGGCCAGATCCTCGACCTCGCCGGCGAAGGCCGCTTCGGCGACCGCGAGCCGGTCGACGTCGCGCGCGTGCAGCAGATGAAGACCGGCGCGCTGCTCCGCTTCGGCTGCATCGCCGGCGCGATCCTCGGCCAGGCCTCGCAGAAGGAATACCAGGCGCTCGACGATTACGGCAAAGCGCTCGGCGAAGCCTTCCAGATCGCCGACGATCTGCTTGACGTCGAGGGCGACGCCGCCGCGCTCGGCAAGCCGGCCGGCGCTGATGCCGCGCTCGGCAAGACCACCTTCGTCACCCAGCTCGGCATCGATGGCGCCAAGCAGCGCGTCCGCGACCTTCTGGCGCGCGCCGACGCCGCGCTGTCGGTGTTCGGCGACCGCAGCGACGTGCTGCGCGCGGCCGCCCACTTCGTCGCCGAGCGCAAGAATTAGCCGAGAGCACCGCGCGAAATGAACAGGGAGATCGACGACCGCCTTGTTCGCTTCCGCAAGCTGCCGCTGCCGGTCCGCGTCGTCGTGGGCCGGCCGCGTACCTTCGGCTCGATCGCTTTCGGCGTCCTGGCTGCGCTATTGGTGCCGGGAGCACCGCGCATCGTCACGCGCCTGCTCGCGGGCTGGGATGCCTTCGCCGCGCTCTATCTCGTGCTCGCCTATGTGATGATGCTGCGCTGTGGCGTCGCCCATATCAAGCGAAGCGCCATGCTACAGGACGATGGCCGTTTCCTGATCCTGCTGCTGACCGCGTTCGGCGCGCTGGCGAGCCTCGCGGCCATCGTGTTCGAGCTCGGCGCATCCAAGGGCAGCCCGGCCGGACTGGCGCTGGCGATCGTCACCATCACGCTGTCATGGGCCTTGGTGCACACCGCGTTCGCGCTGCACTACGCTCATGAGTATTACCGCGGCAAGACGCCCGGCGGCCTGCAGTTTCCGAGCGGCGAGGAACATGTCGACGCCGATTACTGGGACTTCGTCTATTTCTCGTTCGTGATCGGCATGACGGCGCAGGTCTCCGACGTCGGCATCACCGACAAGATCATCCGCCGCACCGCGACTGTGCATGGCATCATCTCGTTCGTGTTCAACACCGCGCTGCTCGCCCTGATGGTGAATATCGCGGCGAGCGCGATCTAGCTGCGCCGCCATTACATGATGAGATGCCGTGCGCAAGGCGGTCGGCAAGGACGACAAGCAGCACGCCGATGACGTCGCGCGGATCTATTCCCCGCCTTGCGTCACGTGCTCCTGATATTGCGGCAGATCGTCCGATATCGCGTACCACGGCGCCTTGGAGCCGACGAAGATGTGGGCGGTCGGCCGGATCGCCGGCGCGTCGCGCAGCGTGCCCATCGCGACATGGACATAGGCACCGGCGCGGACCAGCGAATAGAGCAGCGAGCCGCAGCGGCCGCAATGCGCGTCGTGGGTGAGCTCATCGCCGTAGATCAGGAGCCCATCAGCACCGCTGACCACGGTGAATCTGTCGCGCGCGATTCCCGCGAACGGCTTGAACGCCGATCCCGTGGTGCGCCGGCAGTTCGAGCAGTGACAATTGAGCGCATAGGCAAACGCGTCGGCCACCTCGTAGCGCACGTCGCGGCAGAAGCATTCGCCGGTCAGGATATGTTCGTTCGAATTTGCAGATGCGGTCACAACTCGTCCCTCACGCAGAATTTTGTCGCCGGCCATGGCGCAATCCGGCGGTTCATGGCTAAATCCTAGAGCCCTTTCCGTTCCAATTGAATCGGAACGGGGGCTCAAGATTCGAGCTTTGACGCGTTTTCTTCGGGCGAACCGGCACCCGCTTCGCTCGAAAGCGCTCCAGCCGATCCAATCCTGCCGGGAGGACCAACCAATGAGCCAAGATCGATCCAGCGTCGAAAGCGTCGTGCAAACCTATTTCGACGGTCTCTACGAGAGCAATGCCGACAAGCTTGCCGAGGCTTTTCATCCGAGCGCCGACTTGCGCTGGGTTGAGAAAGGCGAGCTGAAGGTCCTGACCGTGCCGGACTGGCTTGCCTTGGTGCGCAAGCGCACCTCGGCGAAGGCCGAAGGCAAGCCGCGCGAGGATTTTATCGTCACCATCGACCGCTCCGACGACAACACCGCCTTCATCAAGGTGCGCTGCCAGCTGCCGCCGCGCTATTTCACCGACTATCTGGTGGCGATGAAGCTCGCCGACGGCTGGCAGATCGTCTCGAAGTCGTACCGCTACGACCTCAGGGATTGATCGACCGGGCGCGGCGCGCCCGCGACGGCTTTGGTGACACGCCCCCCGCGGTCCGGCTCCGGCCGGACCGCATTGACTGGCACCGGTTTCCGGGCGAATTGAGCCCGTTATGGAAGCCAAGTTTCAGATTTTTCTCACTTTGCTCGGCGTGCTGGCGGGAACCGCCCTGGTGGCGCGGCGGACCGATATCGCGCCCGCGATCCTGCTGCTGCTGGTCGGCATCGTGCTCGCCTTCGTGCCGGGCATGCCGTCGCTGGAACTGCCGCCTGAGCTCGTGCTGCTGGTGGTGCTGCCGCCGCTGATCTATTCGGCGAGCGTCGCAATGAGCTGGCGCGAGTTCAAGGCCAATCTGCGGCCGATCATCCTGCTGTCGGTCGGCTGCGTGATCTTCACCACCTTCATGGTCGCGGCCGCGACCCATTATCTGATCGGCCTGCCCTGGAGCATCGGCTTCCTGCTCGGCGCCATCGTCGCGCCGCCGGACGTGGTCGCGCCGCTGGCGATCGCCCGCAAGCTCGGCATGCCACGGCGCATCCTGGTGGTGCTCGAGGGCGAAGGGCTTGCCAATGACGCGACCGCGCTGATCCTCTACCGTTTCGCGCTCGCCGCGATTACCACCGGGCTGTTCTCGCTGCCGAAGGCGACCGGCACTTTCCTCGTCATCGTCGCCGGCGAGATCGCGTTCGGCACCGCGGTCGGCTGGCTCAGCCTGCGCGCCCGCCGCCGCGCCAGGGATCCGCAGGTCGAGATCACGCTGTCGCTGATCACGCCCTATCTCGCTTACTGGATCCCCGAGCATTTCGGCGGCAGCGGCGTGATCGCGACCGTCGCCTGCGGCCTCTACATGAGCTGGAACGGACCGCTGCTGATCTCGGCCGCGACGCGCCTGCAGGGCATCTTCTTCTGGGACCTGATCATCTATCTGATCGAGGGCCTGCTGTTCCTCTTGACCGGCTTCCAGATGCGCTCGCTGTACGAGAAGTCGAAGTCGTTTCCGCTGCACGACATCCTCACCGCGACCGTGCTGGTCGCCGTCATCGTGATCGTCGCGCGCTTCGTCTGGGTGTTTCCCGGCACCTATCTGCCGCGCTGGATCAGCCGACGGGTGAGCGAGCGCGATCCGCTGCCGTCGTGGCGGGCGGTGTTCGTGGTGGCCTTCACCGGCGTGCGCGGCGCGGTCTCGCTCGCCGCGGCGCTGGCGCTGCCCCTGACATTGCCGAACGGCGACGCCTTCCCGTATCGCGACCTGATCCTGTTCGTCGCTTTCGGCGTGATCTTCGTGACGCTGGTCGGGCTCGGCCTCACTCTGCCGCCGGTGGTGCGCTGGCTCGGCCTCGCCAGGGACGGACGCAGCGAGCACATCGCCGAGCACGAGCAGGAGATCGCGGCGCGGCGCGAGGCGCTGAACGCCGCGCTGAAGTCGCTCGATGCCATCACCGACGACCGCGAGCTTTCCGACGAGGTGATCAAGCTGTTGCGCTCGCGGCACGAGATCCGCATCAACCAGCTGCCCGACTCGCTCAATCCCGACGCCCACGACGTCTCCGCCACCGGCACCGAGCTGACGCGGGAGCTGATCGCCTCCGAGCGCAAGTTCATCCATATGCTGCTGCGCGACGGCAAGATCACCGACGAGACCAGGCGGCGCATCGAGCGCGACCTCGACCTCGAGGAAGCCAGCCTCGCCAACCGCGAGTATCGCAGGATTCCGCTGTAGCCCCGATGTCGTCCCGGGCAAGCGAAGCGCGACCCGGGACCCAACCACCGTTGCCGGTTTGGCGAAGGTTGGGACCACAGCATGGCATGGTAGCGAATAGTCGTGGTTGATGGGGTGGACGGCCCCCTACGGCATCAGTTGTGCCAGAATGAGGTTGTTGCAAATCTCAGACAAGGGAGCCGTCCGTGAGAGAGATTATCCGCATCGGTATGGATACGTCGAAGCATATTTTTGTGCTGCATGGGGTTGATGCAGCCGAGCAGGTTGTGTTGCGCAAGAAGCTGTCGCGGAAGCAGGTGCTGGACTTCTTCGCCAAGTTGCCGCCGACGGTGATCGGGATGGAGGCCTGCGGAGGCTCGCAGCATTGGGCGCGAGAGCTTGGCAAGCTCGGCCATGAGGTCAAGCTGATGGCCCCGCAACTGGTGAAGCCCTACGTGATGCGGAACAAGAACGACGGGCGGGATGCGGAAGGGCTGTGTGAAGCGATGGGCCGGCCGAGCATGCGCTTTGTGCCGGTCAAGACGGCCGAGCAACAGGCCGCGCTGATGCTGACGGGTATCCGCGATGGATTGATCGCCCGGCGCACCCAGCTTGGCAATACGATCCGTGGCCATGCGGCGGAGTTCGGCCTGATCGCAGCCAAAGGGGTCGACAAGGTCGAGCCGCTGCTGGCGCGGATTGCGCAGGACGAGACGCTTCCCGCCCTGGCGCGCGAGTTGTTTGTCGTGCTGGGCCGCGAGTACACCAGGCTTGAGGGCGAGCTTGGGGAGATCGAAGCCAAGCTGATGGCCTGGCACCGATCCGATGCCACGGGTCGGCGTCTGGCGCAGATCCCCTCGATCGGTCCAATCATTGCGACGATGCTGGTGATGAAGACGCCGGATCCGCTTGCCTTCCGTTCCGGCCGGCACTTTGCGGCTTGGCTCGGCCTCACACCTCAAGACCATTCCACCGGCGGCAAGACCAGGCTCGGCAAGATTACGCGGGCGGGCGACGAGGACTTGCGACGGCTGCTGGTGATCGGGGCCACGGCGGTGATCCAGCAGGCCAGGCGCGGGCGCGGTCATCACTCGCGCTGGCTGCTGGCACTGATCCAGCGCAAGCCGCCGAAGCTTGCGGCCGTGGCGCTCGCCAACAAGGTGGCCCGCATCGCCTGGAAGCTGATGGCAACAGGTGAGAGCTACGATGTGGCACGGATGAATCCCATTCCGGCCACCTAACAGATTGGCCGGCCGGCGGGCTCGCTCGCCGGTCGACCCGGAGCTGCAGGAGCAGATGGAGCGATCGATCGAGCAACGATGCGAGACAATCCGTGGGACCCATCGGCCGTCAACAGGTCGCCTGGTTGTTTGGAACTCGCATCGCGCAACCCATCTTGGCCAGCGATCGACCCGATCGCACTCAACAGGCCGGACATATGGATGCAAGCGATCCGATCTCACCAAAAAGCTCTTGTGCCACGGGGGCCGTCCACATATGGGTCCCGGCTTTCGCAGGGACGACGGCGATGGTGGACTGCGAAAATCTACTCCATCACCGCGGCATGATCCGACGGCGCCGACTGCGTGCGCAGCGCGGCCTTGGTCGAGCCGATCATCATCGCGAGCGGAATCGAGACCAGGATGAACAGCATCACCAGCTGGTAGTCGTGCGAGAACGCGATGATCTGCGACTGCGCGGCCACCATCTTGTCGGCCATCGCGCGGCCGGCGTCGGTGTTGAGGTTGATCATGCCCGATACGTCGGGCATCTGCAGCGCGTGGTTGAACGGATTGATCTGCTCCGACAGCTTTGCGTAGATCCGCCGCGAGCCCTCGGTGAGCTGCGCGATCACGATCGAGATGCCGACCGAGCTTGCGACGTTGCGCAGCAGCGTCAGCATCGAGGTGCCGTCGGTGCGCAGGTGATTGGGCAGCGTCAGGAACGAGACCGTCGACAGCGGCACGAACACGAGGCCGAAGCCGAAGCCCTGGATCACGCTGACGACGATGATCTCGCTCGCCTGCGTCATGTCGGTCCAGCCGGTCATCTGGAACAGCGAGGCCGCGGTCAGCGCGAGTCCCGAGATGATCAGCGTGCGCGCTTCGATATACCGCATCATGCGGCCGACCAGCATCATCGCGACGAAGGTGCCGACGCCGCGGCTCGCCAGCAACAGGCCCGCGGTGATGATCGGATAGCCGATCACGTTTTGCAGATAGGGCGAGGACAGCGCCATGGTCGAATACAGCACGAGGCCCATGACCGTCATGAACACGCAGCCGCCGAGGAAGTTCTTGTCCTTGAACAGCGCGAACTGGATGAACGGCCGGCTCGTGGTCAGCGAATGGGCGAAGAAGAAATAGGCGCCGACCGCCGCGACGACGAACTCGACGAAGATCTCGTTGGATTCCAGCCAGCCGAGCTGCTCGCCGCGGTCGAGCGCGAGCTGCAGCGCGCCGATCGACACCGCGAGCGCGGTGAAGCCGAACCAGTCGAAGCGCAGATTGAGGTCCTGCTTGGTTTCGTCCATGAAGATCGCGAGCCCGAGCACGGTGATTGCGCCGAACGGAAGGTTGACGAAGAACACCCAATGCCAGGAATAGGTCTCGGTCAGCCAGGCGCCGAGCGAGGGGCCCATGATCGGGCCCATCATCACGCCCATGCCCCAGATCGACATCGCTTTCGCCCGCTCATGCAGCGCGTAGGAGTCGAGCATCACCGCCTGCGACAGCGGCACCAGCGCCGCGCCGAACACGCCCTGCAGCAGGCGGAACAGCACCATTTGGGTGATGTCCTGGGCGAGGCCGCAGAACACCGAGGCGACGGTGAAGCCGGCCGAGCAGATGATGAAGATGCGCTTCCTGCCGTAGCGGTTGGCGATCCAGCCGACCGGCGCGGTCATGATCGCGGCCGCGACGATGTAGGAGGTCAGCACCCAGTTGATCTGGTCCTGCGAAGCCGACAGCGAGCCCTGCATATAGGGCAGCGCGACGTTGGCGATCGTGGTGTCGAGCGCCTGCATGATCGTCGCGGTCATCGCGCAGATCGTCACCATGTTCCGGCGCATGCCGGGCACGGCGGATGGTGACGGTGCATTCATTCAGGTCGGTCCTGTTCGAGCGTTGGAAACCACCTCTCGCGCTTGCGGGGGAGGTCGGCGCGTCGCGCCGGGTGGGGGCTCTCTCCACAACATGACTCGTGGAGAGAGCCCCCACCCCGACCTTCCCCCGCAAGCGGGAGAGGGAGCGCACTGTCTTGGCGGTCGACAATCGACCGCGTCTTATTCATCTCAGTCCTGGTGGTCCGGGTGCGCCGAGGCCGGCGCCAGCCCGAGCAGGCCGGCCAGCGTGCGGCGGTGGTTGGTGTCGATCGTCGCGTAGACGCTCATGCCGGCTTTCAGCTTCTTCACGAACGGATCGTTCTCGTCGAAGTAGATCCGCACCGGGACGCGCTGCACCACCTTGACGAAGTTGCCGGTCGCGTTCTGCGGCGGCAGGATCGCGAACTGCGCGCCGGTGCCGGGCGACAGCGAGCCGACCTTGCCCTTGAACCGATGGTTCGGGAACGCGTCGACATCGAGCTCAACCGGCTGGCCGACCGCGACATAGGTGAAGTCGCTCTCCTTCGGATTGGCGTCGACCCAGGGATGGTCGACGTCGATGATCGAGAACACCGGCGCGCCGGCGGCGACGAAGCGGCCGAGCTGGATCTGGTCGACCTGGGTCGCGACGCCGTCCATCGGCGCGCGCAGCACGGTGTGGTCGAGATTGCGCTGGGCGTCGTCGAGCTTGGCCTTGGCCTGGGCGTAGGGCGGGAACTGCTCGATCGGCAGGTCGATATCGCCGAGCAGCTGCGTCTTGTCCTTGGAGATCTGCTGCCTGATGTATTGCGCGAGACTCTCGGCCGTCACCTGCGCATTCGCCGCGTTGTCGAGGTCGAGCTGCGAGCCGAAATTCTGCTTGGCCAGCGTCGACTTGCGTTCGACGTCGCGCTTCTTCAATTCGATGCTCTGCTGGGCGAATTCCAGCATCCTGCCGTTGATCTTGATGTTGTCGACCAGGTTGTCATAGGTGGTCCTGGTCTGGTCGAGCGCGGCCTTGGCCTGCGCCACCGCGAGGCGGAACGGCACCGGGTCGATCTCGAACAGCTCGTCGCCCTTCTTGACGTGCTGGCCTTCCTTCACGACGATCTTGTCGATCTTGCCGGAGATTTCCGGCGTGATCAGCACCTTCTGCGCGCCGACATAGGCGTCGTCGGTGCCGACATAGCGGCCGCCATTGAGATAGAACACGATGCCGCCGATCGCAGCGAGCGTCGGCAGCACGACCAGCAGCAGCACCCGGCGATAGCGCCGCAGGCCGGCCATCAGGCGACGGCGCGGCGCGCGGCTGGCCTTGCCCGACGGGCTGGGCTCGCCCGGATTGCTCTTCTGCTCGGGGGCCAGCTTGAGGACGGGTTCAGCCATAGCGCTGTTCCTTTCGGAAGGGCTCGCCGGCTGGGGTCTGGACGGCATTGCGAACGTTTTCCTTGATCGATTCCAATTGGGTGAGCAGGCGATACGCGTCAGCGGGGCTGATGCCCTCGAGCGCGGTCGCGGTGAGTTCGGACCGGAGGCCGGCGAGCTTGCCGAGCAGCGGGCGCGCGGCCTTCTTCAGGTAAAGGCGGTTGACGCGTCGATCGTTCTCGTCGCTGCGGCGTTCGATCCAGCCATTGTCGCAGAGCTTGTCGATCAGCCGCGTCAGCGTGATCGGCTGTACCTCGAGCAGTTCGGCGAGCTCGGTCTGCTTCAGCCCTTCCTGGCGTTCCACCTTGGACAGCACGGCCCATTGCGCGCGAGTGATGCCATAGCGTGCGGCCTCCTTGTCGGCATAGACCCGGATCAGCCGGAACACCTCGCCCAGCGTAAACAAGAAATCCGTGTCCACCGAACCGCGCATCGATCCTGCCTCCATAAGCTTGGGATATAATAAGCTTGCTTATTAATTCTGCATGCCGGGTTAACGCGAGGCTGCCCCGCATTGCGGGCATGGCTGCAACGCGGCGACGGACTGGGACTGGGAGCCGAGCTTTGGGAACGGGCGCGCAAATGCTACATATCGGGACAATGAGCCTAGCCAAGCCGACATTTCCTGCCCCCGACCACGATCACGGCCGCTGCGCCGCGGACGCGATGGCGCATGCCGAGCAGGTCTGTGCGCGCCGCGGCCAGAAATTCACCCCGATCCGCCGTCAGGTGCTGCAGGCGCTGCTGTCGAGCCATCGCCCGCTCGGCGCCTACGAGGTGATCGACGAGTTGGCCAAGACGATGCCGCGGCCGGCACCGATTACCGTCTACCGCGCGCTCGACTTCCTGATGGAGAACGGCCTCGTCCACCGCATCGAGAGCCGCAACGCCTTCCTCGCCTGCGCGCATGACCATGACGAGACCTCGATGGTGGCGTTCCTGATCTGCGACCATTGCGGCTCGGTCGGCGAGATCCCGGCCGCCCCCGTCGCGCAAAGCCTGACCGCGGCGGCGCGGGCCTCGGGGTTCATCCCGAAACTCTCCGTCGTCGAGATCGCCGGCACCTGCGCGCATTGCCAGAAGACGTGATGGCGCTGATGCGATTGAGTCGAACGGTTACCGCAAACGCGCTCTGCTCCCTCTCCCGCTTGCGGGGGAGGGCCGGGGTGGGGGTGTCTCCGCGAGTTGTTCTGTGGCGAGAGCCCCCACCCGCATCGCATCTTCGATGCGATGCGACCTCCCCCGCAAGCGGGAGAGGTGAGGTAACAACGAACGCTTGAGCCTATAACAACAACGGCACCAAGCCGGCCCACGAGGAAACATGTCGACCCAAGCGATCTCCGCCAGCGTCACGAGGCCCGTCAGCGTCGGACACGGGCTGCCGCCCGGCGCCATCGCCGTGATGCTGATGCTGTGCGTGAGCTGGGGCTTCAACCAGCTTGCGGTGAAACTCGCGCTGCCCGACGTGCCGCCGATGTTGCAGGCGTTGATCCGTTCCGCCGGCGCGCTGCCGGTGATGCTGATCGTCGGCCACCTGCGCGGCGTCAAATTCTTCGAGCGCGACGGCACGCTCGTGCCCGGGATCATCGCCGGGCTGATGTTCGGCTGCGAGTTCGTGCTGATCTTCACCGGCCTCGTCTTCACCTCGGCCTCGCGTGCCTCGGTGTTCCTCTACACCGCGCCGTTCTTCGTTGCGCTCGGCTCGCACCAGTTCCTCGGCGAGCGTCTCTCGACCGTCCAGTGGAGCGGGCTTGCGCTGAGCTTTGCCGGCGTCGCGCTCGCGATCGGCGTGCCGCAGCCGAACGTCGATGCCAAGGTGCTGCTCGGCGACCTCATGGTGGTCGGCGGCGGCGCGCTGTGGGCGGCGACCACGCTGGTCGCCAAGGGCACGGGCTTGCGCAAGGCCGCGCCGGAAAAGGCGCTCGGCTACCAGGTCGCGATCTCGATTCCGATCCTCGGCCTCGCCGCCTGGATCGCGGGCGAGCGCATCGAGCATGTGCCGAGCGCGCTGTCGATCTCGCTGCTCGCCTATCAGGCGGTCTGGGTGGTGGGCTGCACATTTGTCATCTGGTTTGCGATGGTGAAAACCTACTCCGCGAGCAAGCTGTCCGCCTTCACCTTCGTCACGCCACTGTTCGGCGTCGTCGCGGCCTATTTCATCATGCATGACACCCTGACGGCGGTGTTCGGCGTCGCCGCGCTGCTGGTGATCGCCGGGCTCTATCTCGTCAACAAGCCCGACCCGAAGGTGACGCCGGATCCCAACGTGCCTGCGTGAGAGCGCGGCACACGACCACATCATCGGCGGCGAATGAGGCCGCTTGATGCGGTGTTGATCTACATCAACACTGCCACCGATACTCCGTGAACCCTCCGAAGGGAGGAAGGCCGTGGAGGCGCGCCGATGCCAACCGATGCCACCGCTGCAATTGAAGCCGGAATCCGGTCCGCGTTCACCGCATACTCCAAGGAGGATGATCCGGACTGGCGGAGCGCGTGCTGGATCAAGCCGGATGAGTGCTCCCATTTGGCAAAGAGCATTTTGAAGGAGTTGGCGGCAAGGGGCTTCGAGATCGTCAGGAAGCCGGCTTGATCGTCTGCTGCTTGGCGCCGCAATAGCGGTGCATCGTATCGTGCGAGAACCCGTCCTCAGGGTCGTCCTGGCGAAGGCCAGGACCCATTACCCCAAATGTCGGTCGTCGCGCGACGCTGGGGCCGCGTTCTCGTTCATAAGCCAATTCGGTGGTTATGGGTCCTGGCTTTCGCCAGGACGACGGAGGAGACATCGCGCCCCGTCCGCTACCCCGTCTCGATCGGCAACTCTGCGTCCTTCGCCCATTCGCCCATCGAGCCGTCATAGAGCGTGAGATTGTCGTAGCCGAGCCGGTGCAGCTGGAACAGGTCGATGGTCGCGGAGATGCCGCCGCCGCAATAGGCGACGACGCGCTTGTCCCTGGTGATGCCTTGCGCGGCGAAGGTTGCTTCGGCCTCCTCAAGCGGCACGAACGTCTTGGCCTTGGGATCGATCAAGGTCGCCGCCGGCACGCTGACGCTGCCGGGGATGCGGCCGGGCCGGCCGTAACGGCTCGGCTCCAGTCCCTTGTAGAATTGCGGGCCGAGCGCGTTGACGATGACGGTGTCGCCTTCCGTGGTCGCGGCGAGCACGTCATGCTTGTCGACGAACATGCCGTCCTTCGGCCGCGCCGCAAACGTCGCCGGCGGATAGCCGCCGGCGAGGCCGGTCTCGATGTCGCGTCCTTCGGCGGTCCATTTGTCGATGCCGCCGTCGAGCACCGCGGCACCCTCGAAGCCGAGCGAGCGCAGCATCCACCAGAACCGCGTCGCCCACATTGCGGTGCCGATCGAATAGAGCACGACGCGGCTGCCCGCCGAGATGCCGTGGCGGCCGAACGCGGCTTCGAGCTGCGCTGTCGGCGGCATCATGAAGCGCAGCTCGGTACGGGCATCGGAGAATTCGGCCTGCAAATCCAGGAAATTCGCGCCCGGGATGTGGCCGGCCTCGAACGTCTGGCGGCCCGAGACGACAATATAGGGAACGTTGCTGCCGGCGGGGGCCGGCTCCAGATAGGTCGTGCAGTCGAACAGGCGAAGGTCCGGCCGGGTCAGGATCTCGGCAAGTTCCGCCGTGGTGATCAGCTCGCTGTGGCCGGCCATTTCGTCCTCCCGGAATGATCTTAAGGCAATGCTAAGATGCGCCAGATCACATGAAAAGCCGTCACTTTGCCCTTTGATTCACCCCAATCCGGTCCAATATAGCTGGGCATGCAGGACGCCGCTGCATGGCTTGCGTTTGGCCTCAATCGGCGCCATAAGCTGTTGAATTCACTCCGAAACATGATCGTTTGGCCCGCCGTCCGCGAGGCCCATCGCCCCCTTGGTGAATGTCACCAAAACCTGATATTCGAGACGCCATGAACAAGCCCGAGATTTTGCCGCAAGACGACGTCGCCGGCCCCGCGCCGCGGCACCAAACCACGCAGGTCATGGTCGGCAACGTCGCCGTCGGCGGCGGCGCACCGATCGTCGTGCAGTCGATGACCAACACCGACACCGCCGATGTCGACGGCACCATCGCCCAGGTCGCCGCGCTCTCCCGCGCCGGCTCCGAGATGGTGCGCATCACTGTCGACCGCGAGGAAGCCGCCGCTGCGGTGCCGCACATCCGTGACGGCCTGCGCAAGCGCGGCATCACCACGCCCCTGATCGGCGACTTCCACTATATCGGCCACAAGCTGCTCGCCGAATATCCTGATTGCGCCGAGGCGCTCGACAAGTACCGCATCAATCCCGGCAATGTCGGCTTCAAGAACAAGCGCGATACGCAGTTCGCCGACATCATCGAGATCGCCAACAAGAACAACAAGCCGGTGCGCATCGGCGCCAATTGGGGTTCGCTCGACCAGGAGCTGCTCACCAAGCTGATGGACGAGAACACGGCGTCTGCGAATCCGCGCGATGCCCGCGCGGTGACCCGCGAGGCGATGGTGCAGTCGGCGCTGCTGTCGGCGGCGCGCGCGCAAGAGCTCGGCATGCCGAAGAACCGGATCATCCTGTCGGCGAAGGTCTCCGCCGTGCAGGATCTGATCGCGGTCTATCAGGAAGTCGTGCGCCGCTCGGATTATGCGATCCATCTCGGCCTCACCGAGGCCGGCATGGGCTCGAAGGGCATCGTGGCCTCCTCGGCCGCGCTCGGCATCCTGCTGCAGCAGGGCATCGGCGACACCATCCGCATCTCGCTGACGCCGGAGCCCGGCGGCGATCGCACGCTGGAAGTGCAGGTCGCGCAGGAATTGCTGCAGACCATGGGCTTCCGCACCTTCGTGCCGCTGGTTGCGGCCTGCCCGGGCTGCGGCCGCACCACCTCGACCACGTTCCAGGAGCTGGCGCGCTCGATCCAGGATTTCATCCGCGACGAGATGCCGGCCTGGAAGACCAAATATCCGGGCGTCGAGCAGCTCAACGTCGCCGTGATGGGCTGCATCGTCAACGGCCCCGGTGAATCCAAGCATGCCAATATCGGCATCTCGCTGCCCGGCACCGGCGAAGCACCGGCCGCGCCTGTCTTCGTCGACGGCAAGAAGTTCCGCACCCTGCGCGGCCCCGGCATCGCCGCCGACTTCAAGGCGCTGGTGATCGACTATATCGACCAGCGCTACGGCAACGGCGCCAAGCTGCCGGAGCACGCCGGCGCCGCGGAGTAGTTTCACTCCGCGCGTGACCCGCACGCGCGTGACCCAACTCGAATGTCGTCCCGGCGAAGGCCGGGACCCATAACCCCAAACGGCGGGTATGGCGCGAGATGTGGGTTACGAACCTTCGCAAAACACAATCCTGTGGTTGGGTCCCGGATCTGCGCTTCGCTTGTCCGGGACGACAGATATGTTTGCGGTGCGGATTGCGCTTCCATCGATGCGCGGTACCATGTCTCCCAATCAAGAACCATCGGGAGAACGCCCATGAGCTCGCTGTCCGGCAAGCAAGGCCCGCGCTACCGCCACCTCGCCGACCAATCCGAGCCCTATGAGACCATCGGCGTTGAGAAGCTGACGCCGATCATCGGCGCGGAGATCTCTGGCGTCGATATCGGCAAGCTCGTCGGCGACGATGCCCGCTCCAACCAGCAGATGGACGAGATCCATCGCGCGCTCGCCGAAAACCTCGTCATCTTCTTCCGCGACCAGCACATCAGCCCCGACCAGCATCTCGCCTTCGGCCGCAAGTTCGGCGAACTGCACGTGCACCCGGCGGCGCCCAATGAGGGCGATCCGGCGCTGATGAAGATTTACGCCGACAAGGATTCGCCGCGCGCCAATGGCGAGGGCTGGCACACCGACGTGTCCTGTGACCTCGAGCCGCCGATGGGCTCGATCCTCTACATCAAGCAGTGCCCGCCGCGCGGCGGCGACACGCTGTTCGCCAACATGTACGCCGCCTATGAGGCGTTGTCGGACCGCATGAAGGCCTATCTCGACGGGCTGACCGCGCTGCATGACGGCGAGCAGACCTATCGCGGGCTCTACGCCAACTACGGCGTCGCCGACAAACGGGAATATCCCCGCGCCGAGCATCCGGTGGTCCGCACCCATCCGGTGACCGGCAAGAAATCGCTCTACGTCAACCGCGGCTTCACCCGCTTCATCGTCGGCATTCCGCGCGACGAGAGCGACGCCATGCTGGCCTATCTCTACCAGCACGCCGAGAACCCGCTGTTCCAGTGCCGCTTCCGCTGGACCGAGAACGCGATCGCGTTCTGGGACAATCGCTGCGCCCAGCACCGTGCGATGTGGGATTACTGGCCGCACACCCGCTCCGGCACCCGCGTGACCGTGAAGGGCGAGCGGCCAGTGTGAGGAGGCCTACGAACGACGAACTGAAAAAGTAATCCGGGAGGTCGTCCATGCTTCGCGCCGAAGACAACAAATTCCTCACCGAATCCGGTGAGGGGACCGGCATGGGCGAATTGCTGCGGCGGTTCTGGATTCCGGTGCTGCTGTCCGAAGAGCTGCCGGAGCCGGACAGCGATCCGAAGAAGATCGTTGTCATGGGCGAGGAGCTGCTTGCCTTCCGCGACACGAGGGGCGTGGTCGGCGTCATCGACCAGTACTGCCCGCATCGCGGCGCCAATCTCTGGCTCGGCCGCAACGAGGAATGCGGCATCCGCTGCGTCTATCACGGCTGGAAGTTCGACACCGACGGCCGCTGCGTCGACATGCCGACGTCGTATCCCGACCTCAACGCAAAGGACCTGATCCGGATCAAGTCCTATCCGGTGCGCGAATGGGGCGACATGATCTGGGCCTATATGGGCCCGGCCGATCAGATGCCCGAACTGCCGGCGCTGGAGATGGCGCTGCTGCCGGCCTCGCACCGCTTCGTCACCAAGAAGTGGCAGGACTGCAACTGGGTGCAGGCGGTGGAAGGCTCGATCGACACCGCGCATTTCACCTTCGCGCATCTCTCCTTCGAGAAGGAGGAGAACGAGATCCTCGACATCAAGAAGCATTTCGTGAACCCGTTGACGCGGGTCGCGACCGATCACATGCGCTGGATCGCCGAGGATCCGCGCCCGGTGATCAAGATCAATCCGCATGAGGCGGGTCTCACGGTGGCGGGCGGACGGCTCACCGGCAGCGACAACATCTACTGGCGCATCGCCCAGTTCCTGATGCCGTTCCACAGCTACGCGCCGAGCTCGATGCCGGGCGAGAACATGTTCGGCCAGACCTTCGTGCCGGTCACCGACACCAATTGCTGGATCTACACCTATGCGTGGAATCCACACCGGCCGCTGACCGATGCCGAGCGTGAAGGCTACGCCAACGGCAATGGCGTGATGGCTGTCGTCGACGAGAACTACGTGCCGCTGCGCAACAAGGCAAACGACTATCTGATCGACCGCAAGCTGCAGCGGACCAAGAGCTACACCGGCATCAAGGGCGTTTCCGAGCAGGACGCCGCGGTGCAGGACAGCCAGGGCCCGATCGCCGATCGCACCCGCGAGCATCTCGGCCCGACCGATCTCGGCATCATGCATTTCCGCAAGCTGGTGATGGAGGCGGCCCGTGCGCTGCAGAAGGGCGAGGCGCCGCCGCATGCTCAGCACCAGGACCGCTACACCGTGCGCTCCGGCGCCTGCGTCACCAGCAAGACCAAGGATCTCACCGCGGTGATGATCGAGCGGTTCGGCGATCCCGCCGGCTTCGTCGGCGGTCCCGGCCAGAACGCCGCCGCGGAGTAGGGCACCGTCGTCCCTGCGAAAGCAGGGACCCATATGTGGACGGCCCCCGTTGCACAAGAGCTTTTTGGTGAGATCGGATCGCTTGCATCCATATGTCCGGCCTGTTGAGTGCGATCGGGTCGATCGCTGGCCAAGATGGGTTGCGCGATGCGAGTTCCAAACAACCAGGCGACCTGTTGACGGCCGATGGGTCCCACGGATTGTCTCGCATCGTTGCTCGATCGATCGCTCCATCTGCTCCTGCAGCTCCGGGTCGACCGGCGAGCGAGCCCGCCGGCCGGCCAATCTGTTAGGTGGCCGGAATGGGATTCATCCGTGCCACATCGTAGCTCTCACCTGTTGCCATCAGCTTCCAGGCGATGCGGGCCACCTTGTTGGCGAGCGCCACGGCCGCAAGCTTCGGCGGCTTGCGCTGGATCAGGGCCAGCAGCCAGCGCGAGTGATGACCGCGTCCCCGCCTGGCCTGCTGGATCACCGCTGTGGCCCCGATCACCAGCAGACGGCGCAGATCCTCATCGCCCGCCCGCGTGATCTTGCCAAGCCTGGTCCTGCCGGCGGTAGAGTGGTCCTTGGGTGTCAATCCCAGCCAGGCCGCAAAATGACGACCAGAACGGAACGCGTGCGGATCAGGTGTCTTCATCACCAGCGCGGTTGCAACGATCGGACCGACCGAGGGGATCTCAGCCAGGCGCCGGCCCGTGGCATCGCCGCGGTGCCAGGCCATCAGCTTGGCCTCAACCGCCTTCAACTCACCCTCAAGCCTGGCGCGCTCCCGGCCCAGCACCACAAACAGCTCGCGCGCCAGGGCGGGAAGCGTCTCGTCCTGCGCAATCCGCGCCAGCAGTGGCTCGATCGCGTCCAGTCCTTTGGGTGCGATCAGGCCATACTCCGCCGCATGGCCGCGGATCGTATTGGTCAGCTGGGTGCGCCGGACGATCAATCCGTCGCGGACGCCCATCAGCATCAGCGCAGCCTGCTGCTCGGCCGTCTTCACCGGCACGAAGCGCATGCTCCGCCGGCTCATCGCTTCACACAGACCTTCTGCATCCCGCCCGTCATTCTTGTTCCGCATCACGTAGGGTTTAACCAATTGCGGTGCCATCAGCTTCACTTCGTGACCGAGCTTGGAAAGCTCCCGCGCCCAATGTTGCGAAGCCCCGCAGGCCTCCATCCCGATCACGGTCGGCGGCAATTTGGCGAAGAACTCCAGCACCTGTTTGCGCGACAGCTTCTTGCGCAGCACCACCTGCTCCGCCGCATCAACCCCATGCAGCACAAGAATATACTTCGACGTATCAATCCCAATGCGGATAATCTGGTTCACGGACGGCTCCCATGTATGAGATCTAGACAACCTCATTCTGGCACACTGATGCCGTAGGGGGCCGTCCACACCATCAACCACAGGGTCGTGTTGTAAGAGGAACTGCAGCCCCGGCGTTGCGCAACGATTTACGTTTGGGGTAATGGGTCCCGGCCTTCGCCGGGACGACGTAGGAAGCCAAGCTTCCCCTCCCAAAGCGCAAGACGCCGCAGCCGCAAGCCGCGTTGACTTTCCGACCTCGCCTCCCAATACTCCGCGAAAACAAGCAAGACCCGTCACACAACCGACGGTTCAGGGGAGGACGCGATGCCGACTTCACGCAGGACGCTGCTGAAGACTTCAGCGGCTGCCGCCGCTGCTTTCAGCTTCGATTGGACACGGGCACAGGCGCAGGCCGAGACGGTCCGGATCGGTGTGATCTACGACCTGACCGGCCCGTTCGCCGCCGGCGGCTCGGTCGCCTCCTCGATCGGCACCCAGATCGCGATCGACCTCGTCAACGAGAAGGGCGGTGTCGGCGGCAAGTACAAGATTGCGCCGGTCAACGTCGATTCCCAGAGCAAGCCCGATGTCGCGATCAACGAGGCCAATCGCCTGATCGACCAGGAGAAGGTCGACATCCTCAACGGCGTGTTCGCGAGCTCCCACGCGGTACCGCTCGCCGCCAAGGTCGAGCAGCAGAAGCGGATCCTGTGGATCACGACCGCGGTCTCGACCGCCGTCTTCAAGGACAAGAACCTGCAATACGTGTTCCGCGCGCAGATCCATTCCGACCAGTACGGCCAGGCCTTCGCGAGCTTCATCAACGAGCACGCCAAGGCCAAGCTCGGCATGGAGCCGAAGGACGTCAAGGTGGCGCTGATCCACGAGGACGGGCCCTATGGCGTCGGCGTCGCCGCGGCGGACGAGGCCTTCGCCAAGGAGGTCGGGCTGCAGGTCGCGCTGAAGGAGGGCTATTCCGCCTCCGCGCCCGATCTCTCGGTGCTGGTCACCAAGCTGAAGCGCGCCAAGGCCGACGTGATCTCGCATGCCGGCTACAATCCCGACATCACGCTGTTCCTGCGCCAGGCGCGCGAGAGCGGGCTAAGGTTCAAGATGCTGTTCGGCGCCGGCGCCGGCTACAGCCAGCTCGACAAGCTGCGCGCGACCTTCGGCGCCGACATCGACAATTTCTGCAACATCGACCCCGTTCCGGCACAGCTGCTCGATCCCGCCAAGCTCGCGCCCGGAATCGGCGACCTCACCAAGACCATGGTCGCGCGCTACCGCGAGAAGACCAACGCGACCGAAGTGCCGCCGCACTGCTCGATGGGCTTCAACCAGACCTGGATCCTGCTCAACAATGTGCTGCCGGTCGCCAAGGACAAGTATGGCGGCTTCGATCCCGAGGCGATCCGCAAGGCGGCGCTCGACGTCGACATCCCCGCAGGCGGCACCATCCAGGGCTATGGCGTGAAGTTCTATCCGCCGGGTACGCCGCTGTCCGGCCAGAACGAGCGCTCGACGCCGGTCGTGATGCAGAACGCCGGCGAGCGCATCACCGTGGTGTGGCCGACCAATATCCGCACGCAGGACCCGGTGTTCCCGCTGCCGAAGGGCTCGGTGTACGGGGCGTAGGATTGATCCTTGTCGCGGCTAAAGCGGGATCAGTTTTGGTTGAATCGGCTTGGCGCGGTCTCGGTTCACCTCTCCCAAGGGAGAGGTGATCTTTCGACGCCGTTCCAACTCAACCTAATCTCATCAGGCTTTAGTTGGCAACTATCCCCGTCATCCTGAGGAGCCCGCACTTGCGGGCGTCTCGAAGGATCGACGGCCACCGGCCGGGCCGTGCATCCTTCGAGACGCGCTACGCGCTCCTCCAGCGACAAAGGCGAAGCCTTTGCGCGGGGATGTACGGGTCTGGCGTGAGTATACGCGCGTAGTCTCGTTGTTCCCGCCACCCTACAGCACCACCCGCCTGCCCTCATCCGCCGCCCAGTAACCGGCGTAGTTCACCTTCGTCGTCTCATACGCCAGCGCGAGGTCCGCGAGCGGCTGCCGGCCGGTCGCCACGCACTCCATGAAATCCTGGATTTCCTGCAGGTAGCCGCGGGTCCATTCCTCCTCGAGACAGACATATTGCCAGCCGGTTTTGCGATCGACCTTTTCGGTGATGTACACGGACGCGAGCTTCTCCTCGCTCGTCTGGTAGCTCGTCAGATGCGTGTTCGGAGTGATGTTGGCGAATAGCGAGCCGCCGCTCGTATAGGTCTCGATCAGGTTGCGTACGCCGCCCATGATCATGTCGCCCGAAAACACCGTGGCCTTGGTGCCGTCGGAGAAGGTTGCGGTCAGCGTGCCCCAATCCTCGACGTCGACCGGATTGGCCTTGATGTAGGCGCGCTCCTCTGGCTTGAGACCGGCGGTGACATTGCCGACGTCGCAGGTGACGCTGGCGACCGTAATGGTCTCGCCGCGCGCTTTCGCCTCGACCTGCTTGAGATAGAGCACCGCCGACAAGGGATGACAGCCCATCCGGATCAGCGAGCCGCCGCCGGTCATCGCCCACTCCGCGGCATGCGCGGCATGCGAGCCGGAATGGCTCTCCTCGCCCTTCATGAACAGGATCTTGTTGCCGGTCGCGCGGATGATCTCCGCGGTCTTGGTCACCGCCGGCGCGTAGATCCAGTCCTCGGCATACATGAAGAGTTGTCCGCTTCGCTCGATCGCGGCGCGGGTCACCGTCATCTCCTCCATTACACGCTGATACATCAGCGCTTTCGGCACATGCCTGCCGATCGGCGCCTTGTCGCCGGGCTGCCCGAAATAGCCGCTGAACGGCTTCTCGCAGATCACGTGCTTGCCCGCCGTCATCGCCTCCACGATCATCGCGGCGTGAAGGTTCGGCGGCGTGCAGATGTCGATGACGTCGAGCTCGCGGTCGGCGACCAGTTCGGCGAAGCTGCGATAGGCGTTCGGGATTGCGTGCTTGCGAGCGAACGCATTGACATGATCGCCGCGCGCCGCGACCGCCCTCACCTCGACGTCGACGCCATAGACGCGCCGGTAGGCAACCATGTGCAGCTCCGACACGAAGCCGCAGCCGGCCAGCCCGATCCTGATTTTTGTCATTTGATGTCTCCGCCCCTCAGGCGGGCGCAGAGTAGCGCGCGGCCATCACCGCGTCGAACGCATTTGCCATGACATCAGTCGAAGGCATCATCGTCGTGAACAATTCGAACGCGTCCGCTGCTGCGTAGATCGCAAGATCGCGCCCGGTCAGGACTTTGGAGCCCTTGGCCTTGGCCGCCAACAGCAACGGCGTCCACAGCGGCGTGTAGACGGCGTCGGCGACCCACATCGACGGATGCAGCAAGCTCTGTGGCACGGGACTGTCGCGGTTCGGCAGCATGCCGACCGGCGTTGCGTTGACGACGCCGGTCGCGCCATCGACCGCGGCCTCGACGCTGGCGACACCACGAACCGCATGACGGCCAGCCAACTGGCCGGCCAGCCGCGCGACCTTCGCGGCATCGGCGTCGAAGATGCGGAGCTCACCGACGCCGAGGCCGGCGAGCGCAAACGCGATCGCCTTGCCGACGCCGCCGGCACCGATCAGCGCGATCGGGCCGCGCGGCGTTGATGCAAGCAGCGGCGTGATCGCACGCACAAAACCGGTCGCATCGGTGTTGTGCCCGACCAGCCGCGCACCGTCGGCGACGATGGTGTTGACCGCGGCGATCGCGCGTGCATCCGGCGCGAGGCTATCAATGAGATCGACGACCGCCTCCTTGTAGGGAAAGGTGACGTTGACGCCGGCGAAGCCGAGCCGCCTGATGCCCTCGAGCATCGCGCGCAGATCGTTGCGGCCGGCGCCCTTGACCTCGATGAGCTGGTAGTGACAGCGGACGCCGAGCGCTGCTGCGGCCTTCTCGTGCATCGCAGGCGCCGCCGAATGCGCGATCGGATAGCCAATCAGCCCCGTCAGGAAACGGTCGCGCATTGTCCCTCACGTCAGTCACGTTCAGCTCATGCGGTCGAGCCGAGCATAGCTGTCTTCCATGCCGTGCTCCATGCCGGTCGCGAGCATCGCCGCGCGCGTCTCCGCATCCGGCAGCGTCATCCGCATCGTCATCAGGGTGCCGTCGCCGTCGGGCGCGAAACGCGTCTCGACGTGATTGTCCGGCGTCGGATCCGGCAAATGCATGCGCTCGACATGGACGATGCGGCTGAACGGTTCGAGCGCGAGATATTCGCCGGTCAGATGGAAGCCGCCACCCTTGCCGTCGGTCCATTCGTAGCGGATTCTGCCGCCGGGCTTCGCCTCGCTGATGCAGACCGGCATGGTCCAGCCGTCCGGGCCGAGCAGCCATTTCTGCACCAGCTCCGGCTCGGTATGCGCGCGATACACCGCCTCGGGCGCCGCGACGAAGCGCCTGGTCACGACGACATAGCGGTCGCCTTCGGTCTTCAGCGTCAACTTGTTCATAGCGATACCCTTCACTGCTCAGGCTTCATGGCGGCCAGCACGCCGTCCAGCCGGTCGTAATTGGTTTCCAGCGCGCGGCGCAGCATGCCGAGCCATTGATCGATCTCGGCAACCGCTGATGGCGCCAGCCGGCACGGCCGCTTGGTGCCCTCGATCCGCCGCACGATCAGGCCGGCCCCCTCGAGCACCTTGAGATGGCGGGAGATCGCGGGCTGGGTCATATCGAACGGCTCGACCAGCTCCATGACAGTCGCCTCGCCCAGGGCGAGGCGCGCCAGGATCGCCCGGCGAGTCGGGTCGGCGAGCGCGGAAAAGGCGGCGTCGAGGTTGGCCATGCATGATCTCGTATCGGTTATATAAATGATTTGTTATATAACTGAAAACGCATGGTCAAGCGAAATCCGCTGCGGCGAACGCGCGCAGCGGATTCCGCTCGTCCCTTCGATGCTGGAATTGCGCAGCGGTCGCGGCGCGCAGCTAAACGTCGAAGAACACCGTCTCGTTGTCGCCCTGCAGATGGACGTCGAACGTATAGACGTGGTTCACACCGGCCTTGCGCCTGGCGATCAGCGTGGCGCGGCGCTCCGCCGGCACCAGCGCGAGCATGGAATCGTCGGCGTTGCCGGCTTCGCCCTCGAAATAGATCCGGGTGTAGAGATGCAGCAGCATGCCGCGCGCGAACACCGCGAGCAGGATGTGCGGCGCCTGCGGCTTGCCGTCGGCATCCGGCACCACGCCCGGCTTGATGGTGTCAAACGCGTAGGCGCCGTTCTTGTCGGTGCCGCAGCGGCCAAAGCCCTTGAAGCTCGAGTTCGGCAATGCGCGCGCATCCTGCGGATCGGAGAAGCGGCCCTGCGCGTCGGCCTGCCAGATCTCCAGCATGCAGTCCGGGATCACGGCGCCATCGCCGTCATAGACCTTGCCCTCGACGCGGATCCGCTCGCCGGACACATCGGGCGTCAACAGGTTGCTGGTGAAGGCGTCGTTCCATTCGTACTCGCCGTTCGGCGTCAGGCCGTATTTGAAATAGGGACCGACGGTCTGCGAGGGCGTGATTCCATCAGGGCGCTGGTTCGACACTTACCTGGTCTCCATCGGCGTGGCATTGCGCCCGCGCAGCACGATATCGAAGCGGTAGCACAGCGCCCATTCCGGCTTGGTGTTCTCGAGATCGAAGGACGAGATCATCCGCGCCCGCGCCTTTTCGTCGGTCACCGAATTGAAGATCGGATCGAACGGAAACAGGGGATCGCCGGGGAAATACATCTGCGTGACGAGACGCGAGATGAAGGAATGGCCGAACACCGAGAAATGGATGTGCGCGGGCCGCCAGGCATTGTGGTGATTGCCCCAGGGATAGGCGCCCGGCTTGATGGTGGTGAATTTGTAGTAGCCTTGGGCATCGGTCTGGGCACGGCCGGCGCCGGTGAAGTTCGGATCAAGCGGCGCCGGGTGCTGGTCGACGACATGGATGTAGCGGCCGCAGGCATTGGCCTGCCAAAGCTCGACCAGCGTGTTCGGCACGCCGCGGCCGTCCTCGTCGAGCACATGACCATGCACGATGATGCGCTCACCGAGCGGCTCGCCCTTGGCCTGGATGGTGAGATCGTTGTCGTGCGCGCGCACCGTCTCATGACCATAGACCGGCCCGGTCAGCTCCGAGAGCGTGTGCCGCATCGGGATCAGCGGCTTCTGCGGCGAACGCTTCACGGTGGAGCGATAGTCCGGCGACAGCCGCGCCGGATGGGCTGCAAGCGATTGCAGCGGGTACAATAAGGTCATGGCGAATTCCTCCGCGGCCCACGCGCCCGGTGAGCTCACATCAGATCATTATAATGCATAACCAAATTGGGGAAGGGCTGTTTTCAACCCCTCCAAGTCACTGACCTAGTTCAGCTTTTCGATCGCAATCGCGACGCCTTGGCCGACCCCGACGCACATAGTTGCCAAGGCAAGCTTCCCGCCCCGCTTCTCCATGCCATGGACGGCGGTCAAGACCAGCCGCGCGCCGCTCATGCCGAGCGGGTGGCCGAGCGCGATCGCGCCGCCATGCGGATTGACGAAATCGGCGTCTTCCTTGACGCCGAGCTGGCGCAGGCAGGCGATGCCCTGCGAGGCGAAGGCCTCGTTGAGCTCGATCAGATCGAAGTCCGACACCTTGATGCCGAGACGCTCGACCAGCTTCCTGGTCGCCGGCACCGGGCCGATGCCCATGATGCGCGGCGGCACCGCGGCCGACGCCAGGCCGAGGAGCTTTGCACGCGGGGTCAGGCCGTGCTTTTTCACCGCGGCTTCGGAAGCGAGGATCATCGCGGCGGCGCCGTCATTGACACCGGATGCGTTGCCCGCGGTCACCGTGCCCGGATTGCGCACGATTGGCTTCAGTTTTGCCAATCCTTCGAGCGTGGTCTCGGGACGCGGATGCTCGTCCTTGTCGACGGTGATCGGACCGGCCTTGCCGCCGGGCACCTGGATCGGGACGATCTCCTCGGCGAAATAGCCCGACGCGATCGCCGCGCCCGCGCGCTGCTGCGAGCGGATCGCCATCGCATCCTGATCGGCGCGCGACACCTGGAATTCCTCGGCGACGTTCTCGCCGGTCTCCGGCATCGCATCGACGCCGTACTGCGCCTTCATCAGCGGATTGATGAAGCGCCAGCCGATCGTGGTGTCGTAGATCTCGGACGAGCGCGAGAAGGCTTCCGCGGCCTTGCCCATCACGAACGGTGCGCGCGTCATCGATTCGACGCCGCCCGCGATCGCGAAATCGATCTCGCCGGCGCGGATGGCGCGGCCCGCGGCGCCGACCGCATCGAGCCCGGAGGCGCAGAGCCGGTTCAGGGTCTGGCCGGGAACCGACTCCGGCATGCCGGCGAGCAACAGCGCCATGCGCGCGACGTTGCGGTTGTCTTCGCCGGCCTGGTTGGCGCAGCCGAAATAGACCTCGTCGACCTCGTTCCAATTGAGCGTCGGGTGCTTGGCCATCAGCGCCTTGATCGGGGCCGCCGCGAGATCGTCGGCACGCACCTTGGCGAGCGAACCGCCGAAACGGCCGATCGGAGTCCGGACGGCATCGCAAATGAACACATCACGCATTGAATCTCTCCCTGAATGCCGCGACTTAGGCGCTGGATCGGCTGGAACTCGAGATCGGTTTTAGGAGCGTGCCCGCGGCAGGTCAATTGACGCCGCTGCGCGCCCTGCACGCATTACCGTGAGGGCTGTCATCATGGCACCGTGGACAGGGTGGAAAACTCCGGTCTCGCGGATAGGACCGCGTGGCGAAATTCTGTAGTTTCCGCCGTCTGGAGCCTGACGGTTCTGATGAGATCAGAACCGGGCTCCAGATTTTTCTTTGGACGCGTTTTCTTCACGCGAACCGGTACCCACTTCTCTCGAAAACGCTCTAATGACCATTCAGCAGCCCATCCCCGTTCCGCCCGAAGCCACTGCCGCCGAGGCGCCGTCGCGCGTCACGCCGATGATGGAACAGTATCTGGAAATCAAGGCCGCCCATCCCGGCCTGCTGCTGTTCTACCGGATGGGCGATTTCTACGAGCTGTTCTTCGAGGATGCCGAGGTCGCCTCGAGGACGCTCGGCATCGTGCTGACCAAGCGCGGCAAGCATCAGGGCATGGACATCCCGATGTGCGGCGTGCCGGTCGAACGCTCCGAGGATTACCTGCATCGCCTGATCGGCGCCGGCCACCGGGTCGCGGTCTGCGAGCAGACGGAAAATCCCGCCGAGGCAAAAGCCCGCGGCAACAAGAGCGTGGTCCGCCGCGGCGTGGTGCGGCTGGTGACGCCGGGCACGCTGACCGAAGACACGCTGCTCGACGCCCGCACCAACAATTACCTGATCGCGATCGCGCGCGCCCGCGGCTCGGCCGGCGCCGACCGGCTCGGGCTGGCCTGGATCGACATCTCGACCTCCGAATTCATGGTGACGGAGTGCGCGACCGTGGAACTCGCGGCAACGCTGGCGCGCATCAATCCGAACGAGGCGATCGTCACCGATGCGCTCTACAGCGACAACGAGCTCGCGCCGACCCTGCGCGAGCTGCCGTCGGTGACGCCGCTGACCCGCGACGTGTTCGACAGCGCCACCGCCGAGCGGCGGCTGTGCGACTATTTCGCGGTCGCGACCATGGACGGCCTGTCCGCGATGTCGCGGCTGGAGGCAACCGCCGCGGCCGCCGCCGTCACCTATATCGACCGCACCCAGGTCGGCAAGCGGCCGCCGCTGTCGCCGCCGGCGCGCGAGGCCGCCGGCACCACGATGGCAATCGATCCGGCGACCCGCGCCAACCTCGAACTGACCCGCACGCTGGCCGGCGAACGCCGTGGCTCGCTGCTCGATGCGATCGACTGCACCGTCACCGCGGCGGGCTCGCGCCTCTTGGCGCAGCGCCTTGCCGCGCCGCTGACCGATGTCGCCGTGATCGCGCGGCGGCTCGATGCCGTCTCGGCCTTCGTCGCGGATTCCGCGGCGCGCGAGGACGTCAGGACCGTGCTGCGCGCGGCGCCCGACATGTCGCGCGCGCTGGCACGGCTCTCGGTCGGCCGCGGCGGCCCGCGCGATCTCGCCAGCCTGCGCGACGGCATCCTCGCCGCCGACCAGGCGCTGGAGCTGCTGGCACAGCTGTCCAATCCGCCGGCCGAGATTTCCACCGTGATGGCGGCCTTGCGGCTCCCCTCGCGCGATCTGGCGCGGGAATTTTCCCGCGCGCTCTCCGAACAGCTGCCCCTGATCAAGCGCGACGGCGGTTTCGTCCGCGAGGGGTATGAGGCCGCGCTCGACGAGAGCCGCAATCTGCGCGATGCCTCGCGCCTCGTCGTCGCCGCGATGCAGGCGCGCTATGCCGAGGACACCGGCATCAAGACGCTGAAGATCCGGCACAACAATGTGCTCGGCTATTTCGTCGAGGTCACCGCGCAGCACGGCGACAAGCTGTTCGCGCCGCCGCTGAATTCGACCTTCATCCATCGCCAGACGCTGGCCGGACAGGTCCGCTTCACCACCGCAGAGCTCGGCGAGACCGAAGCCAAGATCGCCAATGCCGGCGAGCGCGCGCTCAATCTCGAGCTCGAGATCTTCGAACGCTTGAGCGCGATGGCGCTCGCCGCCAGCGACGACCTGCGCAACGCCGCGCATGCCTTTGCGATGCTCGACGTCGCGACGTCATTGGCCAAACTTGCGATCGACGACAATTACGTGCGGCCCGACGTCGACGGCTCGCTCGGCTTTGCGATCGAGGGCGGCCGGCATCCGGTGGTCGAGCAGGCGCTGAAACGCGACGGCCAGCCGTTCATCGCCAATGCCTGCGATCTCTCCCCGGCGCCCGCACAAAAATCCGGCCAGCTCTGGCTGATCACCGGTCCGAACATGGCCGGTAAATCGACCTTCCTGCGCCAGAACGCGCTGATCGCGCTCTTGGCGCAGATCGGCTCCTACGTGCCGGCGTCGCGGGCGCGGCTCGGCATCGTCGACCGGCTGTTCTCGCGCGTCGGCGCCGCCGATGATCTGGCGCGGGGACGCTCGACCTTCATGGTCGAGATGGTCGAAACCGCGGTGATCCTGAACCAGGCCAGCGAGCGGTCGCTGGTGATCCTCGACGAGATCGGGCGCGGCACCGCGACGTTCGACGGATTGTCGATCGCATGGGCCGCGATCGAGCATCTGCATGAGAGCAACCGCTGCCGCACGCTGTTCGCGACGCATTATCACGAGCTGACCGCGCTCTCGGCGAAACTGCCGCGGATGTTCAACGCCACGGTGCGGGTCAAGGAATGGCAGGGCGATGTCGTGTTCCTGCACGAGGTGCTGCCCGGCTCCGCCGACCGCTCCTACGGCATCCAGGTCGCAAAACTCGCCGGCTTGCCGCCGGCCGTGATCACGCGCGCCAAATCGGTGCTGGCCAAACTCGAAGCCCAGGACCGCGGCCAGACCGCGCGCGCTCTGGTCGACGATCTGCCGCTGTTCGCCGTCCCCTCCCGCGCCGCCGCCGAGGACGCCCCGCCGAGCGACGCGGATCTGCTGGTCGAGGCGGTGAAGGCGCTGCATCCCGACGAGATGTCGCCGCGCGAGGCGCTGGACGCGCTGTATGCGCTGCGGGCGAAGCTGCCGAAGCATTAGCTCCGTAGCAAGGTCGGGATGGGGGTCAGCCGCAGGCAACACCGTTTGCGGAGAGAGCAGATCCCCACCCGCTTTGCTCTGCCGGGCAGAGCGACCTCCCCTTTTCAAGGGGAGGTTAAGACGCCTTCCCACTCTTCCTCCGCCCGATCCGCCACAGCACCAGATTCCAGACGATGCAGGTGGCGAGCGCGCAGCAGAGGCCGATTGGCGAGCCGAATTGCAGCACCGCGACGTGCAGCACGGCAACGCCGAGACCGAAGCCCATCAGGCCCCAGGCGCTGTTGGCGAGCACGGCGGCGGTTGCGGGGCCGCCGATGCGCGGATGCAGGATCAGCATCATCGAGGAGAATACGATCGGAAACAGCGCCATCACGCCGGTGACGCGAGGGCCGACCCAGCCTGACGCCGTGACCACGGTGCCGACCAGGCTTGCGACCAGCGCAGCGCGCAGCGGAATGTCGTACCAGCGCCGCGCGATCAGCGGCATTTTCGCGACATGCCGATAGGGCTTCAGCAGCGGGATGCAGATCGCAAAGGTGATGGCATTGACGATCAGGCCGGCGGCGAGCGACCACTCGAACTGGCGGATGATGGTGGCGAGCACCAGCCACACCGCAATCGCGCTGCCCGCGCTGATCCACATGCTGAAGCGCTGCGCCAGCACGGCGTAGGTCAGGCCCATATAGATGGTGGCGGCGTTGACCGGCAGGCTCGCCAGCGCGCCCTCGGCGATGAAGGCGGCGTCATGGTCGAGCGCGAGGAAGGTGTAGGATGGCCCGGCCGAGATCGGCAGGGTCGCGATCAGCGCGCCGATCACCGGTCCCGAACGCTCCGTGATGATGGACGCGCTGACCACGAATGCGGCCGCCACCGCCATGCGCAGCACGAGGATCAGGACGAAGTGGAGTTCGGGGGACATTCTGCGTCATCCCGGCGAAGGCCGGGATCCATAACCACGACTGTTCGTGGGGAGCGAAAGCCGTCGGGCAGCGGGGCTTGAATCGAGAAGACACGGCGTATGGGTCCCGGCTTTCGCCGGGACGACGTCCGGCTACACCCGCTGCATCGTCACCGACACCTTCGGGCCGTTCTTGATGGTCTGATAGACCACGCAATAACGCTCGGTGAGTTTCAGCAAGAGGTCGAGCTTGTCCTGCGGCGCGTCGGTGCCGATCTCGAAGCGAAGGCGGATCTCGCGGAAGCCGACCGGGGTCTCCTTGTCGACGCCGAGCGTGCCGCGGAAATCGAGATCGCCCTCGGCGAACACATTGCCGACTTTCAGCGGTACCTCGATCGCGGTGGCGACCGATTTCAGCGTGACGCCGGCGCAGGCGACCAGCGCCTCCAGCAGCATGTCGCCGGAGCAGAGCTCGAGCCCGGAGCCGCCGGTGGCCGGGTGCAGGCCGGCAACCGCGAGCGCGCGGCCGGTCTCGACCTTGCAGGAGATGCTCTCATTGTCGATCGAGCCCTTGGCCTTCAGCGTGATCACGGCGGCCTGGGGGTCGGTCTTGTAGCGCTCCTTGATCGGAGCCTGCATTGCGCGGAGTTCGGCGGAGTCCATGGGTCTGCTCCCGGCTGTTCTTCTTAGCCTTCGGATGTAAGGCCTTAACGAGCGGATGTCACCACCACATCGCCTCGCCGGCGCTGGATTTGTCGGTGACGTCCCGCACCGAACGGTCGAGCGAACGGTCGAGCGCGGTCAGCACGCGGCGCTTGAAGGTGTCGAACAGCTCCGATTTGCGGTCGCGCGGCCGCGCCAAATTGATGGTGATCTCCTCGAACAGCCGGCCCGGCCGCGGCCGCATCACCAGCACGCGATCAGCCAGCACCACGGCCTCGTCGACGTCGTGGGTGACCAGGATCAGGGTCGGCCGCGTGTCGGCCCACAGATCGAGCAGATGATCCTGCAAATCGCGCCGCGTGAAGGCATCGAGCGCCGAGAACGGCTCGTCGAGCAACAGCACTTCGGGCTGCGGCACCAGCGCGCGGGCGATCGCGACCCGCTGCGCCTGGCCACCCGACAGTTCGCGCGGCCAGGCCGCGGCCTTGTCGGCAAGGCCGACGCGGGCGAGCGCCGATGCGACCCGCGCGCGCCTCGCCTCCGCCGAAAGGTCGGCGAGGCCGAAGCCGATATTGTCGGCGACGCTGAGCCAGGGCAGCAGCCGCGGCTCCTGGAAGATGATCCCGATCTTGGCGTGCGGCGAGGTGATCACCGCATTGTCGAGCGTCACGCTGCCCGTGCTGGCACGATCGAGGCCGGCGATGGCGCGCAGCAGCGTCGACTTGCCGCAACCGGAGCCGCCGATGATCGCGATGATCTCGCCGGGTGCAATCTCGGCCGAGAAGCGCTCCAGGGCGTGAACGCCGTTCGGATAGACCTTGCCGACGTCCTTCAGCGCCAGCATCACTGCCCTCCCCGGGTGCCGAACGCGTCCTGCCAGCGCAGCAGCGGCGCGGCCGCGACCTCGATCAGCCAGTCGGTCAGCTTGCCGAGGATCGCGAAGATCACGATCGCGGCGAGGATCTGCGCCGGCTTGCCGAGCTGCTGGCCGTCGAGCAGAAGGTAGCCGAGGCCTTCGGACGCGCCGATCAATTCGGCCGCGACCACGAACATCCACCCCAAACCAAGCCCGACCCGCAGCGCCACCACATAGGCCGGCAGCACGGCCGGCAACAGGATACGGCGGATCATCGCCGGTCCGGACAACCGGAACACGCGCCCGACCTCGACCACCTTGCGATCGACCGACAGGATCGCGCCCATCACGCCGAGATAGATCGGAAAGAACACGCCGACCGCGATCAGCGCGACCTTCGAGGTCTCAAAAATGCCGAGCCAGAGCACGAACAACGGGACCCAGGCGAGCGAGGGGATCGCGCGCAGCGCCTGCACCGTCGGATCGAGCAGCCGCTTGGCGAAATCCCAGTAGCCGGAGATCGCGCCCAGAATGGTGCCGGCGACGACGCCAAGCGCAAAGCCCGCGCCGACGCGCCACAGCGTCGCGAGGATATGGCGCGACAGCTCGCCGCTTTTGGCGAGCTCGACGATGGTCTCGAACACCTTTGACGGCGGCGGCACCAGGCGGCCGTTGGAGTAGCCGAGAGCAACGACGAGTTCCCAGCCCAGCGCGAGCGCGACCGGCAGCACGAGCCCGAGCACCGGGCGCGCATGGCGCGACCACCGCGCCGACGCGCCGGGCGGGGCCGTCTGTTCCAGCGCGGGCAGGTCAACGGTCATGGCCATAGCAAGAACTATTCTTCCGATGGGATTGCAAGGTGGGGACGATGACCTCTTATCCTCCCCTGGAGGGGGAGGATCGGTTCGCATGAAATGCGAACCGAGGTGGGGTGAAGGTCTCTCGTAACGGGCACTGCCCGAGTGGAGAGGTCACCCCACCCCGGCTCACATCTCGCTTCGCTCGCTGTGAACCGACCCTCCCCCTCCAGGGGAGGGTGAATAAGCGAGTCAATTCGTCGGCAGCGGGACCTGATCGTCGATCAGGGAATCCAGCGCGGCCTTCACATCGGTCTTGGCGTCGATCACGCCGGCCTGCTGCAGCGCGAGGCCGGCGGCGAGGATCGATTCGCGCTGGGCGCTACCGATCCGGCTGTGGGTCAGCTCGGTGCGCTCCTTGAGCTGCTTGTCGACCACGGCATCCGGCAGCTTGGTGACCGCGATGAAGGTCTTCTTCAGCTCGTCATAATTGGCCAGCGAATATTTCCGCGCTTCCTCGTAAGTCGCGAGCACGCGGCGGACGATGTCCGGATGCGCTTTCAGGAACTCCTCGCGCACATTGAGGATGCCCCAGGTGTTGGCTTCCGCCTTGCGGTAGAACAGCTTTGCGCCGTCCTCGACCTCGGCCTGCGCATCATCGGATCGAGGCCGGCCCAGGCGTCGACGTCGCCGCGGATCAGCGCGGTCTTGCCGTCGGCGTGCTGCAACAGCACCGGCGTGATGTCCTTTTCGGTGAGGCCGGCGCCGAGCAGCGCGCGAACCAGGAAGATGTGCGGGTCGGTGCCACGCGTCACCGCGACGCGCTTGCCCTTGAGGTCGGCGACGGACGCGATCCTGGAGTCCCTGGTCGTGACCAGCGCGGTCCATTCGGGACGCGAATAGACATAGATCGACTTGATCGGGTTGCCGTTGATCTTCGCGACCAGCGCGGCCGAGCCCGCGGTCGAGCCGAGATCGATCGAACCGGCGTTGAGAAATTCGAGCGCCTTGTTCGAGCCGGCCGACTGCACCCAGACGATGTTGATGCCGTCCTTGGCGAACTCCTTCTCCAGGAGGCCCTTCTGCTTCAGGACCATCGACACCGGATTGTAGGTCGCCCAGTCGATCCGGATCTCCTTCAGCGCGTCGGCGGCGCGCGCCGCGCCAGGCAGCAAGGTCGAGACCGCGAGCAGCGCTGCGAACGTGCGCCGGGAAAATTTCTGCATTCGTCGACCCCCTCGATCAGATTATGAAACAATCCTTTATTTCAATGAGTTAGCCTTGCGGTCAACGAGAAAATCTCTACCCTTTACGAGATGGCGCGAGAACGATCTTGCTCAAGGCGTCGTGGAGAGAGCATGGAGCCGCTGTCCTTATACTTTGGTCAGTGACAGCAACAGCTCTGTCCGATATCGGATGAACATATGGACAGCGTCGTAGCCGAGGCCCGCCCTGAAGCGGATGATCGTTTCGAGACCGTGCGGATCACCGCGGCGGTCAATGCACTTGCCGAACAGCACGCCGGCCGCGAGGACCAGTTCCGTGCCGCGATGGCGCAGCTGCTCAAGGCCGAGCTGATCGCGGCGCGCGCCACGGCGCAGGCGCTGCTGCTGAAGGACCGTCACGGCCGCCGCTGCGCCGAACGGCTCTGCTTCGTGCAGGACGAGATCATCCGCATCCTCTACGCGGCGGCGACCCGGCATCTCTATCACTCGCCGATCCCCTCGGGCGCCGAACGCATGGCCGTGGTGGCGACCGGCGGCTATGGCCGCGGGCTGATGGCGCCGGAATCCGACATCGACCTGCTGTTCATCCTGCCCTACAAGCAGACCGCCTGGGGCGAACAGGTTGCCGAAGCCATTCTTTATTGCCTCTGGGACATGGGGCTGAAGGTAGGCCACGCCACGCGCTCGGTCGATGAATCGATCCGTCAGGCGCGCGGCGACATGACGATCCGCACCGCGATCCTGGAGACGCGCTTCCTGACCGGCGACCAGCCGCTCTATGACGAGCTGGTCGAGCGCTTCGACAAGGAAGTGGTGCAGGGCACCGCGTCGGAATTCGTCACCGCCAAGCTTGCCGAGCGCGAGGAGCGGCATCGCCGCGCCGGCCAGTCGCGCTATCTGGTCGAGCCCAACGTCAAGGACGGCAAGGGCGGCCTGCGCGACCTGCATACGCTGTTCTGGATCGCCAAATACGTCTACCGCGTGCGCGAGACCGACGAGCTGCTGGAACGCGGCGTGTTCGACGCGCAGGAATACCGCACCTTCCGCCGCTGCGCCGACTTCCTGTGGTCGGTGCGCTGCAATCTGCACTTCTTCGCCGGACGCGCCGAGGAACGGCTGTCGTTCGACATGCAGCGCGAGATCGCGGTCCGCCTCGGCTACACCTCGCATCCCGGCATGCAGGACGTCGAGCGCTTCATGAAGCACTACTTCCTGATCGCCAAGGACGTCGGCGACCTCACCGCGATCCTGTGCGCCAAGCTCGAGGAAGAGCACAACAAGCCGGCGCCGGTGCTGAGCCGGATGGTGGCGCGGCTGCGGCCCGGCACCAAGCGGCGGCGGGTCAACGGCAGCGACGACTTCATCGTCGACAACAACCGCATCAACCTCGCCGCGCCCGACGTGTTCAAGCACGATCCGGTCAATCTGATCCGGATCTTCCGCCTCGCGCAGCAGAACAACCTCGCCTTCCACCCCGATGCGATGCGCACGGTGACGCGCTCGCTCAAGCTGATCAACACCCAGCTGCGCGAGAACGACGAAGCCAACCGCCTGTTCATGGAGATCCTGACCTCCGACAACGCGGAGATCGTGCTGCGGCGGATGAACGAGACCGGCGTGCTCGGCCACTTCATCCGCGCCTTCGGCAAGATCGTGTCGATGATGCAGTTCAACATGTACCACCACTACACGGTGGACGAGCATCTGCTCCGCTGCATCGGCTACCTGCAGGACATCGAGCGCGGCGGCAACGAGGAGTTCACGGTCGCCAGCGACCTGTTCCGCAAGATCCGCCCCGAGCACCGCCCGGTGATCTATATCGCGACCCTGCTGCACGACATCGCCAAGGGCCGGCCGGAAGACCACTCGATCGCCGGCGCCAAGGTGGCGCGGCGGCTGTGCCCGCGGCTCGGCTTCTCGGCGGCCGACACCGAGCTGGTGGCGTGGCTGATCGAGGAGCATTTGACGATGTCGACGGTGGCGCAATCGCGCGACCTGTCCGACCGCAAGACCATCGAGAATTTCGCCGCCGTGGTGCAGTCGGTCGAGCAGATGAAGCTGCTGACGATCCTGACCACGGCCGACATCCGCGGCGTCGGCCCGGGCGTGTGGAACGGCTGGAAGGCGCAGCTGTTGCGCACGCTGTATTACGAGACCGAGCCGGTGCTGACCGGCGGTTTCTCCGAGGTCAACCGCGCCCAGCGCATCGCGGTGGCGCAAGCCGAGTTCCGCCGCGCCTTCACCGAATGGCCGGAGGCGGAGCTCAACGCCTATATCGGCCGGCATTATCCGGCGTACTGGCTCAAGGTCGAGTTGCCTCGCAAGATCCGCCAGGCGCGCTTCATCCGCGCCAGCGAGCAGGCCGGCCACAAGCTCGCGATCAACGTCGGCTTCGACGAGGTCCGCGCCGTCACCGAGCTGACGATCCTGGCGACCGACCATCCCTGGCTGTTGTCGATCATCGCGGGTGCCTGCGCGTCGGCCGGCGCCAACATCGTCGACGCCCAGATCTACACCACGACCGACGGCCGCGCGCTCGACACCATCTCGATCTCACGCGAATACGACCGCGACGAGGATGAGGGCCGCCGCGCGACGCGGATCGGCGAGATGATCGAGCACGTGCTGGAAGGCAAGCTGCGGCTGCCCGAGGCGGTCGCCAAGCGCACTGTCCGCAGCAAGGCGCGGCCGTTCATCGTCGAGCCCGAGGTGACCATCAACAACCAGTGGTCCGACCGCTACACCGTGATCGAGGTCTCCGGTCTCGACCGGCCCGGCCTGCTCTACCAGCTCACTACCGCGATCTCGAAGCTCAACCTCAACATCGCCTCGGCCCATGTCGCGACCTTCGGCGAACGTGCCCGCGACGTGTTCTACGTCACCGACCTGCTCGGCGCCCAGATCACCGCACCGACCCGGCAGGCCGCGATCAAGAGCGCGCTGCTGCATCTGCTGGCGAGCGAGGACCAGGCGGCGAAGCCGGCGGCGTAGATCGAAGACGCGGGGAGAGCGTGCAAGACCCGTCATCCTGAGGAGGCCGCGCAGCGGCCGTCTCGAAGGATCGACGGCCCCGTTATCGCCGCGAAGAGTCGGAATATGGGGACGCGACCCGGCCGTCCATCCTTCGAGACGCGCGTTCCGCGCTCCTCCAGCGACAAAGACGAAGCCTTTGCGCGGGGATGACGGAATGGAAAACCGCGCTGCGAAGCCCCAATTCCGTGGCGGATCAACCGAACAACCGCATCAGCAGGGCCTTGCCGACCGGCGCCGCGCGCACGCCGTGGAAGGCGCGGACATATTCGCCGGCATAGAACGCGCGCACGACATTGACCCGCGTCGCCACCGCATCCTCGAAGCGGACGCCGAAGCCGTCGCGGGTGCGACGGACCACGGTCGCCGCGACGTTCTGTCCGTAGACATTGCATTTGATCAAGGAACCGATGGCGGGCGGGACGGGATCGATGAAGCGCGCACCCGAGATCGAGATGTCGGCCATCCGGATCAAGCGCATCTCGCCGTCCTGATGGATCAAGATCGGCTCGTCGCGTTCGAACCGCTCGGCCTTGCGGCGCCGCGGCTGCTCGATGCAGATGAAGCACACGATCGCGAGTACGACGCAATTATAGAGGCTCCAGGCCAGCGCCAGCCCGCCATAGGCGATGCTGTCGCCGCGCAGATGCAGGATGAACGCGTAGGCGATCGCCAGCAGCGTGATCAGCAGGGCGGCACCATAGAGCCGCAGCAGCGGCCATTCGATGAAGCGGCGGTTGCGGTCGCCGCCCTTGGCCGTCACCTTGAACTTGTGGCCCTGCGGCCGGGCGAGGCCGGTCATGACCGCCTTCAACACCGCGGGCGCTGCGATGTATTGCGAGACGTCGGTCATGATCGCAAGCGAGCGGCCGCGCGAGATCCAGGCCATGGTGAAGGCGTGCCAGACATAGAACGGCAAGAAATATTTCAGCAGCTCGAACAGGTCGGCATGGACCGCCTTGATCCCGAACAGCAGATAAAGCCACGGCACGACCAGGCCGAAAACCTTGGTGCTGTAGACCGCCGCCCAGCTCATGAAGGCGTCGACCAGCGACAGCCGGTCCATGAAGGCAAGCTTCGATTGCCGCGAGAACGGCCCGCTGCGGCCCCGGAAGATCTGCATGAAACCGAGACACCAGCGGCCGCGCTGCGTGATATATTCCTTCAGTCCCTCCGGCGCGAGGCCGATGGTCAGGCGCTCGTTCAGATAGACCGTACGCAATCCCTTCTCCTTCAGGCGCAGCGTGACGAGGTAATCCTCCGTCACCGAATCGGTCGGGAAGCCGCCGATCTGCATCAGGCCGGAGAAGCGGATCAGCGATGAAGTGCCGCAGCAGAACGCCGTGTCCCAGGCATCCTTGGCCGGCATCAGGATATCGAAGAAGAAGCGCTGCTCGTCGGGCCACACATCGGTCGCCGCGAGATTGGTCTGGATCGGATCCGGGTTGATGAAGTGCTGCGGCGTCTGCACGACGCCGACGCTGCCGTCCTGCATCAGGCTCATCGCCCGGGTCAGGAAGTCCGGCATCGGGACAAAATCCGCATCGAGGATCGAGATGGACTCCGGCCGCTCAGCCAGCCCGGAAACGTGCTGGAGCGCATGATTGATGTTGCCGGCCTTGGCGTGGCGGTTGTCCGGGCGGGCCAGATAGTTGCAGCCGAGCTCCTGGGCGAGCCGGCGCAGCCAGAGCCGGCGCCCGTCGTCGAGCACCCAGACGCGATAATTGGGATAGTTGAGCCCGGTCGCGCCGATGATGGTGCGCTCCAGGATCGCCTTCTCCTCATTGTAGGTGCAGATGAAGACGTCCACGAGCGGGGCATCCGCGCTGGCTCTGGATCGACGCAGGATCGCATTGACCTCGGGTGAGCGGTCGATGGTCCGGCTGAGGAACAGCAGCGAGAGACACACCGCGATCATCGAGGCCGCCTCGGCCGCCACGAAGGGATAGCCGATCAGCGCGTCGGCGGTGAGGCCCGGAGGCGGCAGGGTGTGGGTCACCCGCCACGCGAAATAGTGGATGAGCAGGACGAACGACATCCCGGTCATCAGGATGCGGGCCAGGGTCTGCTCGCGGTGGAGCAGGGGCAGGATTGCAAGACAGGCGCCGATGGCGACCAGCCCGGGCGCGAATGCCGCCATCATGACTTTGCCGCGTCCGCGTTGAACACCACGCGTCCGGTGCGGCCGACCGCGCAATCCTTGCCCGTGGTGTCGAGCGCCGGCATCGAGACAGTGACCCGATAGGGCTCCTTGTTCAGCGCATCCGGATTGATCGCAAGGTTCGCGGGCGCGCCCGACGCGCCGGTGAGATTGACGATCTCGCCCTGCAGCGCGGCGCTGCCGTCATTCGGCTCGAAGCTCGCCTGCTCGCCGAGCTTCAGCCCGTTGTAGACGCTCTCGGTGACGTTCGCCGTGACCACCGCGCCGCTGCAATCGAGCAGCTTGAGCAAGGGCTGCCCGGCCCTGACGTCCTCGCCGGGCGAGGTCATCATCTCCCAGATGCGGCCGCCGACCGGGGCCTTGATGTCGGCTTCGGCCCGGTTGACGTAGTGCAGCTGCTCGGCGGCGATCTCGTGGGTCAGCCAGCCGATCTCCGCATCGGCATGCGCCAGATCGGCGCGCAGGTCGCTGACGCGCTGGCGCATCTCCTCCTCGCGCTGCACGGAGCTCGGCCGGTCGTTGTAGCTGTCGCCGAGATAGGTGCCGTTCCTCGCCGCGGTGAGCTCGACCTTGGCGGCGTCGAGACGCCGTCGCGCGCCGATTTCGGTCTGCTGCGAGATCGCCTGCTCGCGCGTCAGGCGAGCCATTTCGACCGTCGACACGCTGCCCGATTTGATCAGCGACGACGCCCGCTCGACGGCGGCCACGGCCTCCTCCCGCCGCGCGGCGGCGGCCTCGATCGCGGTCTGGATTTCGGCGATCCGGGCCTCGAGCTGGAGGATGCGGCCGTCACGGAACTGGCCGGCCTGGCGGGCAAGATCCTGTTGCGCCGTCTCGGCAGCCGCAAGCTTGGCGGCCAGACTCGGGCGCTCATTTTCCAACCGGGAGATCTGTCGCCGGAGATCATCGAGCCGCGCGCGATCGCCGCGCCCGTTGACGACATGAAGGATCGCATCGCCCTCGCGAACCACGCTGAGCTGCGTGGATTTCTGCGGCTTCGCGCTCACGGTACCGTCGATCGGTGACCGCAAGGTCACGATCCTGGCATTGACCACGGCCTCCACGCTCGAGGTCTGCAACACGGCCCTGAGCGGCAGCCATCCGAAGACGGCCACGATGGCAAGGCCAATGCCGACCTTGAGCAGGCGGCGAACGATCCGGCCCGAGCCGGCGGGTGCTTCGGGATGGGGAGCGCTATCGCTGACCGGCTCGTCATGCTCCGGCTGCAGCCGTTCCTGCAGATCGCGCTGCAATCCCCGTGCGCCCTCGGCCTCCCCCTTGGTGACGGAATTGTTGTCTTCGGGAAGCGGCTTGTGCTGCTGTGCCTGATTCATGATGACCGGCCCCTGATCTGTCAGTGCGCGAACCAACGCACAGCTCTGCAGAGCGATGCCGTTGCCGGACAGATCCAATAATCAGGTGCTTCAAAAGCGGCTAAAGCGAACGGGGCATCTTTCGAAAAAATTGCTGCAATTTGCCGTGGTCCGGACCCTGGCGCGGGAGCCGCGCCGTCGACCTGCTTCGCCCAACATTCCGGTGCGCCGTTGCGCAGCTGAGGACGCCTGCAGGACTGAGCCCGGAATCCATCAGGCCGGGGCTAGGCGGGGAATGGATTCCGGGCTCTCACGGAGGCTGTGATCGGACCCGTCTTGCGCGACCCAGGCGTGAGCAGCCAGCGCTTCGGTCCCGGCAGCCTGCCGGACTTGGAATTCAGGGCGGCTATCCCCCTGAATCCGGCACGTCGAATTGCGGCTGCAGCGCCGCCAGGCTCACTCCCAACAAGGCCAGATAGCTGGCCTGACAGACCACAACGCCCAGATCGAATGCGTCCAGCAGATCGATCCACGGGTTGTCGGCCGGCGTGCTTGCCGTCTGCTTGCCACCATCGATAACGGAAGGCTGGAAGCTGCGATCGCGTCTCTGAGGCCTTGCCTCGTGGTCGACGTCGTCGGAGCAAACGATCAGATGCAGGCGCGCGCTGGGCATTTCAATCTCCGTCTCGGATTGGCGATTGCTGAACCCCGGAAATCTCTACCGTCATCGAGTTACCCAATAAGCGTAGTCACCGGGATGGAACGGGCCATTGAACGGAGGTTGATCAGACCGTTACATTCGGTGGGGACGACTCATACTTGAGTTTAGGTCGCAACCTGGACCTGAGCGCGCTCGACGGCTTCGCTTTCCGCGCGATCTCGCCGATGTGGACCGCCAAAAAGGCCGGCGTGATCCCGTCCGGGCGGCAAGAAAGCTGCTAATATACAGTTTGTTGGGAGGGCGACGTTGTCGCCGCTGATGGTCGCCGTCACCAAGCGACGCGGCGCGGCCCATGATGATGGCCAAGTGCTGGTGCTGCCGATGATCCGCGACCCGACCACGAAGTCCTGGTCGGCCGAGCAATGGCTGCTCGGCGGCATGGTGCTGGCCCTGGCGGCAACCTGCATCGGGCTGTTGCTTGGTCCGCAGCCGGCAGCTCCCGCCCATCTGGTTGCCCTGGCGCTGCTCGTCGCGTCGCTGACCGCCGCATTGTTGATGATCCGTCTGGTGGCCCGCTCGCAAAGGCGGATGGAAGCCATGTTGCGCGGCCGAGCCAGCGGCGAGGAGCGCGCGATGGAGGCGCTGCGCAACAGCGAAGCGCAATGGAAGGAGGTGTTCGAACACAACCCGGTCATGTACTTCATGGTCGACGCAACGGGCCTCGTGCTGTCGGTCAACACGTTCGGCGCGGCACAGCTCGGCTACACCGTCGACGAACTGCTTGGACAATCCGTGCTGAGGGTCTTTGCCGCCGAAGACCGGGATATGGTCCAGCGCAACGTCGCGGCATGCCTCGACAACATCGGCCAGACCCATAATTGGGAAATCCGGAAGGTCCGCAAGGACGGTTCCCGGCTTTGGGTCCGCGAAAACGCCAAGGCCGTGCGGCGGCTGGACGATCGGCTGATCGTGCTGATCGCATGCGAGGATATCACCGAGCGCAAGCACGCCGAAAATGCGCTGCAGCAGAGTGAAATGTACCTGACCGAAGCCCAGCGATTGAGCCACACCGGCAGCTTCGGCTGGCACGTCGCCAGCGGCGAGATCATCTGGTCGGAAGAGACGTTCAGGATCTTCGAATTCGACAGGGCCCCTTCCATCACACATGCCACGGTGCTGCAGCGCGTCCATCCGGACGATCGCGCCCGCGTGCAACGGACCATCGACCGCGCCTCGCTCGACGGCAAGGACTTCGAGCACGGCTACCGATTGCTGATGCCCAATGGGGCGATCAAGTTTGTTCACGCCAGGGCACATGCGGTGACGAACCTTTCCGGCGACACCGATTTCATCGGAGCGGTCACCGACGTGACCGCCCGCAAGCGAGCCGAGGCGGAATTGCACGAAGCGCAGACCAACCTCGCGCACGTCACGCGCGTGACGGCGCTCGGCGAGCTCGCCGCATCGATCGCCCATGAAGTGAACCAGCCGCTTGCCGCCGTGGTCACCAATGCCGCGGCCTGCCTGCGGTGGCTCAACCGGGCGGCCCCCGATCTGAACGAAGCCCGCGGCGCGGTCAGGTCGATCATCAGCGACGGCAACCGCGCGGGCGAGGTCATCCAGCGCGTCCGCGCGATGGTGAACAAGACCACCGATCAGAAGGCACCGCTCGACATCAATGACGTCATCAACCAGGTGATCGGCCTGGTGCAGCATGAACTGCAGAGCCATCTCGTATCCTTGCAGCTCGACCTCGCTCCCGCGCTCCCGTCTGTCGTCGCCGACCGTATCCAGCTGCAGCAAGTCATCCTCAACCTGGTCCTCAATGGTGTCGAGGCCATGCAGCCGGTCACGGACAGGCCGCGGGAACTCGTGATCCGGACGCGCCATGACGAGGCCGGGCAGATCGTGGTCACGGTCTCCGACTGTGGCGTCGGGATCGCGACCGAGAATGCCGAACGGCTGTTCGACGCCTTCTACACCACCAAGGCCAGCGGCATGGGAATGGGATTGTCGATCTGTCGATCGATCGTCGAAGCCCACCGAGGCCGCCTGTCCGTGGCCGCGAACATCGGCCCCGGCACGACGTTCCAGTTCACCTTGCCACTGCGCGAAGAGGATCATGCATGGTGACCGGGCGCGCGGCATCGCCTTCGGGTCTGGCAAGCTCCGAAGATCCAATCGTCTTCGTCGTCGACGACGACGCGTCCGTGCGCGACGCACTGAGCAATCTCTTCCGGTCCGTCGGCCTGCGGACCGCAGCGTTCGGCTCGGCCCATGAATTTCTGCAGCGCAAGCCCCCGGATGTCCCGAGCTGCCTGATCCTCGACATCAGGTTGCCGCGGGTGAGCGGGCTGGACTTTCAGGCGGAGCTGGCGAAGGTCGGCATCCACATTCCGATCATCTTCATGACCGGCCACGGCGATATCCCGATGACGGTCAGGGCCATGAAGGCCGGCGCGGTCGACTTCCTGACCAAGCCGTTCCGCGATCAGGACATGCTGGATGCCGTCACGACAGCGATCGAGCGCGACAGGAATCGTCGCGATGAGGCCAAGGTTCTTGCAAACCTGCGCGCCGCCTTCGCGACCCTGACGCCGCGTGAACGCCAGATCATGAGCCTCGTCACCGCGGGGCTCATGAACAAGCAGGTTGCCGCTGAAATCGGCGTAGCCGAAATCACGGTCAAGATTCATCGCGGGCACATCATGCGGAAGATGGCGGCGAAATCATTGCCCGACCTGGTCAGGATGGCGCAGATGCTCGGCATCGGGCAGGCATCCGGCGGGGCGCAAACCTAAGTATGATTCTCCGGCCCCGATTGGCGACGCACTGTGGCCCCCACATGATGCACACGCCAGAGGCCCCCTGCGGTCACGGAAAACCTCCTTGTCCAACACGCCAGTGATATCAATCATCGACGATGACCTGTCGGTTCGCACCGCGACCGATAATCTCGTCAGATCACTGGGCTACGCGGTCGAGACCTTCGCCTCGGCCGAGGAATTTCTACACTCGCCCCGCCTGAATGACACATCCTGTGTGATCGCGGATGTCAGGATGCCGGCCATGAGCGGGCTCGACCTGCAGAGCCATCTGATTGCCAGCGGGCGCCGCTTTCCGTTCATTTTCGTCACGGCGTTCTCCGTCGAAAGCGATCGCGTCCGGGCGCTGAAGGCTGGAGCGATCTGCTTTCTGATCAAGCCCTGCGACGGGGACGTCCTGATCAAATGCCTCGATGCCGCCCTCGCGCAGCACCGCACGGCGCCGGGCGCGTGAGTTGCAATCAGCCATCACCGGGCCGGCTATACGCAAGGATGATGCCGCAAAACATCTGGACAAGTTGCGCATGGATGGCGGCGGCGCGAGAGTTCGCATCGTCGTCCTTCGGGAAGATCGATGGCGAGGACAGCACCAGACATTTTGATTGGCAGATGGCAATTCCTCGGAGGGAGGTCGCCATGCGTGCGGAACCGCGCTGCGCCCAGTGTGACAGCGAAGAGCCCAAGATCATCTGTTTGCGAAATCCGGCGGGTGAACGCTATTGCGGACGCCTGTGCCTTTACAAAGGTCAGGAGGACTTCATCCGCTGGTTCACGCGCTCGAATGCGGAGGCAGTGTCATGACAGCCCGCTGCGGAAACCCGGGATGCAAACGGCCTTTCGGGCTGATCCGGCATAGCTGGTATTTTGAGCAGTTTTGCTCGACGAAGTGCCGCGACGTCCACAAGCGGCAGCTGGAGCGCAACAAGGCCTATTGGAAGTGGCTGTATCCCTTCCCCAGAACCGGCCCCTTGTCAAAAAGCCGATCTGACGGCGAGTGCCAACAGCGCTTGAGGGAGTCTTCATGACGACGGTCGATGCGATGCTGGCAGGAGCGATACTCGCGTGGGTGCCTTCGTTCGTTGTGTTCCTCTATATCGTGCGCGATCTGCGCAATATGCCCCGCGAAGATCTCGATTGATTACCGCACCGGCGGCTGAAGTGGGCCGCTACACCTCCACGCCCTCGTGACGCAGCAGCCAGCGCTTGCGCTCCAGCCCACCGCCATATTTGACCAGCGAGCCGTTGGCGCCGATCAGGCGGTGGCACGGCACGACGACGCTGATCGGGTTGGAGCCGTTGGCATGGCCGACCGCGCGCATCGCGTTCGGTGCATTCAGTTTCACCGCCAGCGCGCCGTAGCTCATGGTGGTGCCCGGCGCAATCTTCGGCAGCGCGTGCCAGACCTTCTGCTGGAACGGCGTGCCGGCGACGCGCCATTCGATATCGGTGAGCCGATCGAGATCGCCCTTGAAGTAATCGCCGAGCGCCTTGCGCATCGCAGCCGGCGCACGGCCGTCCCGCAGCGTCACGGCGCCATAATGCAGCCGCAGCAGGTCGAGCATGCGCCCTTCATAGTCGTCCCAGTCGAGCGCGCGCAGCACGCCGTCATCATCGGTCACCAGCAGCGCCGTGCCGATCGGGGTCTTGAGGCGGTCGAGGTTGAAGGTCTGCGCTGTCTTGCGGTCGGCCATGGTGATCGCTCTCGGAGTTGCTCGGCATACAATTCACCGCTCGCATGCTAGCGTCCACCCGAATTCCGGTTAACGCGTTTTTGGGCGAAGTGGACACCGGTTCGCGTGAAGAAAACGCGTCAAAACAAGAATCTTGAGCTTCGGTTCTGATTCAATCAGAAGCGAAGCTCTTGGGGGGACCGCAATATGCTGTTGCTTGCCAATGTTCTGGTCGCGGTGGTGGCCGCGCTGCACATCTATTTCCTTGTGCTCGAGATGTTCCTGTGGACCGGGCCGCTCGGGCTGAAGACCTTCCGCAACTCGATCGAGAAGGCAACGGATTCTGCGGTGCTCGCCGCCAATCAGGGGCTCTATAACGGCTTCCTCGCCGCCGGACTGATCTGGGGCCTGGTGCACGGCAACGCCGGCTTCGCGTTCCAGATCAAGACATTCTTCCTGCTCTGCGTGATCGTCGCCGGCGCCTATGGCGCCGCCACTGTCAGCCGCCGCATTCTTTATGTGCAGGCGGCTCCCGCTGCGCTCGCGCTGATCCTGCTCTGGCTCGCTTAAAGCGCGGGCGCGCTTTTGTTTTTCCTGAGCATGATCCGCTCGGAAAGCCGCTTCACACTTTTCCGGATCATGCTCAAACGCGACATCGCGCGCAGGGTGCATCGTCTTGCAATGCCCCCGACGTTCCTCCATCATCCCTGACAACGGTGACATCCGCCGGCCGTCGCTTGCGGACAAGATCACCGGCAACATGGGAGGTCACGGACATGAGAAGCGTGCAATTGCTCGCTGCGACGGCGCTTGCGATCGCGTTGTCGGTTACATCGGCCACCGCGCAGAAGAAATACGACGTCGGCGCGACCGACACCGAGATCAAGATCGGCCAGACCGTGCCATTCTCGGGCCCGGCATCCGCCTATGCCGGCATCGGCAAGACCCAGGCCGCCTATATCAAGATGATCAACGAGCAGGGCGGCATCAACGGCCGCAAGCTCAACCTGATCCAGTATGACGACGCCTATTCGCCGCCGAAGGCGGTCGAGCAGGTGCGCAAGCTCGTCGAGGGCGACGAGGTGCTGTTCACGTTCCAGATCATCGGCACGCCGTCGAATGCCGCCGTGCAGAAATACCTGAATGCCAGGAAGGTGCCGCAGCTGCTCGCCTCCACCGGCGCCTCGCGCTTCTCCGATCCGCAGAATGCGCCGTGGACGATCGCGTTCAATCCGAACTACCAGTCCGAGGGACGCATCTACGCCAAATACATCCTGGCCAATCACCCGAACGCCAAGATCGGCATCTTCTACCAGAACGACGATCTCGGCCGCGACTACATCACCGGCCTGAAGAGCGGGCTCGGCGACAAGGCCGCGAGCATGATCGTCACCGAGGTGTCCTACGAGCTGACCGACCCGACGGTCGATTCCCAGATCGTGAAGCTGAAAGCCGCCGGGGTCGATTTGGTCTACGACGCCTCGACACCGAAATTCGCCGCGCAGGCGATCCGCAAGATCGCCGATCTCAACTGGAACCCGGTGCACATCCTCGACATCAACGCGAGCCCGGTGTCGGCGACGCTGAAGCCGGCCGGTCTCGACATCTCCAAGGGCATCATCTCGACCAATTACGGCAAGGATCCCGCCGACCCGCAATGGAAGGACGATCCCGGCGTGAAGGCCTATTTCGCCTTCATGGACAAGTATTATCCGGAAGGCGACAAGCTCAACACCGTCAACACCTACGGCTACTCGACGGCCGAGCTGCTGATCCAGGTGCTCAAGCAATGCGGCGACGAACTCACCCGCGAGAACCTGATGAAGCAGGTGACCAGCCTGAAGAAGTTCGTGCCGAGCCTCGCGCTGCCGGGCATGTCGATTACGACGGGACCGAACGACTACCGCATCAACAAGCAGATGCAGATGATGAAGTTCAACGGCGAGCGCTGGGAGCTGTTCGGCCCGATCATCGAGGACACCGGACCGGCGGGCTAGCCGTTCGGACAGAGTTGAGATGCAATCGGCGGCCTCCAGGCCGCCGATTTGTTTTTGTCTCCCACACTTTATCACCGTCACCCTGAGGAGGCCGCACAGCGACCGTCTCGAAGGGTCGGCGGCCACCAGCGGGGCCGTGCATCCTTCGAGACGCACTGCGCGCTCCTCAGGATGACGGGGACAATGCGTTTACGGCGGTAGGTTCGACGAACTCAACCCGCCTTCCGTGACGCGCACATCACTTCCCCCAGCGTTCTGCTTTTCGCATCGCCCCCTACTTTGGTTGACTGAAATCGCTCACCTTTTCGGCAGCGCTCGTCTTGCGTTGCAGCAAGGGTTCCTCCAGTATTCCGGCCCAGCGATGGCGACCGCGGGACCTTGAACCCGCGGACAAGATCATCGGCCAACCATCAGTCACGTGAGGGAAACAGCACTATGAGGAACGGGATTTTCCACCTGGTCACGGGAACGGCGCTCGCGATCGCGCTGTCTGCAACGTCGGCCTTTGCGCAGAAGAAGTACGATCCCGGCGCGAGCGACACCGAGATCAAGATCGGCCAGACCGTCCCCTTCTCCGGACCGGCCTCCGCCTATGCCTCGATCGGCAAGACCCAGGCGGCCTACTTCAAGATGATCAACGATCAGGGCGGCATCAACGGCCGCAAGATCAACCTGATCCAGTATGACGACGCGTATTCGCCGCCGAAGGCCGTCGAGCAGGTGCGCAAGCTCGTCGAGAGCGACGAGGTGCTCTTGACCTTCCAGATCGTCGGCACGCCGTCGAACGCCGCGGTGCAGAAATATCTCAACGCCAAGAAGGTGCCGCAGCTGTTTGCCGCCACCGGCGCCTCGAAGTTCACCGACCCGAAGAACTTCCCCTGGACGCTCGGCTTCAACCCGAACTACTTCGTCGAAGGCCGCATCTACGGCCAGTACATCCTGAAGGAGCACCCCAACGCCAAGATCGGCGTGCTCTATCAGAACGACGACCTCGGCAAGGATTATCTGAACGGCATCAAGGCCGGACTCGGCGACAAGGCCGCCAAGATGATCGTGGCCGAAGCCTCCTACGAGGTCTCCGACCCGACCATCGATTCCCAGGTGATCAAGATCAAGGACGCCGGCGCCGACCTGTTCTTCTCGGCCTCGACGCCGAAGCAGGCGGCGCAGGCGATCAAGAAGATCGCGGAGCTCGGCTGGCACCCGATCCACATCGTCGACATCAACGCGACCTCGGTCGGCGCCGTGCTGCAGCCGGCGGGCCTGGAAGCCTCCAAGGGCCTGATCAGCACCAATTACGGCAAGGATCCGGCCGATCCGCAGTGGAAAGACGATCCGGGCATGAAGCGCTATTTCGACTTCATGGCCAAGTACTATCCCGACGGCGACAAGAACTCGAACTTCAACACCTATGGCTACTCGACCGCCCAGCTGATGGTGCATGTGCTGAAGCAGTGCGGCGACGACCTGACCCGCGACAACGTGCTGAAGCAGGCGACCAACCTGAAGAATGTCGAACTCGACATGGCGCTGCCCGGCATCAAGGGCAACACCGCGCCGAACGACTATCGCGTCAACAAGCAGCTGCAGATGATGCGCTTCAACGGCGAGCGCTGGGAGCTGTTCGGCCCGATCCTCGAGGACGCCGGCCCGGCGGGCTAGCCGGTTCGCGCAGGTTTGAAATGCAATCGGCGGCCTCCGGGCCGCCGATTTGTTTTTGGAGCTCGTCATTGCCGGGCTTGACCCGGCAAGCCATCAATTGAGAAGGCCTCTTCTCCGATGGATGCGCGGGTCAAGCCCGCGCATGACGAGTAAAACCCGTCACCCTGAGGAGGCCGCATAGCGGCCGTCTCGAAGGGTCGACGGCCCGGCTGCTGACACAGCTGGGCCGTGCATCCTTCGAGGCTCGCTCCGCTCGCGCCTCAGGATGACGGAATGAATATCGCGCTTTGCTACGATATCACTTCGGAATCTCGCCGAAATTCTTGCCGACCGGCAGCACGGCATGCCGGATCAGGCGGGAATCGTCCACCGCGGCCTGGCGGTGTTTCACCGCCTCGCGATAGACGGGATCGCGGATCATCTCGACGAAGGCGGCGACGCTCGGATATTCCGCGATGAAGCAGTGATCCCAGCGCTCCTCTTGCGGGCCGATCAGCATCAGCTCGAAGCGGCCTTGCCAGACGATGCGGCCGCCGAGCCGTTCGAACACCGGCCCGCTCTCGCGGCCATAGGCCGCATAAGCCTCCGCGCCGGTGGCCTTGCGGCCGTCCGGATAGGCCGCCCATTCGCGCAGGCGCACCAGGTTGAGCATGTGGATCGGGCCCGGCCGGTTGTTGTCCCGGAATTGCGCGAAAACGTCCTTGGTCGGATCGATATGGCCCATGCGGTGCTCCTTCGTTTTCTTGTTCCGTCTCTATGTAGCACGCGCTGCCTCACCTCCTAATCCCCCGTTAAGCTTTGCGTAACCGCCCCTTAAACCGGGAACGCTAGCGTGCGTCCCTGTCAGGGTGTGAGCGTTGCGGATGGCGTGGGGACGTAAAAAAGGCGGTGCGCGCAAGGAGCCGCTGTTCGGGCTTCCGGCCGCGCTTGCCGACCTCCGACTGTCGCCGTCCGATCGCATTCCCGGCGGCGGCGGCGACGACAAGCCCGCCAAATCCAAACCCAAGAGCAGCGACAAGGGCAGCGATTCCGGTAGCGAGAAACCGCGCCCGTCGCGCAGCGGCAGCAAGCGGCGCAGCAAGTCGCGCGGCTTCGGTATCGGCCGCCTGTTCTATTGGACCGCGGTGCTCGGCCTGTGGGCAGGGATTGCGGTGATCGGTGTCGTGGTGTGGGTCGGCGCGCATCTGCCGCCGATCCAGTCGCTGGAGATTCCCAAGCGTCCGCCGACGATCCAGATCGTCGGCATCGACGGCAGCGTGCTGGCGCAGCGCGGCGAAATGGCCGGCGCCAACATCGCGTTGAAGGATCTGCCGCCCTATCTGCCGAAGGCCTTCATCGCCATCGAGGACCGCCGCTTCTATTCGCATTACGGCGTCGACCCGGTCGGCATCCTGCGCGCGGCGGTGACCAACCTCCTGCACCGCGGCGTCTCGCAGGGTGGCTCGACGCTGACCCAGCAGCTCGCCAAGAACCTGTTCCTGACCCAGGAGCGCACCATGCAGCGCAAGCTGCAGGAGGCCGAGCTCGCGCTCTGGCTGGAGCGCAAGCATTCCAAGAACGAGATCCTCGAGCTCTATCTCAACCGGGTCTATTTCGGTTCCGGCGCCTATGGCGTCGAGGCCGCCGCGCAGCGCTATTTCGGCAAGTCGGCGAAGAGCGTCACGCTGCCGGAAGCCGCGATGCTGGCCGGCCTCGTCAAGTCGCCGTCGCGGCTGGCGCCGAACCGCAACCCGGAAGGCGCCGAGCAGCGCGCGCAGGTCGTGCTGGCGGCGATGGCCGACGCCAAGTTCATCACCGAGGCGCAGGCCAAGGCCTCGATCGGCCAGCCCTCGATCGCGGTGAAGCCGGCCGGCGCCGGCACCGTGAACTATGTCGCCGACTGGATCGGCGAAGTGCTCGACGATCTGGTCGGCCAGATCGACCAGGACATCGTGGTGCAGACCACGATCGATCCGAAGCTGCAGAACGTCGCCGAAGCCGCCATCATCGATGAGCTCGCCGCCAAAAGCGTGAAGTTCAATGTCAGCCAGGGCGCGCTGGTGGCGATGACGCCGGACGGTGCGGTGCGCGCCATGGTCGGCGGCCGGAACTACTCGGAGAGCCAGTACAATCGCGCGGTCACCGCGAAGCGGCAGCCGGGCTCGGCGTTCAAGCCGTTCGTCTATCTCACCGCGGTCGAAGCAGGGCTGACGCCGGACACCATCCGCACCGACGCGCCGCTCGACATCAAGGGCTGGAAGCCGGAGAACTACACCCACGAATATTTCGGCTCGGTGACATTGACCCAGGCGCTGGCGATGTCGCTGAACACGGTCGCGGTGCGGCTCGGCGTCGAGGTCGGCGCCAAGAATGTGGTGCGTACCGCGCACCGGCTCGGCATCTCCTCCAAGCTGGAGCCCAACGTCTCGATCGCGCTCGGCACCTCGGAAGTCTCCGTGATCGAGCTGGTCGGCGCCTATGCGCCGTTCGCCAATGGCGGCTACGTGGTGTCGCCGCATGTGGTGACCAAGATCAAGACCAGTTCGGGCAAGCTGCTCTATGACCGTCCGACCGATCCGCCCAACCAGGTGATCGAGCCGCGCTATGATTCGATGATGAACAGCATGATGCGCGAGACGCTGATCTCCGGCACCGCGCGCAAGGCGGAGATTCCGGGCTGGACCGCCGCCGGCAAGACCGGCACCAGCCAGGATTATCGCGACGCCTGGTTCATCGGCTACACCGCCAAGCTCGTCACCGGCGTCTGGCTCGGCAATGACGACAATTCACCGACCAAGAAGGCGACCGGCGGCGGCTTGCCGGTCGAAGTATGGACCCGCTTCATGAAGGCGGCGCATCAGGGCGTGCCGGTCGCCGCGATCCCGAACTCGCAAGGCAGTTGGGGGCCGGCGAACCTGATGCAGATCTCGTCGCAGGTCACCGCGCCGTCTGCGCCGGCGGCGCCGATGCAGATTCAGCCGCCGATGCAGGCACCGCAGCCGCAGCCGCCGGGACCATCCGGCGGCAGCTATTATCGCCCGCCATCGCCGACGCCGGCGCGCGCCGCGGCGCCACCCAATCCGAACGCGCGGCCGGAGGCTGCGGCAGGCCTGGACGGCTGGCTGGCGGATCGGCTGTTTCGGTAGGCTCTAAAGCATGATCCGGAAAAGTGCGAAGCGGTTTTCCGAAAAGATCATGCTCAAACAAAGAGCTAAAGCGCGATGACGATTCAACCTAATCACATCGCGCTTTAGGCGGACAGTTCACGTCACGTCGTAGCCCGGATGAAGCGAAGCGAAATCCGGGGACCGGTCGCGCCGCGTTGAGAGCCGCCCCGGATTGCGCTTCGCTCCATCCGGGCTACGCACGGGGCATTCTGGAATGCTGGATCGCCCGCTTTCGCGGGCGATGACAGCAACGTTCGGGACCAAGCGTTCCCCTACTCCTGAATCCCGTAGCGGTGCAGGTCGTTGCCGTAGGTATCGAGCCAGTTCTTGGCGCGCGTCACCGACGCGCAGACCTTGTCGACCACCCGCCAGAACCGCGCCGAGTGGTTCATCTCGACGAGATGGGCGACCTCGTGCGCGGCGAGGTAATCGAGCACGAAGGGCGGCGCCAGGATCAGCCGCCACGAAAACGACAGAGATCCCGCCGAGGTGCACGAGCCCCAACGGCTGGACTGATCGCGAATCGAAAGCCGCCGCACCCGCACGCCGAGTTCGGCCGCGTGCAGCTGTGCCGCCTTCTGCAGATCCTTGCGCGCCTCGCGCTTGAGAAAGTCATGCACCCGGCGGTCCATGTGCTCGACGCCGCCGGCGACGCAAATGATCTTCTCGCCGCTGTCGCGCGTCTCGGTCCACACCGTGCCGCGCTCGCCCGATCGGTGCACCAGGCGATGCGGCACGCCGCGCAACGGCACCACCGTGCCGGGCTGGAACGGCGCCGCCTTCGGCAAGCGGCCGAGACGGGCGGCGATCCAGCCGCCATGGAGATTGGCGAACTCCTTGGCTTCGGGGATCGTGCCGCGCGGCGGCATCGTCAGGATCGCTTCGCGATCGGTCGGATGTATCCTGAGCGTGTAGCGGCGCGCGCGCCTGTGCCGGCGCAACCTGACGGTGAAGAACTGGGAGCCGTGTCTGACCAATACGGTCGCGGGTTCGGCAGGCCGCCGATAGAGGAGCGCGCGAGTAGCCATTTCTGAGAGTCCGGGGAGCAGGAGTTCGCCCGAACTTTGCCATATCCGCCGCCAGGGAAAGCGCTCGGCGCAAAAACAAATCATTTGCCCAATATACAGGGGCTGGCCGTTAATTGACCTCTACCGGCAGGGGGCGGAACCGGAATTTTTTGAGTGAATCCGAGTCAAAAACAAGGCACAAAGGATGAACCTATATTCATCCCTTTGACCTTCCCCGATTTGAGATTTTTTTAGTTAAATCAGTGACTTGTGCGACCGCGAAAATCGCGGCCGGGGCGATACCTATTCGGCTGCAGCGACCAGCGAAAGCCGCGTATTGGCCGCCGAAACCATGAAATCGGAGATCCGCGGCACGATTTCGGAGCGGAAACGCGAGCCGTTGAACACACCATAGTGCCCGACGCCCTTCTGCACGTAGTGCACGCGGCGATGGTTCGGGATAGCAGTGCAAAGCGCATGCGTTGCCTCGGTCTGACCGAGACCGGAGATATCGTCCTTCTCGCCCTCGACCGTCATCAGCGCAACGCGGCGGATCTTCGACGGATCGACCGGCTTGCCGCGATGGGTCATCTCGCCCTTGGGCAGCGCGTGCTTGACGAAGACGAGGTCGACGGTCTGCAGATAATACTCCGCGGTGAGGTCCATCACGGCGAGATATTCGTCATAGAATTCACGGTGCTTGTCGGCCAGATCGCCGTCACCCTTCACCAGATGGGCGAACAGCGCCTTGTGCGCGTCCATGTGCCGATCCAGGTTCATGCTGATGAAGCCGTTGAGCTGCAGGAAGCCCGGATAGACGTCGCGCATCACGCCCGGATGCGGGAACGGCACCTTGGTGATGACATGGCTGCGGAACCATTCGATGCCGCGCTGTTCGGCAAGGTTGTTGACCGCAGTCGGATTGCGCCGCGTGTCGATCGGCCCGCCCATCAGCGTCATCGACAGCGGCACGAACGGGTCGTGGTTCGCTTCCATGACGGAGACGGCCGCAAGGACCGGCACCGAAGGCTGGCACACCGCGATGACGTGCATGTTGCCGCCGAGCGCATGCAGCATCTCGATCACGTAATCGACATAGTCGTCGAGATCGAACCGGCCCTCCGCAAGCGGCACCATGCGCGCATCGGCCCAGTCGGTGATGTAGACTTCGTGCGTCGGCAGGAACGCCTCAACGGTACCGCGCAGCAGCGTCGCATAGTGGCCCGACATCGGCGCGACGATCAGCACCCGCGGCTGCGGCGCGCGCAGCGGACGCGTGAACTTGCGATCAAAATGCAGCAGGCGGCAGAACGGCTTTTCCCAGATCGAGCGGACCTCGACCGGCGTGCGCAGCCCGTTGACCTCGGTAGTGGGCAGGTTCCAATCCGGCTTGCCGTAGCGGCGCGTGGTGCGCTCGAACAGCTCGCAGCCGGCCGCGACCGATTTGCCGAACTCGGTGTGCGTCCACGGATTGAGCGGGTTCTGAAACAGGATCTTGGTGGCGTCGGTCACCGCGCGCGCCGGGTTGAGTGACGCATGCGCCATCTCGTACATCCAGTAGAGCGGCGTCGTAAGTGCCGGGCTGCCTTCCGCCGCCAGTGGCGGTGCACCAAATTCACCGATGGGCATAATGTTCTCTCAGACCCCTAATTCTGCGCCGCAGCATACTGACCGCTGCGCAACAATGCGTCAATGCGCCGCTAGCCGAATGTGGGGGCGATATCGGGCTAATGCACCGAGAATCCACGAGAAAGTGACATTTATTCACCACTGCTGAGCAGCGAGCCGTTGCGCTTGGCGCTCTGCAAAAGGGCAAGAAAGCTCGCAAAAGAGGCAGCGAACAGGATCGCGTTGATGACCAGCGCCCATACCATCAGGTCGGCGCGGAAGACGTGATCGATCAGCAGCGAGCGCATGCCTTCGAACACATAGGTCGGCGGCAACGTCCAGGCGACAGCTTGCAGCCAGGCTGGCAGCACCTCGACCGGATAGTAGATGCAGGCGAGCGGCATCACCGCGAACATCAGCGTCCAGACGATGCTTTCCGCCCCTAACCCGTTGCGCAGCACGAGGCCCGAGGCGAACACGCCGACCGACCAGCTCGTGAAGATCAGATTGCAGAAGAACGCGATCAGCGGCAGCCCGATGGCGTAGAAGTTGAAGCCGAAAAAGAACAGCGCCAGCAGCGTCATCGGGATCACGCCGATGGCGAGCCGGATCAGGCTCATGATCATCAGCGAAAGCAGGAATTCGATCGGCTTGAGCGGGCTCATCATCAGGTTGCCGAGGTTGCGTGCCCACATCTCCTCCAGGAACGAGATCGAGAAGCCGAGCTGCCCCCGGAACAGGATGTCCCACAGGATCACGGCGCCGATCAGTGTGCCGCCCGCCTTGGCGAAGAAGCCGGATGCCTGCGAGATGTAATTCTGCAGGAAGCCCCAGGTGATGATCTGCAAGGCCGGCCAGTAGACCAGCTCCAAAAGCCGCGGCCATGACGACATCAGCAGATACCAATAGCGCAGCACCATCGCGTTGATGCGTTGCAGTGAAATCCCGCGCTGGTGCTGGCTGACGAGTTCACTCATGGTGTGCCCTCCCGCACCCGGCCGCGCGCGACGTCGAGAAACACCTCTTCCAGCGTGTCGCGGTTGTAGCGAGCCATGATCCGCTCGGGGCTGTCGTCGTCCTCGATCTTGCCGCGCTTCATGATGATGACGCGGTCGCAGAGGCGCTCGACCTCCAGCATGTTGTGTGACGCCAGCAGGATCGTCGCGTTATGGGTCTTGCGGTAGGTCTCGAGATGCTGCCGCACCCAGTCGGCGGTATCCGGGTCGAGCGAAGCGGTCGGCTCGTCGAGCAGCAAGAGATCGGGCTCGTTGATCAGCGCCTTCGCCAGCGCGACGCGGGTCTTCTGCCCGGCGGAGAGCTTGCCGTTGGAGCGATCGAGGAATTCCTTGAGATCGAGATCGTCGGCGAGCTGGTCGATCCGCTGACACAAATGCTGCACGGCATAGAGGCGGCCGAAAATGGTCAGATTCTGCCGCACCGTGAGCCGCATCGGCATGTCGACATAGGGGCTTTCGAAGTTCATCCGGCCGAGCACATCGTAGCGCTGCTCGGGGATTCGTGCACCGAGCACCTCGACACTGCCCGAGGTCGGCAGCACCAGGCCCATGATCATCGCGATCGTCGTGGTCTTGCCGGCACCATTGCCGCCGAGCAGGCCGGTGATGCTGCCGCGCGCGATGCGGAACGAGATATCGTCGACCGCGCGGGTGGCCTTGTAGACCTTGACGAGATGCGCAACGTCGATCGCGGCCGATCCGCCCTGATCGACCGCCGGCGTTTGCGCCTGACCTGTCCCGACCTGTTGCATGTGGCCGTCATTGAGCCATTGCGACAATAAGCGCAAGGCTTGGCGGTAATTCAAGGCTTGGCGGTGATTAAAGGCTTGCCCTGCAGCGTTGCGCTAGGTCGCGAATTTGTGCGCCGCCCACGGCGCAGCTAAGGTCCAGGGATGACCGACGTCGCTTCCGATTTCCGCCAACCCCGCCGCTATGTCCGCCTGGATACGATCCTGCGGTTGCGCTGGCTCGCCGCGCTCGGCCAGCTCGTCGCCATCTTCATCGTGGCGCAGGGACTGGAATTCGACGTTCCGATCGTCCCCTGCGTCACCATCGTGGCGTTCTCGGCGCTGCTCAACCTGGCGCTGCAGATCGCCTTCAACCCGATGCAACGGCTGGAGCCGGCCTATGCCGCGGCGCTGCTCGCGTTCAACATCGTCGAGCTCGGCGGGCTCTTGTACTTCACCGGCGGATTGCAGAACCCGTTCTCGTTCCTGTTCCTGGCGCCGGTCCTGATCTCGGCCACCGTGCTGCCGATCCGGCTGACGATCGCGCTCGGCTGCCTTGCGGTCGCCTGCGCCTCGGCGCTGTTCTTCTACCATCTGCCGCTGCCCTGGGATGCCGACGATCCCTTGGTGCTGCCGCCGATCTATCTGATCGGCGTCTGGCTTTCGATCCTGCTCGCGATCGGTGTCACCAGTCTTTACGCATTCCAGGTGACCGAGGAAGCACGCCAGCTCTCCGATGCGCTCGCCGCCACCGAGCTGGTGCTGACGCGCGAGCAGCATCTGACCCAGCTCGACGGCCTCGCCGCCGCCGCCGCGCATGAGCTCGGCACGCCGCTGTCGACGATCTTCCTGATCTCGCGCGAGCTCGAGAAGACGGTGCATGACCCGGCGATCGCCGGCGACCTCAAGACCCTGCGCGAGCAGGCGCAGCGCTGCCGCGACATCCTGAGCAAGATCGCGCAATTGTCATCGAGCGGCGCGCCGTTCGACACCATGAAGCTGTCGACCCTGATCGAGGAGGCGGTGGCGCCGCATCGCGATTTCGGCATCAACATCAAGGTGCGGCTTGCTGTCGCAGCAACGCCTGAACCGGTCGTCGCGCGCAATCCGGCGATCCTTTATGGCGTCGGAAACATTCTCGAAAATGCGGTCGATTTCGCGCACCAGACCGTCGAGGTGAACGCGTGGTGGAACGCCGAGACCGTTGAGGTCGTCGTCTCCGACGACGGTCCGGGCATCGCGCCCGACATGCTGAAGCGGATCGGCGAGCCGTATCTGTCGCGTCGCCGAGGTGCGGATGAGGCCCAAAACCCACGTGGGGGCCTCGGTCTGGGCGTTTTCATCGCAAGGACGCTGCTGGAACGCACTGGCGCCAAGGTGTCGTTTACCAATCGCACCTTTCCCGATCACGGCGCCGTGGTGCAGATCGTCTGGCCGCGCGAGCGCTTCGAGGAATCCGCGCCGGGCGACGAAACCGAATCCTAAGAACGATTCTTAATCGCAACCCTGGCATTACGGATGCATTGCTCTTTCCAGACGAGCACGCGACTTTCGGCTGCCTTGGCAGCGCCGCAGTAGGACCCCATATAATAGGGGTCTGCCACAGGGAAAAATGGATCGTGAACGCCATCACTGAACTGAATGACCATGCCGACCGCTCGCTCCTCATCGTCGAGGACGACAAGCCGTTCCTGGAACGCCTGTCGCGCGCGATGGAGACGCGGGGTTTCGCGGTGAAGTCATGCGACACGGTATCTGATGGTCTCGCCGAGATCGGCCGCGCCGCGCCCGCTTTCGCGGTCGTCGATCTCCGCCTCGGCGACGGCAACGGCCTCGACGTCGTTTCGGCGTTGAAGCGCAAGCGCCCCGAGGCGCGCGCGATCGTGCTGACCGGTTACGGCAACATCGCCACCGCCGTCACCGCAGTGAAGATGGGCGCCGTCGATTATCTCTCGAAGCCCGCCGACGCCGATGACGTCGTCGCCGCGCTGCTCGCGACCGGCACCGAGAAGTCCGAGCTGCCGGCCAATCCGATGTCGGCGGACCGCGTGCGCTGGGAGCACATCCAGCGCATCTACGAGATGTGCAACCGCAACGTCTCGGAGACCGCGCGCCGTCTCAACATGCACCGCCGCACCTTGCAGCGCATCCTCGCCAAGCGCGCCCCGCGCTAAGCGACGCTTCATTTGTTTTCGCGATGGCCGGGCTCGCCCCGGCCATTTGCTTTTCGTCGCTTCGTAGGGTGGGTAGAGCGAAGCGAAACCCACCAACTTCACGCCGCGGCGGCAAGTGATGGGTTTCGCTTCGCTCTACCCATCCTACGCCTCTATGTCCGTCACCCTGAGGAGGCCGCGAAGCGGCCGTCCCGAAGGGTCGACGGCCACCAGCCGGGCCGATTCATCCTTCGAGGCTCGCTCCGCTCGCGCCTCCGGCGACAAAGGCGAGGCCTTTGCGCGGGGATGACGGGGCAACAGCAATGTTCTTCGCTAAAACTCGTGTCCCTGCGGATCGACCAGCCGGTTGATGCGCTGCGCCGCGGCCATGGCAAAGCGCACCGTCATCGCCTTGCGCGTTGCCGCCGGCAGGCGATGCTCCGGCGCCTCGCAATGCAGATGCGCGCCATAGGCGTCGGCGATGATCAAACCGGTGTCGACGGGAAAGATCTCGCACGGCAGATCCTGCGTGAAGGCGAAGAACAGCCGGTCGCAATGCATCCGGTAGTCCTGCCATTTCTGGTCGGCGCGCAGATCCTCGACCGATGACTTGATCTCGACGATCCAGATCTCGCCGCGCTCGTTCAGCGCGACCAGATCGGCTCTTCGGCCGGACGGCAGCGGCAATTCGCTGATGCAGGAAAATCCCAGCGACCTCAGAAGCCTCGCCGTGCCGCGCGCGATCGCAAGCGCGGTCTCCGACTGGCGTCGGTCGGGCGCGGGCACAAGCGCGATCTGGCGGGCGGATGAGTCCATTGAGCGAAGATTAGCCGATTCCACGAGAGCATGATCCGGAAAAGTGGAAGCCGGTTTTCCGTGGAGATCATGCTCCAACCGATGGAGCGCGGCAGCGTCAGCCGGCGCGGAGCGTCGTCCGGCTCCGTTGCGGGACGGCGCTCCGCAGGAACCCGTCGCCGCCTCACCGCTTATCCTCCCGGCCGCCGCCACGGGTGGGACTGGAGAGGATTGCCTGGTGATCGACGACCTCTGGTACAAGAACGGAGTGATCTACTGCCTGTCGGTTGGCACCTACATGGATGCCAACGGCGATGGCATCGGTGATTTCAGCGGTCTGCTCCGGCGCCTGGACTATTTGCACGGGCTCGGCATCACCGCGATCTGGCTGATGCCGTTTCAGCCTTCGCCCAACAGGGACGACGGCTACGACATCTCGGATTATTACGACGTCGATCCGCGCTACGGCACGCTGGGCGATTTCGTTGAATTTACCCATGGCTGCCAGCAGCGCGGCATCCGCGTCATCATCGACCTCGTCGTCAATCACACCTCGGATCAGCACGACTGGTTTCGATCGGCGCGCAGGTCGAAGGACTCGCCGTACCGCGACTGGTATGTCTGGTCGGACAAGAAGCCCGCCAATGCCAATACCGGCATGGTATTTCCCGGCGTTCAGAAATCGACCTGGACGCGCGACAAGCAAGCCGGCGCCTGGTACTTCCATCGCTTCTACGATTTCCAGCCGGACCTCAACACATCGAACCCGCATGTACAGGCCGAGATCCTCAAGATCATGGGGTTCTGGATCCAGCTCGGCGTCTCGGGCTTCCGCATGGACGCCGTGCCCTTCGTGATCGCGACCAAGGGCGCCTCTAGGCGCAAGCCGGTCGAGCAGTACGACATGCTGCGATCGTTTCGGGAATTCCTGCAATGGCGCCAGGGCAACGCGATCATCCTCGCCGAAGCCAACGTATTGCCCGAGACGGACATGGAATACTTCGGGCGTGACGGCGACCGAATGCACATGATGTTCAACTTCCACGTCAATCAGCATCTGTTCTACGCGCTGGCGTCGGCGGATACGAAGCCGTTGGCGAAGGCACTGACGGCGACCAAGCCACGGCCCGCGACCGCACAATGGGGCTTGTTCCTGCGCAATCATGATGAACTCGACCTCGGCCGCCTGTCGAAGCCGCAGCGCGAGACGGTGTTCGAGGCATTCGGTGCCGACAAGAGCATGCAGCTCTACGACCGGGGCATCCGGCGACGGCTTGCGCCCATGCTGGGCGGCGACCGCCGACGCATCGAGCTCGCTTACAGCGTGATGTGCACGCTTCCCGGCACGCCCGTGATCCGCTACGGCGATGAACTCGGCATGGGCGACAATCTCGACCTGCCCGAACGCGGTTGCGCGCGCACGCCGATGCAATGGTCGACCGAGCCGCACGCCGGCTTCACCGAAAGCGATCGGCCATGTGTTCCCGTCATCGACAATGGACCGTATGGCTATGAGCACGTCAACGCGGCCAAACAACGGCGCGACCCCAATTCGATGCTGAACTGGACCGAGCGCATCGTGCGGATGCGCAAGGAAGTTCCCGAGGTCGGCTGGGGAGATTTCAGGGTTATCGCAAGCCGAAATCCCGCCATCCTGATCATCCGGTACGACTGGCGTAACAACTCGGTGCTGTTCGTGCACAATTTCGCGGAAAAGCCGCTCGAGATTTCCTTCAACGTCGGGCTGCCCGACGACGCCGGCAATCTCCTGGTCAACCTCCTGACCGAGGACCACAGCCGCGCCGACGAGGCCGGTCGCCACAAGCTTCTGATGGAGGCCTACGGCTATCGCTGGTACCGGGTCGGTGGGCTCGACTATCTGCTCAAGCGCAGCGACATCGATACCATGGAGCCCCGCACCCGGCGTCAATCGTCCTGATGCGGCCCGAGGATCACGCCCTCATTGGCACGCAGATCGAGCACGCCTTCGATCTTCTCGCCTTGCCGGTCCATCAAGGTCGACAGCAGGACTTCATTGCTGAAGCCGATCGCGCTCGAGGAGACCGACGCGGCGGCCGCGCCGAAATTCAGCGCGATCACGACGACGACGCCGTCCGTGCTGCGCCGCCGGTAGAGCAGCACATCACCGTGCGCCGCCACCGGCTCATAGCTGCCACGGACGAGCTGCGGCAGCCTTCGCCGCAGCGCGATCAGCGCCTTGTAGAGGTTGAGGATCGACGCCCGTTCCGCCTCGAGACTTGCGACATTGTCGCTGGCAAAATCCTGCGCCAGCGGCAGCCACGGCGGAGCCGTCGAGAAGCCGGCATGGCGCTCGGCGCTCCATTGCATCGGCGTGCGGCAGCCGTCACGGCCGACGCCGATATCCGGCACGTTCTTCTCGAAGGGATCGCGCACCTGATCCGGTGCAATCGCAACCTGGCGCATGCCGATCTCGTCGCCGTAATAGAGCGTCGGCGTGCCGCGCAGCGTCAGCAGCAGCATCGCGGCAACCGGCGCCTGCGCCGGCCCCACCCGGCTCGCCACCCGCGGCCGGTCGTGATTGCCGAGCACCCAGTTTGGCCACGCACCAGGCGGCAGCGCCTTTTCGTAATCGGCGATGATCATCTCGACCGCTCGCGCGCTCCACAATGTCGACAGCAGCGCGAAGTTGAACGGCATCTGCGCGCCGCGCAGATCGTTGCCGTAATAGGCAACCAGCCGGTGCAGCGGCAGATAGATCTCGCCGATCAGCACGCGGTTGTCGAATTCCTCGGTGACGCCGCGCATCTCGGTGATGACGGTGTGCACCTCGAGCTGATCGGTCGAATATTGCGTCAGCAGCTTCTCGTGCGGCGGCCGGTCCGCGCGATAATGCGGGTTCGTCGGGTTATCGCGGAAGTCGGCATCCTTGATCAGGTGCCAGATCACGTCGACGCGAAAGCCGTCGACGCCCTTGCGCAGCCAGAAGCGCATCACGTCGTAGATCGCGTCCCTGACCTCGCGATTGCGCCAGTTGAGATCGGGCTGCTGCGCGAGGAAGGCGTGATAATAGTATTGGCCCGAGGCCTCGTCATACGCCCAGGCGCTGCCGCCGAACTCGGACAGCCAGTTGTTGGGCGGGCCGCCGTCCGGCGCCGGATCGCGCCAGATGTACCAGTCGCGTTTGGGGTTGTCGCGCGAGCTCTTCGCCTCGATGAACCAGGGATGCTGGTCGGATGTGTGGTTCGGCACCAGATCGAGGATCAGCTTGAGGCCGGAATCGTGCGCGGCCGCGATCAACGCGTCGAAATCCTCCATCGTCCCGAACGACGGATCGATGCCGGTGTAATCGGAGATATCGTAGCCGAAATCGGCCATCGGCGACGGGAAGATCGGCGACAGCCACACCGCGTCGACGCCAAGCCGCGTCAGATAGGGCAGTCGCTTGATGATCCCCTTGAGATCGCCGACGCCGTCACCGTCGCTATCCTGAAACGAGCGCGGATAGACCTGATAGAAAATGCCGCGCCGCCACCAGTCCCTGTTGTCCTGATCCATCCGATCCCCCCAAGCTCGCAGCCCGGCCCAGGCGGCCCCGCGCCCGGGGCGGCCGATCGGTTCAGGGATGACGCACAATTCGGGACGGAAAAATGGCGCCGTAGCCCGGATGCAGCGCAGCGCAATCCGGGACGAACTTGACCGACTGGCCGGGACTCCCGGATTTCGCTTCGCTCCATCCGGGCTACGGGTAGACTTAGTGCCGGGCCATCGCCAGCTGATAGATGGTGATCAGCACCTCGAACAGGATCAGAAAGACGATGATCAACTCCAGCCGCAGCGAGCGGCCGGTGTCGATGATATCGGTCAGCACCTGCGCGGTTTCGGCGACGACCGCGAGCTTGCGGTTCAGCGATTCCGCACGCTCCTTCAATTCATACTCGTCCTCGAGCCTGGCGTAGAGTCGCTCGAGCTGCGGCTTGTCCCATAGGATATCGGGCTTCTCCGACACTTCGACCGGTCCGGCCACGCGATGCCGCACCAGCAGCGCGTTGCCGATGTGCTTGAGGATCGCAACGCGGCCGCCATGGACGCGACCGCCCTTGGCGAGCTCGCGTGCAAGCGGCTCGGTCGTGTCGAAGACCGCCCGGACCTCGCGCTCGTGCCGCGCCAGCACCACGCTTTTCGCCAACGCCTCGCCGACCAAGATCAGCCGCTCCGGCGACAGGCCTTGCAGATAAATCGGGCCGCCCGGCGGAATCTGATCCTCCTTCTCGGCGGCGAGCTCGATGATTGCGATCTCCTCCTCGCGCCGCGTGAACAGGCCGGTCATGCGCGACTGCAGGCTGCGCAGGAATTCATCCTCCTCCAGCGCATTGAGGCCGATCAGGACGACGACGCCGTAGCGGAACAGGATCGCCACGCCGTTTTCATTGACGCGAAATGCCAGCGGCGTCGTGGCCAGCACGTCGCCGCGCTCGAGGCCCGACGTGTTGATGCGGTCCGCGACGAAGAAGGCGCGCGCGGTGGTCCGGGGTCCGCCGATCGGTGATTTGGGAGTCTGGGTCATGAAGTTCCGGACTGCGAGGACTTGTGAATCATGATCGAGAGCAGCCGCGTACCGGCCTGCTCGCGAACTTGTTCTGCTGGAGGAGACCTTATCACGGCCCGTTTGGGGATCACACGCCGGGGCAGCCGCATTTCCCGGCGCGTGTTGACGGCGTTTGCCGGAAGCCTATGGTGCCGCCATGAACGAGACAACCGACACCAAACCAAAGGCCGGCGCGATCATCGTGCCGGTGACGCTGTTCGAGCAGAACTGCACCATCATCTGGCACGAGCCCACCAAGAAGGCCGTGGTGATCGACCCCGGCGGCGACGTGGCGAAAATCCAGGCCGCGATCAAGCAGACCGGCGTGACGGTCGAGAAGATCTGGCTGACCCACGGCCATATCGACCATGTCGGCGGCGCCGCCGAACTGCGCGACGCGCTGCAGGTCAAGATCGAGGGCCCGCATATCGCCGACAAATACCTGCTCGACAATGTCGTCTCGAGCGGCGAACGCTTCGGCATGACCGGGGTGCGCAATTTCGGGCCGGACCGCTGGCTCGATGAGGGCGATCAGGTCTCGATCGGCGACCTCACCTTCGACATCCTGCACTGCCCCGGCCACTCACCGGGCAGCGTGGTGTTCTTCAACAAGGAGCTGCGCTTCGCCCATGTCGGCGACGTGCTGTTCGCCGGCTCGGTCGGGCGCACCGACCTGCCCGGCGGCAGTCATGCGACGCTGATCCAGTCGATCAAGGACAAGCTGCTGCCGCTCGGCGACGATGTCGGCTTCATCTGCGGCCACGGCGCGGGATCGAGCATCGGCCAGGAGCGGATGACGAATCCGTTCCTGACCGGTGAGATGTAGCTACTTCATCAGCCCTTACTCATCAGCCCTGCGGCGGAGAGCGCCCGCGTGATGACGCCGCCGACATCGACACCCTTGCTCCGTCGCTTGCGCGGCCGGCCGCTGTTGCGGCCGGATGCCACCTCCGGCTCGACCGCGGGCACCGGTACCGTCATCGAGACCGTGTCGGCGCGCTCGCGCGGAATTCCGGTCGGCGCGATAGGCGGCTGACGAACCTTGTCGGTCAGACCGAAGAAGCTCGCGATGTGATACGATGAGGAGATCCCGGCCTCGATCAGGAACGCGCCCTCCACGCCATAGCGCTCGTCATTGTCGGCAAGCCCGAGCGGCGTGCCATGCGCCATGTCGGCGATGGTGTAGGACTCGACCAGGGTTTCGCCGTCGGCGTTCCACCAGACCTCGCGCGGATGACCGGCGACATCGGCCTTCGACATCGCCGCAAGGGGCAGGCCATGCACGTCGAGCCACTGCCGCACGATCGCATCGGCATTGCCCGGATGCACGGTGCGGTCGGCGCTGCCGTGCCATACCGAAATCTTCGGCCAGGCGCCGCCATGCGTCGAGGCGTTGCGGACGAGACCGCCGAGCTCGGGCGCGGACAGCGCGCTGCCATGCATCATCGCGTGCAGCGCTTCGCGCAGATCGGTGGCGACGCCGAACGGCAGGCCGGCGATGATGGCGCCGGCCGCGAACACATCCGGATGGGTCGCGAGCATGACCGAGGCCATCGCGCCGCCGGCGGACAGTCCCGTCACATAGATGCGACGCGGGTCGATCTCATGCGTGCCGACCAGATGCGCGATCATCTGCCTGATCGACGCGGCCTCGCCCTGCCCGCGCGCGATGTCTTGCGGATTGAACCAGTTGAAGCAGGTGTTGCCGTTGTTGGAAGCCTGCTGCTCCGGCATCAGCAGCGCGAAGCCGTAATGCGCTGCAAGCGCCGACCAGCCGGCGCCGAGATCGTAGGACGCGGCGGACTGGCCGCAGCCATGCAAGACCACGACGAGCGCGGGCGACCGCGCCAGCTGCGCGGGCACGAACGAGAACATTTTCAGATCGCCGGGGTTGACGCCGAATTCGGTCGTCTCGACGAGCGGCGTCGGCACGGCCGGCGCGAGTGCGCCAAGGCCGCTGAACGCGTTCATCTTCGGCAGATGACGCAGAAATTCGACGTTGTTGATCAGGGACAACAGCAACTCCTGAGGTGATTTAGTCTTCTGTGTCACCCGAACAGATAATTGCTGCACTGCGAAATGAAAAGACCGTGTGCTGTCTTTCCCTGCGGAATTGTGAGAATCGGCGTTAATGCGTGATCGCGCTGCGGGCTGGGTGAAATGGTTGCCTTAGTACCTTGTTGAGCATGAACTTTTCGAAAGGAACGCACCACATGCGTGCGGATTCATGCGCTCGCACGGCGCATCCATGACAGAAATGCGGCTGAAATGGTGATCGACAGCACAAACAATGCGCATGCCGCAATCAGCGCCAGACGCGCTGACATCGTGCTCTCGATTGCGAAGAAGACAGCGCCGATCGCGGCAACGCCGGCCGCGTTGCCGATCTGCGTCGTCGTGCCGTACATGCCGGAGCCGGCACCGGCGCTGGCGGGCTGCACGCTCGCGAGCACCGCGCTCGACAATGGCGCCATCACAAGCCCCTGGCCGTAGCCGAAGATCATCAGCACCAGTGCGAGTAGCAGTGCCGACGGTGCCGCGACCGCCTCAATTGTCGCGACCAGCACGGCGAGACCGACGATCTGCAGCGCACAGCCCTCGATCAGCACCAGCGTGCCGCGATGCCTGGCGCGCAGGCCGCTATGACGCGAGGCGATCACGAAGGTCAGCGCCAGCGGCACGAACACCAACCCGGCCTGAAGCGGCGGAATCTGCAAGCCCTTCTGCATGAACATGGTCATGATGAGATAGAAGGACAGGTTGGCGAAGAAGAAGAAAAACACCGCAACCAGCCCGCGCATGAAGGCGCGATCCGACAGCAGCGACAGATCGATCAGCGGCATGCCGCCGCGGCGCGCGACGGATCGCTCGAGCCGCACGAAGGCCGCGATCACAGCGATGCCCGCTGCCATCACCAGCCACACCCATCCCGTCCAGCTGAGATCATGGCCGAACAGCAGCGGACCGATCAGGCACAGCAGGCCCGCGAACAGCACGATCGCGCCCGGGATATCGAGCCGCGTGCCGGCACGGCGCGGCACCGTCGGCATGATCTTCAGCGCCGCCGCGATGATGACGACGCCGCACGGCACGTTGACGAAGAACACCGCGCGCCAGCCGAGCCCCGCGAGGTCGAGCGTCACCAGCACGCCGCCGAGCATGAAGCCGGCGGCGCCCGCGAGCCCCAGCACGATGCCGTAGATGCCGAACGCCCGCGCGCGGGCGGCGTCTGAGAACAGCAGATGCAGGGTCGCCAGCACCTGCGGCACCATCAGCGCCGCGGTGGCGCCCTGCGCGAGCCGCGCGACGATGAGCTCGGGCCCGGACTGCGCAAGCCCGCACCACAGCGAGGTCACCGAGAAGCCGGCGACGCCGGCGATGAACACGTTCCGGGTGCCATGGATGTCGCCAAGCCGGCCGCCGGTGACCACCAGCGTGGCATAGGCGATCAGGTAGATCGCGATCACGGCCTCGATCTGCGCCGGCGTCGCGTGCAGCTCCGCCGCGATCGTCGGGATCGCGACGTTGACGATGAAGGCATCGACACCGAACATGAATTGCGCCGACACCACGATCGCCAGCACCCACCAGCGGCGGGATGTGTCCGCTCGCGTCGAAACGATCTGGTGCATGTCCTGTCCTGCCCGAAATGACGTTACGGCCGACATCAGCAGATTCCGGTCATCGCTTCGATTACCTGCGAGGTAAGCCCGGGATCACAGACGCTCGAGCCCCGGCTGCCATTTTGCGTTGACGCGCTGGGAAACATTCCGGACGGCGGCAATCGCCGCCGATTTGCGCAACAACCATGCGACCGCCGCAACCCCCGAGCATTGCCTTGCCCCGGGCCACCCCGTAGGTTGGCGGAAAGCCCCCGATAACAATAGTCCGGAGAGAACGACCCATGGCGCGCCTCAAGTTCGGAGCCTTCCTCGCCCCGCATCACCCGATCGGCGAGCATCCGATGCTGCAATTCCGCCGCGACCTCGACTTCGTCGAGCAGCTCGACGCGCTCGGCTACGACGAATTCTGGTGCGGCGAGCACCACTCCTCGGGCTGGGAGACCATCGCCTCGCCGGAGATGTTCCTGGCCGCCGCCGGCGAGCGCACCAAGCGCATCAAGCTCGGCACCGGCGTGATCTCGCTGCCCTATCACCACCCCTTCAACGTCGCGCAGCGCATGGTGCAGCTCGACCACATGACCGGCGGCCGCGCCATCTTCGGCTCCGGCCCCGGTGCGCTCGCCTCCGACGCCCATACGCTCGGCATCGACCCCATGACCCAGCGCGACCGCCAGGACGAGGCGATCGCGGTGATCCGCCGCCTGTTCAATGGCGAGCGCGTCACCGCCAAGACCGACTGGTTCGAGATGCACGACGCCGCGCTGCAGATCCTGCCGCTGCAGGAGGACATGCCGTTCGTGGTGGCCTCGCAGATCTCGCCGTCGGGCATGACGCTCGCCGGCAAGTACGGCATCGGCATCATCTCGCTGGGCTCGATGTCGACCCAGGGCCTGATGGCGCTGCCGCAGCAATGGCAGTTCGCCGAGGACGCCGCCAAGAAGGCCGGCACCACCGTGAGCCGCGTCAACTGGCGCGTGCTGCTGTCCTGGCACATCGCCGAGACGCGCGAGCAGGCGCGGCGCGAGGCCGGCGCCGGGCTGATGCGCTGGCACAACGAATATAATGTCGGCACCCTGATGCGGCCGGGCCTGACCGCGTTCTCCTCGCCGGACGAGGCCGTCGACAAGACCGCCTTCGTCGAAGGCGCCGCGTCCACCATCGGCACGCCGGATGATCTGATCAAGATGATCAAGAACCTGGTCGATGTCTCCGGCGGCGTCGGCTCGATCATCGGCTTCGCGCATGACTGGGCCAATCCGGAAAACACCCGCCGCAGCTGGGACATGGTTGCGCGCTATGTCGTGCCCGAGATCAACGGCTATATCGACGGCCTGCGCAAGTCGCGCCAGTTCCTGATCGACAACCGCGCCGTGTTCGAACGTGCCGGCCAGGCTGTCATGGCCAAGATCATGCAGAACGACAAGGCCGCCGCCGCCCTTCAACAAACCGGCCCCGGCCGCGTCGCGATCCCCGCCGTGAATGCGCCGGATCTTGCGAAGGCAGCGGCCAAGCAGAAGGTGTGATTTGCGATCCTTCCTGGAGGAAGAAGGAACGCCAGCTCGCGCCACATCCACCGCCGTCGTCCCGGCGCAGGCCGGGACCCATACTCCGCAGCGGGTGTTGTGAACGGGACTCGTCGTTCCAGCATCGCTCAACGATGACCATTCGGGGTAATGGTCCCGGCCTGCGCCGGGACGACGGCGGGGATGGCTTGCGATTCAAGACGTCAAACAATGCGGCGCCATCACCCGCACATGCCGCGTGCGAGTGAGACCATCCGGGTGTGTCGAGGTCGTAAGCCTGATGACCTTGCGCAACCAACTCTTCGATCGCGGACGATTTTCCCGTTCCAGACATGCCCGTGATCAAGACGCGCTTCATGCATTTTCCTCGCCCTGAAGGAATCGGCAGCGCGCGCTATGGATTACTCCGGCCTTCGCCAATGCTTCTGCGGACAAATCGCGTCGCTCGCAATGACGGATGCTGCTACCCTGCGCCTTGATCGAACGCCTTGCGCAGCGCGACGTAGCCGGCCTGCTGCTGGCTCCAGTTGCGGCCGCCGGTGATGGCGCCGTCGATCACGAGGTCATGGCCGTTGATGAAGCTCGATTCGTCGCTCGCCAGAAACACCGCGGCATGTGCGATGTCGTCGGGCAGGCCGGCGCGCGGGATCGGCTGTGCCGCCTTGTAGACCTCGCGCATCACGGCTGCGGTCTTCTCGGCCGCTTCCGTCGACAATCCGAGCGCCTTGCCGAAAATGCCCGTGGCGATCGCACCCGGCGAGATCGAGTTGACGCGGATGCCGGACTCGCCGAGCTCCATCGCGACGCATTTGGTGAAATGGATGACCGCGGCCTTCGCGGCGCCGTAGACCATCGACGAGGAGAAGCCGGCGAGCCGTCCGGCGATGCTGCCATTGTTGATGATGCTGCCGGAACCCTGTTTGCGCATGTAGGGCGCGGCATGCTTCATGCCGAGCATGACGCTGCGCACCAGCGTCGCCATCGCGGCATCGAACCGCTCGACGTCGAGGCCTTCGATGCCCCCGGTCTGCGCCGGGCCGCCGGCGTTGTTGAACAGGCAGTCGATCCGGCCGAACTTCTCGACCGCAAGCGCGATCAGCGCCTGCATCTGTTCCTCGACCGTGACGTCGGTCTGACGAAACACGCAAGCCTCGCCGAGCTGTTGCGCCAGTGCCTCGCCCTCCGGCGCGCGCCGCCCGGCGATGACGACCTTCGCGCCCTCCGCGACAAAGATCTCCGCCGTGCGCAGCCCGATGCCGCTGGTCGCCCCTGTGATCACCGCGACCTTGCCGTCCAGCCGTCCCATGTCGGTCCCTCAACTTACCTATGATGTTGCGGATATTCCCCAGCTCCTGCTGCCAATACAAGCACTTGCATGCTGCCACGCCCGCAAGGTCCGCCTGTGGCCAGAAGGCCACAACTGCGGTTTTTCAGTCGCAGCGGCCTTATTTTGGGTCGCCTGTTCACGTGAACTGGAACGAGCAATGGCGAAATGGATCGATGATTTCAGGGCGTGTTGGCGGGGCGATGCCCAGCCGTCGGTGCGGCTTGCGGTCGCCTTCGCGGTGCTTTGTCTCGTTTTGGCCACGGCCGCGCGCTTCGGGCTGGCCCAGATCCGGCCGGACGTGTTCTTCACGCCCTATTTCCCGGCGGTGTTCTTTGCCACCGCCCTTGGCGGTTTTCGGATCGGGATCGCAACCGCGCTGGCGAGCGGCCTGCTCGGCGTGGTGCTCAATTTCAGCGGCGCGCACGCCGATCCGGCGCGCTTTGCGCTGTTGATGATCTTCTGGGTTGTGTGCGGCATCGCGATCTGGGGCGTGGAGCACTACCGTTCCCTGGTCGCGCAGCAGCGCGAAGTTTCCAAGCGGCTGATCGAGGAAGAGCAGTATCGCAAGGTCGTGGTCGACGAATTGCAGCACCGGCTGAAGAACAAGTCCTCGACCATTCATGCGGTGCTGCATCAGGCGCTGCAGGACCGGCCCGATGTCTGGCAGCGCATCGACCATCGCATCCGCGCGCTCTCGGCGACCGACGATCTGATCGCGCGGGTCGATGGCTATGGCTGCGATATCAAGGATTTGCTGCGCTCGGAACTCGGGCCCTACGGCCACGTGCGGTTCAACCTCAATGGCGAGCAGCTGTTCCTGCCCGCCAAGCTCGCCGTCTCGCTGGCGCTGATCTTCCATGAGCTCGCAACCAACGCCGGAAAATACGGCGCCTTCTCCTCGCCGCGCGGGTTTTTACAAGTGTCATGGACGGTCGATGACGGACGTCTCAACGTGATCTGGGACGAGACCGAAGGACCGGTGGTCGAGGCGATCGGCGAAGCCGGCTTCGGCACCAAGCTGCTCAAGTCGGCGCTGCGGCCGTTCGACGGCAGGACCGAAATCAGTTACCTGAAGACCGGTGTTCACTGCACCATGCAGTGCAAGCTTCCGAGCTGTTGATAAGTCGTCATTCCGGCACAGCCGCACGTGTTGGTGCAACCGCGCGCGCCGCAATCGCTTTCACCAGCGGCCGCAACCGACATTGATACTCTGTTAATGACGATTGCCGCGACGGCTTGCGAAAGCCGTCGCGGTCTCATTCTGTCACGGCATTTCGCAGGTCCGCTTAACCAAAACTACAACGGACTTTGCCAAGGTCGGCGCATGCATAGTCTCACCAGACACGATTTTCAGACGGGCGCGGCAGTGACCGGCCAAGACGATATTTCCAGCAATGAATTACGGATCCTGCGCGACCTTCTCCAACTGCTGCCGGCGGGCGTGACCGTTCAGGACGAGCAGGGCGAGCTCATTTTGGTGAATGAAGCAGCCGCGAGCCAGCTGCAGCTGGCGGCCAGCGCGAGCCAGCCGTCCTCGGTCGACGAGCGCCACGCCGCCAACCTCGACCTGCTGCGCAGCGGCCATCCGGTGGTGCTCGAGGAAGTGCTCTCCTGCGGCGCGTCCAAATACGTGTTCCTGACCTCGCACCGGCCGGTCCGGATCGCCGGTCGCAATCTCCTGATCTCGACCTCGACCGACATCAGCGAGCAGAAGGCGTTCGAGGACCAGCTGTTCCGCTCGGCCTATTACGACGAGCTTACCGGCCTGCCGACCCGCCGGGTGATCGAGCATCGCGTCAGCGGCCTGATCCGCGACGATTCGCAAAGCCATTTCGCGCTCGCCTTCCTCGACGTCGACAACTTCAAGCACATCAACGACTATTACGGCCACGCGATCGGCGATGCGCTGCTCGTCGAACTGTCGAAGCGGCTCGGCCACGCGCTGCGCGAAACCGATATCCTGTCGCGCATCTCCGGCGACGAATTCCTGCTGCTGCTCAACCCGATCAGCGGCAATGACGAAGTCGCCGAATTCATCCAGGTCATGCAGGAGCGGCTGAAGGCGCCGTTCTTCATCGAGGACTCCGAGATCTTCGCCTCGACCTCGATCGGCGTCAGCCTCTATCCCATGCACGGCCGGAGCTACGAGGCGCTGCGCCAGAACGCCGACATCGCGATGTACCGCGTCAAGAACAACGGCAAGGGCTCGACCGCGTTCTTCGACAACAGCATGGAGCGCGAGGCGCTGGCGCGGATGAAGATCGAGCAGTCGCTGCGGCTGGCGATCCTTGAAAAGCGCTTCTGCTGCGCGTTCCAGGCCAAGGTCGATATCCGCACCCAGGAGGTGAAGGGCATCGAGGCGCTGGTGCGGCTGCGCGACGACGAGGGCGTGATCCAGGCGCCGGGCACCTTCATCGATCTCGCGGTCGAACTCGGCCTGATCGACGAGCTGACGTTCCTGGTGCTGGCGGAGATCGTCAAGTCGATCGACCTGATCAACGACACGTTCGGCCCGACGGCGACGATCAGCATCAACGTCGCCGCCAAGCAAGCCTCCAACCTCGAATTCATGCGCCGGTTCGCGCGCGCGCTCGATGAGACCGGCTTCCCGAAGCGCTTCATGATCGAGGTGACCGAGGACGCGTTCGTGACCCGGTCGCACTTCCAGGACCAGATCCTGCCGATCCTGCGCGGCATCGGCGTCGGCATCTCGATCGACGATTTCGGCATCGGCTATTCGTCGCTGTCGGCGCTCGCCGACATCACCGCCGACGAGATCAAGATCGACCGCTCCTTCATCACCGACATCCATCAGCGGCCGCGCAGCCAGGGCATTTTGCGCGCGATCGAATCGCTGAGCGAGGCGCTCGGCATGACGGTGATTGCCGAGGGCATCGAGTCCTACGAGGAGCTCACCTATCTGCAGGCGGCGACCAAGATCCGCTACGCCCAGGGCTATTACTTCGCCAAGCCGATCTTCCTCGAGGATTTGAAGCCGGCGACGCCCGTCGCCAGCGAAGCGCGCGCCAGCATGGCCGCGCGCCCGGCCTTGGAAGGCCGCCAGACCTATTCGCGCGCCAGCGGTTTTAGGCGGTAGCAGGTTTCCCTCTTTCGCAAATTCGTCAGGCCCGGGCTTGACCCGGGCATCCACGTCTTCGGCTCCAACTGAAGTAGGACGTGGATGGCCGGGACAAGCCCGGCCATGACGACGTCGGATTTTGCAGCGGCAGCGCTCCTTCTCCAGCGCGGCCCTGTAGACGGCGTCGCTGACCTTCTTGTCGCGATAGAGAGCGATGCCGAGATCGTACAGCGCGGCCTCGTCACGGCAGGCGCGCGGTTAGGCCACACCTACCGCAGCGCCGGGCAGCGGCGTATATAGAGAATAGTCCCAAGCGGCGCGAAGGTGTCAGCCATGCAGCCTGTGTCTATCCTCCTGAACATCCTCTGGATCCTGATCGGCGGCGCGTGGATGGCGTTCGGCTGGCTGGTCGCCGCCGTGATCATGGCTGTGACCATTATCGGGCTGCCCTGGGCGCGCGCCGCCTTCAACATCGCCGTCTACACGCTGCTGCCGTTCGGCTCGCGTGCGGTGCGCCGAGATGAGGTGACCGGCACGTCCGACATCGGCACCGGACCGCTCGGGGTGATCGGCAATCTGATCTGGTTCATCCTGGCCGGCTGGTGGCTCGCGATCGGCCATGTGATCACCGCGATCCTGCTCGCGGTGACCATCATCGGCATCCCCTTCGCCTGGGCGCATCTCAAGCTTGCCGGCATCGCGCTGTGGCCGATCGGAAAGGTGATCGTGCCGGCGTGACGCTGGCCTGGCCGTCGGCGGCTAGAGCCAATCCTTCGTCGTCTGCGAACAGGCCTGGAGGTCGCGCCGCCAGATGAAGCCACCGCCGCCACACGGGGGGCGAGCGCGCGAGGTGGCGGGGCACTCGTTCCTGACCCGCGCGCCGGTGCCCCAGCCGTCGATCACGCAGGCACCTCGCGAGGTCCTGTGGCAACCGTCGCCGCATCCCTCTGCGGCATTGGCCGGGGTCAAGCCGAGAAAGGCACCGGCTGTCAGAAGCGTGATCAAGCCTGCTCTCATGATGTTCTCCATCGAGCTGTCGGTCGTGATGCTCCATTCGCGACACGAGCGTAGGCGATCTCGGTGCCGCTTGCCACCGAATCCGCGCACAAATTCTGGTGTCGGGGGGCTCAGCGCGCCGCTTCGCAGCCGGGGATGTCGAACACCGCGGTCAGGCCGCAGGGCGAGTTGAGCATCTTGCCGCCCGCATGACCGACGCCGGGCACATCCCATACGCGGTGGTTCGGCGTGCCCTCGTCGCGGGCCTGCATCGCGGCGGCATAGGAATGCCCGCGCGCGTAACGGTACGGCCCTTCGGCCTCCGCCATGCAGGATTTGTCGAGCGCGGGATGATTGGGGTTGGTGTCGAGCGTTCCGAGCAGATAGATCACGCGGCGCGCGACATAGGCCTGCTCCAGCGCGGCCGGCGAAGGCTCGGCAAGATAGGGCGGGCGGCTGTCCATGCCGAATTTCCAGCTGTTATAGCCGTGGCAGTTCGCCGCGATCGCGGCCTCCGGCCGCTCTTTGGTGAAATAGGCGTAGGAGGACGGATTGGCGACCACATAGCGCACGCCGATGCCCTGGCGCAGCAGCACCTGGTCGCCCCTCACCGCGATCGCATAGCGCTGCACCACCTGGCCGCCGCCGGAATGGCCGAACACGACGACCTGCTGCAGGTTTGGAAACAACTTGCGGTCGCCGAGCTTCGCCAGGATGGCGTCGAGCGCCTCGAATGAGCTCGCCGGGCTCGGCGCGAGCGCGGGCTCGCCGCCCTGCCAGCCATAGAGGCTCCAGCGCAGCGTCTCCGCCGGCAGCTTGAATGCCTCGACGTCGGACTCGATCAGGAATTGCGGCGCGATCATCAGCGCATGCTCGCCGGCATCGCCGGCCGCGGCCTGCGCGCTCAGCGCCGCGCGAAAATAGTCGTCGGCATTGCGCAGCACCCCGTGCAGCACGAGCACGGCGCGCGTGACATCCGGCAGCGGACTGGACCAGTCGGCCGAGAGGTAGAGCGGAAAGCTCGCATTGCCGACGGCAAGCCGCGCGTTGGCGATCTCCTTGACCGGCTTCAGGTCGCGCTCGGTCTGTGCCTGGGTCGCGGACGCTGCGGGTCCGTGCGCCGCCGCCACGACGAGCAATGCCGCGGCCGCAAGCCAGGCCCGGTGATGCATGGTTCGACTCCGTTGCTGCCGCGAGCTCGGCTGGATCATGGCGCGTCAGGCGCAGATTCACCCGTGAATTTTCGGAAAGCTTCCGGATCGCACCTCAGGCGACGAGCCGCCCGCGATTGTTGGCGGCGAGGATCGGGCGGATCAGGCGGCCGAACCGCTCGGCCTCCTCGTCGTGCAGATAGCCGGACAAGCAGAAGGAGTGGCAGCCGGCATCGATGAACTGCTGCAAGGTGGCGGCGCATTGCGCGGGATCGCCGACCACCGCGATGCCGGCGCCGGGCCGTACCTTGGTGATGCCGGTCCACAGATGCGGCATCAACAGATCGCCGTAGTCGCGCGCGAGCTGCTGCACGCGCTGGTTGGCCTCGGAACGATTGTAGAGCGTCTTCATCTCCTGCTTCTGCCGCTCGGTGGCGTGGCGCACCAGCTGGTCGGCCGCCTCCCAGGCATCCGCCTCGTTCTCGCGGCAGATCACCTGCAGCCGCATGCCGAAGCCGATCGCATCCTCGCGGTCATGCGCCCGCGCCATCCGCCGGATCTCGGCGATATTCTCCGCGATGCGCTCCGGCAGGTCGCCCCAGAACAGATGGACGTCGGAATGCTTCGCCGACACCTCCCAGGCCTGCCGCGAGCCGCCGCCGAGATAGAATTTTGGAAATGGCTGCTGCAGCGGCCGCGGCCGGATATGCGCGCCGGAGATGGTGTGAAACCTGCCCTGGAAATGCACCGGACCGCGCGTCGTCCATAGCGCCTTGAGGATCGAGACCTCCTCCTCCATCAGCGCGTAGCGCTCTTCCTTGGGTTGGCGCACGCCCTCGGCCTCGACCTCGCTCTCGTTCTGGCCGGCGATCAGATTGATGCAGATTCGCCCGCCCGACATCTGGTCGAAGGTCGAGATCATCTTGGCCATCAGCACCGGGTTGATATAGCCGGGCCTTGCTGCGATCAGCGGCTTGATCCGGCTCGAGCGCGCCGCCATGAAGGCGCCCGTGATCCAGGCCTCCCAGCACACCGAGCCGACCGGGATCAGCAGATACTCGAAGCCGGCATGCTCGGCGGCCGCGACCACGCGCTCGCAGAGTTCCGGCGAGCCGGCGATCTGCGCCTCCATCAGCCCATAGGCGGTGGTGTCGCCATGCGTGGGCAGATACCAGCCGAATTCCAGCGGACGCATGGGCAAACTCCCTCCAAAGACGGCCTTTTTCCGCGGCCTGTCATATTGTCGGGAGCCAGTTTACAGCCCTTGACCGGCCGGACAACGCCGTTGCCGACGCGGAGCCAATCAGCTAAATGAACCCCTGCACGCACCCGTAGCTCAGCTGGATAGAGCGTTGCCCTCCGAAGGCAAAGGTCACACGTTCGAATCGTGTCGGGTGCGCCAGTTTTTCTTTGTTTACAACGCGATATGAGCGTCCGAACCGAAATTCCAGTTCTGTCTCATTCGAGCGAGTAAGCAATCTGGATAAAATCGTCGCCGAGAGTCGATAGGTTGCTAACTGACAGTGTCGGTCAGAAGTTTGCCTCGCCTAAGGTGTTGCCACTCCGTTATGGCGCTTGTCTCGCTCGCAGAAAAAAAAGCGCGATGAATGCGGAGATCGACGCTAGCGCCGTGATCCATAACGCTCCTGCACCGAGATATTCAGCAAACAGGCCAACGGCGAGCGGCGCGACGGCACCGGTCGCGCGGGCCGGAACCGATAGCACGCCAACGCGACGGCCAAAGCCGTGCGGCCCAAACAGTGCGAGCGGTAGCGTGCCGCGCGCTATGGTCAAGATGCCATTGCCCGCACCGTAGAAGATGGCGAAGGCAGGGGCAAACACCGGTCCTCCAGCCGCAAGGACTACTATGCCGAGTGGATTCATGACCGTCGCAAGCCGAGTCGACGCAAGAGGATGGTAGCGGCTAAGCCAGCCCGCTTCGATAATCCGCGCTGCCACCTGTGCCGGGCCGATCAGGGTTCCCGCGAGCAGCGCTGCCGCCGGTGTTGCACCGAACTGCAAGAGCAGGGAAGGCATCAAGGCAGAAAGTCCCGAACTCACAAACCCGGTCGCCGCAAAGACATAAGCCACGAGGATCATGGCGACTGTCTCGCTTTGCTGCGCCGGCTCTGTGGGGCTTACCTCATCGGGCAAAGCCGCCTGGATTGGTTTAGCGCGCGGCAGCGACAGGTTCAGCGGCAGCGCCAACGCAATGTGAATAAGCGCCCAAACCTGGCACGCAATCCGCCAGCCAAAGTGCGCATCGAGATACGTGGTGATCGGCCAACCTATCGTGCTTGCGAAGCCTGCAATCAGGGTGATGCCGGTGATCGGCCTGCGGGCGGCGTATCCATACATACGCGTCAGTGTCGCAAAGGCGGCCTCATAGAGCCCCATCCCCATGCCAACGCCGAGGATGAGCCACGACGCGATCAACACAACGCTTCCGGACGCGAAAGAAAGAAGGACCAGTCCCGCCGCAAACACGACGTTCGAAACGGCAAGCAGCCCCCGGCCGCCGAACGTATCGATGAAATGCCCAACACGCGGTCCCAGGAGGCCCGCGATGATCAGGCCGACCGAAAGCGCGCCGAAAACGAGAGTCGACGAGATCCCAAGGTCGCGGGCGATCGGATTGGCAAGAATCGCCGGCAGATAATAGGTGGAGGCCCACGCCAGCGTCTGGCTGGAGCCAAGCGCCATTATGATTGGAAGCTGACGTTGACTCATCCCTGTGGCGCCCTCGCCCTCGACCAATAGAGCGCGACGGGGCCGAGCAGAATGCCTGCCGCGAGTACGGCAAACGCTGCCGCCCAGGCGGTGGCACTCGATGGTCCGCCCGCCGCATCCAGCGCGACGCCAAGGGCCCACGCGCCCAAAGCCGACAGACTAAAGCCAACGGTCGAATGCACGGCCATCGTTGCGCCGCGGTAGTTGGGATCGGCGGCCATCGTCATTCCCGAGGTCAACGCACCGGAATCGGCGGGCACCGTGATGGCGTAGACCAACACCAGCGGCAGCAACAGCCATGGCGATTTGTCGGCGAACGCGCCGATCAGCAGCGCCACGCAAGCAGAACTCAACATCACGGCGGTGATGGCGCGATGTCGACCGAACCGGATCGCGCATTCGTTGCCGAGGATGCTAGCCGGCATCGCGAGCAAGGAGAAAAGCACGCTGACGACGACGGGCGTCAGGAGTGAGCCTTCCGAGTTCCTCACCGCCACGAAAGTCCAGAATCCAACCAGCCAGGTGCGGATGCCGTAAAGCTCAAAGCAGTGGGCGCCATAGCCGAGAACAAAGCCCATGGCGTTGCTGTTGCGGAACACCGGCGCGAAGTCCAAGAGGCGGCCCTGCGCGGGTTTTGGCGCCACCGGCCGCAGCAGGAAGCAGACCGAAAGCATCATCAGCGGGCCCAGCGCTGTCACGAGGAAGGCTGAGCGCCAGCCCAAAGCTTCCGCAACGAGTTGCGAGACCAGGAACGACAGCCCGACGCCGAACGAAAAGCTCGACGTATACAGCGTGACCGCGCGGGATGAATCGCCGGGTGCCAGCCGGTCAGTCAGCGCCTTGAGACCGGGCATATAAGCGCCCGCGAAGCCGATGCCCGCAATGGCGTTGAACAATGCTCCGGACCAGAGGCCGGTCGCAAACAGGCCGAACAGCAATGTACCGAGTGCACTGACCGCCGAGCCCGCAATCAGGATCTTGCGCGCGTCGATCCGGTCAGTCAGCGTGGCCAACACCGGCACCGTCAACATGTAGCCAGCTGCGCCCGAGCCGGCGAGAAGGCCAGCCTGCGCACCGCTCAGGTGCCATTCCGGAATCAGGAATGCGGCAAGTATCGACGGCACGACGACATGCGGGAGCAAGCTACCGAGCTGCCCCACACACATCGCCGCGATGACGGATCGCCCCTCTAGCGTCAGCATTCGCACCTTTCCGCGCTAAGCTGCGCAGCCACAGCCAGCTTTTCCTGCACCCTTCGCCTTAGCATCATCGACGCAACAGGCGTCCGCCCGTTCGGTGGCCGACCCGCCACAGCATTCGACCTGTCCCGGTGTCGCGCTGCGGCTGCACACGCCTGTCTCGGGCAATACGAGTTCAACCCGCGCTGCCGCTTCATTGTCACCGGCAATTTTGGCCGCAATTGACCGCACCTGCTCGTAGCCGGTGAGCATCAGGAACGTTGGCGCACGCCCATATGACTTCATGCCGGCGAAGTAGAATCCCGGCTCGTCCTGCGCGAGTTCGGCCGCGCCATGTGGGCGTACTGTGCCGCAGCTATGTTCATTGGGGTCGATCAGCGGCGCCAGCGCGATCGGGCATTCGATGGCCGGATCGAGCTGAATCCGAAGTTCACGCAAGAATTCGAGGTCGGAACGGAACCCCGTCGCGACGATTAGTTCGTCAGCCACAATGCTCCGGTCGCAGCATCCGGCAGTGGCAAGCTTCAGGCGCTCGCCGTCACGGTCGATGCGAGTCACAGGGAAGCTGGCTTCCACTCGGATTTGCCCAGAAGTTACCAGCCCTGCCAGAGCCATTCCCAGTTCGCCACGCGCCACGAGTTTGTCATTGACGCCCCCGCCAAGAGCTTTGGCAGGATTGTCACCGCGCAAGATCCAAATGACTTCGGTGCTTGCAGCCTGAGATTTCAGATTCGTGAGTTCGATTAGCGTGCCAACCGCAGAATGCCCAGCCCCGAGCACGGCGATGGCCTTTCCAGCATACCGGGCGCGATCCTTGCCGAGCACGTCGGGCATCCCGTACGCGATCTTGGTAGCGCTCTCCCGCTCGCCGAGGGCCGGAAGACCGTTTGCGCCACCAGGGTTCGGCGAGAACCAAGTACCTGACGTATCGATCACCGCATCGGCGCGAATGCTTTTCGGGCCTTGCCCGTTTTGGTAACGAAGCTCGAAAGGCGCGTCGCCGCGGCCTTTGGTCTTGAGCTTGTCGAAACCAACGCGACTGATGTCGGTCACGCGGCTTGATGTATGAATGTGATCCTTGAGCACCGTGCGGTGAGCCAGCGGTTCGAGATACTGCGACAGCAACTCACCGCCGGTCGGATATTGCTTTGGATCCGGCGAATTCCAACCGGTTGGCGCCAGCAAGCGCTCAGCCGCTTTGTCGACGTTGTATTCCCACGGCGAGAACAACTGCACGTGGCTCCACTGCCGCATCGCATGACCAATTTCCGGACCTGCTTCCAGAACGGCCGGTGTCATTCCGCGTTCAATAACATGAGCAGCGGCGGCAAGTCCGACAGGACCTGCGCCAATGATAGCAACCGACTTCGACTGTTCGATTTTGCTTCTCCTATCAAACTAGAAATATCGAAATTTTCGACCTGAAAAGATCAGGCCGCAGTGCTTGTATCCTTGCATTCGGTCGCATCGGCGCAGCATTCGGCAACTAGAAAGTCGACCAGCCCCTGCATCACGTCATAGTTGGCGTGACACGTCAGAGTCGTTGCCTCCCGCACCTGGGTGATGAGGCCGGCGGTCACGAGCGTCTTGACGTGGTGCGACAGGGTTGATGGCGCGATTTTTAGTTTATCCTGCAATCGGCCGACGGGCAGACCAGCCTGCCCAGCGCGAACAAGGGCACGATAGATCTTGAGCCGGGTCGGATTGCCCAAAGCTTCAAGGTGCATGGCTGCGTCATCCAGTTTCATGTCCATAATCTGTCGCAACAGCTTCAGAATGTCAACTATATTTCTAGTATTATCGAAATAAAGACGACGAACGATCGCCTAAACGGTTTTCTGATATAATCAATAATTCTCGATATATGGAACCAGAGCAAGCCATCTTGGCACTCGCCGCACTGGCCCAGCCGACCCGGCTCGATGCTTTTCGCCTGCTGGTGAAGAACGAACCGGAATGACTGGCGGCTGGCGATATCGCCAAGGCCCCGTCGGTCCCGCAAAACACCATGTCATCGCATCTGGCGATCCTGTCGCGCGCGGGATTGGTGGCGGCTAAGCGTTTCGGCCGCTCGTATACCGCGCCGAACTCGAGGTCGCGCTTTTGCGAGCGCCATTTCCGCTTCGTTTGCCGCCGATCAATTGTAGCCTTTGCTGCGGCTTCCCGCGGCTTTAAGGGATTCTTGCCACAACGTTGGGACGGTTTTTCTCGAGCCAGGCGACGGCCTCGGGTCCATCGACGACACACTCGAAGGTTTCCCAGGTTGGGTCCTCCAGAGATTCCAGTTGCAGTCGCTTCGCCGCATATTCAACGAGGTCGTGCAGGCGTTCGTATCCTTGTCTGTGCTCGAGGGAATCTGCAATCGCGGTGCTGGTCCATCCTCGTTGGGCCAAATCGACAATGCTCGGAGCGTCAGCTTCGCTGAACCACGGTGTGGCATCGAACTCGATGCAGCGAACATTGTCGGCGGTATGGCAGGTGGCGTGGATCATTGGATTCCTCCGTTTGCCGGCAAACTACCTGCGCCAGCATTGCGCTTCTCACATCGCCGCCTCGCACGCCTTCAGGCCTTGACCAAGTCCCCCAGCAGGTTCGCCGCCACCGTCAGCTTGGCGAGGGTCAGGCCGCTGGCAGCGATCTCCTCGACCGAGCGGCGGATACGCGTCGCCTCGGGGTGAGCCGCGAGCCAGGTCTCGACGGCCTGCTGGCCAGACTGGCCGGTTGCCAGCATATCGGCGGCCAGTCTCCTCTCGGCGCCGGCGATCTGCTCGACGGCGCGATCGATGGCCATGCGTTCGAAATAATCGTTGGCCGGCACATTGCGAGCGGCGGCGATGATGCGGTCGAGGCGGAAATTCGCCTCGGCGGCGTAGAAGGTCGCGGCGGCATCGCCGATGGGGCGGGTGGTGCGCTCGGCGACCGTCACGATGTCGGGAGCCGAGACCAAAGCGTCAAGATCGGCGAGCTCGCCGGCGAGGCCGGCCGGGACACCGGCGTCGGCGAGTTCCTGCCGCCGCTTGACGCGCGCGGCTTGCAAGTCCGGCGGCAAGGCAGTGTCGAGCCCGGCGACGATCTGGCGGATCGCCGGGCCGAAGCGCGCGACGACGGCCTCCAGCCCGTCCTTGAAATCGACATTGCGCACGTACCAGACCATGCGGGAGAGCAGGAGGTCCTGCACCGAAAGGTAGAGGGACAGCTGCAGCTGCCCGTCGATGCAGGCGTCGAGCGCGTCGATCGCGTCATTGAGCCACTTCAGGCCGAAGCATTCATCGACCGCCACATAGGCCATGACAATGGTCGGAATATCGGCGTCGGTCTCGTCGATCAGGCGCACGACGCAGGCCGGGCCGCCGCGATTGATTACCGCATTGGCGAGACTGGTCGCGATGATCTCCCGCCGCAGGCGATGCAATCCGGCCGCGGTCGGAAATTTGTCCTGAACCTCGCGCGGAAAATACTGGGATAGCTCGCGGGCGAGATAGGGGTCATCGGGCACGCTGGTGACGAGCAGGTCATCGTAGAGGGTCAGCTTGGCGTAGGCCAGCAGCACGGCAAGCTCGGGCCGCGCCAGCGACTGGCCGCGCCGTGTGCGCTCGGTGAGCGCGGCGTCGTCGGGCAAGAACTCCACGGCGCGGCTGAGCAAGCCGCGCTGTTCGAGCGACTGCATCAGGCGGGTGAGGAAGCCGGTCTCGGCCACACCCTTGCGCTCTGCCAGCGAGAGCGCCAGCGTCTGCAGATAGTTGTTGCGCAGCACCAGCGCGCCGACCTCGTCGGTCATCGCGGCAAGCAGGCTGTTGCGGTCGGCGGGACTGAGCCGTCCCTCGCGCTCGGGGCGCGCCAGCGCGATCTTGATGTTGACCTCGACGTCGGACGTGTTCACGCCGGCCGAATTGTCGATGGCGTCGGTGTTGAGCTTGACGCCCTTCTGCGCCGCTTCGATGCGGCCGCGCTGGGTAACGCCGAGGTTGGCCCCTTCGCCGATCACCCGGGCGCGCACGTCGCCACCCGCGATGCGGATCGGATCGTTGGCGCGGTCTCCGACCTGATCGTCGCTTTCCCCGGAGGAGCGGACATAGGTGCCGATGCCGCCAAACCACAACAGGTCCGCGCGAGCCTTCAGGATCGCCGTCATCACCTCGAAAGGCGTGGCTTGCGGCTTGTCGAGATCGAGCAGCGTGCGCACTTCCGGCGCAAGCGGGATCGCCTTGAGCGAGCGCGAGAACACGCCGCCGCCCTGCGAGATCAGCGACTTGTCGTAGTCCTGCCAGCTCGATCGCGGCAGATCGAACAGGCGCTTGCGCTCGGCGAAGCTGGTCGATGGATCGGGCGAAGGATCGATGAAGATGTCGCGATGATCGAAAGCCGCCACAAGCCTTGTCGCCGGCGAGAGCAGCATGCCATTGCCGAAAACGTCGCCCGACATGTCGCCGACGCCGACCGCGGTGAACGGCATGGTCTGAATGTCGGTGCCGAGCTCGCGGAAGTGGCGCTTGACCGCCGTCCAGGCGCCGCGCGCCGTGATCCCCATCTTCTTGTGGTCGTAACCCTGGCTGCCGCCGGATGCGAAGGCATCGCCGAGCCAATGGTTCTTCTCGGCCGAGATCGCGTTCGCGACGTCGGAGAAGGTGGCGGTGCCCTTGTCGGCGGCAACGACGAGGTAGGGGTCGTCGCCATCGTGGCGCACGGTGGATTCGGGCGGCACGACGATGTCGCCGTCGAGATTATCGGTGAGTTCGAGCAGCGAGCGAACGAAGATGCGATAGCTTTCGGTGCCCTCCGCGAGCCAGGCGTCGCGCCTGGAAGGCGGCGGCAGACGCTTGGGCACGAAGCCGCCCTTGGCACCGACCGGCACGATCACGGCGTTCTTGACCTGCTGCGCTTTCACCAGGCCGAGGATCTCGGTGCGGAAATCCTGCGGCCGGTCGGACCAGCGCAAGCCACCGCGCGCAACCTTGCCGAAGCGCAGGTGGATACCTTCGACACGAGGGGAATAGACGAAGATCTCGTAGAGCGGTCGTGGAGCGGGCAAGTCGTCGATCCGGCGCGCGTCGAACTTGAAGGAGATCACCGGGCGCGGATGTCCATCCTCGCCGATCTGCCACAGATTGGTGCGAACGGTCGCCTGCACCAGATTGGTGAAGCGGCGCAGGATGCGGTCTTCATCGAGCGAGGCGACGGATTTGAGCTGTTCCTCGATCTCCGCAAGCAAAGCCGCCTCGCGCGCCGTGCGCTCGCGATCGGTAAGGACGAGGCGCGGATCGAGGCGGGTCTGGAACATCGCGACCAGGCTGGCCGTGATCGCGGCGTTCTTGCGCAAGGTCTCCCACATGTAGTCCTGGGTGAACGGAGCGCGGATCTGGTGCAAATAACGCGACAGCGCCCGGATGGTCGAGACTTCCCGCCAGCTTAGGGCGGTACGCAGGATCAGGCCGTTATATCCGTCGGATTCGGCGCGATCGGTCACCACCGCCATGATCGAGGCTTCCAGGCGATGGCTGAATTCCGGGTTGATCTCGATGGGCTGGCCGTCACTGGTCTCGATCGTCATGTCGTGCAGCCAGACCGGCTCCGGCCTGTTACCGGGCACGATCTGATAGGTGCGTTCGTTGACCACGCGCAGGCCGTGATTTTCGATCACGGGCACGCGGTAGGACAACGACAGCGGTACGGCGTCCGAAAACACCTTGAGGCCGAAGCGCCTCGGATCGTCGCCTTCGATGCGGTAAACCGAGATCGTTACCGGGCGGGCCGGCGTCAGCTTTTCGACGGTCGTGATATCGGCGATCGCCTGTTCCGCACCGAACACCTCGGTATAGCCGCCGCTGAAGGCCTGGGCATATCGGTTGGTGAGCATGCGCGCCCGCATGCCATCGGTCGACGCGGTGAGCGCGGCCTTCAGCTTGTCGGCCCAGGTCGCGGCAATGGCGCTGATCCCGGCTTCGAGCAGGGCGCGGTCGACGACGGGCGTTTTGCCTTCATAGCGCCCGATGATGAAGTGGACGCGCGCAAGCGCCCCTTCAGGGAATGATACGTAGGAGGCGGACAGCTTCCCTTTGTAGGACTGCGCCAAGAAGCTTCCGACGCGCGTGCGGACGTCGGTGTCGTATTTGTCGCGCGGAATGAAGGTGAGGATGGAGACAAAGCGATCGAACTTGTCGACCCGCGGCAGCGCCCGGACGCGCGGACGCTCGTAGAGGATCAGGATCTCGATGACGAAGTTGTAGAGCGTGTCGACGTCGATCTGGAACAGCTCGTCGCGCGGATAATCTTCGAGAATATGCATCAGCGCCTTGCCGGAATGGCCGTTCGGGTCGAAGCCCGCGCGCTGCAGCACCCGCGAAACCTTGTGGCGGACATAAGGGATCTGCCGTACCGAGCGAGTATAGGCGCCCGAGGTGAAAAGGCCGACGACGCGCAATTCGCCTTCGAGCCGGCCGTCGGGCGAGTAGAGTTTGATGCCCACATAATCCATCCGGGTGCGGCGATGGACGCGGCTGGAGACATTGGCCTTGATGACGATCAGCAGGGTCGGCTCGTGCATGAATTCGCGGATTTCCGGCGTCATCACCACCATTTCGCTGCCGCGGCGCAGGACCTTCACGTCCGGATCGCGCAGGATGCCGAGGCCTTCGCCGGTTGTAATGTCGTCCGACGCGTCGCTGTCGGGCGAGAAGCGATATTTGCGCACGCCGAGGAAAGTGAAATTGTCCGCGCAGAGCCATTGCAGGAACTGATTGGCTTCGGCGAGTTCGTCGATCGGCAGCGGCGGCGGATTTGAAGAGAACGTCTTGATCGCTTCCTCGACACTGTCACGCATGACGCGCCAGTCGGCAACGCAGGCGCGGACATTGTTCAACGTCCTGGTCAGGCCGTCGATCAGCTTCTGGCGATCGGAATCCGCGTCCAGGCGGGTGATGTGGAGATGAATCAGGCTTTCGCGCGCGCCCTTTGCTCCCTCCGGCAGTGCTTCCCCGTAGAATCGCAGCAGCTTGCCCCCATCATCGCGCTCCACGGCGATGATCGGGTGAGCGACCAGGGTGACCTCAAGGCCCTGCTCGGCGAGCTCCGCCATGGTGGAGTCGAACAGGAAAGGCATGTTGTCGTTGAGAATTTCGAGCACGGAAACCTCGCGCCCGTTCGGCAATGTCGGATTGACGACGCGGATATCGGCGCTGCCGGCCGTGCGCCGCTGCACGTGCTCCCAGGCCTGCTCAGCCAGGAGGGCAAGCGAGGCGGCATCGTAATTGGCGAGATCCTCGATATTGGTGTAGCCGAACAAGGGCTCGGCAAAGGCCCGAGGGCTCTTGCCCGCTGGCACGCTGCCCGCTGCATCGCGGATCAGGGCTGCCCGGGCCTTGTCGTCACGCCACGCCATAATGTCCTCCATTTGCCGTGCCGTCCGATCGCAGCCGCGACCATCCGCTTGATTCTGGAGTGCATCTCTTCGTGCGTCGCGATCGAATGCTACGCAAAATCCTAGCTTCGACGGCTGCCGACGACAATACTACGATCCCGCAGCGAAGGGGGGCGCACGCTGTCGTGAGGCGTGTCGAATTTCGCTTGCGACAGCGGTTGAGCCGAAGCCAGCGGCGACGGCGGTCGAACGCCTGGGCGGGAAAAATCGCATGCAATTTCAATTATGTACGGGTTCGTGGTTTTGTTCTGAATGGCGCGCCATTTTTCCACCATTCGGCAAGCCACCGTTCGGCAGCGATGTCCTATCTGACCAGGGCGGTCAGCGACGGCGGGCAGCGACTGCGCTCAGCTCAGGTCTTTCGGCATCGTGATGCCGAAGCGGAGAATCTGGCGATGGATGGTCGAGCGATCGACGCCGCGTTCGCGCGCCACCCGCGAGACGTTCCAGCGATTGTTGCGCAAGGCCGTCAGTAGCGCATCGGCTTGCCGCGAGGTCGCCGCTCCGCCTCGTACCGGCTTTCCGGAGCTGTCCTCACGCAAAGGCTGAGCGATCCGGTCCGGCAGATCGGCAAGATCGATCGTGCCGTCGTTCGACAGCGCGCAGCCATGATCGAGCGCATTGATCAGCTCGCGGATGTTGCCAGGCCATTGGTACTTGAGCAGCGCGCTGCGCGCGCTTGCCGTCAGCGCATAGTTGGCCTTGTGCTCCGTCGAAAGCCGATGCAGGGATTGATCGATCAGCCACTCGATATCGGTGCGCTGACGCAGCGGAGGCAGCGCAAGCACCGCGCCGTTGAGGCGGAAATAGAGATCCTCGCGGAACTGCCCCGCCTTCACCAGCGCGACAAGGTCGCGATGGGTGGCAGCGATGACGCGGACATTGAGCGGGACCGGCCGGGTGCGACCGACCGGTGTCACCTCGCGTTCGGCAAGCACGCGCAACAGGCGCGTCTGCGACGAGATCGGCATGTCGCCGATCTCGTCAAGGAACAGGGTGCCGCCGTCGGCTTCGAGCACGAGACCCTTCTTGCCCTTGGCCGCCGCACCGGTGAAGGCGCCCGCCTCGTGGCCAAACAGCTCGCTTTCGATCAGGCTTTCCGGCAGCGCGGCACAGTTGACCGCGACGAAAGGTCTGCCTGCCCGCGCACTGACCGAATGCAGCGCCTTCGTCAGGTGCTCCTTGCCGGTGCCGGTTTCGCCGGTGATCAGCAAGCCCATCTGGGTATTGATGAGCTTGGCGGCGCGCGTCACCACGTGATGCATGGCGGGATCGCCGCGGAACAGGTTGCGCAGCGGCGCCGGAAGCGCCGACTCGCTGCGGGAGGAGGCCGGCGCCGCCAGCTTGTTCGGGGGCGGCAGGGTTTGCGCGAACAGCGTCGCGCCGCTGTTGGCAAGCCGCAGCGTGCGCTGACCGGTGGGGCGCGAATGGGCGAAGCGCGGCAGATCGTCGATGGAGCATTCGAAGATGTCGGACACGCCGAAGCCGTCGGCCCGCAGGCGAAGGTCCGGACGCCTAGCCAGTTCGCGGGCGAGCAGCTGCCTTGCGCGATTGTTGAAGCCGATGATGCGGCCGCCGCTGTCGACGGCCATCACATAATCCGGATCGACATCGGCGAATTCCGCGGAGCCGGACAGCTTGATGATCCATTCCTGCCGGAAACGGTTCAGCAGGTTCGCATTCTCGATCTTGTGAGCGAACGACTTGACCAGTTGCAGCGCAAGGAACTGGCTGGCCTTCGGTTCCGGCGAGCGCAGCGCAGAGATGTCCAAGACCGCAGCGAGCTTGCCGCTGGGATCGAAGACCGGCGCGGCCGTGCAGGTCAGCGGAATATGGGTGGCGTCGAAATGGTCGGATTGATGCACCGTCAGGGCTTCTTCGGTCGCGATGCAGGTGCCGACGGCGCAAGTGCCGGCATGCGGCTCGTTCCAGTCGGCGCCGAGATAGAGGCCCGCCTTGCGAAGCGTGTTGTTGAATGTCGGGTCGCCGATGAAATCCACCGTGATGCCCCTGGCATCGGTGAGCAGCAGCACATAGCCTAGCCCGGCGATCTGACGATACAGCATCTCGACGCCGAAGCGCGCCGTGTGGAGGAATTCGTCCATGGCGTCGCGGTGCTCGCGCAGCCGCCCGGATGTCACGATATGAGCGTCGCGCAGCACCAACGGATCGAGCTTGTGTTCGGAGACGCATCGTACCCACGACTGATGGATGATTGCATCACGCGCGCTGGTCTGGCCGACCGCAACGCGAACCAGCTCGTCGATGTGCGCAGCCCGCTCCGTCGTCACGGCTGATGCTCCTGGATGTTTCCCCGCACGTTGTTGCGTCGAGTGTCACTCGGATTGTGCCGCCGATCAAGTTTGTTGCGTGCAACACCTGTTGCATGGCGCAACAAGTGAGGCGGCCTGGCGCCGGCAGTTAACGCGAGGAAATGCCGAGCGTTTTTCGAGATGCGCCGCAGTGGCACGAGGCTTGCTGACATGGTGGTCGAGGCAAGATTCGACCTCGCTAACGAACGCGCCGGACCCACGACGCACAGGCGATCGACGCCGGCATATGGGAGAATGAAACCATGCTCACGAAGGCCCCGGACGGAAAGATCACCGCGCTGCTCGACGAGTTCAACGCCGCATTGTCGTCGGGTGACATCGAACGCGCGGTCGCGCTGTTCCAGACCGATTGCTACTGGCGCGATCTGGTCACGTTCACCTGGAACATCAAAACCATGGAAGGCAAGGATCAGATCCGCGACATGCTGAAGGCGCGGCTTGCGGACAGCAAACCATCGGGATGGCGCATTGCCGATGGCGAAGTTGCCAGCGAGGCCGGCGGCATCATCGAGAGCTGGATCGAGTTCGAGACCGATGTCGCGCGCGGCTATGGTCACCTGCGCATGAAGGATGGACGCATCTGGACCTTGCTCACCACCATGGCCGAACTCAAGGGACATGAGGAGAAATCCGGCTTCACCCGTCCGCTCGGCGCCAAGCACGGCCATGGCAAGGACCGCAAGAGCTGGCGCGAGGAACGCGACCAGGAAATCACCGAGCTGGGTCATGCAAAACAACCCTATGCGCTGATCATCGGCGGTGGCCAGGGCGGCATCGCGCTTGGCGCGCGCCTGCGGCAACTGAACGTGCCGACCATTATCATCGAGAAGAACGAACGCGCCGGCGATTCCTGGCGCAAGCGATACAAGTCGCTCTGCCTGCACGATCCGGTCTGGTACGACCATCTGCCCTATATCGACTTCCCGAAGAACTGGCCGGTGTTCGCGCCGAAGGACAAGATCGGCGACTGGCTGGAGATGTACACGAAGGTGATGGAGCTCAACTACTGGAGCTCGACCACGGCGAAGTCGGCCAAGTATGACGAGAAGGCCGGGGAATGGACTGTCGTGGTCGAGCGCGACGGCAAGGAGATCACGCTGAAGCCGAAGCAGCTCGTGCTGGCGACCGGCATGTCGGGCAAGGCGAACTGGCCCACCTACAAGGGGCAGGACATCTTCAAGGGTGAGCAGCAGCATTCCTCGACCCACCCGGGGCCGGAGAAATATCGCGGCAAGAAGGTGGTGGTGATCGGTTCGAACAACTCCGCCCACGACATTTGCGCGGCGCTGTGGGAAGGCGGTGCCGACGTCACCATGGTGCAGCGCTCATCCACGCACATCGTGAAGTCCGACACGCTGATGGATATCGGGCTCGGCGCGCTCTATTCGGAGCAGGCGGTGGCGAGCGGGATGACCACGCGCAAGGCCGACCTGATCTTCGCCTCGCTACCCTACAAGATCATGCACGAATTCCAGATCCCGCTCTATGAACAGATGCGCGAGCGCGACAGGGATTTCTACGCCGCGCTGGACAAGGTCGGCTTCATGCATGATTGGGGCGACGACGGCTCCGGCCTGTTCATGAAGTACCTGCGCCGCGGTTCGGGCTATTACATCGACGTCGGCGCCTGCGATCTCGTGATCGACGGTTCGATCAAGCTCAAGAGCGGCAAGGGCGCCGCGGTGCAGGAGCTGACCGAAACCGGCGTCAGGTTCGTGGACGGCAGCGAACTCCCCGCCGATCTCATCGTCTATGCCACCGGCTATGGCTCGATGAACGGCTGGGCCGCCGACCTGATCTCGAGGGACGTCGCCGACAAGGTCGGCAAGGTCTGGGGCCTCGGATCCGAGACCACCAAGGATCCCGGCCCGTGGGAGGGCGAGCAGCGCAACATGTGGAAGCCGACCCAGCAGCAAGCGCTTTGGTTCCACGGCGGCAACCTGCACCAGTCGCGGCATTACTCCCAATATCTGGCGCTGCAGCTGAAGGCGCGGATGGAGGGCATCGCGACGCCGGTCTACGGCTTGCAGAAGGTTCATCACCTGGGTTGATTGCCCGGGCGATATCGCGACGTCGGGCGGATCGTCGGGCGATCCGCCGCTCGACAGATTGGCCGGTCTGCCGGATTCCCGCAGACCGGCCTCGCTTCAATGATGAGCAGACACGCTCTTCATACATTGGGACACGAGATCGGCACCGGCAAAGTGGCCTATATCCCCCAGGCTGACCATGCCGACCATCCGTTTGCTCTTGTTGATGACAGGCAGCCTGCGGACCTTCAGCGTTTCCATGTGGTGCACCGCTTTCGTCAGATCGTCGTCTTCCCGGCAGCAGTGGATGCCTTCGGTCATCACATCCCGCGCCGTGGTCCGCGCAGAGTTGAAGTCCTTGCTCGCAAGACCTTTGCAGACGAGGTCGCGATCCGTCACCATCCCGATCAGACGATCGTCTTGCCCGATCGGAATGCAGCCGATGTCGTGGCCTTGCATCAATTTCGCGATTTCGGTGATTGGAGTGTCGGGGCTTACCCAATCGACGCCCTTGTGCATTACGTCCTTGACTTTCATGGAGGACCTCCCGTCCAAGGCAGCAGCCCCCTTGCTCGCAATTATACAACAGAGCTGGCGAAGCTGCATCCGTGCTGCGCCTTAGGGCGCGATGAAACCGGGTCGAATCGTCATCGCGCATCAGCCCCCTGCTTGAGCATGATCTCCGCGCAAACGCATGCCGCCTTCGCCGCGCGAGAGAGCCGCTTCGCACCCATCCGGATCATGCTCTGCTCGGGACGCACCGACAGATGGTCCGCTGTCATGCCGCCTCAGTCGTGCGCACTGAAGCAGCCATGCAGGGAACCGGCGGTCAGGCGTGCGAATTGCGCACGACCGAGATGAAGCAACGTCTCATGATCGCCAGCTTCGATATAGATCTCGGGCTGCATCCGGATGCTGTCATCAACGATGACGTCGAGCCCGTAGCAGCTGCCGGCGGCGGGAACCGCCCCATGCGCACAGTCCGTGAACAGCCGATCGATCTCGCTTTCGGCGGCCATGGCGATATCGTCACCGAATCTCGCCCTGAGATCCGCCAGCCTGAGGTGATGCGATGCCGGCAACACGGCGAGCAGGTACCCGTCGTTGCGGCGCAGCACGATGGCCTTGGCCAAACGATCGCCCGAGACGTGACAAGCCTGGGCGGTAAGGGCGGACGACATCGTCAGTACGTGCGGGATTTCGTCGTACTCGATGTTTTCTGCAGCGAGATAGTTGTGCAATTTGGGAGAAATGGTCATGACGTCACCTCCGGTGCGACATGCAACCATCCACCGTGGTCCTGCCCGCCGCACGATGAGCGGCTGCGTGGTTCTCAAGACAGAACATAGGTCTTGTCGCAGGACACTGCAATTCGATCCCTAACGGGGACGCCGCGCCAGGTTCAAGTTCCGGGCCTTGTCCAGATTGCGGGCCTCGGCCAGCGCGGCAGCGCCCGGCAAGAGGGCCGACGCAAGGTCGGCCTCGGTGAAATCTGCGCCGGCGACATTGGCGTCGGACAGGTCGGCTCCCGCAAGGTCAGCTCTGTAGAGGCTGCAGTTCGCCAGATTGGCGTTCTGCAGTTGCGCGAATTCGAGATCGGCGCGCGAGAGATTGGCGCCGCTGAGATCCGCATTCCGCAGATCGGCGGATTTGAGCATGCCACGCATCAGGCCCATCGATTGGTTGCGCATATCGGCGCTCAGATCGGCGCCCGCAAGCCTGGCCCCGATCAGGCTGGCGCCGGACAGATCGGCGGTTATCCGGGCGCCGCTCAAATCGGCGCCGCCAAGCCTGGCGCGTTGCATCTGCGTGCCGAGCAGCGATGCCTTGACGAGGGACGCCCCCGTCAAGTCTGCGTCGATCAGCCAGCCCTGGTTCAAGATAGCCCGATCGAAGCGGGCGCCTTTCAGATTGGTCCGGTTGAGCTTTACGAGATGGAGGTTGCCGCCGGAGAAGTCGAGGCCCGAGAGATCGAGCTGCGACAGTCGCTTTCCATCCAAATCTGCAGCGCGTCCATCCCCTTGAGGGATCGACTTGAGGAGCGCGTCGACCTCGGCGCGCGTCATCTCCGACGTCGTCATTTCCGGACTGTTGAGGTCGACACTCCGCAGCATGTCCTGCGACACGGCCTCAGTCGGATCAACCAGCAGCGCCGCTATCGACACAAAGGCAAATGCGAGACGAAACGACATCGCCGTCTCTCCGCCGCTCAGTAACCCGGTATCGTCTCCTGCATTCCCCGGGTTGGCCGCGCCGTCAGGTGAGCTGGCCGGCTCCGGCCTCTGCCAGAGTATGAAACCGGATATCGATCCTGGCAATGCCAGTGATCCCTCCTGTCAGTAGCTCGTGATCTGTCGCCTGTTTGTAGCTCGTGAAGTGTCGTGTTTTCGGTGCCCCGGAACAAAGGGGGCACGATGGGCACGGCATCCATTCACGAGGGAGTACGACGGATGCGGTTTTCAAGTTTGTTGGAGCGGACGGAGGCCAAGGAGCTGACGCAGGAGGCGGCTGCAGAGGTTCTGGGGATCAGCGTGCGGACATTTCAACGTTGGGCAGAACGCTACGAGGCAGAGGGCGATGACGGGCTTGTCGACCGGCGGATGGGTCGGCGCTCGCCACGGCGAGCGCCGCAGGAAGAACTTGAGCGGATGCTGGGGCTGTTCCGGGACAAGTACGCGGACTTCACGGTGAAGCATTTCCACGAGCAGCTGCAAAAGCGGCATGGCTATATGCTGGGCTATACGGTGACCAAGCTAGCCTTGCACGCGGCGGGGTTGGTGCGGAAGGCGCCGAAGCGTTCGGCGCACCGCAAGAAGCGCCCACGCCGGCCGCTTCGGGGCATGCTGCTGCACCAGGACGGATCGCGCCACGTCTGGATCGAAGGTCTTCCCGCGAGGGACCTGATCGTCACGATGGACGATGCGACCAGCGAGGTCTACTCGATGGTCCTGGTCGAGGAAGAAGGAACGGCCTCGACCTTCCAGGCCTTGCGCGAAGTGATTGGCGAGCATGGCCTGTTCTGCGCGCTCTACACCGACCGCGGCAGCCATTATTTCCTTACCCCAAAAGCTGGCGAGAAGGTCTCGAAGACGCAACAAACCCAGGTGGGACGGGCTTTGTCGCATCTTGGGATCGAGCATATCGCAGCCTATTCGCCGCAGGCGCGCGGGCGCTCCGAGCGGCTGTTCGGCACGTTGCAGGATCGGCTGCCGAAGGAGCTGCGGCTGGCCGGGATCACGACGCTCGAAGCTGCCAACGCGTGGCTGAAGGCGCATTACATCGCCGGGCACAACGCCGCGTTTGCGATCAAGCCCGAACAGGAAGGCACGGCATTCGTGGCCGACCGGCATGAGGCCTGGCGCGAGGCGCTGTGCGTGATCGAGGAGCGAACCGTCGCCAACGATAATACCGTTGCATGGAACGGTCGACGGCTGCAGCTGCCGCAGAGCCGGCTCCGGCCTCACTTCGTCAAGGCTGTGGTGCGGGTACATGAGTATCCCGATGGCACCGTCAGCGTGTTCCTCGGACCGCATCGGTTGGCAATGTTTAGCGCCAACGGACAGCAGATCAGCCCCGACGCGCCCCAGCCTGGCAGCGTGCTCGGAGCCGTCAAGGACAAGCCCTTGCGGGCGCGCAAGCGCGCGTCCTTGACCGCTCCTGCGCGCGCCGCCGGCAAGATCGCGCGGGTCGGGGCGGAGAAACGGGCTTCAAGTCGAACAAAGAAACACACCCGCAGGGCTAAAACCGCCGCAACAGCCGTGGCATGATCAATCAGGGAAAGCCGTCCCCGCCTTCCGGCTCCCCTGCAAATCTGAAACGAAGGCGACAGATCACGAGCTACAAAAACACGACATCTTCACCCGCTACGGACAGGCCAGTGATCCCTCCGAGGGAGCGCTGCCCCCGAGCGCAAAGTGCCAGATTTCGGTCCGATGCACGTCTCGTCCCGGTAGGCGATCTCAAGCCCGAAGAGGCGCGACAGGAAGAACGATCTGCCGCTCGTCGTCGACGGCGCGACGCGGCATCTGCTCGGCGATAGCTCTCACGACGATGCCTACATAACGAGACTCACAGGAGCGGTCGCACGAACGTCCGCCCAAAGTCGCCGAACGCGCCTTCGACCGCTGACCTCTCCAGCCGAGAGTCGCTCCAGCCGAGCCATTCCGCAAACACTTCGCTCGTGTGTTCGCCGAGCATTGGCGGCGGCGTCGAAGGTGCCGGCGGTTCGTCGCCGAACCGCGTCGGCCTCGCGATGAACCGCACGTCCCCCGCGGCTCGATGGCGGACCGTCTGCACCATTCCCCGCTGCGTGAGCTGCGGCGTTTCGCAGACCTCGCCGACCGACTTGATCGCGCCGCACGGAATGCCCGCCGCACCGAGCGCCTGCAGCCAGTCGGCGCGGCTCCGCCGGGCGAAGATCGGCGAAAGGATCGCGACGAGCTCGTTGCGGCTTGCCGCGCGCTTCGGAGCGCTTGCGAAGCGGACGTCCTCGCGCAACTCCGGACGGCCGACGACGCCGCAAAACGCCGCCCAGAACTTGTCGTTCGCGACCCCGACATTGATCCAGCCATCGCTGGTTTCGAACGGTTCATACGGGCTGATGGTCGGATGGACATTGCCGCGGCGCTTCGGACTTTGTCCCGAGGCGAAGTACATGCCGGCGTTGAATGTCAGCAGCGATGCCATGGCGTCGAGCATGGAGACGTCGACCCGGCCGCCCTCCCCGGTGCGGCTCTTCCGCATCAGGGCAGCCAGCACCGAATGCGACGCATAGAGGCCCGTGACGAGGTCGGCGATCGACGTGCCGACCTTGGTCGGCGGTCCGTCCGGATCGCCGGTAATGTCCATCACGCCGGATTCGCCCTGCAGGATCAGATCGTAGCCGGGACGCGCCGCGTCGGCGCCGGTGCGGCCGAACCCCGAGATGCTGCACAGGATGATGTCGCCCTTGCGGGCCGTCAGCGCGTCGAATCCGAGCCCCCATTTGTCCAGGGTACCGGGACGGAAGTTCTCGATGACGACATCGGCGACGGATGCAAGATCGAGCGCCGCATCGCGCCCCGCCGGCGATTTCAGATCGATGGCGCAACTTCGCTTGTTGCGGTTCACCGACAGGAAATACGCACTCTCGCCGCCGATGAACGGCGGGCCGTAGCGGCGGCTTTCGTCGCCTTGCCCGGGATCCTCGATCTTGATGATGTCGGCGCCGAGATCGCCGAGCTGCATCGTGGCAAACGGGCCGGAGACCACCCGGCAGAGATCGAGAACCCTGATGCCCGACAGCGGCTCGCGATCAGACGATCGCATCGGCGAGGTCCTTCATCGATGGCACCAGGATGTCGGGCTGATGCGGCGTGATGCCGAACGGGCGGCTGCGCCGGTCGATGAAGGCCGTCCGCATGCCGGCGGACTTGGCGCCGATGCAATCGAAGGCATGATTGGCCACGAACAGCACCTGCGCCGGCTTCACGCCCATGATCTCGGCCGCTTTCGTATAGGTCGCGACATGCGGCTTGAACGAATTGGCCTCAGTCACCGAGATCACGCGATCGAACGGGACCTTGTGATACTGCTTCGCGGTCTCGAGCATGTCCGGATCGCCGTTCGAGAGCACCACGAGCTTGTACTTGCGTTGCAGCCGCGCCAGCGCGTCCGGCACCTCCGGAAACGGCACCAGCTTCTCGATCTCGCCCACGAGGGTGCGTACATCGTCCATCGTGTAGTCGATCTTCGCGCGGTCCATGACGTGGGCAACCGCGCGGTGCCCGATCTCGCGATAGGGCGTGTGCTCGCGATGCAGCAACGCATCGATCATCGAATTCTCGAAATGCGTGCGACGCCACCACGTGACGAAGGAATTCGGATCGCCCTTCCAGCCCTTCTTCTCGAGGAACGGCGCCGCGATCCTGGTCAGGCCCCCCTGCATGTCGACGACCGTGCCGTACTGGTCGAACATGCAGATCTTCACGTCGCGCTTGATCGTCTCGAAGCTCATTGATGCCTCCTTGGTTCTGATCGATTGATACGCCCTGCACCATCATAGATGAAATGGATTTGTGATCTTTCGTCATTCACCATATGAATGGTGAATGAACCTTCGATCCATCGACCTCAATCTGCTCGTCGCGCTGGACGCACTGCTGACCGAGCGTCACGTCACCAAGGCGGCGGATCGCGTCGGCCTCAGTCAACCGGCGATGAGCAATGCGCTCAACCGGTTGCGCGCGATGTTCAAGGACGAACTCCTGGTGCGGACCACGACCGGGATGAAGCCGACGCCCCGCGCCACCGAACTGGCGGAGCCGCTGCGCCAGGTCCTGCGCCAGGTCGAGCGCGTGATGGCGAGCGACGCCGGCTTCGATCCAGATCGGACCGAACGCACCTTCACGATCAGGATGTCGGACATTCTCGCGTGCCTGCTGCTGCCGCGGCTCGCCGCAGCGCGGCCGCCGGAGGGCCGAATTTCCTACAACACGATCCATCTGCCGCCTTCGCTTACGATCGATGCGCTGGAGCGGGACGAGATCGACGTCGCGGTGAGCATGGGGCTCGAACATTCCGCATCGATCCGTTCCGAGACACTGCTGCGCGACCGCATGGTCTGCCTGATGCGACACGGACACCAGATCAAGCGCGCACGGCTGACCTTCGAGCGCTTCATCGCGCATGAGCACATGAAGGTCTCGATGAGCCCGACCGATCTTCGCTTCGTCGACGACGTGCTCGCCGAACGCGGCCATCGGAGACGCATTGCCCTGAACGTGCCGCATTGGCTGGTCGTACCCCACGTCTTGAAGAAGTCCGATCTGCTCGCGGTGATGCCGAGGCACCTCGCGACCGTGCTGATGGACGACGATCTGAGGATGGAGGAACTGCCGTTCGAGTCCGCGCCGTTCGACTGGATGTTGTACTGGCACCGCAGATACGATCGGAGCAATGCCAATGGCTGGCTCCGCGACCGGATCCGGGCGGCCTGCTCCGATCTGAACTAGGCGCCGAGGTCCGCCGGCCTCCGCGCCATCGACGACCGCCCTCCCGCCTCGACGTCCGCAACCGCCGACGCGTCCTCCAGAGATCGTCCCTTGGTCTCGAAACCGAACACGAGGAAGACCACGGCCTGGAAGACGAGGATGCCGGCTAGGGTCGTCAGCACGCCGGTCAGTCCTTGCCAGGCGAAGATCGCAACCACGACGTATTGAACCAGCGCGGTCGCGATGCGTCCCGACGTGGCGCAGATCGCCGTGCCGCGAAGCCGATACCGCGTCGGGAACAGTTCGGGGACGTGCATCGCGAACCCGGTCGCCAGCATCACGTAGATCGCGGTGATGAGCAGGAAGCCCACGGCCGCGAGCGCAACACCATCCGGCATGTACGGATAGGCGATCCCGAGCACCGCTGCCGCAATCGACGAGCAGACGATCGAGAGCCTGCGTCCGAGCCGGTCGGCCAGCACGAGCCCGATCAGCGATCCGACCGGGCCGCCCAGCGCCATCACCGTGGTGTAGCCCAGCGAGGAAACCACGCTGTAGCCACCCTTGACCATGAAGGTCGGCAGCCAGCCGATGAACCCGTAGAGGCTGAAGCCGACGACGATGTGCAACAGGCTGCCGAGCAGCGTGCGCGCGAGATAGGGCGGCTGGAACAGACGCCAGACCGCGCCGGGAGACTCCTGCGCAGGCGCGCGGGCGGCAACGGCAGGCAGTACCGCCTTGCGCGCGGCCTCCGCTTCGATCGCCGACAGGATCTTCTCGGCTTCATCGGCACGTCCGTTGGCGGCGAGCCAGCGCGGCGATTCCGGCATCGACTTGCGCAGAAACCAGACGACCATCGCAAGGCAGCCGACAAGGCCGAACATGTAGCGCCATCCAAGCGTCGGGATCACCCACAGGCCGACCATGGAGGATACGAACAGCGAGAAATTGGTGATCACGGCGAGCAGCCCGATCCAGCGCCCACGCGAGGACGCCGGCACGAATTCCGTCAAGGTCGCATAGCCGACCACGATCTCCGCACCGAGGCCAATGCCGATGATGAAACGCAGGCCGATCAGGACGATCATGTTCGGCGCGAAGGCCGCGGCGATCGAGGCGAGGCCAAAGATTGCGAGGTTCATCTGGTAGGAGAAGCGGCGACCGAAGCGGTCGCCGAGGATGCCGGAACACCACGCGCCGATCGTCATCCCGACGAAGGTCGCGGAGACGAATGCGGCGTTGAGCTCGAGCGTCGACCAGCCTTCCTTGAGCACGGCGCCCAGCACGCCGCCGGCCAGATAGATATCGAACGCGTCGAGGAACATGCCGGCCCCGATCAGGGCCAGGATGCGCCAGTGGAATCCGCAGATCGGCAGCCTGTCGAGACGCGCGCCCGCGTTGATGTCGATGTCGGCGGATCGCGCCATGCCAAACCTCCCTGCCCGGCCTTTGGCAGCCGGATGCTCCGGGCACCGATTGATGACGCGCAGGGGGCCGTCGTCCAATTCAAATCGAAAATTCGACTATTTGGCGCAGTGATGAAGCTGACGAGACCGCACGATCGCGTTCCATCCTGACACCGAGCTGACTTGCATTCGCCGTCGTTAACGATCCCGCCGTCGCGCGATCTCGAAATCACGGTGTCAGCACAAACATTCACAACGGGTTCATGTCGCCGCCACTATTCGACTCCAACGCTGGGGGAAGAAGATTGGAGTATGTGCCATGCGCCGCATCGCCGGACTGCCTTTCGCCTTGGCTCTCAGCCTCTGCTGTCTCTCACCGCCCGCGCCAGCGCGCGCAGCTTGCCATCGGCATCACCGTCAATGCGGCGCCGCCGCCATTGCCGGTCTATGTCCAGCCGCCGATCCCCGCGCCCGGCTACATCTGGACTCCGGGCTATTGGGCATGGAGCGACGACACCGGCTACTACTGGGTGCCCGGCACATGGGTGCTTCCGCCGGCGCCTGAATTGCTGTGGACGCCCGGCTATTGGGGCTGGAGCGATGGCGCCTACGCCTTCCACGCCGGATATTGGGGCGCGACGGTCGGCTTCTACGGCGGCATCTCGTATGGCTTCGGCTACACCGGCGTCGGCTATGAGGGCGGCTACTGGCGCGGCGGCAGCTTCTTCTACAACAGCTCCGTCAACAACATCTCGAACGTCTCGGTCACCAACGTCTACAACAAGATCGTCGTCAACAACACGACCAACGTCAGCTACAACGGCGGCACCGGCGGCACCACGGTGAAGCCGACGCCGCAGCAGCTTGCTGCCCAGGGCGCGCACCACGTGGCCGCGACCGGCGAGCAGACGCGACACGCGGAAGCGGCGATGAAGAATCCGGCGCTGACGCTCGCCAGCAACCACGGTCATCCTGCGGTCGCCGCGACCGCGCACGCAGCACGGTTCAGCGGCGCCGGCGTGGTGGCCGCGCGCCCGGGCAAGCCGATCGCGGCGCCGCCGCCCCGGCATGCGCAACCCGCGACAGGACATGCTCCGCAGACGGGAAATGCCCTGCCGCCAGGACATGCTCTGCCGAGCGGAAACGCTTTGCCGCCAACCCACGCACCGCAGGCGGGGCACGCCCTGCCTGCCGGAAACGCTCTGCCGCCGGCACAGACAACGACGACGGGACACGCCTTGCCCACTGGAAATGCGCTACCGCCGGCACACGCGTCGACAACGGGACACGCCTTGCCTGCGGCAAGCGCTTCGCCGGCTGCGCACGCACTGCCGACGGGACACGCTCCGCCTGTCGCCGTCAACCATCCCGCTCCGGCACCGCACGTCGCAGCGCCGGCCGTGCATGCGCCGAGACCGCAGATCGCACCGCACGCACCACCCGCGCCACGCCCGGCCGCGCATCCGTCGGCGCCGCACGTCGCGCAAGCGGTTGTGCATCGGCCCGCGCCGCCGCAGGTGTCACGGCCGGCGCCGCGGCCTCATCCGGCACCACGGCCGCATCCTGCTGCGAGGCCGCGGCCGGCGCCGCACCAACACTCATGATCGAGTTCATCGGCGTGCCTGCAAGGGCACGCCGATGTCGTATGAGACCCCGTCGCGGGCACAACAGCACGCGGTGCAATCATCAATCCTGGACTTTCGGGCGCGAAGCGCGTCGTCAAGCCAGTTCGTCGGCCGCACACCTGATCCCGTCGTAGATCTCGTCGAGATCCGCCTCCGTGACGCAGTAGGGCGGCATGACGTAGATCGTGTTGCCGAGCGGCCGCAGCAGCAGATTGCGGCGTTCGAAGAAGGCCTGAAGCTTTGGGCCGATGCCGGCGAGATAGCCCGCATCACTTGCCTTCAGATCAAGTGCGGTGATGGTCCCGGTGCGACGGACGTTCTCAAAGCGCGCGTCGGCGCGGAACGGTGCGATCAGGCGCTCCTGCATCGCAGCCACGGAGGCTGTGCGCGCGCCCGCGCCGTGTTGCCAGAGCTCGAGGTTTGCTTTTGCGGCGGCGCAGGCGATCGGGTTCGCCGTGTAGGAACTGGAATGGAAGAAGGTGCGCGAACGATCGCTGGAATAATGCGCGTCGTAGATCTCGGCCCCGCACAGCGTCACCGCGAGCGGCAGCGAACCGCCGGTGAGGCCCTTTGAATAGCAGGCGATATCCGGCGTGATGTCGGCCTGCTCGCACGCGAACAATGTGCCGGTGCGGCCCCAGCCGGTCATGACCTCGTCGGCGATGAAGAGCACGTTTGAGGCTGCGCAGACGCGTTTCATTTCCTTCAGGACCCAGGGCGGATACATCAGCATCCCGCCCGCGCCCAGAATCAGCGGTTCGACAATGAACGCTGCCGCGGATTCCGTCCTGCACGCGGCTTCGAGCGCGTCGAGCGTCGCCTGTTCACGGCCGGGCGCCGGAAACGGGATCGACGCGACGTCGAACAACAGCGGCTCGTAGGCCTTGTTGAAGACGCCGCGTGCGCCGACCGACATCGTCCCGACCGTGTCGCCATGGTAGGAATGCTCCATCACGATGATCTGCGTGCGCGGCGCGCCGATATTGTGCCAGTAGCCGAGCGCCATCTTCAGCGCCACTTCCACGCTGGTCGACCCAGAATCGGAAAAGAACACGTAATCGAGCCCGTCGGGCGCAAGCTTCAGCAGTTGCGCGGCAACCTGTTCGGCCGGATCGTGGGTATGGCCCGCGAAGATGATCTGGTTGAGTTGCTCCGCCTGGTCCTGGATCGCGCGCACGATGTGCGGATGACAATGGCCATGGGTCACGACCCACCAGGATGCGATCGCATCGATGATGCGGCGATCGTCCGCAGTGTAGAGATAGGCGCCCTCGCCGCGCACGATCCTCGTCATCTCGCCGTGCAGCGCATGCTGGGTGAACGGGTGCCAGATCGGCGACTTCCGCGCGGATGTCATGAATTGAAATCTTCTCGCCGGAACGACGCCTTGAACGCTGCCTGCAGCGTGTCTGCGGCAAGCGGAGCAAGCCAGGGCAACCGGCCCAACCGGCGCACCTGCCCGATCTCGCAGATCGCGCGCTCGCTCTCGGGATTGCTGTCGCCGATGAATGCGATCCCGAGCATGTCGATCCCGCGCTTGCGCAGCGCCTCGACCGACAACAGCGAGTGATTGATGGTGCCGAGCGCGGTGCGGGCGCAGAGCACGACCGGAAGCTGCCATCGCGCGAAGACGTCGATATAGAGCGTGCTGCCGTCGAGCGGCACCATCAGCCCGCCGGCGCCCTCGATCACCAGCGGCCGATCAGTATCAGGCACATCGAGCGCGGCAGGATCGATGCGCACGCCGTCGCGTGCGGCGGACTGATGCGGCGACGCCGGCGTTCGCAGCCGATAGCGCTCCGGCACGATGCGATCCGCCGGGAGCCCGCCAAGCCGTGCGACCAGTTGGGCATCGGTTTCCTCCTCGATGCCGGCCTGAACCGGCTTCCAGTAACGCGCGCCGAGGAAACCGGCGAGGCCCGCGGAGAACACCGTCTTGCCGATCCCGGTATCGGTGCCGGTCACCACGATCCGGCTCTTCATTGCGACCAGCCTTTCGTCTCCTCGACCAGCGCATCGAGCAACGCGCGCACGTCGTCCTCGCCGACATTGAGGGTCAGCGCAATCCGCAACCGCGCGGTGCCCGCCGGCACGGTCGGCGGCCTGATGCCTCTGATATCGAAGCCGCGCGCCTGCAGCGCAGACGCCAGCTGCATCGCGCGCGCATTGTCGCCGACGATATAGGGCACGATCTGCGAGCGCGACGGGCTGCGCCAACCGCGCCGGTCGAGCTCGCGATGCGTGAACGCGACCAGTTTTGCCAGGCGCTGCTGATGCTCGGGCTCCTGTTGCAGGATCAGCAGTGCCTCACGCACGGCAACCGCCACAAGCGGCGACGGCGCGGTGGCGAAGATGAACGGGCGGCAGCGATTGACCATGAAGTCGCGCAGCACCGTCGAGGCCGTGACCAGCGCGCCGGCGGCGCCCAGCGCCTTGCCGCAGGTGTGAACGATCACGAGGTTCTCGCGCCCCTCATAGGTCGCCGTCAGCCCGCGCCCTTGCTCGCCATAGACGCCGGTGCCGTGCGCCTCGTCCACCATCAGGAACGCGTCGTGCCGGTCGGCAATGGCGACGAGGTCGTCGAGCGGCGCGACGTCGCCATCCATGCTGTAGACGCTTTCGGCCACGATCCAGACCCGGCCCGTGCCGCCTTCGGCGCGCCAGCAGCGAATGGTGTCTTCGACCGACCCGGGATCATTGTGCGCGCTGATCCGGAATTCGGCCCGGCCGGCCCGCGCGCCTTCATGGATGCTGGCGTGCACGAGAGCATCGAGCACCAGGAGGTCGCCGCGCTGCGGCAACGTCGTCAGTACGGCGAAATTGGCGACGTAGCCGCCGCCGAAGAACAGCGCCGTCTCGGCATTGAAGAACGCGGCGGCTTCGGCCTCCAGCTGTTCGTGCTCCTCGCAATTGCCGCGCAACAGCCGCGAGCCGCCGGCGCCGATCGGCGTGCCGGCCTCGAGCGCGGCCGCGACCGCATTCTTGATACGCGGCGCGCTCGCGAGCGCCAGATAGTCGTTCGAGACGAAATCGATGCCCGCGCGCGGCTTGAGGCCGCGCAGCCGATCGTCCTCGCTCAGGGCGTGCAAGGCCGCGGCGTAATCAGCGACCTTGGCCGCATGGATTGCGCTCATGCTACTCTCTCAGATTTTGCCGTTGGTCGCGCGGCGAAACCCGCCGCGCGCGTACCGGAGGCGCGCTCAGGCGAGGGCGGAGTTGATGCCGAGCCGGTCCAGCAGATCGGCGTCGCGATCGCGCTGCGGGTTCCTGGTGGTCAGCAGCACATCGCCGATGAAGATCGAATTCGCGCCGGCGAGGAAGCACATCGCCTGCAGCTCGTCGGTCATGTATTGCCGTCCGGCCGACAGCCGCACCACGCTCTTCGGCATCATGATCCGCGCGGTGGCGACCAGACGCACCAGCGCGATCGGATCGGGCCGTTCCGCGCTGTCGTTGACCGGCACGCCCTTGACCTCGTTCCACAGATTGATCGGCACGCTCTCCGGATGGCTGGGGAGATTGGCAAGCAGCATCAGCATGCCGAGCCGGTCATCGACCTGTTCACCCATGCCGATAATGCCGCCGCAGCAGACCTTGATGCCAGCGTCGCGCACGTGCGCGAGCGTATCGATGCGATCCTGCAGGGTGCGGGTGGTGATGATCTTGTCGTAGAACTCGGGCGAGGTGTCGACGTTGTGGTTGTAGAAGTCGAGCCCGGCGTCGGAGAGACGCTCGGCCTGCTTTGGCGTCAGCATGCCGAGCGTGACGCAGGTTTCCATGCCGAGGCCCTTCACCGCGCTGACCATGTCGCAGACCTGATCGAGATCGCGGTCCTTCGGGCTGCGCCAGGCCGCGGCCATGCAGAAGCGGGTGGCGCCGGCGTCCTTGGCGCGCTGCGCGACCACGACCACTTCGTCCCGCGGCATCAGGCGGGTGGCCTTCAGGCCGGTGTCGTAATGCGCGCTTTGCGAGCAGTAGCCGCAGTCTTCCGGGCAGCCGCCGGTCTTGATGCTGAGCAGGCTCGCGGTTTCGACGTGGTTCGGATTGAAGTTGGCGCGATGAACGCCTTGCGCCTGAAACATCAGGTCCGCGAACGGCAGGTTATAGAGTGCTTCAGCCTCGGCACGCTCCCAGGTCTTGCGGGGCGCTGCGCTGGTGCGGCTGTCGGTCCGTTCGATCTCCACAACATCAACCATAGGGCTTGCCTTCTCGTTTGCTATGGATCATAGATAATCTTGTATATTATCTATAATACTTGGGCTTAGAACGATGCTAGCCGAGCCCGAACGAACGCGCACCCGTTTTTATGATAGATAATCTATGATGACCGAAGGTGAGAACACGACCACCGCGGGGCGCATCGCCGAGGCGATCGGCGAGCGCATCATCAGCGGCGAATTGCTGCCGGACGCGCCGCTGCGGCAGGACCATGTCGCGCGTGAATTCCATTCGAGCCACGTCCCGGTGCGCGAGGCCTTCAGGCAATTGGAGGCGCAGCACCTCGTCGTTGCGGTGCCCCGTCGCGGGGTGCGGGTCGCGCCGCTCGACACCAGGTCGGTGAAGGAGATCGCCGAGATGCGCGCCGCGCTCGAAGTGGTCGCGTTGCGCAATGCCGCCCCCAGGCTCACATCGGCGCATCTGGCACGGATCGAACTCGCCATGATCGAAGGCGACAATGCCGAGACGGTGCAGGATTTCGAGATGGCCAATCGCGCCTTTCATCACGCGCTGGTGGCGCCGTGCGCGATGCCGCGACTGCTTGCCAGCCTCGACGGCCTGCAGCTTGCGAATTCGCGACTGGTGTTCGCGATGGCGCGCAACGCCGGCTGGCGGCCGCGGCCGAGCCAGGATCACCGCGTGATCCTGCAGGCGCTGCGCGCACGCAACATCGAACAGGCCTGCAGCCTGCTGGCGCGGCATATTCAAACCATCGAGCGGCTCGCCCTGCCGGCGGCGTGATCACTTTGCTCCGAATCGAGCGGCGGACTCCGGTTCACCTCGCCCCGCGTGCGGGGAGAGGTCGGAACGCATCGGCAGATGCGTTCCGGGCGAGGGGGCGTCTCCGCGAGAGTATCTGTCTCCGTGTGTGCGGAGGCAGCCCCTCACCCCAACCCTCTCCCCGTAAGTACGGGGCGAGGGGGCGCACCGCCCTTGCGACCGCCATTCAATCTAATCCCATCACTCTCTAAGCGATCGCGACGATCTCCAGTTCCTGATCGCCGGCGCCTGCGAGGTCGCCCACGGCCTTGCCCATCAGCGACCTCGCCACCGGCGAGACAAAGGAAATCGAGCCTGCCTTTGGATCGGCTTCGTCCTCGCCGACAATGCGATAGGTCTGCACCCGCCCATCGGCGCGACTGAACGTCACCGTGCTGCCGAAGGCAACGGTTTCGGTGGAAGCAGGGTCAGGCACGACCTGCGCGGTGCGGAGCCGCTCCGTGAGATAGCGCACGTCGCGCAACGGAACCGCCGACTGCCGCCGCCGTTCGTTGACGTCGTCCAGCTGTTGCGCGGCCTCAAAGGCCTCGCGCGCCGCCTGGAACTCATGCTCCAGCGCCTTGCGTCCTGCTTCGGTCACCAGGTTGGGATGCGGCGAAATGGGACGATCCGGCAACAGCGTTTCAGACGCGGTCTCGGCACTTTCTTCCTTGGTGAACGCAACGCTCAATCCAGAACTCCATCGATCAGGCAGGCAGTATAGCCCCGCCTCACGCGCCCCGCTAATGCGCGATGGGATTAAGCTCAATGCGACGCCGGCTGTTCCGCCTTGCCCCGACGACCGAACCGGTTCTTGGCAGCCTCGCGCCAGCCCTGGAAGGTGACAAAGAGCATCGGCACCAGGAAGATGCCGACCGAGCTTGCGGCGAGCATGCCGCCGAACACTGCGGTGCCGACCGCGCGGCGGCTGATTTCCGCAGCGCCGGTCGCGACCACCAGCGGCACCAGGCCGAGGATGAAGGCGATCGAGGTCATCATGACCGCGCGGAAGCGCATTTGCGCGCCCATCGTCGCGGCTTCGGCGATCGGCCTGCCGGCCTCGCGCTGCTCCTTGGCGAATTCCACGATCAGGATGCCGTTCTTGGCGGCGAGCGCGATCAGCACCACGAGGCCGATCTGGCCGTAGAGATCGAGGTTCAGACCCGCGAGCTTGATCGCAAGATAGGAACCGAACACGCCGACCGTGACCGACAGCAGCACGGGAATCGGGATTGTCCAGCTCTCATACAGCGCAACCAGGAACAGATAGGCGAACAGCACCGCGAGCCCGAGGATGATGCCGGTCTGGCCGGAGGCGGCCTGCTCCTGATAGGCGGTGCCGGTCCATTCGTAGGAATAGCCCGAAGGCAGCGTCGACTTGGAGAGGTCGGCCATCGTCGCGATCGCGGTGCCCGAGGACACGCCTGCGGCCGGGCTGCCGTTCACGGTGACCGAACGATAATTGTTGTAGCGCGTGATCACCTGCGGTCCGGTCACGATCCGCAAGGACGCGATCGAGCGGATCGGCACCATCTCGCCGCCGCTGTTGCGCACATAGATCTGCCAGATGTCGGGAATGTCGCGCCGGTCGGCCGCGTCGCCCTGGACATTGACCTGCCAGGTGCGACCAAACAGGTTGAAGTTGTTGACGTAGATGCCGCCGAGCGTGGCCTGCAGCGCGGTGAAGACGTCGGCCATATTGAGGCCGAGCGCCTGCGCCTTGGCGCGATCGATATCGAGATAGACCGACGGGTTGGTCGCGGTGAAGGTCGAGAACACGCGGGCCAGATTCGGATTGCGGTTCGCCGCACCGATCAGCCCGCCCATCACGCTGCTGAGCGAAGCCGGATCCTGCCCTTCCAGCGCCTCGAGCTGATATTCGAAGCCGCCGGAGGTCGAAAGCCCGATGATCGGCGGCAGGTTGAACGGCAGCACCGAGGCCTGACGGATCTGCGATCCCCCGACGAAGGTCTGCCCGATCGCCGCCTGCACCGAGTCGGTGACGGCCTTGCGGTCGGCGAACGCCTTCATGCGCGCCACCATGAATGCCGAATTCGGCTCGCTGGCACCGTCGAGCAGCGAGAAACCGATGATCGACAGCACATGGTCGATCGCCGGATTCTTCTTCAAGAGCGCCTCGACCTGATTGGTGACCTCGCTGGTGCGTGCCACCGACGCGCCGTCGGGCAATTGCACCGCGATGAAAAAGGCGCCCTGATCCTCCTCGGGCAGGAAGCCGGTCGGCGTGATCTTCGACACGCCGAACACCGCGCCGGCAAACACCAGCACCGCGACCAGCGACAGCACCGCCACGCGAACCAGCCGTTGCACCACGCCGGCGTAGCGGTCGCGGACCCAGTCGATGCTGCCGAGCACCCGTCCCATGATGCCGCGGCGCGGCCCGCCATGGCGCAGGAACACGGCGCACAGTGCCGGCGACAGGGTCAGCGCATTCAGCGCCGAGATCACCATCGCGGCGCTGATCGTCACCGCGAACTGGCGGAACAGCGTGCCGGAAATGCCCGGGATGAACGCGATCGGCACGAACACCGAGAGCAGCACCAGCGAGATCGCGATGATCGGCGCCGTGATCTGCGCCATCGCCTTCTTGGTGGCGTCGGCTGGCGACAGCTCCGGCTCCTCCTCCATGACGCGCTCGACGTTCTCGACCACGACGATGGCGTCGTCGACCACGATGCCGATCGCAAGCACCATCGCCAACAGCGAGACCGTATTGGCGGAATAGCCGAGCGCCAGCAGCACCGCGAAGGCGCCGATCAGACTGACCGGAACCGCGACCGCCGGGATCACCGTGGCGCGCAGATTGCCGAGGAACAGGAACACCACGATCACGACGAGCACGAAGGCCTCGCCGAGCGTCTTCATCACTTCCTTGATCGTGTCGGACACGAAGGTGGTGGAGTCGTACTGCACGAGGTAGGTCAGCCCCGGCGGAAACCGCTCCGACAGCCGCGCAAGCGTGGCCTGCACCGCCTTGGCCGTGGTCACGGCATTGGCGCCGGGCGCAAGATAAATGCCCATCGGCACGCCGGGATTGCCGTCGATCCGCGACTCCGAATCCATGTTCTGTGCGCCGATCTCGACGCGGGCGACGTCCCTGATCCGCAGCACCGAGCCATCCGGATTGGCCCGCAGCACGATGTCGCCGAACTGCTTGGATGTCGTCAGGCGGCCCTGGGTCTGCACGTTGAACTGGAACTGCTGGTCATTGCTGATCGGACGGGCGCCGATGCGGCCGACCGGCGCCTGCACGCTTTGCGCCCGGATCGCGGCGATCACGTCCGACGGCGCCAGGTTGAGGCTGGTCAGGCGCTGGGTGTCGAACCAGATCCGCATCGAGTAGTTCAGCTTCGCGAACAGCGAGGCCTGTCCGACGCCCGGCGTGCGCGAGATCGCATCCAGCACGTTGATGATGGCGTAGTTGGTGATGAACAGCGGGTCCTGCTCGCCGCTCTTGCTGTACAGCACGATGAATTGCAGCACCGCCGAGGATTTCTTCTGCACGGTCAGGCCCTGCGCCTGCACCTCGGTCGGCAATTGCGCGAGCGCGCTCTGTACGCGGTTGTTGACGTTGACGGTGTTGATATCAGGGTCGGTGCCGAGCGCGAAGGAGACCGTCAGCGTGTAGCTGCCGTCATTGCCGCTGGTCGACTTCATGTAGAGCATCTTGTCGACGCCCACGACCTGCGCTTCCAGCGGCTGGGCGACGCTCGATTCCACCACTTCAGCCGATGCGCCGGGGAATACGGCGGAGACCGTGACCTGCGGCGGCACGATGTCCGGAAACTGGGCGACCGGAATCTGCATCAGCGCCAGCGCGCCCGCGATCGTGATCACGAATGCGATGACGATCGCAAGCCGCGGACGATCGACGAAGACAGCGGAAATCATGGGTTATTGCCCGTCGATTTCGGCGTGCTGCTGGCGCCGCCGTCCGCCGAAACCTTCATGCTCGACTGGATCAGCGCGCTAACAGGCCCCGGCGCCACCACCTCGCCCGGCTTGACCTTCTGCAATCCCTCGACGACCACCTTGTCGCCGAGCGAGATGCCGCTAGTCACCGCCGCGATCGTTGCGGTCGATTGCCCAAGCTGGATCCGCCTTTGCTCGGCCTTGTTCTCCACGCCGACGACATAGACATATTCGCCCTGCTGGTCCGACAGCACCGCCGAACGCGGGATCGCCAGCACCTCGACCGGCTGCACGCCTTCCAGCAGCACGGTCACGAACTCATTGTCGGTGAGTTCGCGGAGCGAGCCGCCGGCCGCGACGGAGGTATATGTCGGCGGATTGGGGATGGTGCCGCGCAGCGAGATGGTATCGGTGTTCTGCGCGATCGTGTTGTTGACGAAATTCAGCTCGCCGGTCTTGTCGAAGAGCCGGCCGTCCGGCAACCGCAGGCGGATGACGACGGCCTTGAAGCCGCCGCGCGTCGCATAACGGTCGCGCAGATCGAGCGCCTCGCGCACCGGCACGGGAAAGGTGACGTACATCGGGTCCTGGCTGACGATGGTCGTCAGGATTCCCGAGCTCGGCGTCACGACGTTGCCCTCGGTAACCGCGGTGCGTCCGATCCTGCCGTCAATCGGCGAGTGGATCATGGTGTAGTCGAGATTGATCTGGGACAGGTCGACCTGCGCCTGCGCGGCCTGCACCTGCGCCTCGAGGCTCTGCTGGTTGGCAACCGCCGCATCAACGTTGGATTGCTGGCCGGCTGGGCCGCCCATCAGGGCCTTGGCGCGATCGGTGGTCAGCTTGGCGTTGACCAGCGTCGCCTGCAACTGGGCGACCTGCGCCTTCTTCGATGCAAGGTCAGCCTCGAACGGGCCGCGCTCGAGTTGATACAGGAGATCGCCGGCCTTGACCTCGGCACCCTCGACGAAGTTCCGCTTATCCAGGAAGGCCGTGACGCGCGCCACCACGTTGACGCGGTTGGGGGCCTCGATGCGCCCAAGAAATTCATTGGTTTCAGTGACCGGCCGCTTCACCGCCTCGAACACGCCCACGGCAGGAGGCCCAGGCGGCCCCGCCTGGGCATGAGCTGCCGATACTCCTGCCGCCGCCAACCCCGCCGATACGAGAACCCCTGCCAAGCCACCGCGCACGCGTTCCGTACCACTCATGCAGTCCAACCCTTCGGCTACCAACAGACGCTACGAGACGGATATGACGTCGAGTTCCCTCAGACCCGAAGGTCAGGATGGGCAGGTGCATTGCAGCAGATCATAACGCGGCCAATCCGACAATCCTGTAACCTGATCGACCTTGTTCCAGCGATCTCGGCTGAAGACAGTTTTAAGAAACGTCGCGGCGCTGCAATCGCACCGCGATTGCGACCGCCGTCCAGCGCGGGGCATGACGCGGACACCGAAAACTCCCAGCAATGTGATGCAGGTGAGCGCTACCTCGGTATGGTCGAGGTCAGCTCTGCGCGAGGTCGACGACGGATCGGACGCGGCCGCGGACCATGCGCTCACAGCGCGACGGCGTTCTTCAGGCGAGCGGTGTCTTGATAGGCTGGCGACGCCAGATGTTCGGATAGCCATGGTCGCGCGCGCTTGCCGCTGACCTCCTGCACACCGTCGAAGATGTCCATGTCGATCAAATGTGAATGGCCTGACGATGCGTAGATCGACTGCATTTGCGAAAACTTCTCGTCGCGCCCAAGTTCCACGGCGTTTGCACCGTCACGGCTCCCGATCTCGACGAACAGCGGGCACGGGCAGAGCAGGTACGTCAGCGCCGCGCCGGTGTACTTGGCGCGGCCGCTGCTGAAATGAATGTAGGCCGCAAGTTCGATGCCGAGATTCTTGCTGATGACGGGCGAGGTCAGAAACCTCTTCTCGTCGCGCATATATCCGGAGACGACGGTCGGCCGCATCCGCCCCGTCGCGGCTTCCAGATGGAGCGCGAGAAAGGCGCCCCACGACACGCCGTACACGCCGACGTTCAGCCCTGACGCGCCGGTGAGCTTGCGGCAGACGATTTCGCCGGCGTCGAGCGATGCGCACGACACGTTGTGCGCGGAGACCCCTTGGGATGCCAGCATCGCGGCGATGTTGTTCTGGCTCTCCTGATTTCCGATCTGGACGATGTAAGGACACCAGACGACATAACCGTCCCGACATAGCCGTTGGCCGAGCGCGTTCATGTAGTCCTTGTCGGCATCGTCGAAGCAGCGCTCCGGCGTGCTCGCCATGCCGTGGCCGAGCAGGATCAATCCCTTGAATTCTCCGTCGGGAATTCCGAGACATCCGCGCACCGGCACGCCGCATTCCAGATCGAACTCGACCTTCACGATCGAGAATCCATCCGCAGGCGCGCGCCAGTGAACCCGGATCTCGTCGTGCGACGGCCGATAAAGCCGCCGCGCCCGGAACAAAGATCGCATCTCTCCGCGAATCTCCGAACCGGTTGCGACCGCATGCAGTCTGCCGCTTGCCGCGATATCGAACAACGACCGGCAGAACTGATCGTAGCCGAGGGTCGGCAAGTCGACATTCGCGCATGATCCCTGGCAATGGTCCAGCGCCAGCCGGTCGTTGCCGGCCCGCGACGAGGGGCCGACCAGCGTCATCAACAATCCGGAAAGAGCCCTGCGGCTGATCATCAGCTCTCCCCGAGCCGACGATAGGCTCGCATGAATGTCAGAGGTGGCTGCTCAAGGCGCGATGAGATCAGGTTTGAATCGTCATCGCGCTTTGGACCGCCCCTTCGGCATGATCTTCTTCGGAAAACCGCTTCGCACTTCTCCGGATCATGCCCTAGCTGGCGCTACGGATTGCGCGGATACAAATTAAAGGATGTTCATGCGCGAACGATCGCGTGCAGCGTTGCAAATGGGTGACGCCGGCTGGTCTGGCGCAGCGCCTCTCAGGTTTCGGGATGCTTCGGAATATTTCCGCCTGTCACGGAGCTTCGATTTCGCCACACGCGGCGATGATCGTCGGGCCCTGATTATCGCGTCTCTATCAAGCCTTGGGCTTGACCCGCTGACCTGGCATCGGCCTTCGAATTCGTCGTCCGGGCGCCGGCGGCCGCGCGCCGGGTCGCAGCCGACCGAGCGAGGCCCCACGCGCCCGCACGAAAATCGCGAAGAAGAGCGGCGAAAACGTCGTAATTCCCCCTGATGCGCGTGAACGCGCACCGGAATAACCCGGACTCGTGGCTCGGGCTGAATTGCTTTACGCAATATTTCCGGGGTCGCCGGGTTTATCTATTGGGCAACAACGGTTTTTGGGATGACCGATGGCGAACGACCTGCACGAGCATCTGATTGAACTGGCCTATGAGGCCGCGGTCGTCCCCGAATTGTGGCCGAATGTCCTGCATCAGGTCGGTGCCATCGCGCGTGCGCGCGGTATCGTGCTGCTGACGGCGGCCCCGCACGACGTCCGCTGGGTCGCGTCCCCCGACATGCATGACGACACGGTGGCCTATGTCGAAGGCGGCTGGCACGAGCGCAACGGGCGATTGCCGCGCCTGCTCGCGGCCAACCATGCCGGCTTCCTGCGCGACATCGACGTGTTCGATACGCCCGAGGAGGTGCAGCAGGATTTCCAGATCCGCGAATTCTTCCGCCCGCGCGGGCTCGGATGGGGCGCCGGTACTGCGATCCCGGTGCCGAGCGGCGACGTGCTGATCTACAGCGTCGAGCGCGAATACCAGCACGGACCGATCGAGCGGGAAGCAATCGAGCAGCTCGACGCGCTGCGGCCGCATCTGGCGCGTGCCGCTCTGCTGTCGGCGCGGCTCGGGATGGAGCGCGCCAGGGCGGCAACCGAATCGCTGGCGATGCTCGGCCTGCCCGCGGCAGTGCTGCGGCGCGGCGGCCGTCTGATGGCGGCCAACACGCTGTTCGACCGCCTCGTGCCCGACGTGATGCAGGATCGCGGCGAGCGCCTGACGTTGGCGGCGACCACCGCCGACGCGCTGTTCGCCCAGGCGCTGGCCGCGCTTGATCAGGGACTGGTCGGCGTGGAGGTGCGCTCGGTGCCGATCGCGGCGCAGGAGGATCGCCCACCGCTCATCGTGCATCTCGTCCCGATCCACGGCGCGGCGCGTGACCTGTTCGACCGCGCGGCGGCGATCGTGATCGTGACGCCGGTGGTGCCGGCCGAGGTGCCGACCGCGGAAGTGCTGCAGGGTCTGTTCGACCTGACGCCGGCGGAGGCGCGCGTTGCGCGCGGCATTGGCGAAGGACGCACCGTCGAGGCAATCGCCGGCGCATTCGGCATCTCCCGCGAAACGGTGCGCAACCAGCTCAAGGCGGTGCTGGCCAAGACCGGACTCGGCCGGCAAGTGGAGCTGGCCGGACTGCTCGCCGGCGCGAAGGTGCCGCCGGGGTCGTCAGGAGACTAGCGCACGCGGCGCGATCCTCGATACAGGGTCGATCCGATCCTCAGGGACATCGTAAAAGGATCGCATGTTCAAACGGCACCGGTTACGCTAGGGGTAGCTCCCCTCCCTCGGTGCGCCCACCCCGGCGCACGTCCCAGTCCAATGAGTGCATCTGAATGGCCGAAGCCGACCTCGACGCCGTCATCCGGCAAACCGCAAAAGCGCAGACCAAGGCCGTGATGGCGGCTGCCAGGAAACGTCAGGCCGTCTGGGTCGCGCGCGCGGGCAAGGCCAAGGACAAGGAGGCCAAGGCGCGCTTCCGCTTCCTGGCCAAGAGCACGATGCTGAACGCAACCGCGACCGCCAAGCGGTTGCAGAATTCGGCCGAGAACGCCGCCGACGCCTATGCCCGCGCCATGAAGAAGGCGATGGAAGAGCCGCCGCCGGCCAGGAAGCCCGCGAAGAAGAAAGCCGACGGCTAGTCGATGCCGCGTTACGTCGCCCTGCTGCGCGCGGTCAATGTCGGCGGTACCGGCAAGCTGCCGATGACCGAGTTGAAGGCGATGTGCATCGACGAGGGATTTGCCGACGCGCAGACCTATATCGCCAGCGGCAATGTCGTGTTCTCCTCGAAGCTCGGCGCGGCCAAGGTCAAGGCCGCGCTGGAGCGGCGGCTGCAGGCCTATGCCGGCAAGCCGGTCGGCGTCGTCGTCCGCAGCGCGGACGAGATCGCCGCAGTGCTGAAGGCCAATCCGTTTCCGAAGGCGCCGCCGAACTATACTGTCGCGATCTTCCTCGACGAGCCGCCGCCGAAGGACGCCTTGAAGGACATCAAGGGCCAGCAGGACGAACAGGTGCGGCTCGGCAAGCGCGAGATCTATGTCGCCTATGGCAGCGGCATGGGCCGCTCGAAGCTGAAGATCCCCGCCGCCGCCACGGGCACCGCGCGCAACATCAACACCATCGCGAAGCTCACCGAGCTGGCGGCGGGCGATGACGAAGGTTAGTTCGCCCGTTGAAATCCGTCATCCTGAGGAGCGCGCCCCTGCGCGCGTCTCGAAGGATCGACGGCCCGGCTGGTGGCCGATTCATCCTTCGAGACGGCCGCGTTGCGGCCTCCTCAAGATGACGGACCAGGTGCGGATCACGCTGCTAAGTTTCCCGCACCGCGAATCCTTCAGCGCCGAGTCTTGCCAGCACCTCTTCCAGATGCGCGCGGTCGCGGGTTTCGATCACGAGCTCGAGCAGCGTCGCCTTTGCCGGAAGATCGGAGAAGGTGCGCTGATGCGAGACCTCGATGATATTGGCGCCGGCATCGGCAAGCAGGATCGACACCGCCGCGAGCTGTCCGGGCCGGTCGACGATGTCGAGCGCCAGTTGCGTCAGCCGCCCCTCGCGCGCGAGCTCGCGGGTCAGGACCGAGGCGATCAGCCTGGTGTCGATATTGCCGCCGGTCAGCACTAGGCCGACATTGTGGCCGGCAAAACGCGCCGGTGCCGCCAGCACGGCGGCGAGGCCGGCGGCGCCGGCGCCTTCGACCACCGTCTTCTCGATCGAGATCAGGGTCGCGACCGCGCGCTCGATCTGGTCCTCGCTGACCAGGATGATGTCGTCGACGAGCTGGCGGACGATTTTCGTGGTGATCTGCCCGGGCGCCTTGACCGCAATGCCCTCGGCGAGCGTGTCGCCGCGCATCGGCAGCTGCTCGCCTTTGACCGCATTGTACATTGACGGATAGAGCTGGGCCTGCACGCCGACGACCTGGATCGACGGCTTCAGCGCCTTCGCGGCGGTGGCAATGCCCGAGATCAGCCCGCCGCCGCCGATCGGCACCACCAGGATATCGAGCTCCGGCACCGCCGCGAGCATTTCAAGTCCGATCGTACCCTGGCCGGCGATGATCAGCGGATCGTCATAGGGATGGATCAGGATCAGGCCCTTCTGCGCGGCATGCGAGCCGACGAACGCGAAGCATTCTTCCAGCGTCTGCCCAGTGATGATGACCTCGGCGCCGTGCCGCCTGGTGTTCTCGATCTTCACCATCGGCGTGCCGATCGGCATCACGATGGTGGCGGGGATGCCGAGCCGCTTGGCGTGATAGGCCACGCCCTGGGCGTGATTGCCGGCCGACATCGCGATCACGCCGCGCTTGCGTTCCGCGGGCGACAGCGCCTGCAGGCGATTCAGCGCGCCGCGCTCCTTGAAGGTCGCGGTGAATTGCAGGTTCTCGAATTTGAGGAACAGGCGGCAGCCGCAGATCTCGCCCAGCGTGCGGCTCTCGTTGCAGGCCGTGACCATGACCGCATCCCGGATCACATCCGCGGCACGGCGTATGTCGGCAAGGGTGATGGCGGCGGTGTCGGAAGGCTGCGGCATCGGGTTTCGCTTTGGTCCGTTTCGTCAGACGGAACCTAGCGGGTTTCGACGCCGAAAACGACCGCGCAGAGCATGATCCGGAACAGTGCGAAGCGGTTTTCCGGAAAGATCATGCCTAAACAACGAGCTAGAGCGCGATGACGATTCAACCTGATCTCATCGCGCTTCAGCGTACGGTCAACACCCGTTCCTCCGGCCTCGCCGGCCCGGCCAGCTGACCCTCATCGCATTTCGGGCATATCAGCGCGGTGCGGAAATGCTTGTCGAGCACAATGGTTCGCGTCCGGCCGCACTGGCAGCGCATCGGCTTGTCCATGGAAAACCGGCCCGGGTTCGAGATGCAAGGAAAGCGTGCGCCTAGCTACCTCGGTCCGGTTAACCCAATATGCTTGAAGCGGGGAAAGAAGTGTGACGCGACCTTTTGAGCATGCCTCAGAAGAAGCCGGCGCTGAGATCGAGGCCGTAGCTTGCCCTGAGCGCCGCGACAAGCAGGACCGCCAAGGCGAACAGCAGGACATGCCGGGCGATGCTGCTCCGAAGCGAATTGGCCGGAAACGCGCGTGCGATCGATTGAGCCAAAGCAGTCATCTGCGACCTCCGGAGCCACGTCCCGAAGGTAGGTCGCGTGCCGCGCAGTGAGGTTCAATGCGGCTCGCGGATCGGCCGGCGGCGCGCCAATGTGCTCTGTTCGGGATCACGCTGTGGCCGCACCCGGCTTTTGAAGCGGTGACCGACCACGATCAGCTTGCCCTCGGCGCGGATCGCGGTCTCGGCCGCTGGCGCGGACCGCAGATTGTCCTGCGTGACCGCTTCCAGTGCACGCAGGAACTCGCGACCGGCCGATGTGACCTCCCAGCCTTCGACGTCACGCACCACATAGCGATTGCTAAAGATGTCGAGTTCGGGGACCCGCGACGCCAGACGTTTGATCCGCGCATGCCAATCGTCGCCGCTCGATGAGAGGATTGCGAGATCGTGCTTGAGTGAATCGAGTGTGGCTTTGCCGCCGACGTGACTGACCAATATTTTTAAGATCGCAACCTGTATGCTCAACTCGACGCCTCGACCGCCACGGTTCTTTTTGATCTGCGCAGCCGACCTGGAAATTATCGCGCTGATGACTCAGGCGTCCAGTCATCAGCGCCAGTTATCCAGAACCCGGCAAGACGGTATCGACTTACGCTGCGCGTGATGTGCCGACGCGGCGCTCGGGCCGGTGCGACGACATCGATTCCTCCTCCATATCCTGCGGCGCGCCCCAAAATTCCTGCACGGTCGGCCCGTGCGTCAGTCTTTTGTCGCGCAGGAAGCCGAGAATTTCATGCGGCCAGACCCGGCGGCCCATCTGCGTGTACCAGCGCATCGCGTGACGAAGTCCGGCGTCGCGGTGAAGCAGCACGCGGAGCAGCGCCTTCGGGCGGCATTGCAGCACCATCTCGGTGAACTTGAACCAGAGCAGCACGCGCCATGGCGGCATGTGCCGGGTCGCCAGCACCTGATGCTTGTAGTCCCAGAGCCTGCGATCGGTCTGGATGACGCGTCGCTCCGCCGCGAGACGGAAATACGGCGTCCAGCGATGCGGCGTGACGTACAGCATCTGGATCTGGTCGGGATCATAGGACAACAGCTGCCTGAGGCCGCGCCAATGATCGCGATCGGTCTCCTCCTCGAAGCCGACCACCCAGGTCGCCATCGACAGGATGCCGTGCCGGCGCATCAAGCGGATGGCCTCGCGATCGATCGTGGTGGTCGCACCCTTCCGGATCAGCTCCAGCGTCTTCTCGTCGGTATTCTCCATGCCGAGCAGGAAGCGCTGCCAGCCCGCTTTCTTGTAGAGATGCAGGATGTCGGCGTCGCGCACGATGTCGTCGGCGCGGGTCGAGCCGACCAGGATCAGATCGACATCCTCCGCGATCAAGGCCTCGAGAAAGGTCCGCCACGCCTTCTTCGAGGCGGTCGGATTCTCGTCGGCGAAATTGATCACTTTGACGCCGTGCTCGCGATGGAGCCGCGCCAGCTCCTTCGCGAAGCGCACGGGATCGCGGTGCCGCCATCGCGTCCAGAAGCCGCGCTGGCCGCAGTAATTGCACAGATGCGGACAGCCGCGCGAGAACTGCACGACGACGGCGCGCAGCCCGCCCCAATAGCTGTAGCGCGCGTGATCGATCAATTCCCAGCCGACGCGATAGGCATCGAGGTCACGGATGACAGGCGCAGGCGGCGTGACGCGCGGCCCATAATCGTCGCGAAATGCGATGCCGTTGATGATGCTGAGATCCTCGCCGGCCTCCAGCGCCCGCATCAGACGCCGTGCGGTCTCTTCGCCCTCGCCGCGCACGATCGCGGTGACGTAGCGCTCCTCACGCAGGATGTCGCGCCAGTGATAGGTCGGAAACACGCCGCCATAGACGATCCGCACACCGGGCACGGCCTTGACGATGGCCTGCGCCGCCTCCGCGATGACCGGATGGCCCGACGTCGAGCCGGAATGACCGAACAGCACCGCATCCGGTGCAAATCTCGATGCCTCCGCCACGATGGCTTCGACCGGCATCGGCCCGAACTCGGCATCGATGAGACCGACGTCGTGGCCGTCATCGATCAGCGGCCCGCCGATCGACAACAGGCCGAGTGGCGGCAGATGCTCGTCGGGGATCCGGCTGCCGATCGCCGGATGCGGCACGTTGATGAGAAGAATGCGCATGGATGATCGCTCCCGCTTTGGTTGGCGTGATCGTTCGTCCCCGCATCTTGAGAGAGAGCCCAACCCCCCGGCCGGGCTTTAGGAAGAGAGCAGTTGGCGCGGCCTGCCGCGCTAAAGCGCGATGAGCTTAGGTTGAATCACCATCGCGCTTTAGCTCCTTGTTTGAGCATGATCTTTTCGGAAAACCGCTTCGCACTTTTCCGGATCATGCTTTAGAGGTTCGGTACCTCCGCCGGCGCGATCGCGGTCAGTCCGCCGAAGCGGCGCTCGCGGCGATGGAAGGAGCCGAGTGCGTCGGCGAGATCATCGGCATCGAATTCGGGCCACATCCGCTCGGTGAAGTGCAGCTCGGCATAGGCGCCCTCCCAGAGCAGGAAGTCCGACAGCCGCTTCTCGCCCGAGGTGCGGATGATCAGATCGACGTCGCGCAGCCCGGCCTCGCCGGTGATGAGATCGGCGAAAGTCTCGCGGCTCAGCTCGCCGGCGCCGGCCGCGCGCGCGGCCGCGTTCAGGATGGCGTCGCGCGCCGAGTAATCGATCGCGATGCGCAGATGCAGCGTGGTGCCGCCGGCGGTCTCGGCCTCCGCGCGCGTGATCGCGGCTGCGATGCCGTCGGGCAGCCGGTCGCGGCGGCCGATCACGGTGAGGCGAACGCCGTTGCGCACCAGCGCGGCGATCTCGTTGGCGAGATAGAACCGCAGCAGCCCCATCAGTGCCGCGACCTCGGCCTTCGGACGGCGCCAATTGTCGCTCGAGAAGGCGTAGAGCGTCAGCGTGCCGACGCCCTGGTCGGGTGCGGCCTCGACGATGCGGCGGATCGCCTCGACGCCGGCCTCGTGTCCGCGCAGGCGCGACAGGCCGCGTCGCGTCGCCCAGCGGCCGTTGCCGTCCATGATGATGCCGACATGGAGCCTGATGGCGGCTTCCGGCTTGAGCGCGACGTTACTTTGCATCACAAAGTCTCCGGACAAAAATGGAATGGTTCAAACCGGCTGGATACCGAGGCGGCCAGTTGCGCCGTCGTCCTTGCCGGCGGCTTTTTCTGCTGTGCCGGCAGCCCTCTCGGCCGTGCCGGCAGCCCTGGCCGCGTCACGCACCAGTTGCTCGAGCACGGCGAGATAGTCGAGGAAGCGGCGGCGGCCGCTCCTGGTCAGGCGGCAGGTGGTGTGCGGACGATTTCCTTCATAGCCCTTGATGACGTCGACGAGACCGGCCTCCTGCAGCACCTGCAGGTGCCGGCTGAGATTGCCGTCGGTCAGGCCGCAGAGCTGCTTGAGATCGGCAAAGGCGAGCCCCTTCGGATGCGCCATCAGCGAGGTCAACAGGCCGAGCCGCGCCTTCTCGTGGATGACGCGGTCGAGGCCGTCATAGGCGAACGGCGCGGTGGTCAGGTCAGTCTTCGGCATCATGGCCTCCGGAAGCGAAATAGAGCAGCGCTGCGAGCAGCAACTGGCCGATCGCGAATGGCAATCCCATGGTCCAGGGCGACAGCGCGTGGCTCTGGCTTGCGATCAGCAGCACCGTGAATCCCGACAGGAAATACCAGGCGCCGCCGAGCGCGATCGTGCGCGGCAGCAGGCGGACCGAGGCGAACACGCCGAGACTGACCAGCACCTGCCACAGGCCCGGCAACATCCACAGCGTCTCGGGCGCGAACTTCCATTGCAGGACAGCGAGCAGCACGCCGGCGATAACAGCCGGAACGAACTGCTCGATCGCCTGCTGGACCATCGCGTCCGCAAGGCCGGAATGATGCCGCCGCGAGCGCGCCTGCATCTCGATCCAGATCAGCACGGCGGAGACCAACGCGGCCGCCGCCCAGCCTGCGAGGAATGCGATCGGATGAGCGGTGGGATCGGCAAGCCAGAGATATTGCGCAAGCGCCGTGACGAGCGCGATGCCACTGGTGGCGGCGACGGTCGCCGGACCGTAGCCGCGAAACGCCGTTCCGGCCGCAATCTGGCTGCGGATCGCGAGGATATCGGCCAACGCCTTGTCGAGGTCACGCATGATTCGCCCGAACTTTGTATTGCAAAGTATACGGGATCACCAAGCAAACGCAAGCGGCATCGCGCCGCCTGCCAAGCGTGATGTTTAACAGCCGGTTACTGCGCAGATTGCGGCGAAACCGTGCCGCGTCAAACCTTCACGAGGCTGGCAAAGCCGCCATAGATCATCCGCTTGGCGTCGAACGGCACATCGCCCGTGCCCATCGACGCCAGGCGCGGATCGGCCATCACCTTGGCATTGATCCTGTCGCGCTGGGCGCGCGACTTGTAGGTGATCCAGGCGAACACGACGGTTTCGCCGGCCTTCAGTTTCACGCTCTGCGGAAATGAGGTCAGCTTGCCCGGCTTGACGTCGTCGGCGACCCATTCGCGGTAATCCAGCGCGCCATATTCGCGCCAGACCTTGCCGGCCTTCTTCGAGAGCTGCGCATAGGCTTTGAGTTTCTTCTTCGGCACGGCCACGATGAATCCATCGACGTAGGGCATGGGCGATTCCTGTTGTCTGATTCCCCGTCATTGCGCGCGTCAGCAAAGCAATCCATCTCTCCAAACGCCGAGGAATGGATTGCTTCGTCGCTTCCGCGCAAAATTGCTCTGCAATCTTGTCGCGAACCCCTCGCAATGACGATCAGGAGTGACAGCAGGATGCCTGAACCGGCGCCGGTTGGTACTGGTCACGTAGCCGCACCCAGTCCATCGGATAGGGCAATCCGTCCTCGTGGCGGCCGAGCGGCGTCAGGTCGAGATAGTGATAGGCGGCATTCATCATGTCGAGGCCGCGCGCGAAGGTCGAGTAAGTGTGGAACACGCTTCCCTGCTCGTCGCGACAGAACACGCTGATGCCGGGCAGTTCGGGACCGTAGAGCGGGGTCGTTCCATAATTGTACTTCGCGGTCCCCGCATCGATCTGCGCTTGCGTGAACGAGACGCCGTAATCGTAGTTGAAGTCGCTCTCTCCCGAGGAGACCCAGTCGAAGGTCCAGCCCATCCGCGCCTTGAATGCGTCGAGCTTGGCGAGCGGCGCCCGCGAGACCGCGATCATCGTGGTGTCGCGCGCAGCCAGATGCGGAACCATGCGCTCGAAACCGTCGGCCCAGAACGAGCAACTCTTGCACGCTGCGTCCCATTCCGGCGCGAACATCACATGCTGCACCACGAGTTGCGGTCTGCCCTTGAAGAGATCGCCGAGCGTCATTTTGCCGCCCGGCCCGTCGAACACATAGTCCTTGTCGACCTTGACCCAGGGCAGTTCGCGGCGCTGCCGGCTCAGCGCTTCGCGGGCCTGGGTCAACTCCTTCTCGCCGATCATCAGCGCCTTGCGGGCTGTGATCCATTCTTCGCGCGAGACGATCTTGTGCTGTTGCATGGGATGCTCCTTTGCAGATCAGGCGTCGACGAAGCTTTCCAGATTGCCGAGGAATGCGGTCCAGCCGCGCTGGTGGTTGTCGCGGGCGGTCTCATCGACGAACTGCGCGTGATGGAAGGTGAGCAGCGTGCCGCCGGCATCGGGCTTGATCGATATCATCACCTCGGATTCGCGTTCGGGCGTCGAATGCCAGGCCCAGCTGAACACCAGCTTCTCGTTCGGTACCACCTCACGATAGACGCCGCCGACCTCGTGATATTCGCCGTTCGTGCCGATGAATCCGATACGATAGCGTCCGCCGACGCGGACATCGAGCTCCGCGCGCGTCGTGGCCGGCTTGACTCCACCCGGTCCGAACCACTGCGCTAGATTTTCCGGCTCGGTCCACGCGGCGTAGACTTTTTCCGGCCGCGCGCGGAGCCGCCGCGTGAGGGTGAGGCTTGGGCGCGCGGCGAGGCCGGCATCGGCGGCGACTGCGGATTTGTTTGCCATGGGTCTTCCTCCACAAAAGCGGCAAGGCGGTCGAGGTTGTCGGACCAGAATTGCGCATAGCGATTGAGCCAGTTCATCGCCTGCTCCATCGGCCGCGCGGTGAGCCGGCACGCCACCGTGCGGCCGGTCTTTTCGCGCGCGACGAGACCCGCATCGGTGAGCACGTCGAGATGCTTCATGATCGCCGGCAACGATATCGCGAACGGCTGCGCCAGCTCGCTCACCGACAGGCTGTCCTGCTCGCCGAGCCGCGCCAGCAGGGCGCGGCGGGTGGGATCGGAAAGCGCCGCAAAGGTGCGGTCCAGCGTCTCGTCTTGATACTTAACCATGTGGTTTAGTATAGGCGCAAACGGCGCGACGTCAAGCGCGCAGCTTCACGATCGCGTCAGAATGGACCCGGCGCGGGGACGAAGGTCAGGAATGGTGGGGAAAGACTGCCTTGCGGTGATGCGGCAACACTAGTCGGGATAAACGGTCCGGTGCCGGCGCTGATAGCGGCGCGGTGGTGGCGGCGGCGGTTCGCTGAACAGGAAGCGCGGATTTTCGCCGCAATAGAGATAGCGGCCCGACACGCTCGCGAGACACTGCTCGTAGGTTCGGTAGGCGCATTCGCCGGGGTAGCCCAGGCTCGGGCCCTGCGCACACCATGGGTAGTCATACGGATCGGCGGAAGCGGGCGTGATACTCGCCGCGCCGGCGAGCGTCATCGTTCCCAGAACAAGCATTGCCAATCCCGATGCGCGCATGATCCGGCTCCTCGGATGCCGCAGTCAGTCAGGTGCGGCATCTTTGATAAGGTTCCTGAACGTCAATTTATTCCGCGTCAAGGCCGACGAACTTGGCTGCACCACGCGGGCCACATTTGTCCCGCGCGATCCAGCATCGCGCCTCTTGCGACGTCTACTCGACCTTGAGGCCGGCGAACTCGACGACCTTCTTCCACTTGTCGGTTTCGGCCTTGATATCGTTGCCGAAGGCTTCCGGCGTCTGGATCAGCGGATCGCCGCCGAGCTCGACCAGACGCTTCTTCATGTCGGGTTCGGCGAGCACGGCGTTGATCTCGGTGTTGAGCTTGGCGATAACTTCCTTCGGCATGTTCTTCGGCGCGCCCATGCCAAACAGCGCACTCGCTTCGTAGCCCTTCACGGTCTCGGCGACCGACGGAACGTCCGGCAGTTGCGAGGATCGCTCGGTTGACGTCACCGCCAGCGCGCGCAGCGCGCCGGAGCGGATGTGCTGGATGATCGAGGGCATGTTGTCGAAGATCACTTGCACCTGGCCGCCGAGCATGTCGGTGATCGCGGGCGCGGCGCCGCGATACGGCACGTGCTGCATCTTGCAGCCGGTCATCGCCATGAACATCTCGCCGGAGAGATGCACCGAGGTGCCGTTACCGGAAGAGGCCATGTTCACCTTGCCGGGATTGGCCTTCACATATTCGATGAACTCGGCGACGGTCTTGGCCGGCACGTCCTTGTTGACGGTCATCACGTTCGGCACGCGATTGAAGGAAGCAACCGGCGCGACGTCGCGCACGAAGTTGAACTTCAGGTTGGCGTAGAGCGAAGCGTTGATGTAATTGGCCGGATTGACCAGCAGCACGGTGTAGCCGTCCGGCTCGGCGTTGATCGCCGCCTCGGTGCCGATATTGTTGCCGGCGCCCGGCTTGTTCTCGATCACGAATTGCTGCCCGAGCCTCTCCGACAGCCGCTGCCCGACCAGGCGCGCGATGATGTCGGTGGCGCCGCCCGGCGGATAACCCACGATCCAGCGCACCGGCCGCGCCGGATAGTCGGCAGCGGAAGCGCGGCCGATCGCGAATGTCGAAATCCCCGACCCGATCAGGCCCAGCGCGGTACGGCGTGAAATCATGAAGTTTCTCCCAATCCAGCAGGGTTTGGCGCCCTGCCCGTTTCTGTTGCGTTGCGTGCGGCGCGGTTTTAACAAACAATGCCTGAAGCGGCCAGTGCGACACGAGCGCCGCTGACCGCGACGAAAGACTAAGCTGCGGCTCTGATCGCACCAGAACCGGCGACCACATCGCTCGAAAGCACTCTGGACCGAAAAGGATCGATCATGTCCGTCAAGGTGAATGGGCTCGACCATCTCGTGATCAACGTCACCGATGTCGTGCGCTCGGTTGCCTGGTACAGCAGGATCCTCGGCATGGAGGTGAAGGTGTTCGACGCCGGCAAGGGCAAGACGCCGCGCACCTCGCTGGTGTTCGGCAACCAGAAGATCAATGTGCGGCCGCGCGATGCCGACAAGGTGGACTGGTTCACCGCCGATCACGAGGCGGCCGGCAGCGACGATCTCTGCTTCCTCACCTCGAGCACGCCCGAGGAAGTGGTCGCGCATCTGAAGGCCAATGGTGTCAGGATCGAGGAAGGCCCGGTGGCCAAGCAAGGCGCGCGCGGCACGCTGCGCTCGGTCTATTGCCGCGACCCCGACGGCAGCCTGATCGAGATCTCGTCGTACGAGAAGGACGCGACCTAGCTTTCGATCGTCATTGCGAGCCGGCGTGGCGTGCGAATGCGCGCCCGATGACGGATGCCGCGAACAAGTCGATCTCTTCCGCGCGGCGGAACAGATTGCTTCGGCGCAAAACCGCTTTGCAAATCGCGATTTGCTCTCGGCGCACACCGATGGCAGAACTGCTCCCAACCAAGACCAATGGCGGCCGACAAGGCCGCGCGGGAGGACATATGAACAATTCAAAAGCAGTGCCGGGCGTCGTGGGACCGTTTGCGGGACTCGATGTGCCATGGCTGCTCAAAATGCGTGCCGAGGTGCGCCGCGATCATCCATTCCTGATCTGGGCGCCATTCGACGCGCCGGCACGGCGCTGGAGCTACGGCGAATTCCACGAGCGCGTCGGCGCGCTCGCTGCGGGCCTTGCGAAGCGCGGCATCCGGCAGGGCGACTATGTCCTGATCCATCTCGACAATTGCATCGAGGCGATCATGGCGTGGTTCGCCTGCGTCGAGCTCGGCGCCATCGCCGTCACCACCAACACCCGCTCGGCCGCGGCCGAGATCGAATATTTTGCCGGCCATTGCGGCGCGGTCGCCGCGATCACCCAGCCGGCCTATGCCGAGCTGATATCAGCCAACTGCAAGGGCCTGCGCTGGATCGCGGTGACCTCGCACGACGCCGGGCAAGCGCCGGCACAGCCGCCCGCGCGCGGCGACAGTTTCGAGGCGCTGTTTGCCGACAGCGCCGACCGGCCGCGTCGGCCGACCGATCCGCTCGCCCCTTGCAGCGTGCAATACACCTCCGGCACCACGTCGCGGCCGAAGGCGGTGCTGTGGACCCACGCCAACGCGCTGTGGGGCGCCAAGATCAACGCCGCGCATCAGGACCTGCACGCCTTTGACGTGCACCAGACCTATCTGCCGCTGTTTCACACCAACGCGCTGGCCTATTCGATGCTGGCGAGCCTGTGGGTCGGGGCGACCTGCGTGATCCAGCCGCGCTTCTCGGCGAGCCGCTTCTGGCCGGTGGCGCTGGAGCACGGCTCGACCTGGACCTCGACGATCCCGTTCTGCATGAAGGCGCTGCTGGAGCACGAGGTGCCGAGGAATCACAAGTTCCGGCTCTGGGGCACCGCCGTGAACGAGCCGCCTGCCTTCGGCGTTTTCGGCATCAAGATCATCGGCTGGTGGGGCATGACCGAGACCATCACCCACGGCATCATCGGCGAGGTCGATCAGCCCAACACGCCGATGTCGATTGGCCGCGCCGCGCCCGAATACGAAATCCGCATCACCAATGACGACGGCGCGCCGACCGGCGTAGGCGAGACCGGCAACCTCCTGATCAAGGGCATCCCCGGCCTGTCGCTGTTCGCCGAATATCTGCACAACGAGACGGCCACGCGCGAAAGCTTCGACGAGCACGGCTACTTCATCACCGGGGACCGCGTCACGATGCTGGAGCGCGGCTACATCAAGTTCGGCGACCGCTCCAAGGACATGCTGAAAGTCGGCGGCGAGAATGTCGCGGCCTCCGAGATCGAACAGGTGGTCGCGGTGGTGCCGGGCGTGCGCGAGGCCGCCGTCGTGGCGAAGAAACACCCGATGCTGGACGAGGTGCCCGTCGTCTTCATCATCCCGCAAACCGGCGTCGTCGCCCTGCCCGCCGATTTGCACGACAACGTCATGACCGCCTGCCGCGCCGCGCTCGCGGACTTCAAGGTGCCGCGCGAAATCCGCTTCGTCGACGAGATGCCGCGCTCGACGCTGGAGAAGGTCGCGAAGGCGGAGCTGCGGAAGATGCTGGAGTGAGGTTTCCGTCATTGCGAGGAGCAAAGCGACGAAGCAATCCATGCTTCCGTATGTGGCGCCATGGATTGCTTCGCGGAGCCTGTCATCGGGCGCGCGTTCGCGCGACCCGTTGGCTCGCAATGACGCTCAATTCACCTCGAAGCGGATCGGCAGCTTCTTCGGGCCGTTGACAAAATAGGCCTGCGTCATCTTCACCTCGCCGTCGAGCGTCAGCGATTTCAGGTGCGGCAGCAGCTCCTCGAACAGGATGCGCATCTCGAGCTTGGCGAGGTACTGACCGAGGCAGAGATGCGCGCCATAGCCGAACGCGACATGGCGATTGGGCTTGCGGTCGCTGCGGAAGCGATCGGGGTCCTCGAACACCTCCTCGTCGCGATTGCCCGAGGCGTAGCACAGCATCAGCCAGTCGCCCTTGGCGATCTTGCGGCCGCCGAGCTCGGTATCCGCGGTGGCCGAGCGCATGAAATGCTTGACCGGCGTCATCCAGCGGATCGACTCGTCGACCAGGCCCGGGATCAGGTCCGGATTGGCCTTCACCTTGGCGAATTCCGCGGGGTCCCGGGCCAGCGCCCAGATCGCGCCCGCGGTCGAGGATGAGGTGGTGTCGTGGCCCGCGGTCGCGACAATCATGTAATAGCTGGTCTGATCGTGCTCCGGCATGTAGTCGCCGCCGATCTTCGCATTGGCGATGACGGTGGCGAGATCGTCGCGCGGATTCTGGCGACGATCCTCGGTGATCTTGCGGAAGTAGGCGGAGAAATCGGCGATGATCGCCTGCAGCATCGCGGAGACCTGCTCCGCGCTGAGCGCGTCGCGGACCCGCGCGGTGTCGGGATCCTGCGGCCCGAACAGTTCCTGCGTCAGCTTGAGCATGCGCGGCTCGTCCGCCTCGGGCACGCCGAGGATCTCCATGATGACGTGCAGGGGATAGCCGAGCGCAACGTCCTCGACGAAGTCGCAGGCGCCGCCCCTCGCGAGCATGCGCTGCACCGTGGCGCGCGCGATCTCGCGGACGCGGGCCTCGAACTTGCCGAGATTGGCCGGCATGAACCAGCCCTGCGTCAGCGCGCGATATTTCGGGTGGTCGGGCGCGTCCATCTGCACCAGCGAGCGCACCAGGTTGGGCCCGCCGGTGATCTTACGAACGCGCTCCTCGAGCGCCTGCGTCGTCAGCGTGGTCGGCCGGTCGGCGTTGTGGAACAGCTCGTTCTGCCGGCTGATCGCCTGGATATGGGCGTGCTTGGTCACCACCCAGAACGGATCGAACTTCTCGGGCCGCGCGATGCCGAGCGGGTTATTGGCGCGCAGCCAGCGATAGCTGTCGTGGATGCGGTCGTCCGCATAGGCGACGGGATCAACAAGGGTTGCCGCGATGTCGGCGGGGATGTCGAAATCCCCGGTCGTTGCCGTATCCATGATCGTCCTCACTCGCCCCAGCATCGGTCTTGCCGATGATCACCGGAATCTAGGCGGAGGTAAGGAGCACGACTTGCGTTGATTGGCTAGAGCCGCCGCCTCAGCCGGCATTGCGACGACGAAGCGACGTAGCAATGACGGGGTTGAGGGCTCAATAATGCCCGAACGCCACCGGGCGGAACGCCTGCAGCAATTGCTGGTCGAGCTTGCCGCCCATTTCCTCCATCATGGAGAACGCCTTGGCGTGGGTGAACTGCAGCCGGTAGGCGCGCTTCTCGACCAAAGCGGCATAGACATCGACGATCGTGGTGACGCGGACGATGTCGCTGATCTGGTTGCCGCTGAGGCCGTTGGGGTAGCCGGTGCCGTCGAGGAATTCGTGATGATGCAGGATCACGTCGAGCATTTCCGGCGGAAAGCCGCCCTGCGCGGACAGCGCCTCGTAGCCGCGGCGCGGATGCTCGCGCATCTCGGCCATTTCCTCGACCGTCAATGCACCAGGCTTGTCGAGCAGCGCGACCGGAACGAACGCCTTGCCGACGTCGTGCAGCAGCGCGGCGCGAGCGAGCCGGCGCTGGTCGTCCTCGCGCATGCCGAGGTGTTGCGCGAACGCGACCGCGAAGCCGGTCACGAACAGGCAGTGACGATAGGTCTCCTGGTGATGGCAGCCGACCGTGGTCAGCCATTCGCGCAGCGAGTTGTGCTTGATCGCCTTGAGGATCTTGTTCTCGGCGGCGACGATGTCCTCGAACTTGAGCGGCTCGCCGGCGCGCATCCGCTCGAACATCTTGACCATCACGCCGTGCGCGGCCTCGACGCCGCGGTTGAGCGCCTTGCCGCGATCGGTCTCGTCATAGCCGCTGTCGTCGGGGAACGCGGCACGGATGCGCTGCAGGATTCCGCGCGCATCGAACGGCCGCGAGATCGTGTCGGTGGCGCCGAGCGCCCAGGCCTGCATCGAGGCGTGATGCAAGGCATCCGCCAGCACGAACAGCCGCGGCATCTCGCGATAGGCGTCGGCCTGCAGCTTGGCGCGGACGAGCTGCACGGCTTCGGGCGAGCGCAGGTTGATGTCGACGACGATGCCGGAGAGATCGCGGGCCGGCTGCTCGGGAATGTCGGAAGTCGGAACGGTATCGACCTCGCCCACCGAGCGCAAAATGCTGGCGAGCTCGTTGCTCTGGTCGCTTCGATCTGACGCCAGCAGGAGGCGGCGCTTCGAAGTCTGGTTGTTGGCTAAGGCAGTCATGGCATCCCCGTCGCGGTAACGACCGACGCCGGGACGCTACCTGACGATGCGTTCCCTCCAACTTAATGGGGATGCTGAACGGCGCTTAAGCGCAATGGATACAATTTGAGGGATCGCCAAATCCGCCAGCAGAATCAGGCCCGCCAGAAACCAATGCAGATGCGCACGCCAGCGGCGAATCATGAATTTTTGCGGCGTCAAAGTTGATGCCGTCACCGCCCGGCCGACGCGCGGAGCCTAGAAAAACGCCGGAGAGCTCGTGCTCTCCGGCGTCCTTGTTCGTTCAGGTCGTTACGCCTTCATCGCCGCCTTGACGGCTTCCGCAGTGATCGGCAGGCCTCGGACGCGGGCGCCGACCGCGTTGAAGACGGCGTTGCCGATCGCCGGCGCCACCACCGTCACGGCCGGCTCGCCGACGCCGGTCGCCTTCTCGCCATTGGCGATGACGTTGACCGCGACTTCCGGCAGCTGACTCATCCGAAGCGGCGTATAGCTGTCGAAGTTGGTCTGCTCGATGCCGCCGTCCTTCAACGTCGCCTTCTCGAACAGCGCCAGCGACATGCCCCACAGCGCCGCGCCCTCGACCTGGGCGCGGATGCCATCGGGATTCACTTGCGTACCAACGTCGGTCGCAACCGTCAGCTTCTTCACCGTCACCTCGCCCGACGGGGCGACCGCGACATGGGCGACGCAGGCGGTCCAGCTCGCCGTGGCGCGCTCCTGCGACGACACGCAGGCAACCCCCATGCCTTCGCCCTTGGGCAGCTGCTTGGTGCCGTAGCCGGCAAGGCCCATCGCAGCGAGCAAGGTGTTGCGGAGACGCTGCGCGCCGCCGTCATTCTTGCCCTTGCCGTCGAGCAACGAGATGCGCAGCTGCGCCGGGTCCTTGCCGGTCGCATGCGCGATCTCGTCGATCATGCTTTCGACCGCCCAGAACGTCCAGCCCGGCGCCACCGAGCGGAGCTGACCGGACGGGGTGGCGTTGTGCGCCATCTCGTTCTTGATCGCCCGCACATAGTGATTGGGCACGGTGTAGAAGAAGTCCGCTCCGTTCACGGTGAAGGAGTCGAGCGGGCCCTTCTTGTCGACCGACGGCGTGAGGAAATCAGGGATTCCCCAGCGCTGGGTCGGCCAGGCCGAGACCACGTCGTGGCTCAACGCGACGATCTTGCCGTCGCCGTCCATGCCGGCCTTGATCTTCTGGCAGGTCAACGGACGCGAGAAGTCCATCGTCATGTCGTTTTCGCGCGAGTAGATGACCTTGACCGGCTTGCCGACGGCCTTCGCCGCCTGCACCGCGGGCACCATCATGTCGGCGTCGAGACGCCGGCCGAAGCCGCCGCCCAGCCACATCTGGTGCATCACCACGAACTTCGGATCGATCCCGGCGGCGCCGGCCGCAATCGCGCCGGAGCGCGTCGCGAACTGGTTGCCGGAATAGATGTGCAGGATGTCGCCCTTGAACTCCGCGGTGGCGTTCATCGGCTCCATCGGCGCGTGGATGTTGATGTTGGTGGTGTATTCCGCCTCCAACACCTTGGCCGCCGAGCCGTACGCCGCGTTCGGATCGCCGTCCTTGACGAAGAACTCGCCGGAATCGCTGAGCCCCTGCAGCCGCTTGGCCTCGGCGAACAGCGATTCGCTCGACAGCTTTGCGTTCGGACCGCCGTCATAGCTGATCTTCAGCGCCGCCGCGGCCTTCTTCGCCTGCGCATAGGTGTTGGCGACCGCGACGACCCAGCCGGTCGTGGTTGTGGTCTTGTCGTCGAGGGTGACGGCCTTGATGAAGCCGGGCAGCTTCTTGGCCGCGCTATCGTCGACCGACTTCACGGTGGCGCCGTAACGCACCGGCGGGGTGACCAGCGCGCCGTAGACCATGCCCGGCACCATCACGTCGATGCCGTACTTGGCCGTGCCGTTGACCTTCGACGGGATGTCGAGCTGCGGCACCGAGACGCCGATCATGGTGTACTGGTCGGGCGTCTTGAGCTTGATCGCCTTCAGATCATCCGCCGTGAAGGTCTTGGTCGCCTTGCCGCTCTTCACCACCTCGGCGAACGACATCGACTTCTTCGACTTCGGATGGCTGATCCTGGAATCGCGCACCACCAGTTCGGCGGCCGGCACGCCCATAGAGGCCGCCGCCGCTTCGGTCAATGCGATGCGGCCGGCTGCGCCGGCGCGGCTCATGGCATCGAAGTTCATCATCGTCGACCAGCTGCCGCCGGTGATCTGCGCGCCCAGCACGGGATCGTTGAACTTCGGATCGTTGGAGGCGAGCTGGACCCGCATGTCCTTCCAGTTCGCGCCGAGCTCTTCGGCCACGATCTGCGCCATGGTCGAGGCGACGTGCTGGCCCATGTCGGCCTTGCCGCAGGTCACGGTGACGAGACCGTCGGGCGCGATCGAATACCAGACGCTCGGCTCGAAGTTGGCGGTTGCGGGTGCCGCGAGCGCCTGGTCGATGCCGGACGCGGCGTAGCCGAGCACGAGGCCGGTTGCAGCCGTGCCGACCAGGAAGGAACGGCGGCTGAGATCGGTCGTCTCGGGCGCGAGGTTTTTCACGTGCTTGTTCATGTGGCCCTCCGCTCGGGTCCGGTGGCCGATGCGGTGCGCATGTCGGACGCAGCGCGCATGATCGCCTTCTGGATTCGTGAATAGGTCATGCAACGGCAGAGGTTGCCGTCCATATGCGCGACCACTTCTTCCTTGGTCGGGTTGGTGTTCTTCGACAGCAGCGCCGCCGCTTGCATGATCTGGCCGGACTGGCAGTAGCCGCATTGCGGCACCTGCTCGGCGACCCAGGCCTTCTGCAAGGGGTGATCGCCCTTGGCGGACAGACCTTCGATGGTGGTGATCTTCTTGCCGACGGCGTCGGCGACCGAGGTCTGGCAGGACCGCACCGCTTCGCCGTTGACGTGAACCGTGCAGGCGCCACACAGGCCGGCGCCGCAACCGAATTTGGTGCCCGTCATCTGCAATTGCTCGCGGATGACCCAAAGCAGCGGCGTGTCATTGGCCGCCTCGACGGACATATTCCGTCCGTTGATATTGAGATTTGGCATCTCTCTCCCCTTCCGGTGTAGGAAGCCGCTTACGGCGGCAACTCACTGTTGGGTCTTGGCCGGCGCCCACCGGGTCAGCGACAGTTGCCGAAACAATGATCCGGTTCCCGGCTGGAGGCAATCCAATTTGGAATTGCTCGAAAAGAATAAATTTCCGAAGATGCCTGTTGTGCGATGCGGCAACGGCATGACGCTTTTTGGAATGCCAGCGTTCGTGTCTAATCGCCAGACGCTTGCTCAAAGCGTCGGCAGCAAGCACCGGCAACGCCGTCCGATGACAGCGGCGAGAGAAACACAAGGAGCCCGTCAATGGCCAAGCTCAACCGCAGCGGCGTCGACATCTACTACGAGATTCATGGCAGCGGACCGCCGCTGATCCTGACCCACGGCTATTCCTCGACATCGGCGATGTGGCAGGGCCAGATCGAGGCGCTGTCGCAACGGCACAAGCTGATCCTGTGGGACATGCGCGGGCACGGCCGGTCCGACTATCCCGACGATCCCGATGCCTATAGCGAAGCGCTGACGGTCGGCGACATCGCCGCTTTGCTCGACGCCGCCGGCGCCGACAAGGCGATCGTCGGCGGGCTGTCGCTCGGCGGCTACATGTCGCTCGCCTTTCATCGCGCCCATCCGGAGCGGGTGCGGGCGCTGCTGATCATCGACACCGGCCCGGGCTTCAAGAAGGACGACGCCCGCGATGTCTGGAACAATCGCGCCCGCGAGACCGGCGACCGCTTCGACCGCGAAGGGCTCGAGGTGCTGAGATCGCTGAGCGCCGAGCGCGCGTCGGTCACCCATCGCAACGCCAGGGGCCTCGCGCTCGCCGCGCGCGGCATGCTGGCACAGCGCGATGCTCGGGTGATCGAATCGCTGCCCGGGATCCAGGTGCCAGCGTTGGTTGTGGTCGGCGCCGACGACACGCCGTTCCTGGCGGCGTCCGACTACATGGCGGCAAAAATCCCCGGTGCGCAGAAGGCGGTGATCCCGAACGCCGGCCACGCCGTCAACATCGACCAGCCGCAGGCCTTCATCGCCGCGGTGCTGCCGTTCCTGGATGGCCTTGAGGCCGGCGCGCCGGGAAAGACTGCGCCATGAAGACGATCGCGGTTGCCTTGTTGCTGATTGCGGCCGCGACAGAGGCGAACGCGCAGAAGCTGCCGTTCGTCACAGCCCCGTCCACTTTCACCGCGACGTTGTCCAACACCACGCCGCTGGTGTTCGGCATGGACGTTGCGGACGCGCAGCGCGCGCTCGGCACGCCCCTCACCTATGTCAGCGGACGGCCCGGCAACGAGATCTTCCTGACCTTCCGCGACCTCGGCGGCAGCGGGCTGTTTCCGCACCACGACCGTCTCTTCCTCCAATTCCGCAAGCATCGGCTGACCGGCTGGAAGGCCGACTGGGGCGAGAACTGGATGTGGCGATAGAGCATGGTCCGGAAACGTGCGAAGCGGTTTTCCGAAAAGGCCATGCTCAAACGAAGAGCCAAAGCGCGATGACAATTTCATCGCGCTTTGGACCTCATCATCAAGAGCTTCATGCAACCCCCAAACTGACAAGGATGGACCATGGGACAAAACATCAAACTCAAGGCTTCGGACGGATTTGAACTCGGCGCCTACCGCGCCGATCCTGCCGGCGCGCCGAAGGGCGCGGTGGTCGTGATCCAGGAGATCTTCGGCGTCAATCACCACATCCGCTCGGTCTGCGACCGGCTGGCGAAGGAAGGCTATGTCGCGGTTGCACCTTCGATCTTCGACCGCATCACGCCGAACTTCCAGAGCGGCTATTCCCCCGACGAGATCGCCGAGGCGCGGAAGTTCGTCGCCGATCCGGACTGGGCCGCGATGCTGCGCGACACCCAGGCCGCGATCGATGCGGCGAAGCCGGTCGGGCCGGTCGGCATCATCGGCTTCTGCCTCGGCGGCAGCGTCGCCTATGCGGCCGCCACCAAGCTGGCCGGGCTGTCAGCCGCGGTCGGCTATTACGGCGGCGCCATCGTGCGCTTCGCCAACGACAAGCCGGCAGTGCCGACGCAGCTGCATTTCGGCGAGAAGGATGCCGGCATTCCCTTGAGCGATGTCGAGACCATCAAGTCGAAGCGGCCCGAGGTCGAGGTCTTCATCTATCCCGGCGCGCAGCACGGCTTCCATTGCGACGAGCGCGCCAGCTACGACAAGGCAAGCGCCGACATCGCCTGGCCGCGCAGCATGGAATTTTTCGCGAAGCATTTGAAGCGATAGGAAGCGGGCTTCTCCACGCGTCGTTCCGGGGCGCGCAAAGCGCGGACCTCAGGTGCGCAATTGCGCACGGGGGAACCTCGAGATTCCGGGTCCGATGCTGCGCATCGCCCCGGAATGACGAAGGACGCTGTCCTTCGTCAAAACCAGCGCTCGCCGACGAACACCGTATCGCCCGGGCTCATCGGCGTGCCCAGCGGCACCACGAAGCGGCCGGAGCCGGACGCATCGGTGTGGGTCAGCGTCACGCTGTCGCGGCGGGCACGCGGCGAGAAGCCGCCGGCGATCGCGACCGCGCTCTCGACCGTCATGTTCGGCACGTAGGGATATTGGCCGGGGGCCTGGACTTCGCCGAGAATGAAGAACGGACGATAGGACTCGATCTCGACCGCCACCGAAGGCTCGCGAATGAAGCCGTTGCGCAGCCGCGCCGAGATTTCGCCGGCAAGCCCGGCCGGCGTGCGGCCGCGTGCCGGCACCGAGCCGATCAGCGGCATCGTGATCGCGCCCGCGGCGTCGATCGCATAGGAATTGGTCAGGCCTTCCTGGCCGTAGACCACGACGCGGAGCTTGTCGCCGGGGCCAAGGTGATAGCCGTTGTCGTAACCGGCCGGGGGTCCACCCGGGGCGGCGGCATAGACGACCGGGGCGGCGGCCGGCGCGGCATAGCCATAACCAGGGGACGCGCTGGCGAAGGCGGAACGCAACGCGCTGATCGCACCGCCGCCGCCTGCATCGGCAACCGGAGCGGGCGCGTAGGCCGGGCCATAGCTGACGGCATCGACGCCTTGCGGGCCCAAACCTTGCGGGCCAATGGCGACGGGACCGGACGTGCTCATGCAGCCAGACAGCGCGAGCGCAGCCACAACGGCAGTGATCGGCAATCGTAACGCGCGTGCAACCGGCACCGGACCTATCCCTCAACGGCGAGACAGGCCCAGTCTTGCACCACTTATGGTTAATAAAGGGTTTTCGAGGGTCGAGCGGGAGGCCGGAAAAGCCGGCCTCTCATTGGCTTAGAGCACGATCCGGAAAAGTGGAAACCGGTTTTCCGAAAAGATCATGCTCAAACAAGGATCTAAAGCCGTGTCCGGGAAGAGCGCAAACCGGCTTTCCGGAGCGAGCTCTTGCTCAGCAGGACGATCAGGCGGTGACGCCAACGCCGATCGGGCAGGACACGCCGGTGCCGCCGAGCCCGCAATAGCCCGCCGGATTCTTGGCGAGGTATTGCTGGTGGTAGTCCTCGGCGAAGTAGAACTCACCTGCGGGCGCGACCTCGGTGGTGATGGCGCCGAGGCCCTTGGCGGCAAGCGCCTTCTGATACATCGCCTGCGACTCATCGGCGGCTTTGCGCTGCGCGTCGCTGAACGTGTAGATCGCGGAGCGATATTGCGTACCGATGTCGTTGCCCTGGCGCATGCCCTGCGTCGGGTTGTGGTTCTCCCAGAACGTCTTCAGCAGCTTCTCGTAGGAGATCTTCTTCGGGTCGAACACGACCAGCACCACTTCGGTGTGGCCGGTGCGCCCCGAGCATACTTCCTCATAGGTCGGGTTCGGGGTGTGGCCGCCGGCATAGCCGACCGCGGTGGTGTAGATCCCCTCGCCGAGTTCCCAGAATTTGCGCTCCGCGCCCCAGAAGCAGCCAAGCCCGAACACCGCCTGCTCGAGGCCTTGCGGATAAGGCGGCTGCAGCTTGCTGCCATTGACGAAATGGGTGGTCGCGGTCGGGATCGGCGTCGCGCGACCCGGCAGCGCCTCGGCGGCGCTCGGCAACGCGGTGGTCTTGCGCATGAACAACATGGACACCTCCAGCGGGACATCGGCCGACGCGGCAACGGCCTGCGGGCCGGCTGTCACCTATATATGTCCTTACGCGGATGATGGCAGCCCCGTTACTGAGTGCTGCAGCCAAGGAGGGCTGCCGCCAAGGCGGGCTGCGAGCAAGTCAGTCGCGCGCGTAGCCGATCAAGGGCTTGCGGGGCCGGAACAGGATCATCAGCAGGATGCCGGCAATGCCGAGCACTGCGAACACCGGCTGCTCCAGAAGCAGGCGGATCACGTCGTTCCAGAGCCAGGGCGCGAAGCGATCCACCCAGGCATGGAATGCCTGCTGGCTCGACTGATGGATGTCGTTCCAGAACTGGCCGAATTGGGTGAACCGCAGGCTCTGGTCGGCGACGTAGCGGGCCCCGTCATAGACCATGAAGATGAAGCTGCCGGCCAGCAGCAGAAGGCCGATCAGACGGAAAAAGCCGCGGATCATGCGTCACCCTAACTCCCAGTCGCGCCCCACGCGTCGTCAGGCCTTACCGGGCGCCCCCCGGAAATTCAACCTCTTCAGCGGCTTATCCGGCCCTCGCGGGCCGATTTCGGGCTCTTTTTGGGTCCCGAAAGCGTTGACGCTTAAGCCCGCGCCATCTATAAGACCGGCCGATGGCGGCGGGCGCAATCCTGCCGCCGCTGTTCTTTGGACAGTGCCGCAGGCGCGGGGCAGCATTTTGCGCTCCTCGCATGGCCGCCTCAAGGACACCCAAGAAAACCACCTTGGACAAATACATCAGAGTTGAGATTTGAACCGGCCGGTGCGCGCGAGCCCGACCACCGAGCGATCACCGCCGAAGGACAGTTAGAGAACCATGGCCAACACCACCTCCGCCAAGAAGGCGACCCGCAAGATTGCCCGCCGCACCATCGTCAACAAGTCGCGCCGCACGCAGATGCGTGGCGCGGTGCGCACCGTCGAGGAAGCGATCAAGAGCGGCGACCGCGAGGCGGCACTGAAGGCGATGAGCCGCGCCGAGCCCGAGCTGATGAAGGCAGCGCAGCGCAACATCATTCACAAGAACAACGCGAGCCGTAAGGTCTCGCGTCTGTCGCAGCGGATCGCCAAGCTCGCCAAGTAAAAGCTCGGCGCGTGAGCTGACTGGAAGACACATTTGTCACGAAGCCCGGCTCGCGCCGGGCTTTTTGTTTTTGTCTCGACTTTTGTCGTGGAAGTTTCATAGCGCGAGAACACTTCGCGTTGCCGCGCGACGAACTGCGTGTCATGTTTCGTCGCGTCCGTAGTTCTACCGGCTCAACATGCTTAACGCACCGCACTCGCCCACAGATTGTTCTTCGCTAAGCTAGATAGATGGAATAGCGCGCAAGCATTTCGCGGCGAAACTTGCGACGCGGGGTTACCCTGCAAAAGTAATCGAGAAAAATGACGTCTCGCGAATTACTTATGCACATAGCGTTGGACAGCGATTGGAAAAATGACCGGCGCGAGACCAAATGTAAATTTTCTATGAAAAATTTTTGGTATTGCACCGTCGTTTGTGACACGCGTGAATCTGTGCGCTGATTCAAAAACTTGCTTTCGCAACTCAGCATCGGCAACGCCGCAACAGTCGCGAAGAGTCTCGACCCCCGTCGAATCCACGGATTGTCAGGAAATGTGCTTGGTGTATTTATTTCTTGTTCGCGACGCCCACGGCTCTCCAGATCAGCGCGGTTTGAGACCCAGGGGCGGACGCACAAATCGGCGGCGGTGTGTGCGTTAGCGACGCTTTCCAAGCGAAGCTGGATTGACGGCTCATAGCGATATGAGGACGGACGGCCTGTGTCAAAAATTCTCCGGCGATGTCCCCGGCAATTCGGGGGATCGAACAAGAGAGACCAGGACGTCGGTCGGAATCTGGCAGCGGGAACGCGGAGCGAGTGAACGGGTTGACGACGACACGGCGGCGGCGAAGCGCCGGGCATTTCGGTGTTCGGTAGCAGCAGTTCGAATTTGAAGACACGAGCAAGCTGACAACTTGCCGCGATACGTCGCGGCGGGAGGGGGAGGACTTATGCCTTACGGTATCATCACTGCAGTCGAACCAACGACAGCCGAAGCGCAAATTTCCAGTGGTGCCGTAATCAACCCCTCGGACATCGGCTCTCACCCGCAGCGTCCGTCGAGTACGCGCTGACCTCGCGGGGCGCATCTTCTCCAAACAGCTGATCTGTCGGGTGGCGCACGGTCGCCGCACGGGAAAGCTTTGTCCGGAGCAGACCGCGCCCGCTAGAGGTCGCGCCACGGCAGCAAACCTGCACGGCGCTTTCGCAACGATTATCTCTCAGACTTGGAAGTACGAAGGCAATGACGAACACGGAACAGGATCGCTGGTCGCGGGTGAAGGGACGTCTGCGGACGAGCGTTGGCGAGGACGTTTACACGAGCTGGTTCGCACGG